>NZ_JBIAMR010000004.1:0-545152 GCF_042874235.1 Nocardia sp. NPDC004151 | reverse complement strand
GCTGAACTTCCGCGATTTCCTCTGCGCCACAAGCCACTCCGTTCAGTCACCCAATCCTAGATTGGGACACTGTCCGAAGAACATCAGGCACCTCACAACGATCAAACCACGCGATCCGCTCGGCAAAGCCCGACGCCGGCTGACCGTCGAGCTGATCGGTGAACTCGACACCATCGACCGAAAGATCAAAGCCGCCGACAAAGAGTTGCGCCAACTCATCGTCGACCGCGGCTCGACATTGATGGACTTGGTCGGCATCGGACCCTCCAGCGCCGCAAGGCTTCTCGCCGACACCGGCGATATTCACCGCTTCGCCAACCGGGACAGGTTCGCCTCCTGGAACGGCACCGCACCCCTGGACGCCTCCTCCGGCGAGCAGCAGCGGCATCGACTCTCCCGCGCCGGGAACCGGCGCATCAACCGTGTCCTGCACATCATGGCCGTGGTCCAGCTACGCAATCCGACCCGAGGCCGACTCTACTTCGACACCCGCAAAGCCGCAGGCAAGACCTCGATGGAATCGATGCGCTCACTCAAACGCCGGCTTTCCAACGTCGTCTACGCCCGCATGCTCGCCGACCAACGACAACGCGAAAAGGCAAGCCCGGGAGGGCACTCGGGAACGACTCTGCAATCCAGCGCGACCGGCCTCACCCCGCACACCGATCCTTCGGAAAAGCCACATCCCGAACCTGCCACCAACAAGGCTAACCCCGCACCCGCAGCAACGCCTTGACATAAAGGGGAGCCATGAGCGGATGTCTTTTGGCTCGGGGCCGCTTCGCCACCGACCACTGGATCAGCGGATCCTCATATGCCGACGTGCGGGGTATAGGCTCCGGCGTCGTGGACGTCTATCTGCTACAGCACATCCATCACGCGAGCCCGTCGGACGGGTCTCCGATTCGACACGTCGACGACGATGGAGACCTCCTCTGGAACGAGGAAGACGGAGACGACGTCAAACTCTTGGGGATCTACTCAACCGAGCAGCGCGCACACGAGCGAATTCGCGAAGCGCAGAACCTCCCGGGCTTCCGAGACGAACCTAACTGTTTTCACATCGACAGATACGAAGTCGACAAGGACGAGTGGACCTCGGGCTACTTCACGTATCACTACTAGCCAGCGCTCCTGCGGGAGATAAACGCACGCCACTCGGCTAGTTCAGTGCGTTCGCCCCGACTCGGATGGCAACGGCCAGTTGATCTTCCGCCGCCCCGCGCTGGCCGGTTCGGTCAGCGCGGTATGCGGCAAGAGCGTGCGTTGCCTGTAGCTACCTCTCAGTCCCCGTTCATCGCCGCCCGAGCATCCACCGGCGGTATCCATCGATTGATGTGAGCCGAGAGTGGATGCGACCCAACGGCTCTCCGAAGACCGGAAGTAGCATCCGATCATGCAAGCCGACATTGATGAGGCCGTCCGAATCGCCAGCCTGGCCTTCGGCTTTACTTGGAAATGGCGTACCGACGATGTCGAGAAATTCCGCGCCGCGGCCGGATGGGACCGAATCGAGCCTCAGTCACCAGGCCCAGACATGGACATGGACTTTCGCACTGGTTTGAACATTGAGTTTCCCGTCGCCCGGGCGTGTTGTGAACCCGCGTTCTTCGAGCGTCGTCATTCACCGAAACAGCAGGTGAAGGAGCTACTGGTACGTGTCAGCGACCGGGTCGATCCGAACGATTCCGACAGTCGTCGGCAGCTGATCGATACGTTCGCCGAAATCGCCGATCGCCTCACTACGGAGTTGAGAGCGCCTGACCAGACTTTTCCAGGACCTCGCCCCAGCCTTCGTTGGACTCGCGCACGTGTAGTTCTCACTCTCGAAATCGGCGAGTCGTCGGTGGCGTTGAGAATCGCCAACCCCATCTACCAGCGATGGTGGGACGAACTTCTGGCCCACGAGGACGACGAAGACGAGGACGACTTCCGGGACGACGAAAACGAAGACCTGACCGAACTGCCCGACGTACCGCAGACCTGGGAGGCGTTCTCCGACGCTCTTGCATTGACGATGGCCCGCCTTCCAGGCAGCGGCGTACTGGATATCGGATCAGCCGAAACGACCGTTGTGATGATCGACATGGATTGGGACGTCATCAAGTGTCGGATAACGGCCGGGACTGGAAGTATTGCAGGACTGGGCGTCTCGGCAAGTGAGCGGAGGGCGATAGACGACAACGGCTGGATGGCATCGACCGCCCAGGCTAACGTTGGCGAGGTCTGGGAACGCTCACTACGTTGGCCAGCCCCCTATTTCGAGTTTCAGGCGACAGCAGACGCCATCGTCGCGGCCATGCGGGCTGTCCTCGGCTCGCCTAACCCAACCGACGTTCATGTGGACGCCTGGATCGGTGTCTCCGATGATCGCCCGGACATCTCAGCGTTTGGACTGCGCTAGGTAGTGTCCTCAAAGCTAGTTCTGCTGATCTGCAAAGTTGCTGCAGCGGTTCTGATTTGATTGCCCGTGTGGTTCGCAGGCACGAGTTGACCGAGCGGCAGTGGCGGACGATCGAGGTCTTGCTGCCGGTATCCGGAGCGAAAGGCCGCCCCCGCGTGGATGACCGGCGGGTGATCAACGCGATGCTGTACAAGGCCAAGACCGGTGTGGCCTGGCGGGATCTGCCCGACCGGTACGGGCCGTGGCAGACGGTTTACAACCGGTTCTGGCGCTGGACCCGCAACGGCACCCTGGCCATGCTGGTCGAGCAGGTGCGTGTGATCGCCGACGCGGTCGACGAACTCGACCGGGAGGTATCGGTGGACTCCTCGCTCGTGCGTGCCCACCAGCACGCTGCCGGCGGGCGCGCACGCGTGGTTCACACAGGGGGACAACCAATCCGGCGAAGGGCACACCGAACCAGGTGATCATGCCATCGGCCGCTCACGCGGTGGCCCGACCACGAAAATTCATCTGGCCTGCGATCGGCTGGGCCGCCCGCTGGCGGTCGTGCTGACCGCGGGCAACATCAACGACTGCACCGTGTTTACCCGGGTGCTGGCCGGTATCCGAATGCCGCGGCCTGGCCGAGGCCGGCCCTGGACACGGCCGCGGCGAGTCCTGGCCGACAAGGGTTATTCCACCCGCGCCATCCGCGAGCACCTGCGTGGTCGCGGTATTGCCGCGACGATTCCCGAACGTATCGACCAGCAGGCCAACCGTCGTCGCCGAGGCAGAAACGGTGGCCGTCCACCGGTGTTCGACCCGATCGCCTATCGACGCCGCAACGTGGTCGAACGCTGCTTCAACCGGCTCAAACAGTACCGAGCGATCGCCACCCGCTACGACAAGACAGCAACCTCCTACCGAGGCATGCTCGACCTGGCCACCCTGCTCATATGGCTTTGAGGACAGGCCCTAGGTGCCTCCATTGAGCCGATCCAACCATCGCGGTCGATCCTGCTGTAATCGGCAGTTGCGGACGTTCGGCCGGCGTCACATCAGCTCGGCCCGTTGATCCTGGGCCCCCCGCGCTGGCCTCTTCGGTCAGCGCGGTATGCGGCAGAATAGTGCGTTCAGCAGCAAAGTAGAACCGCTGCTGCTCGCGCTACCAATCTCGGCGCACCGCGGCCTTGGGGCTAGCCACCAAGCTCCTCGCTGGCACGTCATCGGCCACGACGGGCACTCCCTGTGCGAAACGCTGCAGCCGGGGAATGGCTGGGGCAGAGGGCGGCCCCGAGGCTAGTGTGGCTCTAGCAATATCAACAACCTTGGGGGAGCGAATCTTGTTTGGTACGACCGGTTTTCTAGATGTGCCTGGTGCCCGTCTGCGCTATGAGGTTCGCGGCGACGGCCCGCCGCTCGTCCTGTTGCACGGCAACACGGGCGACGGCGACGTGTTCCAGTTCGTCGCCGCGCCGCTCGCACAGCGCTACACGGTCATCACCTACGACGCGCGCGGCAACTCGCGCAGCACACTGACCACCGACGACCCCGGGTCGCAACCGGTGCGCGAACGCGCGGATGACGCGCTCGCGATCATCGACGCGCTCACCGACGAGCCGCCGTTCGTGTTCGGCAACAGCGGCGGCGCTATCACCGCGCTCGACCTGCTCAGCCGGTATCCGGACCGGGTGCGCCTGGTCCTCGCGCACGAGCCGCCGATGTTCACCGTCCTGCCCGACGCCGCCGACCACGCGGCCTTCTTCGCCGACGTCCACGCCACGTTTCTGCGCGAGGACACCGACGCCGCGTTCCAGAAGTTCGGCGCGGGTATCGGCATGCCAGCGCAGAATCAGCCGGCCGAGTCCACGCAACTGCCGCCCGCTATCGGGGAGATGCGCGCACGCATGCACGCCAACCTGCCGTTCTTTCTTGGCAACGAAATGCTCGACGTCGTCGGCTACCAGCCGGATGTGCCCGCGCTCGCCAAGTCGGCCGACCGATTGATCTTCGGCATCGGTGCGGACTCGCGTGCGTTCCGGCCCGCGCTGCCTGCCCTGGAGTTCGCGCCGACGATCAACGCCGAACTCGTCGAGTTTCCCGGCGACCACGCTGGCTACCTCGGCTCGGCCGAGCCGTTCGTGACCACACTGCTGAATATTCTCGCGGCCCGTTCGATCACGAAGTAACGGATCAGAGGCTTGCGACGGAACGGCCCCACAGGTCAGAGAAGCACGCGTTCAAGTGAATTCGCGCTTCTCGGCAATAGCGGATGTTCTGCACCGCACCAGGTTCGGGCCGCCGGCGCCCCGCGCTGGCCGGTTCGGTCAGCGCGCCATGCGGCATGTCGGTGCGTTCGCAGGGTCGTACATTTACCCCGATCGTGCCTCGTGCCATGCAAGGACACTGCGCCCCGTTCAGCGCTCGACGAGGACCGCCGCATCCACATACCGTGGATCGCGGGCGATCGCAGCGAACCTCGACTCGCCCTCGGTGCCAACCGATTCCTCCACCTCGGCCAACTGGACGAGCAAGTCGAAGTAGCTCGCCTCCGCCGTCCGTAGCTGCGCGACCGTCTCCGTGAGATCGATATCGGCGGCAAAGCGCGCCCCATCGACGCCCACCGACAGAGTTGCCAGCCATGCGTCCGAATCGGCCGCGAACATCGCCCCGCTGGTCTCGGCCCAGAACAACACCACGCTCGGCGTCACCGCCGAGCTCAACCGACCTGCCGCGGCGAGCATCACCAGCGCGGTGTAGATGTTCGACTCACAGAACCCGAAGTGCATCAGATACGCCTCGAGCGCTGCCTCCCGATACCTCAGCACATAAGTCAGTCCACCGGTGTCCTCGTCGAAACAGTCGGCGAAATACTCCCGAGGCGTGACACCCTGCTCGGCCTGCCGCCAATCCGGTGTCTTCCCTTCCCAGAACCACCCGTCATACATCGCACCGTGATGCTCCATGGCCTCCGGCCCCGGCGCCGGTGTCTCCAACCACCGCTCGAATTTGGCTCGCCTCATAGGAATTCGAGCAGCAACAACGAACGTGTCCGACACAACCGGCTCCTCATCGATTCGATGGCACGGGCCATCCCAGGCCCAGGGGCCATCCTAAGATCACAGCGCCTCGGCAACCTGATCATCGATCGGTCCTCGGCATGATGGTGCGTCCGGGCGACCGCGGGCCGGCCGGTCGAAGAGCGCGCCACGCCATGAGCGGATGTGTGCCGGGAGCTGGAACGCGATGGCGAACCCATCGTATTGCTGAATTTCGACCCCGCAGGAAGATCGGTAACTGGGATCGAGGTGCTCGATGGCCGCGATCCTTCCATTCCGTCTGCTTGAACTGGCAAGCAAACAGACGAGCGTGGGATTGGTCAGCGCAGGACGCGCGTGTGTGTTCGGGCTTCCTCGGATGAACACGGGCAGTTGATCTTCGGCAGGTCCGGTCTGGCTGATTCGGACCGCGCGGTAGCGGCAATAGCGGATGTTCCAGGCGGAGCCGCTGCCTCTCGCAACGGAATGGTGGTCGCTGTAGGTGGCGCGATAGGGTTCTGGCGTGCCGCACGCCATCACCGCGATGATCTTGCCCTGCCCTGTCAGTGCTGAAGCAGCGGACCGATGGGACCTGATGCCGGTATCGCTGCGATGCGATCTCACGCTACTGCATGTGACCCACTACTACACTGCGTATTGGCAAGCACGGCTGGGGATTTCGAGCTACATCGAACTCCCTTCCGACGCGCCAGGGCTGTTCCCTCGTGAGGGTGTCGTGACGACGATTGCGGCTGAATTGGCGACCCGACCCGACCCGGCATTCGCTGTGGTGCTCACGGACTACTTCGGCGGCGTCGGAGACCAGTGGGCAGCGGTATCGGTTGGCGGTGGTCCGGTTCGGTCGGTGAACACCATCAACACGGCGTTGCGTGCGCTGGGCATCAGCGCTACGGCTGGATCGGATGAGTTCGACACGGTCGGCCTGGCGGCTCATAGATCGACGCCCGACTACCTCGACCGGTACGTCGATCTGTGCGACGAGCTCGGTGTTTGACCCGATACTTCCTGATCTTGGATTACCGTGCAGAGAACGGGAGGAGGTGACGCGCACATGGACCTTCACGTCGGTGACCTGCTCCAGATCTCATGCCCCGCCACCCCTGCCCGAGTTGTCGAGAAGTCATCGACCTACCTCGTAGTCGAGTGGCCTTGGTGGACCGTGGATCCCCTGGCACAGGGTGCGAGCTGGAACGGATGTGTGGCAATCACGATTGATCCCTCGTCCTACGACTGGGAACGCGAACTTTTCAGCACCGAACCGGCTCCTGCGCAACTGAATCCGGGCGATATCTGTCGTATCGGCATTCCACCGACCATCGTCCGTGTACTTTCCGTCGACACCTTCGACCAGCCACTGGAAACCGGTTATCTGCCTCGGCCGCGTCGGCTGGTAACCGTGCTCCCCGCGAACCAGCCGGTCGACGTCGAATCCGAAGACCAAGGCTATTCTCTGGATCCCGACGACGGCATACCCATCACCTTCGAGCCCGTCTCGCCCCGAGACTGATCTGGTTCAGCGTCGAGCGGCTCGGTTCATGAGCAGTGAAATCGCTAGCCGCACCACCGAGCGTTCGGCCAGGCGCCGCAGATGCCGGGTCGCGCATGACGGTCCGTGCCGGCCACGCGAGTTCAGCAGGATCGGGCCCGCGAACCCGGTTCTCAACGGCACGGTCGATGGTCGCCCGACTGCGGGAGGTAGCGGCACGAGCGCGATCTTCGTGCCTTTGCCGATGGTGCGCTGGACGCGGTGGCCGTGTTCCTCGCCGAGGTCGTCGATGTCGCAGCGGCAGGCTTCGCTGATCCGCAGCCCGAGCATTGCGACCAGGGCGAAGTCCGGCGGGCGACGGTGGCGGGTTTGAAGCGGCGGATCTCCTGCATCCACCGCATGTAGTGTTCGACCGCGGTCCGCGCTAGCGCGGGTGATCTGCTGGTCGGTGCACCAGTAGAAGTACAGGCGCAGATCGGATTTGGTGTGGATGCGCGATACAGCGGAGAAGCGGGCGAGGTAGGCGAGGGCGGCTAGCCGGAGCACGAGGTCGTCAGCGGCGAAGGTGACATCGATGTTCGAGTCCGGTCCGGTCGCCGGGCGGGCTCCGTCGTTTCGGGAGTTGGGCCGGGCTGACGGATGTGTATGGGATGCCCAGCTTTTCGGGTACCTTGACCGTTGACCTATCGAATCGGGACATATTTGGCCCTTTCCTCAGGAATTTCTCGGGGCAGGAGTGCCCGGTGTCGTGCTCCTCGGAATGGGTGTGGTGGCCTCGTTGAGGCGTTCGGTGGGTGCCTCGCTGTCGATTCTGCGAGGACGGACTCTCAGTGACGATCGTGGCCTGGTAGCAGGTGTGCCATCGGGCAGGAGTGCTATCTGCTCGGTGACCGGGTCGGTGATCAGGGTGGTTTTGACCAGGTCGATCATTTCGCCGCCACCGGGGAGCTCGTCGTCGAGGATCGGTTCGCCGAGACCGATCCGCTGTTGAATCTTCTTCATCCACGCCGGCGCCCACCAGCAGTCGTCGCCGAGCAGTTTCATGGTGGCCGGCACCAGCAGCATGCGCAGCACGGTGGCGTCGATGAACAGGGCCGAGACCATGCCGAAGGCGATGTACTGCATCATCACCAAGTCGGAGAACGCGAACGCGCCGGTCACGACGAGCAGGATGAGCGCGGCCGCGGTGATGATGCGTCCGGTCTGCGCGGTGCCGATGCGGACGGCTTCGGTGGTGCTCGCGCCGCGGGTGCGGGCTTCGACCATCCGGGAGAGCAGGAATACCTCGTAGTCGATCGACAGGCCGTAGATGATCGCGATGATCAGCACGAGCACCGGTGAGGTGATCGGTTGCGCGGTGAAATTGAGCAGCGATGCGCCGTGGCCGTCGATGAATATCCAGGTCAGGATGCCCAGCGTGGAGCCGAGACCCAGTGCGCTCATCAGTGCGGCCTTGATCGGCAGCACAACAGAACCGAAGGTCAAGAACATCAACAGCATCGTGACGGAAACGACCAGCAGGATCATCCACGGCAGGCGGGACACCAGTGTGTCGACACTGTCCTGTTGGATGGCGGGCTGGCCACCCACGAGGACCTGTACGTCGTCGGGCACTTCCATCGACCGCAGGTAGTCGATGGTCGCGCCGGCGTTGTTGCTGTCGGTGATCGCCGCGGAGGTGGTCCAGACGTTGGTGCCCTTGGGTGGGGTTTGGTCGATGGCGAAGGCGGCGCGTGGCGCGAGCCCGGGTGCCTGGTTGGCTTGGGAGATGATCGGGCCGACGTTGCTCGGGTTGTCGGTGACGATGACCAGCTCGATCGGATCGGCTTTGCGCAGGGGGAAGTACCGGTCGAAGTCGGCTTGCGCAACGCGGGTCGGGTTGTCCGGCGGCAGGTAGGTTTCGTCGAGTCCGCCGAAGGCCAGATTCTTGACCGGGATGATCAGAAGCAACAGCAGGATCGTCAGCGGGAGCATGACTTTCAGGGGATGACGCATCACCCAGGTAGTGAGCCGACCCCAGAAGCCGGTCTCGATCTCGTGGGCGGTCTTGGTCTTGCGCAGTCGTTTCCAGCCCCATTTGTCCACGCGCGGGCCAAGTACCGACAGCATGGCGGGCAACAAGGTGATCGCGGTGAGTGCTGCCAGCAGCACGGCCGCCATGGTCCCGTAGGCCACCGACTTCAGAAAGCCCTGGGGGAACAAGAGCATGCCCGAACTGGCCGCGATGATCATCGTGGCCGACGACGCCACCGTGCGCCCGGCGGTCATCACGGTGCGACGCACCGCGGCGCGGGTGTCATAGCCGTCGGCGAGTTCCTCCCGGAAGCGGCTGACGATGAACAGCCCGTAGTCGATCGCCAGCCCGAAACCGATCATCGAAACGACGGCGCTGACAAAGGAGTTCACGTCGGCGAACTTGGTTATCGCCATCACGATGCCGGTGGCGCCGACGATGGTGAGGCCGCCGACGATCAGCGGCAGCGACGCGGCAACGATGCCGCCGAAGATGACGAACAGCAGGATCGCCACCGCGGGCAACGCCAGGACTTCCATCCGGCGCTGGTCTTGGGCCATCGTGTCGAACAGCGCGCCCCCGATGGGCTGCAGACCGGTGACCTGCACGGTGACGCCATCGATAGCGAAGGCGTTCTTTACTTCTCGGAAGTGGCGCATGGTGGTCGTGTCGTCATCACCGGCGATGGCGATCGCGGCGAAGGCGTGCCGTTTATCCGGCGAGCCCATGAGCTTCGGCGCGTACTCGCCGGTGTCGGTCTTCCAATACGCCGCGTTGACCTTGCTGATCTGGTCGGGGTGCTCCCGCGGTAGGCGGTTGAGGTTCTCGACAACTCTCTGGCTGAACGTCGGATCGTCGATACTGACACCGTCAGGAGCGGTGTAGAGGACCAGGACATCGGAGAGATGGCTGCGCCCGTACGTGCGGTCCTTGAGTTGCGCGGCCTGCGACGAAGGCGAGGTCGGATCGTCCAATCCGCCGGGGCTGAGATGATCATCCAGTCCCAGGCCATAGACACCGAGAGCGAGCAGGGCACCCACGACGACCCCGATGACGACCCAGCGGAACCGATAGACCACGTCTCCCAATCGGGTGAACACACAAATCTCCTACTTGTCTGGCCCCGCGCGCAGCTTCCATGGCTCAGCCCGAGCGTCTACAGGCTTCGAGATTCGGTGCGAGGGCGAGGCTAGGGTGCGATGCGATGAGCGCGATGCTGAACCGAGTAGTCCTACATGCGACCTTGTTTGCCATCAGCGCGATGTCGGTTCTCCGAGTTGAACATTCGGCAGCGCAAACGGATTCGGGCATGACTAGGCGCAATGTGATGCGCAGAACGGCGCACTCCTCGGCGACGGAACTTTCGTGCGTGGTCAATTGCAGACAACTGTCTCCCCCTGTTCGCCCGAAACAGCCTGTCGCGCAACATGGCAGCCACTCAGGCGGCAACGCTGCACGGTCCCCGACGGTACGGGCGAGATCCACCGAAGAACACCGACGCCGCACGCAAACCGACCATTTCTGTCCGCTTCATCAGCGCTGCCACAGAGCTCTCTCATAATCCGGGACCGGGCGTGAACCGGACGCGATCGGCCGCAACTGCCGCCGGTGAGGTCGAAGAGGGGACCGATCCGTTCGACGATCCTGACCATGACTGGGAGAGCGACCCAATCGTTCCCGGTGGCAGACCCGTCACATGGGAAGACTTCGCCGAAGACGCGCGAGCTGGCGAAGCGGGCGGCGTCGCAAGCACGCCTGGCCCGATCGGCGTAGTGGGCACAGTCAACACCGATGGTCTTGTTGCACTCGAAGACTTCGGGAGCCAGGAAGGCGCGACGGCAACCGACTCCGAGTAGGCCCGCATCGTCAGCGAGCGCACGATCGCTCATTCTCGTGGGATTGCACGACGGGGCCCATCCGGCATTCGGCACTCAATTCGGTAGCAGCGGACGTTCTGCACCGCACCGGGATCCGGCCACCGGCCCGCGGCTCGGCCTGTCCGAGCCGCCCCGTAAGCGGCAATAGCGTGCAGTCCGCCTGCCTGATCGGTTCGAGCAGCCTGTTTCCGCGCGCTGGTATGTTCGATTCCGATCGCGCCGATGGGGAGGGCAAGATGGGCGGCGAGCCTGTGACGACACTGCGTGACTTCCAATTGTCGATGCTTCACCCGATGTGCGAGAGCGCCCCGAAGCAGGCCTCAGGACTGCTTGATCGAATCGGTGCGACCAGCGCCGACACTGCGGTCGCGCAGGCGCGGTGGTGGTTTGGTGACGCCACGAACAACTTCACGACGATCGCTGAATATATAACTGCTTGGGGCGCACCGGATTCGGAAGGCATCGAACGTTGCGGCGAGGGGGAGATTCGCTCGGCGCGGTGGGATTTGCCGTTCTGGCCTGGCATGCAGTTCGAGTTCAGGGCGATGGGGCCTCGTCATCTCTTCCATCGAATGCTTCGTAAGCCGGGAGTGCCTGTGCCGCAGTTGGATTCGATTGAAGATTTGATCCCTTGGTCGTGCACGAAGGAGGAGTTTCTGGGTTCCAGCCTGGGGCCGTTCGATGAAGACATCGACCTTGGCTCGATCGGGAACCGAATCGACTTCGAGGCGGTCGACCCGGAGTCCGGGCGCAGACGTCCCTACCGTGCCCGCTTCGACTGGTGTCTGCTGCAGTCGGTCGAGCCGGTGCTGGTTCGGCTCAGCAAACCCAATCCCGTACCCCTCGACGAAACACCGATCGACGAACTCATCTTGACCAGGCAGATGGGTCGGGCTGTTCTGAGAATCCATGCCGAGATCGAGGGAAACGTCTACGACGCGATGGCGGACTTCCAGGACCGCTACGCACGCCTGGCACGCGAGCGTCCGAACGATTTCATCGTTGGCGAGCGCCGTACCGACTACCAGCGTCTGGCCGACGTCGTGGACAGCCTCCTGTCGCCCGGCCGTCCGCGCAGTCATCTCGCAGACGAACCGTGAATGGCGCAGGCGCGTAATAATCCGCCGCAGCGTCGCTCAGCTCTACGGCCGCTCGTCGGCATGAGCATGCGTTCTGCACCGCACCAGGTTCCCTGCCGACAGCCCCCGCGCCGGCCGGTTCGGTCAGCGCGGTATGTGACAGTGTTCGCTGAGTGTGCAGGTCAGCGCGCTTCAGCCATGCTCGGCCCCCAGGTCGGGCCGAGCGCTCGCATCGACCGACCGGTGGGTCCGTGGTCTCGTGCGCGAGTTTCGGCTGACCCGTGACGCTGCGGCGGATGGTGGTTGTGGCGTAGGTGGTCATACCGGGCTGCTGTTATCGAGTCAGGCTAACGACAGCGGGGCACCACTGCACTCGTTCCATGGCCGCTGAAGGATCGAAGCCCCCAACCCCAGGGAAGGCCGGGGACGTCATAGTTTTCTGTCAGCCCCTCCCTATAGATAGACGGTAGACCGTGATCTCAGATGCACCAGACCACACTGCCCAGGGGGAAGCAGAGGGCAATTGATCCATCGACAGGAGTCACCGCGATCGATGTCGAACTCGCGGGTGCCGTCGCGATGGAGTCGGCGGAAGCCATCGGAGCTGCGATAACGCCCAGTGGCAAGGCAATTGCGGTTGCGGCCACGAGTTTGATCATTGTGCTGGACATGTCTGTTCCTCGCTCGATATCGACTGACTGGTTTGATGCGCGTCCAGTGCAGCCGGGCAATCTCGGATGATTGCCGTCGCGCTGCTCACTGTGATCGAGTGGCGGAATCTGCGATAGCAGGAAGTGGTCTGACTGTTGTCGCTGGATTCGCCGCCCTCGGATGCGGCCCATGACGCGCTTTGTTCGTTCTCAACCCCGACCAGTTGTCATCGTCCTGCATCGCGGGCGATGGACACAACACATTGCCGAACCAGACGCTGTATGTAATGGCCCGGCGCCAGGCACTGGCACGACCGTCGACCTGGCAGCTCCGGTCCGTGGTGCTGGGACCGAAGCGACGTCCTTTCCCTGGCGTTCGGAAAAGGCCGATAGTTAAGGGTAGCTGTAATCGGCCCGAGTCTGGTAGGGCCAAGGTCTTCATTCGTGGGACCGGGCATATGATCTGGGCAATGCTCTTGCCGCGATGTTGCTGGGGTGGCTGAGGAGACGGAAGCATGCCTGGATTGGTTGACCTTGCCGTGGGGATCGCGCCCATCGCTGGTGGATTGGCTCTCGGTGCGGCCGCGGGATATCTGAAGGGCCCGGATGTCCGCAAAACGATCAAGCAGGATATGGAACTGCTGGACCGTATGCCTCCGGAGGCGGTGGAGCGGCGTGCCGCACTGCAGCTGAGCATCGATGGTCGCATCGACGATTTGGTCGCGACCGTCAATCGATATCGGCCACTGCGGAGGGCGGCCGTCTCCTATCGCGGCGGCTTGCGCGACATCCTGCTATTCATCTGCGCGATTCTTTTTACGGTGGTCTGGTGGAGCGTCGATCATCAGAAGAGCAGCTGGCTACCGATGTTCGTTGTCCTCGTTGTGATTTCAGTGTGGGCCGCCGGCTACGCGTTCAGCGGTCTGCTCCGATCCCTACTCACCTACCGGCGAATGAAGGACTGATAGACAGCGTCCGCGCCGGCCGGTTCGGTCAGCGCGACCGGATCAGGGAAGGGCGGCGTGGCTCTCGCCGCGTGTGGCTGTACGCGAATCTCGGTGCGGTACTGCGGCTTCGGTTCCTGGTCGACGGTGTGGAGCTGATGACCGCGACCGAACTCGTGGCCTACCCGTATGCCGTGATCGCCTTCCTGGAGCGTTCGATAGCAGCAGCACACCCGCCGGCCTCAGCGACGATCGCATAGCTCCAGGCCTGCGGGTCGAAGAAGCCGTACGCACGATCCAGCGATGGCTGCCGGAATGCGAGGCGGGGATCACTGCGTCGATCGGGAGTGGCCGAACCCGCTCGCCGGCACGTATGTGATTGTCGTGAAAAGTCGCGTCAGAGCGTCGTTTTATCAGGTCAGGGCCTGTTGGTGGGTGGTTGGGCTGGATGGCGCGCAACTGTTAGCCTCGCTCAGAGATAGCTGCTATTGCTGTCATTCGAAAGGCGGCGCATCACCGAGGGAGATAGTGACGAGATGGGCGTGAGGTTCGCGCTGGCACAACAAACCCGCAGCGATAATCCGCCCTTCGTGGTCCGCAGGGTCGCGATCCGGGTCGAGGCCCTGGCCGCTCTGCTCGGGGCGGCGGTGGCGTGTCTGCTGATGATGGCCCCGCTCAACCTCGGGGGAAGCTCCGAAGGTGCGGTGTGGAAAACGGATCTGCTGGTAGTGGACTTGCCGCAGGCCGCCGCGGCGGGGGCGGCGTTCGCGATGGTGTCCGCGGCGGTGGTGGTCGCGCTCGGGCAGCGCATCGCGTGGATCGTCTCGTGCGGGAGCGCGATCGTGCTGCTGGCCGACCAGGCCTGGAATCGGGCCGCGGTCACCGCCGAGAACCTCGCCACCGCGAGCTACATCGACTGCATCGTCAGCGGCATCCTGCTCGGCGCGCTCGCGGTCGCGGTCCTCGGCAAGCCGATCGCGACCGGCGCGTACCTGATCGGGGCGCTGGGCGCGATCGAGGTCGCCGACCAGACCTCGCTGCCGTCCTCGGGCGGCAATCCGATCATTCAATGGGTTTCGGTCGGAACACTGCCGGCGTGGCTGCTCGTGATGACCGCCCTGCTGCTGGCCGTCGGAGGCGCCCTGCAGCATGACGAGCCCGCGACCGAGGAGTCGAACACCGATCTGGCGATCGGCCCGACCCTGTCCGTGCTGGTGCTGGTGCTGGTCACCGCGACCACACTGTCCACGGGATGGCTGGTGCGGCACGCGGTCACACCCGCGCAGATCGGGGTGAACGCGGCCGTCATCATCGCCGCGGCCATGGTCGCAGCCCTGCTGCTGCCGGGACGTGACGGCACTCTCGTCCTGCTGGCGGTGGCCGCGGCCAATGCGGGTAGCGCCATCATCGCGGTGCCCCGGCCGGATTGGAGCCTGCCGCTCCCGATCCTCGCCGTGGTGGCGGGCCTGGCGGCCGGACGACGGTGGCGTTCCCCGTGGATCGCGCTGGCCGCGACCGGCGGACTGGCCGTCTTCGCTGCCCTCACCGCCGACGCGGCGCACCAGCACACGGTGATTCCAGTGCTCGGGGTGACCCTCGCGGCACTGATAGTCGGGTTCTGCTTCGGCGTGGCTGTACCCGAGACCGCGGGCAGCACCGTCGTGGCGCTGGCGGTGATGATCGTGCCGGGCCTGGTGGTGGCGCTGCGCGGCAGCAGTTTCGGCCTGGTCGCCTACTCGCCGCGCTGGTATCGGGATCCGAACGGGGCCGTCTCCGCGATGCCCGGCTGGATGGCCCTGGTGATCACCCTCGGCTGCGCGGCCGCGATGTACCGGCTGCGGCGGATCCGGCCCGCGCGTGACCGGGCCGAACCCGAGCCCCCACAGATGTCCGGCGCCATCGGCACGACCGGTGGATCGCCGGAGGGGAATAGGGCTGGAATGGTGTCGGTGAACGCGGGGGCGTGACGGTGCGGTACGCCGCTCCCGCTCCAGTCGGCGCGCAGTTGCGTGCCGCTCGGCTATCGGAGATCGGTTGCGAAATTCGGTGGCCGCGTGCCGATTACCACGGTCGCGCCCATGTCCTCGCATTCGACGATGCGGGCCGCGAGGTGGTGGGCGCGCATGATCTCCGCGGCGACCGGCGCCTGCTCCTCGCTTTCCTCGACGAGCAGATGCCCGCCGGGAGCGAGCCAGTCGGCCGCGACGGCGGCGATACGGCGTAGTACGTCCAGGCCGTCCGCGCCTCCGTCGAGGGCGCGGCGGGGCTCGTGATCGCGGGCCTCCGGGGGCATGTCGCGAATGTGGTCGGAGGGGACGTAGGGGGTGTTGGCCAGTATGACGTCCACGCGGCCAAGCAGATTCGCTGGCACCGCGTCGAACAGGTCGCCTTCGACGACGTGGGCGGCCACCGGGGCGAGGTTCTCGCGTGCGCAGACGATGGCGGCGGGCTCGATGTCGGTGGCTGTCAGCTCGACCCGGATCCCGTGCCGCGTCAGCTCTTTCGTGAATGCCAAACCCAAAGCGCCGCAGCCGCAGCACATATCGAGCGCCACAACAGAGCGGCCGAGGGCGCGGGCGAGAGTGACGGCCTGTTCGACCAGGAAGCCGGTGCGTTGGCGAGGGACGAAGACGCCCGGGGCGACGGCTACGCGAAGCCCGCGGAATTCGGCCCAGCCGAGCAGGTGTTCGAGAGGGAATCCGGCGATGCGTTGGGCGACAAGCGCTTCCAGGTGGTCGGCGTCGCCGGCCGCGCCGAGCAGGAGGGCGGCCTCGTCCTCGGCGAAGACACAACCGGCCGCACGCAGGCGTGCGACCAGGATGTCGGTGTCCGCAGCTGTCACCGCGTCATTGTGCACGTCCGGATCCGCGCGGTGCGCGAGCGGGTCCGGACGGGGAGGTCAGCGTTCGGTGGGGATGCGCAGGGTCCGGGTGGTGTCGAGGTAGATGCCGCGCTGGCCGCTGCGCGCGGGCGGGGGCAGCTGGGAGACGAGCTGCTCGAGGGAGGTGGTGGCTCCGACGACCGGCATGCCCGCGACGATGAAGTCGGCCACCGCGCGGCGGATGTGGTTGGGGGAGGTGACCACGATGGCGCTGGTCGCGCCCGCGTCGCGCAGCATCTGCACGCCGAACAGCGCGTTCTGGACGGTGGATCCGGCGCGATGGTCGGTGAGGATGCGGTTGGCGGGAATGCCGTGGCCGATCAGCCAGCCCTCCATGGCCGCCGCCTCGGTGACGCCGTTCTGCGGATTGCCGCCGGTCACCAGGATGGGGGAGAAGGGGGAGGCGATGGCCTGCAACCACGCGGCCTGCAAGCGGTTCATCAGTTCGGGGCGCATGGCCCCATTGGGGAGCAGGCCGTAGCCGAGCACCGCGATGCCCGTCTGCGGGCCCGCGATGGCCGGGATCGGGTTGGGCAAGGTGCCGACGGCGGCGCCGATGGCGCGGAACAGGTTCCGGGTGCCGTCGGCGAGTCGCCCGTCGACGCCATTGAGGCGGTTCATCGCCAGCTCACGGGTGATGATGTCGCCGGCGTAGTCCGACCAGATCGCCTGCAGGGCCAGCGCCTGCGCGTCATCCGGTGATTCACTGAGCAATTGGCGCAGGTCGGCCAGGCCGGCCGCCTCGTTGCCGCTGGTGAAGTTGTCCTGCGCGGAGTTGAACAGCGCCGCGGGATCCGCGTGCGCGGTGCCGGTGCCGAGGATGGCGATGGTCGCGGCCGCAACCGCGAGCAGGGTGGGAAAACGTCTGGCGATCTGCACTGCTGTCGACCTTTCGGAGGGTGTCACGCATGCCTTGCGGGCGGAGCCATGCAATTAACTGGTTGGTGGCCCAGTGTCGGATGGAGACACGATACGACTGTCCAAAGCTGTTGTTGGGGATTTGCCCGTTTGGTTTCGCAAGTCTGGTCCGGCGTGGCGTCGGGAACGCGCGCGGCGCGCGGCGCGTAATCCGGACGCGCGGGACAAACCAATCCGGACGGCGTGCGGCAAACAATCAGGAACACGGGTATGAGCGATACGGACTCACGCGGACGGGACAGCCCCCGCGCCGGATAAGCTGTGCACCCGTGGATACGACTTCGCTCATCGGCAAGGAACTCGCCGCCGCCATCAACGCCGACACCAAGCAGCGCGCCGCCGCCCTCGCCGAGCAGGGCGCCGCACCGCGCCTGGCGCTCGTGATCCCGAACGACGACCCGGCCAGCGCCTGGTATGTGAAGTCGCTCAATCGCGCCGCCGAGCGCAATGGAATCACCTGCGAGAACATCGATCTCGGTGTCGACGCCACCGCCGAGGAGATCCGCGCCAAGCTCACCGAGCTTTCCCAGGACGCCTCGGTCGACGCGATCATGCTGCAGACCCCGCTGCCCAAGGGCGTCGGCCTCGACGACGTCAGCTCCGCCATCGCCGCGGGCAAGGACGTCGACGGCGTGAGCCCGCTGTCGCTGGGCCTGCTCGCCGCGGGGCAAGCGCGGAGAGGCGGAGCGGCCGGGTTCCCGCCCGCCACCTCCGAGGCGGTCGTGGAACTGGCCAAGTTCCACCGGGTGCCCCTGGAAGGCCGTCACGTCGCGGTCGTCGGCCGCTCGAACGTGGTCGGCAAGCCGCTGCTGCAGCTGCTGCTGGCCGAGAACGCGACCGTCACCATCGCGCACTCCCGCACCACCGACCTGCCCGCGGTCACCTCGGCCGCGGATGTCGTGGTCGCCGCGGTCGGCCGCGCGGGCCTCATCACCGCCGACCACGTTCGCGAGGGCGCGGTCGTCATCGACGTCGGCACCAACGAGGACGACAACGGCAATATCACCGGCGACGTGAACGCCGACTCGGTCACCGGCAAGGCCGCGGCCCTGAGTCCGGTCCCGGGCGGCGTCGGCCCGGTCACCACCGCGCTGCTCATGCGCCACGTGGTCCAGGCCGCCGAATCCGGCCGCTGACGAACGACGATCAGGGAGCTCTCATCGCGGGAAATCGGACGGATTTCCGCGCTGAGAGCTCCCTGATCTCGTATCTAGGGGTGGTGCCTCACCAGTGGGTGGTGACGGGGTCGCCGATGGAGACGTTGTCGTAGTACCACTCGGCGTCGGCGGGGGCGAGGTTGATGCAGCCGTGGCTGACGTTCGAGTTGCCCTGCGAGTCCACCGACCAGGGGGCGGAGTGGATGTACACGCCGCCGGAGGTCAGCCGTTCGGCGAACTCACCGGTGATCAGGTAGCCCTCGGGATCGTTGAGAGGGATGCCGATGGTCCGCGAGTCGAAGGTGACCGAGCGCTCACGCGACATCACCGGGAAGGTGCCGACCGGGGTCTCGCGGCCCGGCTTGCCCATGGACGCGGGCATCGTGCGGGCGACGCCGTCGACCCAGACCGTGAAGGTGTGGTTCGACATGTCCGCGTCGGCCGTGGTGCCGCCATTGGTCTGGAACTTGATGTGGTCACGTCCCGCCGAGACCGTGATCGGCGAGGACACGGGTAGATAGTGCGTGGGGGTCCACACCAGTTGCCGGTCGTCGAGCCAGGAGAACTGTCCCGCGAGGGAGTTCTCGGCCTTCACGTCGACCGAGCGTTCGGCCTTGGCGCGATCGGTGACGGCTTCCGCGAACTGGACGGTCACGGGAGCTGCGATACCGACCACCTGGCCGGGGCCCGGCGAGATCGCCTGGACCGCTGGGAGATTGGATGCCGGGAGTGCCGCGCCGGCGGCTCCGGAACCGAACGCGGCCGCCGCGGCGACAAGGCTTGCGACGAACAGAGAGCGAATCGCTTTCCGCATTCTTCCGTCCCTTCGAGAGGGTGTGGGGCTGGTTCCTCAGCGTATGACTTGATCTTGACTACCATCCGGAAACGTTTCCGGTTCGTGACAATTGTACCGGCGTGGGTATTTTGTCTTTTTCGCCCCTCGGGGTAGTGGCGCTGACCGGCGACAATGCAGGTGGCGATACGAAACGGTGCCCCGCTCCGGATCCGGAACGGGGCACCGCGACGAGCGGATCTGTGCGCTCAGCGTGTGATGGCCGCCACAACGTCGTTATGTAGCGCATCGGCGCGCGCGATGACCTCCTCGATCTGCTTCAACACCGGAGCGAACTCCGCGCCCGCGCCCGCCTCGAGCGAGGTCACATTGATCGCGATGTTCAGCTGCGAGCTGCCGGCCGCCGAGCGCGCGCAGTCGGCCGCCGCGCCGATGTCGGTCACCACGTTCGGGTTGCCGATGGGCAGCAGTTCGGTTGCGAGGGAGACGATCTCGTCGGCCTCGGCGACCACGGCGGCGGGCACCCGGGCGGCCTGCAGCAACGCGGCGGTGATCGCCTCGCCGCGGGCGGCCTGCTCGGCCTCGGACTCCTTGGGGAGCTTGTAGGCGGCGCCGACCGCGGTGAAGGCGGCGGCGTCGGCGTCGGCCAGTGCCAGCGAGCGCTCGCGGGCGGTGTCGGCCGCGGCGATGATCCGGTCGATGACCGGGCGATTGTCGGCGTCCTTGGCGCGGGTGGTGTAGCGCGCCACCATGGCCACCAGGGCCGCGCCCTGTGCCGCGTGCAGCGCCGCGACCGCACCGCCGCCGGGCGCGGGCACCTTGGCGGCCAGCTGGTCCAGGTACCCCCGCAGTGTCGAGTCACCGAACGTGGTGGTGTCCTGAGTCATGCGGGGTGGCCTCCCTTGGCAGTCCTGCTGGCAATACCCGGAATTCGGGTGATTTCGCCGCCCACGCTACCGGTCGGCGGACAGCTTTCGGCAACCCGCCCGCTGTCGGATTGCCAATAGTGCGACCCGCCCACTGTCGGTATGCAAATAGTTGGGTATTGTCCGGGTCATGCGTATCGGACTGTCGATCAATTACACCGACGGCTTCAAGGAGATCGCCGCCGAGGTCGCCGACCTCGAACGGGCGGGCCTGGACATCGTGTTCGTGCCCGAGGCGTATTCGTTCGACGCGGTGAGCGCGCTGGGCTACCTGGCCGCGAAGACCGAGCGGGTGCAGCTGGCCTCCGGCATCCTGCAGCTCTACACCCGCACCCCCACGCTGACCGCCATGACCGCGGCCGGCCTGGACTACGTCTCCGACGGCCGCTACATCCTCGGCCTGGGCGCCTCGGGCCCGCAGGTGATCGAGGGCTTCCACGGCCTGCCCTACGACGCGCCGATCGGCCGCACCCGCGAGGTGCTCGAGATCTGCCGCAAGGTGTGGAAGCGCGAGCGCCTGGAATACAACGGCAAGTACTACAACATCCCGCTGCCCGAGAGCGAGGGCACCGGCCTGGGCAAGCCGCTCAAGCTGATCAATCACCCTGTGCGCGACAATATTCCGGTGCTGCTGGCCGCGCTCGGCCCGAAGAACGTCGAGCTGGCCGCGGAAATGGCCGAGGGCTGGCAGCCGATCTTCTTCCTGCCGGAGAAGGCCGACGCGGTCTGGGGCGACTCGGTGAAAGCCGGTCTGGCCAAGCGTGATCCGGCCCTGGGCGACCTCGACATCTACGCCGGTCCGGCCCTGGCCATCGGCGACAATGTGGACGGCTGGCGCGACGGCATCAAGCCGCACCTGGCCCTCTACATCGGCGGCATGGGCGCCAAGGGCAAGAACTTCTACCACGCGCTCGCCACCAAGTACGGCTACGGCGCCGAGGCCGACCGCATCCAGGAGCTGTACCTGGCGGGCCGCAAAGACGAGGCCGCCAAGGTGGTGCCGGACGATCTGGTCCGCGACATCAACCTGATCGGCTCGGCCGGGTTCGTGAAGGAGCGGGTCGCCGCGTTCCGCGAGGCCGGCGTCACCGTCCTCAATGTGGTGCCGATGGCGGGCACCCCCGCCGAGCGCGTGAAGCTCGTCGAGCAGCTGCGCGAGCTCCTCTGACCGCTCGGCGTGAACGACGAAGCCGAGTCCGGGTGATCCGGACTCGGCTTCGTCGTTTCGGGGGATTCGGAGGAGGGACGCGCCCGCGCCACACACGCCGGGCGCACCGGCTCAGCGCAGCGAACCCAGCGCGTCGTCGAGGGTGGAGTGCAGCGAGAACACCTGGTCCAGGCTGGTCATCTTCAGCTGCCGGCCGGTGGCGGGCCCGTCGGCCACCACGACCAGGCGCGTGCCGCCCGCCCGCTTGTGCACGCTGACCAGGGCCGCCATCCCCGCCGAGGCGAGGAAGCTGACG
Source organism: Nocardia sp. NPDC004151 (assembly GCF_042874235.1). Lineage (NCBI taxonomy): Bacteria > Bacillati > Actinomycetota > Actinomycetes > Mycobacteriales > Nocardiaceae > Nocardia > Nocardia sp. NPDC004151. The sequence continues at coordinate 523,519 of NZ_JBIAMR010000004.1, read as the reverse complement.
GCGGTCAGATCGATCACGAGGGCGGCGGGCTCGGCGGCCAGGGCGGCGTCGAGGGCACTCTCCAGTGCGGAGGCGGTCGCCAGGTCGACTTCGCCGGTCACGGTGAGGACGGTGGCCTCGTCGGTGCGGGTGACCGAGGTGGTCATCGTTTCGGCGAAGGGGTGGCCGTCTGCGGAATTAGTGGTCACGTTGTTCAAATCTGCCATGATCCGTCCGTTCGTGCTGCATCGTTTGCCACATCGGCACTGGCTCGCAGGTGGGCCGCCTGCCGAAGCCGTGACGGCAGGCCCTGATTCACATTCTCCCGGCCGCGGAGAAGGACGCGGCCACGAGTCTCACCGACATCCGAACCAGGGTGCCCGGCCCGGAATGGTCGATATCGAGCTGATCGGTGAGCGCCCGCATCATGGCGATCCCGCGCCCGCGGTTGCCCGGATCCGCGGGCAGCGGCCGCCAGACGCCGGTGTCGGACACCTCGATGGTGAGGGTGTCCACGCCGCAGTCGGCGCTCAGCCGCACCCGGCCGGGCTCGCCGCCCAGATACGCGTGCTCGATGCTGTTGCTGCACGCCTCATTCGCCGCGGACACCAGATCCACGGCCAGATCGTGCGGGACGGCCGCGGCGGTCAGCCAGGTGCGCAGCGCGCGCCGCAGTTGCGACAACTCCCGGGCGTCGGCGGGCACGTCCAGGCGCAGTGGCTTGGGCGGCTGCCGGTACACCACCATGGCGACGTCGTCGTCGTAGCCGCCCGTGGGGCGCAGCCGCGACAGCACCGAATCGGCCACCTCGCGCGGCAATTGCACTGCCACGCGCGACAATTCGTCGGCCAGTTCCACGAAACGGTCGTCGATGTCGACACCGCGCTGCTCCACCAGGCCGTCGGTGAACAGCACCAGTGTCGCGCCGGGCGCCATGGCGGTGGTGGCTTCCGGGCGGCGCGGAATGTCGAAGGTGGCCAACGGGAACGCGCGTCCGCCCTCCAGCAGCCGGCCCTGTTTGCCGGGCTCGGCCAGCACCGGGGGCATGTGCCCGGCATTGGAGTAGCGCACCAGCCCGCGCACCGGATCCAGGATGGCCGCGCACACCGTCGTGCACATGGCCCCGGGAATCCGGGCGGCCACGGTGTCGAGTTCGGCCAGCAGCTGCGCCGGGCCCGCGCCGCGCAGGAGCAGGGCTCGTGCGGCCGTGCGCAATTGGCCCATCACCACCGCCGCCGACAGGCCACGCCCGACACAGTCGCCGACCACCACGCCGATCGCGCCGTCCTCCAGGCGCACCACGTCGTACCAGTCGCCGCCGATCTCCAGCGGCGGCAGCGCGGGCTCGTAGTGCACCGAGAACCGCGGCGGCAGTTCGATCGGGCCGAGCATGGCGCGTTGCAGGGTCAGCGAGGTGGAACGGGCCTGGTCGAAGTTGCGGGCCCGCTGCACCGCCAGGCTCAGATGCCCGATCAGCAGCGAGAACAGCGCCCAGTCGCCGGACGTGATCACTCGCGGCGCGGAGAAGCGCAGCCACAGCGCCGAATCGCCGCTCTCGCCCAGCGGCGCGACGATGCCCTCGGAACTGGACACACCCTCCGGGATCGCGAACATGCTGCGGCCGGGCTGCAATCGGGCGCGGTCGAGCAGGGCGCGGGCGCGGGCATCGAGCACACGGCGCGACTCGGCGCCGCCGATCAGATCCGCGTCGCCGCTGCCGGGCCGCCGGATGGGCTGGGTGATGTGCGGGGCCAGGCCCGCGGCGGTGTACTGATTGTCCTCGGACACATACAGTTCCGGGCCGGTGTGGTGATTGGGCCACACCGAGACCACCGCGGCCTCCGCGCCGACCGCGCGGCGTAGCTCCTCCAGTCCGACAGTGAGCACCTCGACCACGCTGGTGGCCGCGCCGACCGCCGTGGCCAGCCGCGACACCGCCTGATCGCGGGCCTGGGCATCGTGCTCGGCGGTGACGTCACGCAGTGTGCCGACGAAAACCCGTTCGCCGTTCTCGGGTTTCACCAGCGAGGACGTCGACACCGCCAGCCACAGCTGCCGCCCGTCCCGATGCCGGATGGGCATCACGAACCGGGCGGCCTCGGTGCCCAGGTCCGGGTAGCGCGGTGACTCGGGGACGGTCCAGGGATGGGGGAGCGGATACGGGATGCCGTCGGGGCCGTAGCCGGTGAGCGCGCCGAACGCCGAATTGACCTCGATCAGCGTGCCTTCGGCGTCGACGACGAAGAACCCGTCCTGCAGCGACTCCACCAGCGCGGTCCGGAAGGCGTCGCGGCCCGCGAGATCGTCTGCGCGCGAACGCTGTTGCTCGTAGCGGCGGGTGCCGTCGAGGAAGCCGCGGGTGGCCACGTCGAGCGCCGCCATGGTCTGGAGCAGGAACTCCAGGGCGGCCTCACCGCGATCGGTGCCGTCCGGCGCCGGACCCAGCCCCTCCTGTTCGAGCAGCCGGTAGTGGTGCTCGGTGAGATCGAGGATGCTCACCCCCTCCACCAGTGCGCGGCGGCCGAGCTCGTAGCCTTCGGCCAGGGTGTTCTGATCGGGGGCGCGCAGGTGCAGTCGCAGCGCGGCGGCGTACGCCTCGCGGAAAGCGGCCAGTACCGCGCTCACTACGGCCTCATGGCTTCACACTCGGAATGGGTTGGGAGGAATGGGATTGCCCGCGGTGGCGGGCCGCCAGCACCAGTGCGTCGTCGGTGTCCTTGGCGTGGCGGGCCAGGATCTCGGCGGTGATCTCCGAGGTCGGCTTGGACAGGTCGACGGCGTCGGCGAAGCTCGAGGTGATGCCGTCGGTCGACATCAGCAGCAGATCGCCTGGCCGCACCGGCACCGTCTGCGGTTGCAGGTTCGGCGGCAGCAGATAACCGACGATGCCGCCCGAGAGCAGGACCGTCGCCCGGATCGCGGGCTTGCCGGGAGCCGCCGCCACGATGCGGGATTCGACATTGCCGACCCCGAGCCAGTGCACCCGCTCGCGAGAATCGAACAGCGCCAGCGAGACCGCCGCGCCACGGGTGTCGCTCATGGCCCGGTGACACAGCAGCATCAGCACGTCCAGGGGCTCGGCGCGGTTCTCGGCGAGCACCTGCGCGGCGCGATCGGAGGCGTCCGCCGCGGCCGCGCCATGACCCAGACCGTCCAGCACGGCGAAAAGCACGGAACCGCCGCCCGCGTCGAGCACCACCGAGCGGTCGCCCGAAACCCGTTGCCCGGGTAGGGCGCGTCCGGCGACGGCCCATTCGACCGCGCCGATGTTGCCGTCCTCACGCACCGCTGGGGACCCACTTCCACATTTCGACGAGGGTGCCCTGGCCGGGCTCGGAATTGATGACCATGCCGTCCATCAGCCGCCGCGAGCCCGGAAGACCCAGGCCCAGACCGCGTCCCGTGGAGTACCCGTCCTCCATGGCCCGTGGGATGTCTGGAATGCCCGGCCCGTTGTCCTTGGCCTGCACCACCATCGAGCGCCGGCCGTCACGATCCTGCACGCCCAGCCGGATCTCGCCGGTGCCCGCGTAACTCGTGATATTGCGTGCCACTTCGGAAATGGCCGTAGCGATCATGGTGCGGTCAGAAAGCGAGAAGCCGAGTTTGGCAGCCAACTCCAGCCCCGCTTGCCGTGCGGTCACGATGTCGTTGGACACGGTCACCGCGATCACCACGTCGTCAGCGGCCACGATCACGACCATCTTTTTGGCTGCGACTATGGATCTTCTTGTTCAGCCACGACAGGCCCTCCTCGAGGTCCAGCGCCGTATGCATACCCTCGAAGGTGAGTCCCAATTGCACCATGGCGAAAGCGACTTCGGGTTGTAGACCCACGATGACCGTTTCCGCGCCCCGCAGCTTGGTCATGTGGGCGATGGTACGCAGCGATCTGGCGGCAAAGGAGTCCATTACGTCGATTGCGGTGACATCGACGATGATGCCCTGGGCGCGATATCTGCTGACGTAGGTCATCAGATCGTCTTGCAGGCGTTCGGTATCGGCGTCGGTGAGCGCTGACTGCACCGACGCGATGAGATAGGTGCCCTGCTTCAGAATGGGTACCGGCATGAGCCCCGCCCGGGTTACCTTCCGTCGCGATCGGTGACGCGCGACACCTCGTAGCCGAGCAGCCGCTCCGCTTCCTCGATGCCACCCTGGAGGTCACCGACGGCGTTCATCTTCGACAGATCCAGGCCGATGGTGACCAGGGTAAGCGCGATCTCCGACGACAGGCCGGTAATGATGACATTGGCGCCCATCAGGCCCGACGCGTCCACGGTCTGCACCAGGTGGTTGGCCACCGTGGAGTCGATCGCGGGCACACCGGTGATGTCGATGACGACGACCTTGGCGCGGTTGGCGCGAATGGCGCGCAGCAGCTGCTCGGTGAGCTGACGGGCGCGCTGCGAGTCCAGCACACCGATGATGGGGAGGATGAGCAGCTGCTCACGCACCTGGAGCACCGGGGTGGACAGCTCGCGAATCGCTTCCTGCTGCTGGCGGATGACGCGCTCGCGCTCCTGCACGAAGGACACGGCCACGGTGTTGGCGATCCGGTTCGCGGCCGGTTCGTACGCGTCGAGAACCAGCTTGAGCAGCTCGAAGTCGGACTGGTACTTCTCGAAGAGGCTGCGCGCCAGCACGTCTCGCAGCAGGAGCACGATGCCGACGACCTCGTCGGTCTCGACGCCTCGGGGGATGATGCGTTCGGACAGGTCGCGCGCGTAGGCCTGCAGCGCCTCGACGCTACCGGTCTCGAGCACCTCGACGTAGTTGTCGTAGACCGAGGTCGCTTCCGAGAAGATCTCCTCGGGGGTCATGGCGGTGAGCAGCTGGGCATCGGTGATGCGACGGGCCCACTCCTCGCGCAGTTCGGTGCGGTTCTGCCGCAAGTGCTCGACGAGCTGCGGGAGCAGATTGTCGACGGAATTCGCGGGCAGCGAATCCGCCGAGAGACCGATGGACACGTCGGACATGGAAACTCCTGCCCCTTTCGCTAAGGCCAGGTCGGGTGCTCACTTCCACGACCGTAGCCAGCCGTGTGCTCGGTGCCGACCCACATGGGAAGCCGGTGCCGAGCCTAGTCTTACCCACTACCCGATGGGTGCCAAACCAAACCGAGGCGGGCAGGCGATTTCGTGTCAGGTGTGCTGCGCACGGGTCTCGGCCCGGCCGAGTGAGGGTTCGGTGCCGCGATGATGGGCCAGCAGGGTGTCGTAGATGTCGGCCAGCGCGGCCAGCTGGCCACGATCGAGCACATCCACCATGTGGCGGCGAACACTGTCCACATGCGCAGGCGCGGCCGAATCGAGCACGTGCACGCCCTTGTCGGTGAGCACCGCCGCGGTGCGGCGCGCGTCGTCGGGTATCGACTCCCGCGCCACCAGCCCGCGCTTCTCCATCCGCGTGATCTGATGCGACAACCGGCTCTGCGACCACTCCAGCACCGCCGCCAGCTCGGCGAAGGACCGCCGATGATCCGGAGCATCGGCCAGCCGGGCCAGCACGGTGTACTCCACATAGGTCAGATTGGATTCACGCAGGGAATCGCGCCCGACCGCGGCGGCGATCAGATCACGGGTGAACACGAATCCGAGCCACGCGCGCATCTCGACATCATCGAGCCAACGGGTCTGCGCCACTGTTCCACTCCCGGGTTCCGCCACCATGCCAACCTCCCCGCCACCGACAAGCACATCATGGACAGGTAACACCCGCTCGGTTGAAGGTGCAACCTGTACCGTGCGGGGTCCGCAACCCGTACCTGTCGGCGGGGCCGCGGCGGGCGCTGGATAGAGTCACTGTGCTTGAACCGTCGGCTGACCAGCCCCAGCCCTGCTCGAGGAGTCCGATTCGTGACCGCGCCTGATTTCCTGTACTCGGATCTGCTGCCCATCGGCAAGGACGACACGCCGTACCGGCTGCTCACCACCGAGGGCGTGAGCACGTTCGAGGCGAACGGGCGCACCTTCCTGCAGGTCGAGCCCGAGGTGCTGCGGATGCTGACCGCGGAGGCGATGCACGACATCAGCCACTACCTGCGGCCCGCGCACCTCGCGCAGCTGCGCAAGATCATCGACGATCCGGAGTCCAGCGGCAACGACCGGTTCGTGGCCCTGGATCTGCTGAAGAACGTCAATATCTCCGCGGGCGGGATCCTGCCCATGTGCCAGGACACCGGCACCGCCATCGTGATGGGCAAGAAGTCCGAGGGCGTGCTCACCGGAGTCGATGACGCGGAATGGATTTCGCGCGGCGTGTTCGACGCCTACACCAAGCTGAACCTGCGCTATTCGCAGCTCGCGCCCATCAATATGTGGGACGAGAAGAACACCGGCAACAACCTGCCCGCGCAGATCGAGTTGTACTCCAACCAGGGCGATCCCGCGCAGCCGTCGTACAAGTTCCTGTACATGGCCAAGGGTGGCGGCTCGGCCAACAAGTCGTTCCTGTACCAGGAGACCAAGGCGATCCTGAACCCCGACCGCATGCTGGAGTTCCTGGACGAGAAGATCCGCTCGCTGGGCACCGCGGCCTGCCCGCCGTACCACCTGGCGGTCGTGATCGGCGGCACCTCGGCCGAATTCGCGCTGAAGACGGCCAAGTACGCCTCGGCGCACTACCTGGACAACATGCCGACCGAGGGCTCGATGGCCGCGCACGGCTTCCGTGATCTCGAGCTCGAGGAGCAGGTCTTCAAGCTGACCCAGTCCTTCGGCATCGGCGCGCAGTTCGGCGGCAAGTACTTCTGCCACGACGTGCGTGTCATCCGCCTGCCCCGCCACGGCGCCTCCTGCCCGGTCGCCATCGCCGTGTCCTGCTCGGCGGACCGTCAGGCGCTGGCCAAGATCACCCCCGAGGGCGTGTTCCTGGAGCAGCTGGAACGTGAACCGGCGCAGTACCTTCCGGAGCAGACCGACGCCATCCTCGGCGGCGACGTCGTCAAGATCGACCTGAACCGGCCGATGTCGGAGATCCGCGACGAGCTCTCCAAGTACCCGGTCAAGACCCGCCTGTCGCTGACCGGCCCGCTGGTCGTGGCCCGCGACATCGCGCACGCCAAGATCAAGGAGCGCCTGGACGCGGGCGAGCCCATGCCGCAGTACATGCGCGACATGGCCGTCTACTACGCCGGTCCGGCGAAGACCCCCGACGGTTACGCGTCGGGTTCCTTCGGCCCCACCACCGCGGGCCGCATGGACTCCTACGTCGACCAGTTCCAGGCCGCGGGCGGCTCGCACGTCATGCTGGCCAAGGGCAACCGCTCCGCGCAGGTCACCAAGGCGTGCAAGGAGCACGGCGGCTTCTACCTCGGCTCCATCGGCGGCCCCGCCGCGCGACTGGCACTGGACTGCATCAAGTCCGTCGAGGTCCTCGAATACCCTGAGCTCGGCATGGAAGCCGTGTGGAAGATCGAGGTCGAGGACTTCCCCGCCTTCATCGTCGTCGACGACAAGGGCAACGACTTCTTCGCCGAGACCTCGAAGCCGATCGCGCTGCGCGTGCGCGAGCGCTCCAAGGAGCGCGTCTAACCAGCAGGAGGCAGGCGGATGCGGTATTCGGACAACCTCGCGCTCCGGTGGAATACCACCGGGCGCACGTCCACCGCACCCGCCGCCGCCGGGCCCCGATCCTTCCGGCGCGGGGCCACCCTCCTCGGTTGCGCGGCCGCGCTGACGGTGGCGGCGCTGACTCCGGCGGTCGCCCACGCCGCCCCGGACGACATGACCGCTCCGGCGGGCGTTGTCGCATCGTCCGCGGGAACGATCGCTCCGGTAGCGGCGGAGACCGACGGTCTCGATCCGCTGCTGGCGTTCGCCTACCGGATGGCCTTGGGCGAGGCACAGGCGCAAGGCGTGCCGTTGTGGATCGTGTCGGGATACCGGACGCCCGCCGAGCAGGAAGCGTTGTGGGAGGACGGAATTCGGACCTACGGCAGTCCCGAGGCCGCACGGCGGTGGGTGCTGCCGCCGAACGAGTCCACGCACGTGAGCGGGCAGGCCATCGATGTCGGGCCGCGCGAGGGCGCGGCGTGGCTGGAAGCCAACGGGAACCGGTGGGGACTGTGCCGGATGTACGACAACGAGTGGTGGCACTTCGAACTGGCGACCGTGCCCGGCTTCGGCTGCCCCGCGCGGCTGCCCGACGCGAGTCAACGCTGAATCGCGGAATCGACTGACGCGTAGGAAAATTCGCGAACCGGTCGGGCCGGATGGCCGGTTCGGGTATACCCGAGGCTGAACATCGAATCTGGAGGCGTGTGAATGCGAGTGGCCGGTCCTGACCTGGTCGAGCGGCGGCGGCCCGCTGGAACCCGCCGGGCGGCGGCCCTGGCCGTGCTCGCCGGCGCGGGACTGGTCGGCGGCTCGGTCACCGCGGTGACCGCGACCCGCGCTGCCGCCGAGCAGCTTCCGGGCCAGGTCGACGACCGCATCCCGTCCGCCAAGGCCGTCGCCGCGGGCACCGAGGGCCTGGACCCCCGGCTGGCCGCCGCCTTCGCCGCCGCCGCGAGCCATGCCGACGTCGCCGGTGTCACCCTCTGGATCACCTCCGGCTACCGCACGCCCGGCGAGCAGGAAGCCCTCTGGGAGGACGGTTTACAGTCCTACGGCAGCCCGGAGGCGGCTCGCCGCTGGGTGCTGCCGCCCGGCGAATCCACCCATGTCACCGGCCAGGCCATCGATGTGGGCCCCATCGAGGGCGCGCAATGGCTGGAGGCCAACGGCTCCCACTGGGGTCTGTGCCGCATGTACGACAACGAGTGGTGGCACTTCGAACTCGCCACCGTCCCCGACGGCCCCTGCCCGGCCCGCCTGCCCGACGCCAGTCAGCGCTGAGCGAGGCTTCCCTCAGGGCTGGGTTTCGTTCTGCTGCCGCGGAATTCGCGGCGGTGGCAGCCGGTCGCGGACCCACGTGGTGGTCAGCTGGGTGAACGCGCGCGTCGCGGCCGTCCGGTAGGCGTGGTCGCGGCGAAGCAGGGCGACGGTGCGCGTCGGCATCGGGGGATCGAGATCGATCGCGCGCAGGCCGGGGTAGGCCGCGGCGATGGCGGGTGGCAGCACCGTGGCCAGTGTCGTCCGGCGGACGATCTCGATCACGGACTGGACGGCATTGGCCTGCACCGCGATGCGCGGTGTCACGGCGTGGGCGCGCAGGTAGTCGTCGATGTGGCCGCGGGTGGCGAAATCGCGACTCAGCAGCGCCAATTCGGCGTCGGCGAGGTCGGCGATCGGCAAGGGGGAACAGGCGGTGCTGTGCTCGCCGACCACCAGGCTCAGGTTCTCCTCGAAGAGCGGGGTGGCCTCGACACCGGGTGCGGTCGTGCCCAGGAACGCGATGCCGAGGTCGAGGTCGTCGGCGAGGATGGCGGATTCCATGGCCTCCTGGGCGTTTTCGCTCACCTCCAGGGTGATGCCGGGGTGGACGGCGCGGAATTCGGCGATGAGGGGACCGACCAGGTAAGGGGTGAAGGTCGGGGTGACCGCGAGGCGCAGGGTGCCGCGGGCGAGGTCCTCGACGTCCTGGACGGCGCGGTCGGCGGCGGTCAGTTCGCGCAGCGCCCGACGGGCGTGCTCGGCGTACACCGCGCCCGCGTCGGTGAGGCGGACCGACCGGCCGGTGCGGTCGAGCAGCGGTACCCCCACCAGGCGTTCGAGCTGACGAATCTGCTGGGACAGGGTTGGCTGGGACAGGTGCAGGTCCTCGGCGGCGCGGGTGAAGTTGCCGTGTTCGGCGACGGCGAGCAGGTAGCGCAGATGCCGGAGTTCCGGGGTCACAGCACGACTATAGATGACAGCAATGGGGACGATCGATATCAAGTCTTGGACTCTATAGCCACTGCTCGGGCAGGGTGAATGGCATCGGCCCGAACGGGGCCGCCGCACTCGGAAGGAGTTCCCATGCCGAACCTCGCAGACGGTCTCGGACGGTTCCAGCGCGATGTCTTCCCCGGCAAGGCGGGGCTGTTCGCCCGCCTGGCCGGCGACCACCGCCCGGGTGCGCTGTTCATCGGCTGCTCCGACGCCCGCGTGGTGCCCGAACTCATCACCTCCGCCGAAGCGGGTGAGCTGTTCGTCATCCGCAACGCGGGCAACCTGGTCCCGCCGCACACCCCCGGCGCGGCCAGCGGCGTGGTCGCCAGCATCGAGTACGCCCTGGGCGTGCTCGGGGTCAGCGACATCGTGGTGTGCGGCCACTCGGCGTGCGGGGCGATGACCGCGCTCGCCGAGGGGCAGGACCTGTCCGGTCTGCCCGCGGTGGCGGGCTGGCTGTGGCACGCCGACGCCGCCCGCGCGGCCGTCGATCCCGAGATCACCGGCGCCGCAGCGGTATCCGCGCTGGTTCGACACAACGTGGTGGCGCAGCTGGCCAATCTCGCCACCCATCCCGCCGTGGCCCGGGCCCTGGCCCGCCGCACCCTCACCCTGCACGGCTGGGTGTACGACATCGGTTCCGGGCGCGTCGAGGCGCTCGATGCCGACGGCGAATTCTCCACCCTCGCCGCCTGATTCCCCTCCCTACGAAAGGAAACCTCCCATGGTGCACGCACAGTTCGATCCCGCCGCCCGCGAAGCCCTGGCCGACGCCGCCGTCGCCGCCAAGATCGCCAAGGACCTGACCTGGCAGCAGATCGCCGACGCCGCCGGACTCTCGCCCGCCTTCACCACCGCCGCCATCCTGGGCCAGCACCCGCTGCCGGAGAAGTCGGCGCTGGCCGTGGCCGAGCTGCTCGACCTGGACGCCGACGCGGCCCGCCTGCTGCAGACCATCCCGCTGCGCGGCTCGATTCCGGGCGGTGTCCCCACCGACCCGACCATCTACCGCTTCTACGAGATGCTGCAGGTCTACGGCACCACGCTGAAGGCCCTGGTGCACGAGCAGTTCGGTGACGGCATCATCTCCGCCATCAACTTCCGCCTGGACGTCAAGAAGGTCGCCGACCCCGAGGGCGGCGAGCGCGCGGTCATCACCCTGGACGGAAAGTACCTGCCGACCAAGCCGTTCTGAGGCTCGAGGTCCCGTTGCCGGGGCATGGCCTGAATGTCCGGAATCGGAAGCCGTTCGGTCATATCCGGGCATCTGGCGGTTCAACTGGCCGTCCTACCCTCGTCCGTGGGGGAGCACAGCGGACGGAGATGTGATGCTGGAACCGCGACTTCGAACCATGTGGCTGGCCAATGCGGCGAGCGGGGCGGCGGCTGTCGCGGTGCGCACGCCGCGCCCGATCTTCACCGACCGGACCCGGACACCGCAGGAGACGGTGGTGGCCTCGGATCTGGAACTGGTGACGGTGACCGCTGATTCGGCCATCCTGACCTGGACCACCCGAGCCCGCAACCGAGCCGGGCGGCTGCGGCCGGTCCCCGCCGACACCGAGGTGCGCCTGGCCCCCGCCGACGGACGCGGACAACCGCGCACCTGGTTCTCCGAGGGGCGCCGGACTCCCTACCACTACGCGGAGATCCGGGGGCTGGAACCCGGCCGCGCCTATCGATTCGAGGCGTACTCCGACGGCCGCCGGGCCGTGCCCGCCCGCACCCTGGTGACACGGCGTTCCGGAACACCCGAATCCACCGGTGTTTTCACCACGGCCACCCCGCCGCCCGGGCGGCTGATCCGCACCATCGCCCTCGCCAACGATCTGCACTACGGCGAACCGGCCAGCGGGCTGTTCGCGGGGCTGTTCGAGGGCCTGCGCCACGGCACCGAGGAATACCCGGAATTCATGCTCAGCGCGCTGCTGGAGGATCTGCGCCTGCCGGACCGGGCGGCGGACCACCTGATCGTCGCGGGCGATCTGACGGATTCGGGAACGGCCGCGCAGGCCCTCGGCGTCCGCGCCCAGCTCGACGACTGGGGCGAGCTGGGCCGGGACTACTTCGTGTGCCGGGGAAACCACGACGTTCGTCCCCCGGAGGAGCCCGATCACTGGGGCGCGATCTTCCACCCGCGCGACCGCCTGCTCGAGTATTACGCCGGCGGACTGCGCCTCCTCGGCCTCGACACCACCCGGGTCCGCGGCGCGGGAGGCAACCTCGCCGCGCCCCAGCTGGCCCACCTGCGCGAACTGCTGCGGGGCGAACCCGACCGGCCGACACTGGTCTTCGGCCACCACCCGGTCACCCGGCATGCGGCCGTGAGCAATCCGGGCGGGCCCGGGTTCGTGCTGGACCGTTCCAACGCGGCCGCGCTGCACGCCCTGTACGCGAGCGCGCCCGGGGTGTTCCTGCACCACAGCGGGCACACCCATCGGAATCGGCGCACCCGCCCCGATTCCGGGATCGGCGTGGAATTCCTGGAAGTGGGTGCGGTGAAGGAGTATCCGGGCGGGTACACCCTGATCCGCGTCTACGAGGGCGGCTACACGATCAACTTTTACAAGACGCGGTCCGAGGCGGCGCGGCGCTGGAGCACCCGCACGCGCAGCCAATATCTTGGTCTGCACCCGGATCACGCGCTGGGCAGTTGTGCCGATCGTAATCACGTTGTCCTGCGCGATTTTTCGGGATTGTCCGGTTAGTCGGGAGCAATCCGGCCGACGCACAGGAATGTTCGGTCAATACGACCCGAATATTCGTTCTGTTCGGCATACTGCCTGGTGCGAGTGCGCGCGGCGACGGCTCGTTCACCGGTGTGCGCACGACGCGGGCTCGACATCCTGGTTCGGCACTTCTTCAGCAACGGAGGCATGGTGGGCAGGCAGGGCAGGCAGTACCGTTCGAATCACGGCACGCTCCGGCACCAGCGCCCGCCCGTCCGCATCGCTCAGCGGCCCGCTCACCCTTGGAGAGACATCTTCTGCGCCACCAGCTGGCTGTTCTTCGAACTGCCCACCGCAGTGCTGCTCGCGGTCTTCGTGGGCACCGGCTGGCTCGGGTATCTCCAGCACGTGGGCACTCCCGCCCAGCCGCGTTCGGCGGTCGTGGTGCCGGTCGACCCGGCCCGGCCGGGCGGGCACTGACCCGATCGGCCGGGTCCGATAATCCGATCCACCTGATCCGCAGACGAATTGACCCCGGTGCCGCACCAGCGGTACCGGGGTCGATGTCGTTCGTCAGGTCACGAGCGGGTCGTTCGGGTCTCAGTCGTCGACAGCGGTGCCATTGCGCGGCCGCGACGCGGCGCGGGCGCGACGGCGGGCGGCCTGCAGTTCGGCGAGTTCCTGCTCGAGGGTCTCGGCGATCCGGAACTGGCCGGTGTCATAGACATTCAGCGGAGGGACGGGATCGGTCAGATCGGCGAGCGGAGACCGTTCGTCCTCGTCGGACTTGCGACTTTTGCCCGTCGCCGAGCGACGCTCCTTGTCCGCGGACTTCGCGGGTTCCGCCTGGCTTTCGGCCTTGGCGGTGGGCCGAGGTTCGACCACTTGTGCTTCTGCGTCAACGGTTTTCTCGGCCTCGGCGGGCCCCGCGGTCAGCGCGGCGGGTCCGGTGGCGGTGGCGGTGCCCCCGGCCGACGGCGGCGTCGGGCGGGTGGGCCAGGCCACGACCGTCGGCATGGAGCGGCGGATCTGCTCACCCGGGTCGGGCAGGTCCCGGATCTGGTCGGTGGCGCGCACGATGGCCAAGCCGTACCGGGAGGCAGCGGCATTGTGGATCAGCAGCGCCACACCGATCATCACCGGCGCGATGGCGTGCACCGCCACGTCGTACCAGCTGCCGTTCTTCAGATACGGGTAGGTGTTGAGGATGACGGTCAGGCTCAGCAGCGCCATCTCGGCCACCACGACCTGACGACGGCTGTCGATCACACCCCACTCGGCGACCTTGTTGGTGCCGATCATGATGATCACGAGGCAGACGCTGATCATGCCTTCGAGCAGGTAGCTGAACCAGTAGAGCGGATCGGAGGGGCCGCCGGGCGCGATATTGTGCTGCACGTTGACCGCGGACCAGAGCATGCCGGCCGCGACGACACCGGCGAGCGCCCGCTGGCTCCACGCCCGATGCTTGTACAGCGACGCCAGTTTGGCGTGGGGGCTCGATTCCCGCCGCTGCGCGGCGATCGCCTTGCGGGCGAGCAGCAAGTCGCGAATGTCGGCCTTCTCAATCTCTTCGGAGGTCTGGCGGGCACGATCCGCCGCAGCCGCCGTGGCTTCGGCGTACTTCCAGCGCTGCGCGCGCTCCTGCTCGCGAATGCGCTCGGCGAGATCGCGCTCGGCGACGAGCTCGTTCTCCGACAGCGCGTCGGTCAGCGCGGGATCGTATTGGTACGCCAGCCGGCCGCGGGCCTTTTCGACCCGTAGCGCCAGCTGGGTGACGTCGTCCTCGCGCGGGTTGTCGATCGTCAATTGGTCCCCCGTCCAGGGACTCCCGATGGCTGGCACGTGATTCCGGTAGGCACGGAAGACATTTCTAGTCGATACACGGCCAACCGCGAAACTGTTGGTTTGCCGTTGGTCCAATCCTTACGGCGCGCCGCACTGCGACACGCGGATTGGGGTGTCCGTCCGGGCAGTAAGAACCCGCCGCTCCGGCCGGTGTCCAGTGGGGTTGCCGATGCCCGGATCGGGTCAATCGGTCAGCTCGAGTTCCTCGTCCATCGGGATCGCGCCCTCGAGCCCGTGCGGAAGGCGCCGCCGGTTGGGGGAGCCGAGGGCGGAGGTGAGATCGGTGCCGTCGTGCTCGGCCAGCAGGTCGTCCGAATCCCACACCAGCAGTGTCGCGCTGACGGTGTTCTCCGCCGCCGAGTGCGCCAGATCGTAGTGCGCGCAAGCGGGCACGTGCGGGTAGGTGATCCAGAGGTCGTAGCCGGTCATGAACAGGTCGAGGTCGAATTGCACCGAGAGCCCGAGCAGTTCGCTGCGGCCGTTGTCGTCGACGCCCGCGAACGCCTCGTCCAGCGCCAGCAGGCGCGGCGCCTGCGGGTCGGCGGAGTCGAGCATCACATGCGCGGCCGCGAACAGCGGAAGGTGCAGTGAGACCGACTGTTCGCCGCCCGAGAGCGCGCTGTGGCGGGCCACGGTGAGGCGGTCCTCGGTGCCGTCGGCGGTGAGAATGGTGAACGAGAACACCCGCCAGGTGCGGTAATCGAGGGTGGTCGCGAGGATTTCGGGGAACGAGCGCTCCGGGTGCGCGGCGCGGGCGGTGCGGATCTCGGCCGCGAAGTAGGCGCGGACGGTCGACAGGTCCTCCGGGGTGAGGTCGGCGGAGTCGCGGTCGAGCAGCTTGCACACCGCGCGCGCCGGTTCGGAGAGGTTGTCGGCCAGCACCCAGTGCACGCCGATGGTGTTGCCCGAGGACATGCGGCGCTGCTTCATCTCCGCGCCCATGCGGGAGATGAGATCGCGGGCGTCGGAGGTGCGTTCGTGGATCTGCTGGGCCAGCCCGGTCAGCAACGCGTCCTCGAGGATGCGGCGCTCGGCGTCGGTGAGCAGCAGTTCCTGATCGCGCCGGGCCGCGCCGATGCGCTCGGCGAAGTCGGCCAGCGAGGACAGCCCGTGGTCGTCGTGCACCTGCACCACGGTGAGGCCGTCGGCGGCGTCCCAGTGCAGGCGGTAGTCCTGGCGGGCCGCGGCGAGCGCGGCGTCGAATTCCTGCAGGGCGGTGGTGACGGCGCTGCGGGTGGCCTTGCGGGCCGCCTCACCCGCGCGCACCGAAGCGGTTGCGGTGGCGAGGTTCTCGAACAGGGCGGCCACTTCGGCGGGCAGCACGGCCGGTTCCTGCTCGGGATCGCCGTTCTCGATGCGGTACAGCAGCTGCTCGGGGGTGGACCAGGCGGCGTCGCCGGCGGGCCAGCGGCTGTCGGCGGGCGCGCCCAGCAGGCTGAGCAGGTCCGGGCGCGCGTAGGGGGCGAGATGGCGGACGTCGGCGAGCAATTCGGTGAGCGCGGTGCCCAGAGTGTCGTGGGCGGCGCGGTGCGCGCCCTCGGCCGCGCCGACCGCTTCGATGGCCTCGGCGGCGGCCTTGCGGGCGGCCTTCTGCTCGGCGCGGGCGGCGTCGATACGTTCGCGGGCCAGTTCCAGTTCGCGATCGATGTCGGCGGCTCCGGCGCCCAGCGCCTCGCGCAGGGTCTCCAGTTTGCGCAGCTGCTCTTCGTATCCCGAGCGGGCGGCCTCGGCCTCCTCGGCGAACGCCTCGGCCAGATCCTTGGATTCATCGAGGCGGTCCCCGGCCTCGCGGGCCCGCTCGTGTTCGCGCTGATGGTCGCCGCGCAGGCGCAGCAGCGCTGTTCCGGCGTTCTCGAAGTGCCGGACCGCGGCCGCCAGCGCGTCCAGTTCGACCGGATCGCGGGGCGCACGGTGGTCGGCGGCGATGGCGCGGACCTTCTTGTCCGCGTTGGTGTATTCGGCCACCGCCTGATCGAGTTCCCGCTCGGCCTGCGCGGCCGCCTCCGAGCGCGAGCGCAGCATGCCCGCGGCCTCGGCCACCCCGCGCAGGGCGGCGGTGACCGCGGTGGTGCGCGGAAGCGCCTTGGCGGCGGCCGAAATCCGGCCCAGCTCGGCCGTGGCGGCCTGCTCCTCGGTCTGGGCGGTCTCGGCCTCGGCGACGGCCGTTTCGATGGCAGCGGCCAATTCCGCCAGCCGCAATTCGCGGCGGCGGGCGCGGGCGGTGGTGCCGACGAATTCGGCGTCGGTCTTGACGTGCCGACCCGACTGGACGCCCTGGCGATAGCGGCCGTCGGTGGCGATGGTCAGCCCGCCCTCGGCCCCGACCGGCTGTGCGGCGGCCCCGGAGACGATGTGCGCCTTGTCCGCTCCCGCGCCGGTGGCCGTCGCGTGCGGTGACTCGTAGAGGGCGATCGAGGCGAGCACCCCGGCGACGGTCTCCCGGGGAACCGTCAGTGACGGTGAATCGTCCTCCACGACCAGCACGTCCGCGAGCGTGCGCCCGCTGGGCCGATGCTGGGGCGGCAGCGGAACCAGGAATTGGTCCGACGCGTGCGGCGGGAGCTCGGTCTCGGCGCAGACCCACGCGTCGAGCAGGTTGGCGGCCTGCAGCGCCGCCTCGAGTCCGGCGGCCTGCTGCGGCGCGACATCGTCGGCGAAGCGGACCAAACGCCACAGCGGCGCGCCGGGACGCGCTGCTCGCGCGTCCGTCCGGGCGGCGAAGGCCGGTGGCGCGTCGTCGCGTTCGGCCGCGACCCGCTCCCGCTCGGCCCGCAGTTCGCTCGCGCGGGCGGTGGCCTGGGCGGCGCGGGCGCGCGCCTCCTGGCGGCGGCCGCGGATCTCCTCGGTGAGCGGTTCGGTGCGCTCGGCCAGCACCTCGGCGGGGGTGGCGGGGACGGGCAGATCCTCCGGCGCGGCCTCGGCACCCGGTGCGGCCCCGGCGGATTCGCCGGTCGCGGGGGTCTCGGTGCCGGACGAGCCCTTGGCCTTCCCGGCGCGGCCGTTCGGCGTGCCGCCACCGCGGGCGAACGGTTCGGTGCCGACCTCACCGAGGGCCTCGTCGAGCGCCTCGAACAGCCCGGCGCGGATGGGGGTGTACACCTCGCGGTGCGTGTCCCACCAGTCGCGCAGGGTGATGGCGGTGTTCGAACGGGCCAGCGCGACAGCGGCTTCGGCCTCGGCGAGCTCGGCGGCGGCGGCATCGCGCAGTTCCACCGCGCGGCCGGAGGCGCGTTCGGCGCGGGTGCGTTCGGCGCCCGCCTGGTCGACCAGGGTCAGCGCCCGCCGGACCGCGCGGACATCGCCGTCGCGTTCCTCGGCGTGCGAGCGGACCGTGGTGGTGAGCTGGTCGGCGCGCGCCGATTCCGGCAGCGTGGTCCAGGGAATACCGGCTTCCTCGGCGACCGAACGCAATTCGTCCTCGCCGCGCGACAGCGCCGAGGCGGCATGGGCGACCGCGGCCTGCGCGCGCTCGGCTTCCTCGAGCCGCTGGTCCACGGTCTGACGGGATTTCAGCGCCTTGTCGTGGTGGACAGCCGCGGAGGTCTCCAGGCGGCGCACCGCGTCGGCGAGGTCGTCGAGCTGCTGTTTGCCCTCGTAGGCGCTGGAGCGCTGCAGGGTCTCACGGTCGGCCAGGGCCTGTTCGTAGGCGCGGTCGGCGTCCTCGGCGCGGGTCTCGGCGGCGGCGCGTTCGGTGTCGCGGCGGGTGCGCAGGGCGGCCGCGGCGTGCAGGGCGGTGCCCGCGTGGGTGACCGTGTCCAGGCGCGTCCGCACCTGGTCGACGTCCGTCTTCGCCTGGACGGCCAGGTATTTCCGGTAGACGGTGACGAAATCGCGGGTCGCGGTGTCGGCCTGCACCAGCCCCTCGAGGGTGCGCCCGACCTCCTCCATATCGCTGAAGGAGCGCGCGGCGTCGAGGATCAGCTGTTCGTCGAGGGGGCGCAGGCCGTCGGTGAGGGCCTGCGAGAGTCCGCGCGGGTCCAGGTTCTTGGCCAGCTGCGGGCGGCGCAGCGTCAGGATCAGATTGATCAGCTGGTCGTAGCGCTGCTGCCCGAGCCCGAACATGCGGGCGTCGATGGCCGCCCGGTACTCGACCGGCCGGTCCACGATGGTGTCGGAGCCGATCTGCTCGGCCAGCTGCTTGCGGGTCAGCGGCCGATCGTCGGGGCCCAGCAGTGAGAAGTCCACGCCGACCCGGCCGTCAGCGACGAAGTACCAGCGGGTCACCTTGTCGTTGGAGCGGGTGGCGCGCATGCCGATGCCGATGGTGACGGTCTCGGGGGAGTCCCAGTCGCCGCGCGCGAACTCCATCCACACGTACGAGTACGCCGATTCCTGCTTGCGGTACAGCAGGTTCGACTTCATCGTGCGTTCCTCACCCGCGAACGGGTTGAGACGGCGCGGCTCGATGCGGCCGTCCAGCACGAACGGGAACAGCACCTCGAGGGCCTTGGTCTTGCCGGAGCCGTTGGGGCCGCGCAGCACCAGACGGCCGTCGGCGAAGCAGAATTCCTGGTCGCGGTAGTCCCAGAGGTTGATGATGCCCGCCCGGGTCGGGACGAAGCGCACTCCACCGTGAATGTGGTCGGCCATCAGTTCCCCGATCCCTTCGCTGTGCTTTCGGACGCAGTGCCCGCGGTGCTGTCGGCCGGCGCGTCGTCCGCGCCGAGTTCGGTGGGGGAGAGGAACAATTCGGACTCCGCGCGGGTGCGGATGGTCACGATCGCGCCCCGGTAGCGGGCCAGCGCGGGCAGGATGAGCAGCCCGCCGTCGACCAGCTCCACCAGGCGTAGCCGTTCCAGCAGCGCCACCACTTCGCCGGTGAGGCCCGCGACATCGGCCTGCCACTGCGCGGCGAAGGTATTGCCGTAGCGGTCGGTGAGCATCTTCACGGTGTCGCGGATCCACGAGGATTCCAGGAACGGGAACTCCGCGATCTCGGGCTCCTCGGCGGGCTCGTCCGAATCCTCGTGGCCGCCGAACACATCCAGGGGATCGGCGAGCGGCGCGAAGACCGTGGTAGTGGGGATGGCGCTGTCGAGCTGTTCCACCAGATCGGTGTACGGACGCGCCGGGCGCGGCCTGCGCTCGACCGGATTGTCGATATCGAGGACCAGGTCCGCGATCTCACCCGCCAGCAGCAGCGCCACCTGGGCGAGCGTGCCGGTGCCCGGGAACCGCACGTCGGAGAGCCGGCCCGAACTGTCGATCAGCGCAACGCCTTCCGCGCGCCGCTCGGCCCGCAGCCCGGTCAGATACTCGACCTCGGTGACCAGTTTCTCCTGCGCCAGCAGCGACCGTTCGGGTTCGTCGAGTTCATCGGCGTAGACCACCGGCTTCTCGACCAGCGCCCGGCGTACTTTGCGGGCCGCGGCGGCCTGTGCGGGGGAACGGGTTTCGGCCCCGCCGCCCGCCGCCTCCGACAGCAGCCCGGTCACGCTCTGCAGGTGCTGGAGCGCGCGCGGCGGCCGGAACAGGGCGAACACGATGGACCGGTCGATGTCGTAGAGCGCCTCCCCGGCTTCGGGGTCGCTGGCCCAGCCGCCCGCGTCACCGTCGGCGAGGGTGACCGCGCCGCGCGCCGCCAGCCAGCCCACCGCGTCGACGAAGGCGTCGCGATCGGCGGCCCGGTCCGGCGCGAGCTCGAGCCCGTCGACCCGTTCGGTGTAGGCGGCCACCTGATCGGCCAACTCCGACAACGTGATCTGGTCCCCGGCCCGGCCCAGCGCGGCCAGCGCCAGCGCCAGGTACGCGTAGCGGCGGCGGTCGAAGACGCGGTCGCCGGTGGTGCGTGCGGGACGGCCCGCGTCGAGCTCGTCGAGGATCGGGAACAGTCGCGCGGTGGTCTCGGTGACCTCCAGGCGATAGCCGAACAGTTCGGCCAGATCCTCGCGCAGTTCGGTCGCCCACCGCCGCAACAGCGGCAGCGCGATCCGATCGGGGTAGGTGCGGGTGACCAGATGGTTGCCCAGGATGACCCGGGCGGCGCGCTGGTAGCTGTCCAGGGTCAGTGCATCGACGGTGCGCGCGTGCATCAGCGGACCTCCCCGCCCTGGCTGCCGGGCTCGTCGCCCGGCGGCGGTGAGTCGGTCCGATCCGGCCGCGCCACAGGGGATTTGCGTCGCCGCAAGGAGGCCGTATCGCGCACTTCCAGGCGTCGGTTGTTCAGGTACAGCACGCCCTTGGAGGTGCGGACCAGCGTGGACCCCTCGTGTTCGGAGACGGTGAGGGTGACGCCGTTGTCGGAACCGGAGGTGCCGGGCACCCGCCCGCTCACCGGCACCCACGCGGTGGAGGCGGCGTCGAGCAGTTTCAGCAGGACCTCGGTCTCGCCCTCGTCGAGTTCGCGGTCGTAGAGGTCGGCGGTGGCCAGTGAGCGCGCGGCCTCGGCGCGGGCGCGCTGGGCGTCCAGCTGGGCCTGGCGCAGCCGCCGGATGCCGGCGTCATTGCGTTGCAGCCGTGCGGGCGCGCCCGGCGTGGGCGGCCGCCCGGTCTCGGCGAGGGTGCGGGCGATCTCCAATGGCGGTGCGTCCCACCAGGATCGGATGGCCGGGATCACGTCGGCGTCGGGATGCTGCATGGCCAGGTGCCGCGGCCGCCCGAGGCCGAAGACCGCGTCGTAGAGGGCGTGCGCGGCGTCCGCGCTGGGGGCGGCGGTGAACCAGCCCGCCAGGTGCCGCAGCGCGGATTCGCGGCTGACGCCGCCCTTGCGGGTCTCGGTCACCCGGCGCAGCAACGAGAGTACGGCGGCGATGGCGCTCATGGTGGCCTCGCGCAGCCGCTCGCATTCGGTGAGCCCGCCGTCGTCGTCGCCGATGAACCAGCCGCGCAGGCCCTGCCAGCGAGCCCGCCAATCCGCTTGGCGCTCTTCAGGGTTGAGGAGCACCCGTTCGTCGCAGCGGGCGGCGCGTTCGATGAGGTCCTCGACGCCGGTGTCCTCGACCTCGCGGATGGCGGTGGCCAGCCGGGGCGCGAAACGCGCCAGGTCCATGGAGAATTCGCGCATGTGCGCCAGCAGCGCGTCCTTGTGCGCGAGGAACGCCTCCGGGGTGGCCTCGGTGGTGCGGACCAGATCGCCCAGGGTCAGATAGAAGTGCGCGGCGCGTTCGGCCAGATCGGTGAGCGCCCGGTCGAGCCGGTTCAGCACGCGGTAGACGCGCGGGGCGTCGGCGCTCTTGTTGGCCTCGGCCAGGGTGTGCAGATCGGCCAGCAGTTCCGGCAGCACCAGCCGCGAGAGCGCGGCCTCGTCGAGCCGGGCCTCGAGCACATCGGACACCGCGCGGAAGGCCTGGTATCCGGCCTGCGAGAACTGGTAGACGAAGTGCCGGTTCCGGTACTCGGCCAGTGTGGCCGCGCGGGTGCCGTCGTAACTGCGTTCCAGCACGCCCCAGTGATGCAGCTGTTCGAGCAGCGGCCCGATCTCGGTGGCGGTGAGAGCGGGCGCGCCCGGGCAACGTTCGAGCGTGTCGGCCACGTCGGAGGCGTGCAGCAGCACCACGTAGGCGGCGCGGGCGGTATCGAATGCCCGTAATACCCACAGGTAGTCGGCCCGCTTCTCGGCGGTGGCGAAGGAGAACAGGCGTAGCCGGTCGGTGCGCGGAAACTCCTCGGACCCGACCCCCCTCGGGTCGGGCAGCAATCCGTCAGCGGACTCGGTCACCGGGAGAAGGTTAGTACCCCCTGCCGACCGGTTCGGAATCGTGCCGAGTGTCGGCGCGCCCGATCCGGCCGGGGTGACCGGTTCCGCTACTCACGGTCCTGATGACGCGGCGTGAACGGACGATCAGTTGCCCAGCGCGGCGACACCCGCCTGCGCGAACCTCTCGTCCAGATCCCCGCTCGGCGCGCCCGCGACACCGATGCCCGCGATCGGAGCGCCGCCCTTGGCCGTCACCGGGGCGCCGCCGCCCAGGAACAGGGTGCCGTCGATGTCGGCCAGGTGCGGCGCGCTGTCGAGACGCTTGGCCAGCACCGAGGTCGGCGCGTTCCACGACACCGCGGTGAACGCCTTCTGCTGGGCGGAGGTGTAGGACTGCGGGCCCGCGCCGTCGCCGCGCAGGGTGACGACGGTATTGCCGTCGCGGTCCACCACCGCGACCGTCACGTGCTGGTTCTCCTTGACCGCGGCGTCCAGGGCGGCCTGCGCGGCCTTGGTGGCGGCGGCGATGGTCAGGTGGGTGCTCTGCGCCAGGTTGCCGTTGGCCACATCGGCCGCGACGGGGGTCTTGGTGCCCGGGTCGGGATCCTGGGCGTTGACCGACACCACGCCGATCACCCCGGCCGCCGCGACGGCCGCGACCGCGCCGCCGATGATCAGGCGCTTGCGGGTGGGGTTCGAGGGCTGCTCGGGGGTCATGACATCCTCCTGGGATTGCGGTGAAAGCTGTTCGCTCGGTTCGTAATCCAGCGTGCGGTCCGGAACGCCCCGGCACATCGGCGCAGTGGCTGGGATTCGGCGCGCGGTACGGCCGAACCCCGTATCAGCCGATCGGATGACCCGGGCGGCGGTGCGCGCACGGCAGAATGAGGGTGTTTGCCCGTCGTCGTCGCCGAGGAGGTGTTCGCATGCCGTCGTCCCGTGACGACACCCGGCTGCTGGGCACCATCGTGCACAGCGCCTTCTACGTCCTGCTGGCGGCATCGCTGCTGCGATTCCTGCTGCGGCACCCCGAGAGTCCGCGCACGCCGTGGGTGATCGGGCTCTCGCTGGCGCTGGCCGTGCTCTACGTGGTGAGCGAACTGCGCGCCTCCGAACGGCTGGTGTGGTTCGCGCTGCTGGTGTCGGGCTGGGCGGTACTGGTCGTGCTCGCACCGAGTTTCGCGTGGTGCGCGGTCCCGCTGCTCTATACGGGGCTGCGAATCCTGCCGGTCCGGGTGGCGCTGGCCCTGGTCGCCGGGCTGACCGCGTTCGTGGTGTGGGCGCAGCTGAAGCTCGCGGGCTGGATCGACCCGAACCTGCTGCTGGCCCCGCCCGCGGTCGCCGCCCTGAGCACCGCGCTGTTCCTGGGCCTGCTGCGCACCACCGAACGGCAGGCCGCCCTCATCGACGATCTGCGCGCCACCCGCCGCGAACTGGCCGCCACCGAACGTCGCGCGGGCACCCTCGCCGAACGCCAGCGCCTGGCCATGGAGATCCACGACACCCTCGCGCAAGGCCTGTCGAGTCAGCGCATGCTGTTGCAGGCCGCAGACCGGATCTGGGACAGCGATCCGGGTGCGGCGCGGGAGCACGTGCGCGGCGCGGCCGGGGTGGCCGAACACAATCTGGCCGAGGCCCGCCGCTTCGTCCACGACCTCGCGCCGACCGACCTGGCCGCGGGCGGTTCCCTGGTCGCGGCACTGGAGGCGATGGCGCGGCGGGAGGGCGGGGACACTCTCACCGTGCGCGTGCACGTGGAGGGCGCGGCGGCGGGCCTGCCCGCGGGGGTGGAGGCCGCGCTGCTGCGGATCGCGCAGGGCGCGCTGGCCAATGCGCGTGAGCACGCGGAGGCGAACACCGTCACCATCACCCTGACCGATCTCGGCGACCACCTGGTCCTCGACATCGCCGACGACGGAACGGGTTTCGACCCCGCGACGCTGCCCACGGCCGCCGACCGCGGGCACGGCCTGCCCGCCATGCGCGCCCGCCTGCGCCAGCTCGGCGGTGCCCTCACCGTCGAATCCGCCCCCGGGGACGGCACCGTCGTCTCCGCCGAAGTCCCCTTGGAGCGGCCGTGACCGACGCGAAAACCCCTGTCCGCCTGGTGCTCTGCGACGACCACGCGGTGGTCCGGGCGGGTCTGCGCGCGCTGCTGGGCAGCGCCCCCGACATCGAGGTGGTCGGCGAGGCGGGCAGCGGCCCCGAGGCCGTCGCCCTCGCCGAACGCCTGCACCCCGATGTCGTCCTGATGGACCTGCAGCTCGGCGGTGACATGGACGGCATCGAGGCCACCCGCCGCATCACCACCACCGTGCGGCCCGCCCCCTACATCCTGGTCCTCACCACCTTCGACACCGACGCCGACATCACCCGCGCGATTGCCGCGGGCGCGACCGGCTACCTGCTCAAAGCCGAACGGCCCGAAGAACTCTTCGCCGCCATCCACGCCGCCGCCCAGGGCCGCACCGCCCTTTCCCCGCCGATCGCCGACCGCGTCCTCAACCGCATGCGCAACCCGCAGCCCGCATTGACCGCCCGCGAACTCGACATCCTCGGCCAGCTGTCCCAGGGCCTGGGCAATCGCGAGATCGCGCGCGCCCTGCATGTCAGCGAGGCGACGGTGAAGACCCACCTGGGCCGCATCTACGACAAGCTCGGTGTCGACACCCGGGCGGCGGCGGTCGCGGTCGCCAACGAGCAACGGCTGCTGAAGTAGCACTCGGAGGCCTCGGTGCCCGCAGTTGCGCCGTCGGCGTTTTCGGGCCGATTCGTGTCATGATCGGGGCGGCGGCGGGCTCGCGGGCCGCGATCGCGACAGCGCTATCGGACAGGTGGTGAGGGTGGAAGACCAGGGTCAGCCGACGAATGAGGCCGAACAGCCGCTCGACTACCGCTTCACGCTCGCCAACGAACGCACCTACCTCGCGTGGATCCGCACCTCGCTCGGGCTGCTCGCCGCCGGCGTCGCGGTGCACACCCTGGTGCAGCCGTTCCACCACGCCGGAATCCGGCGCGCGCTCTCACTGAGCTGCATCGTGCTGGCGGTCACGCTCGCGGTCGGGGCGTACACGCACTGGCGGGACGTGCAGGCCCGCATGACCCGCGGCGACGTGCTGGGGAACACGCTGCTGGTCCCGATCCTGGCGGGCGGCATCGCCATCGTGTCGATTTTCGCGGCCGTCGCGACGGTGTGGACATGACCGGCACGGCATCGATGGTGCCGGCATGACCGAGGCGCCCACCCTCTACTCCGAGCGCACCGCGCTGGCGTGGCGGCGCACCGCCATCGCCGCCATGGGCACGTCGGCGCTGTTCGTGAATCACGCGGCGGCCAGCGGCTGGCATCCGGCCGCCATCGGGCCCGCGCTGGCCGCGGCCGGGCTGCTGTTCCTCGCGGGGATCAGCTTCGCGCGCAACAACTCCCTGCACCACGGGCATCGAGCGCACGGGCCGCGCGCCATCGCCATGGCCACGGCGGTGGTCCTGGCCGTGTGCGCGGTGGCGCTGTTCATCGCGTTCTTCGTCCCTGGCGCACCTCCCGCTACCACCTAGCGGGCGGGTTGGAGACGACTCAGGCGGGGCGGGAATCCGTTCGGCCGCCGCGTAATCCGGACGGTCGGTTCATTTCGCGGGCGTGAGCAGGGTGGTGAGAGCGCGGCGGACCGCCTCGGACGCGGACCGCGCCGAGAGCCCGCGGCGGTCGATCAGATGGTGGCGGTAGGGCCAGCCGACGGTGGCGTCGACCAGGTCGAGCAACTGCTC
The DNA here is from genome assembly GCF_042874235.1 of Nocardia sp. NPDC004151. Classification (NCBI taxonomy): domain Bacteria; kingdom Bacillati; phylum Actinomycetota; class Actinomycetes; order Mycobacteriales; family Nocardiaceae; genus Nocardia; species Nocardia sp. NPDC004151. The sequence goes on along the minus strand of NZ_JBIAMR010000004.1, from coordinate 497,807 downwards.
GCCGGAGTCGCCGGCCAGCTCCGGGGCGAAGCCGCGAGCCAGGGCCTCGCGAATCCGCTTGTCGGTCAGCCGCATCCGCTCGTCCACCGCGGGCGAGCGCAGCGATTCGACCAGGCCCAGCACCCGCGGCTCACGCTGCAGCCGGAAGATCGCCTCACCCTGGCGCACCACCGCCTCGATGCGCTTGTCCAGCGGCTGCGCCGGGTCGATCTCGGCGATGAGCGCCTCGACCTGTTCCGACTGCTGGTCCACCGCCGCGGTCAGCAGCGCGGTGCGCGACGGGAAGTGCACGAAGATGCTGCGTTCGGACACCCCGGCCCGTTCCGCGATATCGCGGGTGGTGGGGTCGAACTCGCCCTCGTGCACCGCCGACAGCAATCCCTCGATGATGGCCTTGCGGGTCTGCGGCGGATTGCGCCGCCGCCGCGGGCTGTCGCCTTTGCCCTCGCTCATGCCAGGAATCCGATCACATCGAGCCGGAACCCCGACGCGCAGGTCCCGGCGTATGGGTGAGGTCACACGGCCATGTTATTGCAGTAACGCTGCAATAGCGAGGTAGGCTGGGGTGGGGCCGGAGAGTTGGCGAATATTCAGCTAACGATCCTGCCACTCGCATCAGCCAGATGGAGACAGGAGCGCCGATGACCGACGACAACCGCACCGATCACGCGAACAACCCCGGACAGGGCCGATTCACGGTGTCGCGACGCGGAGTATTCGGGGTGGGCGCGGCAGCCCTCGCGGCGGTCGGGGTCGGCGCGGCCGTCAGCGGCTGCGACAGCAACGCCGACAACGGGTCCGCCGCGGAGCAGACCTCCAAGAATCCGGTCGACCCCAGCGGCCACATCACCGATCAGCAGGCGACGGTGAAGTCCTCGCTGCCGTTCTCCGACACCCAGGACTTCGCCGACACCGACAAGGGTTTCATCGCCAAGCTGGAACCCGATCAGGTCAAGGACGCCAAGGGCAATGTCATCTGGGACAACGACTCCTACGGTTTCCTGCAGGGCAGCTGTCCCAACTCGGTGCACCCGTCGCTGTGGCGGCAGTCGCAGCTGGTGGTGAAACAGGGCCTCTACGAAGTGGTTCCGGGCATCTACCAGATCCGCGGCCTGGACCTGTCGAACATGACGATCATCGAAGGCAGGACCGGCGTCGTCGTCATCGACCCGCTGATCTCCACCGAGACCGCCAAGGCGGGCATGGATCTGTACTTCGCCCAGCGCGGGCAGAAGCCGGTGACGGGCATGATCTACACCCACTCCCACGTCGACCACTTCGGTGGCGCGGCAGGCGTCATCACCGCCGAAGACGCTGCCTCGGGCCGCATTCCGGTGCTCGCACCGCAGGGCTTCACCGAACACGCGGTCGCCGAGAACATCTTCGCCGGCACCGCCATGGCGCGCCGCTCGGCCTACATGTACGGCGCCGCCCTGCCGCGCGGGGACAAGGGGCAGGTCGGCGCGGGCCTGGGCATGACCACCTCCACCGGCACGGTGAGCCTCATCCCGCCCAACCGCGACATCACCCGCACCGGGCAGGAGGAGACGATCGACGGGGTGCGCATGGTCTTCCAGATCACGCCCGGCACCGAGGCGCCCTCGGAGATGAACTTCTACTTCCCGGACTTCCGCGCCATGTGCATGGCCGAGAACGCCACCCACACCCTGCACAACCTGCTCACCCTGCGCGGCGCGCTGGTCCGCGACGCGCACGTCTGGTCGCAGTACCTGACCGAGACCATCACCATGTTCGCCGGCGTCTCCGATGTCGCGTTCGCCTCGCACCACTGGCCCACCTGGGGTTCGGACAAGCTCACCGAATGGCTGTCGCTGCAACGCGATACCTACGCCTACCTGCACGACCAGACCCTGCGCATGCTCAATCAGGGCTACACCGGCATCGAGATCGCCGAGCAGATCCAGATGCCGCCCGCCATCGAGCAGAAGTGGTACAACCACGGCTACTACGGGTCGGTCAGCCACGACGTGAAAGCCGTGTACCAGCGCTACATGGGCTGGTTCGACGGCAATCCCGCGCACCTGTGGGAGCATCCGCCCGTCGAGTCGGGCAAGCGGCACGTGGACGCCATGGGCGGCGCGAGCAGCGTGCTGAAAGTAGCCCGCAAGGCCTATTCCGACGGCGACTACCGCTGGTGCGTGCAGGTGCTCAACTACCTGATCTTCGCCGACCCGGACAACGAGAAGGCGAAGATGTTGCAGGCCAGCGCCTTCGAACAGCTCGGCTACGGTTCCGAGAACGGCACCTGGCGCAACTTCTTCCTCTCCGGCGCCTACGAGTTGCGCAACGGCAACTTCGGCACCCCGACGAAGGCCAACTCGGCGTCCATGATCAGCGCGCTGAGCGTGGACCAGGTCTTCGACGCGGCGGCCTTCCAGATCAACGGGCCCAAGGCGTGGGACCTGCACCTGGTCAACGACTGGGTGATCCCCGAGGAGAACAAGACCTACCGCACCGAACTGCGCAACGGCGTGCTCATCCACTACGTGGTGCCGCCGGACTTCAAGGGCCCGGCCGCCGACGCCACCTTCACCCTGCCGCGCCTCGAGCTCATCGCGGTGATGACGCGCGGCAAGGACTTCGTGAAGGAGGTCGCCTCCGGGGCGATCAAGGCCACCGGCGATCCGGCCAAGTTGAAGCAGCTCCAGGACGTGATGGACAAGCCCGACCCCAACTTCAACATCGTCACACCCTGATCGCGGGGTGGATATGGCAGAGTCCCTGTCACTTGTTCGACGAGAGTGGGAGTGGCTGTGCGGAATCGACTACGGAACGCGGTGGTCGTCGGGTGTCTGGCGATCGCCGCGGCCGTGCCGGGAACGGCGGGCGCGGAGCCCGATGCGGCCGGGGGCGCGCCCGATGCCGCCATCGCCGACACCGCGGCGCAGCTGACCGCCGCCACCACCGTCGACGCGTCGAAAGTGGTGAGCGCGGACATCGTCGACGACCGCAACCTGTCGCTCGAGGTGTACTCGGCGGCCATGGACAAGACGGTGCACCTGGACGTGCTGCGCCCCGGCGACACCTCGAAGCCGCGGCCCACCCTGTACCTGTTCAACGGCACCGACGCCGGCTACGGCGTGAAGAACTGGAAGACCCAGGTGCCGGAGGTCTTCGACTTCCTCGGCGCCAAGGACGTCAATGTCGTGGTCCCCACCGGCGGCCTCGCCAGCTACTACACCGACTGGCGCGCACTGGATCCGCAGCTGGGCCTCAACAAGTGGAAGACCTTCTTCACCGAGGAGCTGCCCCCGCTGATCGACGCGGGCCTGCGCACCAACGGCCGCAATGCCATTGCGGCGGTGTCGATGTCGGCGACCCCGGCGCTGAATCTCGCCCTCGCCAAGCCGGGCCTGTTCCGGGCCGCGGCCACCTACAGCGGCTGCGTGCAGACCAGTGACCCGATCGGCCAGGCGTTCGCGCGGATCGTCGTCGCCAGTGAGGGCGGCGACGCCGACAATATGTACGGCCCGTCCGACGACCCGATGTGGGCGGACAACGACCCCTACCTGCACGCCGAGCGGCTGCGCGGCATGGAGCTCTACCTGTCCGCGGGCAACGGCCTGCCCGGGCAGTACGACGTGGTCGACGGCAAGTACGTCATCTTTCCGGGCGCGCTCGGCTTCATGGTGCACATGATCTACGACGGCACCATCGAGGCCGCCACCGGTTACTGCACCCGCAATCTCGCCGCCAAGCTCACCGAACTCGGTATTCCGGCCACCGTGGACCTGCCGGCCAACGGCACCCACTCCTGGGGCGTGTTCCGCGACGAGCTGCTGAAGTCCTGGCCGGTGCTGGCCAAGGGATTGGACCTGCCCGTCTGATCAGGACTGGTGTGGGGCACCGTCCTTCGCGGCGAGCAGGTCGGATTCGGCTGCGACGGCGGCGCGTTCGACGGTCATCAGACTCTCGGAGTGGTGCTCGGCGTAGTACTTGGCCGCGCCGCCGTTCAGACCGAACAGGGACTTGCTCCACAGCAGCCAGATCACCGCTGCCAGGTTCACGACCAGCGCGGCCACCCGCAGGAAGGTGACCTTCTCGGTCAACTCGTACACCTCGAGCGGCAGGAACAGGCTGGTGGCCACCACCGCGAAGTACTCGCCCCAGCGCTTGACCAGCCACAGGCCCACGGCCTCGACGAGCTGGATGGTGGCGTAGGCGAACAGCGCGACCGCGATCCAGATCAGAATCGTCGGCGAGAGCGTGAACGCCGTGTCGATGCCCCGGATGATCTTGGAATGGTCGGGGTTGAAACCGATCTGGTCGGCCAGCTGGCGAATGAGCGGAAGATCCTTGTCCCAGCTGGCCTTCCAGTGCTCACGCGAACCGCGCAGCTTCAGCACGCCCGCGCCGAGCAGGATCAGCACCAGCGCGCGGCCGACCCGCTCGGCCGCCAGCAGCCGCATGATGATGCGGTCGCGCAGCAGATGCCCGCGCGGCACCTCCGGCGCGTCGTCGGCGGGACCGCTGCGGCGCGGCTCGCCCGGCACGAAATCGCCGCAGCGCAGACAGCGCCAGGATTCGCCCGCCGGGGTGGCGACGTGCAGTCGTGCCTTCAGCTCGGGCTCGGTCGGGGCGTAGGTCTCGTGCCCTCGGGCAGCGCAGGTCCAGAGACTGAAGTCCATGGGCTGGAGCGTACCCAGGCCCCGCGACAGCCGCCGTGGAACACGGCCGGGCCGCGCGCCTTCAGCCGGCGAGCGAGCGCAGCTGGTCGAGATAGGTTCTGGTGCGCGGATCTCCGGGGAAGCGCGCGACCATCTCCCGGGCCGCCTCGCCCGCGATCCACATGAGCGAGGGCAGCGAACGCCGCTTGCCCGCGAACGCGCGCATGCCTTCCTCCACCGCGAGCTCCAGATTGCGATCGCGCACCGCGACCACGGCCAGGGTCAGATGCGCCTCGGACACCCGCATGGGTTTGCGGATGCTGCCGTCGGGGCGGGTGGAGGTCGCGATCACCTGGCGGGCATAGGTTTCCGCGAGCCGGTCGTCCCCGGCGACCCGGCAGCAGTCCATGGCGTAGAAGTCGAACTTCTGCGGATCCACCACGAAGTGGTTGTCCAGATTGGTCGGGTGCTCGATCGCCTCGAGGATCGAACGGCCCTGGGTGAGTGCCTTTTCCACCTCGTGGCGGTCGCCCAGGCGGGCCCAGGCCTTGGCGCGCTGGGCGGCCAGCTGGACGCCCACGCCCAGGCGGCCGGTGGTGGCGTGCGCGGCCTCCGCGGCATCGATGGCGCCCCTGTAGTTGGCCTGGGTGAGGGCGAACCAGGCGGCCATTTCCGCTCCCCAGCCGATGATTTCGGCGTGGTCGGCCTCCTGGCCCAGGGACAGCGCCGCGCGGCGGGTGGCCTCGGCGGCGGTACGCCAGCCCAGGTCGTAGTCGACGCAGCCGACCAGCAGGGCGACCCATCCGGCCAGCACCAGCACCTCGCGATGTTGGGCCAGTGTGAGTCTGCCGTCCAGCAGCGAGGTGATGCGGCGCAGCCAGGCGGTGCCCTCGGCATGCAGTTCGTGCGGATCGGCGCACGGGTAGTCCGAGCAGAGCCGGTCGGCGGTGATGCGGATGGCGTCCAGCGTGGAAGCCGACACATCGGACATTCGTAGTCGCCCAATGAATTCGAGGGTGTCCAGTCCGGTTGCCGAGAGCATCTCGTCGTCCCGATTGGGCCGGGTCTTGGGGAAGAACGCCGCCGTCACAGTGTCGAAAGACGCGGCGATGATCGGGGCGTAGAAATCGTCGGGCCGCGATTCCCCGGATTCCCAACGCCGCCAGTTACGTAACAGTGTGCTGTCGGTGGGGAGATTGTGGCTCGACTTGGCACGCATCGCGCGCACCGCGTCGGCTTGTGACCACCCCCGAGCATCACGTTCGGCACGTATTCGGACAGCCCAGACAGGTCGATCGTCACCGGCGGACACGAGTTGTAGTATCTCACCAGTTAACGTCGGATGGACCCGGATAGGGCATCTGGATGTCAGTGGGTTGACATCTGCAATTGCATTCGCAAAAACGTCAAACTGTTTACCAGGGCACACGTCAGGACAGCGATCCCCAATCCAACGGAGGTTCGGGTGGAAGCGTTGATCTATGGGTACGTGCGTGACGATTTGGCCGACGGCCGCAGCGACGAGCTGGAGAACGCCATGTGCGGGCTCGCTCAGTCCGCGGGCCTCTGCTTCGCCGCCACCTTCCATGAATCGACCGCCGGCGATGGCACCGCGTTCGCGGAGCTGACCGCCGAACTCAAGCGCGCCGACGCGCACCACGTGGTGGTGCCGTCGCTCGAACACCTTGCGGGCCAGACCATTCCGCGCGACCTGCTGATCGCGAAACTGGCTCACGAGGCTTCCGCTCAGGTCTGGACCGTCGAGCACTAGCTCGACACGCGCCCGAAACGCCGCCGCACCCGCGTCGAGAACGCGGGTGCGGCAATGATTTTCGAGCTAATTCGGGACATTCACCTCGAAGCGGACCATTCAGCCTGAAACGGGCACGGTGGGATGCAGGGGGTCAGAGGCCGAAGCCACCCCGACCACGACGGCGCAGGTACTTCTCGAACTCGGCGGCGATGGCATCGCCGTCGATCTTGGCCATGGCGTCGTTGATGTCGACCTCGGCGTCGCCGCGTTCCTCGAGCGAGCGCACGTACTCCGCGATCTCCTCGTCGCCCGCGGTCATCTCGTTGACCGCGACCTCCCACTCCTCGGACTGCTCGGGCAGCGCGCCCAGCGGCACCTCCACATCGAGCACGTCCTCGACCCGGTGCAGCAGGGCGATGATGGCCTTGGGGTTGGGCGGCTGCGACACATAGTGCGGCACCGCGGCCCAGAAGGAGATGGCCGGCACACCCGCGCGCACGCACGCGTCCTGCAGCACCCCGGTGATACCGGTCGGTCCCTCGTAGCGGGTCTGCTCGAGGTTGAAGCGCTCCGCGGCTTCCTTGTTATAGGCGGTACCCGTGACGGGAACCGGGCGCGTGTGCGGGGTATCGGCCAGTAACGCGCCGAGGATCACCACCGTGGACACCCCGAGCTGTTCGACGAACTCGAGAATGTCATTGCAGAAGCTGCGCCACCGCATATTCGGTTCCACCCCGCGCAGCAACACCACGTCCCGGTCGCTGCCGGGGGGAGAGCAGACCGAGAGCATGGCCGAGGGCCAGACGATCTCGCGCGTCACACCGTCGACCTGGCGCACGGTCGGGCGGTTGACCTGATAGTCGTAGTAGTCCTCGGAATCGAGCTCGGCCAGCGGCTGGGAGTCCCAGATCAGTTCCAGATGTTCGACCGCGCCACTGGCGGCGTCGGCGGCATCGTTCCAGCCTTCGAAGGCGGCCACGAGCACCGGATCCCGCAGCGTGGGCAGGTCCGATTCGGGTGGCACCGGGGATTCACTGGCGTTCACCCGGTCAGCCTACGGTGTACGCAACCCCCGTGTGCATGCGACGCGCAATCGCACAATGAGCGCCGTGTGCATGATCGCCCGGTGGTTCGCGGCCCGTCTCGTTCTGGACTGAGTGGAGCGGGGGAGCGAAGCGGAGGAGCGGAGGGAGGGAAGAACGAGACCTCCAGGGCCGCGAACCCGCCGGAGCGGAGCGGAGGCAGTCAAATTCAGCTTGTCGCTGCTTCCCACTACTCTTGAGTACATGTCTGTACGCAGCCGCGCCGAATTCGACACCACCTTCTTGGACACGCTCAGACGGCGTGTCGTTATCGGGGACGGTGCGATGGGCACGATGCTACAGGCCGCGGATCTCACCCTCGACGATTTCCGCGGCCTCGAGGGTTGCAACGAGATTCTCAATGAAACCCGCCCCGACGTGCTGCGACACATCCACCGCGCCTACTTCGAGGCCGGCGCCGACGCCGTCGAGACGAACACCTTCGGCTGCAATCTGCCCAACCTCGCCGACTACGATATCGCCGACCGGATCCGCGATCTGTCCGAGCGCGGCACCCGCCTGGCCCGCGAGGTCGCCGACGAGATGGGCCGCTCCGCCGACGGCACCCCGCGCTACGTGCTGGGCTCGATGGGCCCGGGCACCAAGCTGCCCACCCTGGGTCACGCGCCCTACGTCTCGCTGCGCGACGCCTACACCGAGGCCGCGCTCGGCATGCTCGACGGCGGCGCCGACGCCATCCTCATCGAGACCTGCCAGGACTTGCTGCAGGTCAAGGCCGCGGTCACCGGCAGCCACAACGCCATGCTGAAGGCGGGCCGCCGGATCCCGATCATCACCCACGTCACCATGGAGACCACCGGCACCATGCTGGTCGGCTCCGAGATCGGCGCCGCGCTGACCGCGCTGGAGACGCTCGGCATCGACATGATCGGGCTGAACTGCGCCACCGGCCCGGACGAGATGAGCGAGCACCTGCGCCATCTGTCCAAGCACGCGCAACTGCCGGTGTCGGTGATGCCGAACGCCGGTCTGCCGGTGCTGGGCGCCAAGGGCGCGGAGTACCCGCTGACCGCGGAGGAGCTGGCCGTCTCCATGAGCCAGTTCGTGTCCGAGTTCGGGCTGTCGCTGGTGGGCGGCTGCTGCGGCACCACCCCCGAGCACATCCGTCAGGTCGCCGAGGCGGTGCGCGAGACCGAGCAGGGCAAGCGCAATCCGGTGCACGAGCCGAGCGTGTCCTCGATCTACTCCTCGGTCCCGTTCGAGCAGGACGCCTCGATCCTGATGATCGGTGAGCGCACCAATGCCAACGGCTCCAAGGCTTTCCGTGACGCCATGCTGGCCGGCGACTGGCAGAAGTGCCTCGACATCGCCAAGGACCAGACCCGCGACGGCGCGCACATGCTCGACCTGTGCGTCGACTACGTGGGCCGCGACGGCACCGCCGACATGACCGAGCTGGCCTCGCGCCTGGCCACGGCGTCGACGCTGCCGATCATGCTGGACTCCACCGAAACCCCGGTGCTGAAGGCCGGTCTGGAGCACCTGGGTGGGCGCTGCGCCATCAACTCGGTCAACTACGAGGACGGCGCGGGCCCGGATTCGCGGTTCCAGCAGACCATGGCGCTGGTCGCCGAGCACGGCGCGGCCGTGGTCGCGCTGACCATCGACGAGGAGGGCCAGGCTCGCACCGCCGAGCACAAGGTGGCCATCGCCGAGCGGCTGATCGCCGACATCACCGGCAACTGGGGGCTCGAAGAGTCCGACATCATCATCGACACGCTGACCTTCACCCTGGGCACCGGCCAGGAGGAGTCGCGCCGCGACGGCATCGAAACCATCGAGGCCATCCGCGAACTCAAGAAGCGGCACCCGGAAGTGCAGACCACACTGGGACTTTCGAACATCTCCTTCGGCCTGAACCCGGCCGCGCGGCAGGTGCTGAACTCGGTGTTCATGCACGAGTGCGTCGAGGCCGGTCTGGATTCGGCGATCGTGCACGCCTCCAAGATCCTGCCGATGGCGCGGATTCCCGAGGAGCAGCGCCAGACCGCGCTCGATCTGGTCTACGACCGCCGCACCGCCGACTACGACCCGCTGCAGAAGCTGATGGCGCTGTTCGAAGGCGTCTCGACCGCCTCCTCCAAGGCGTCGCGCGCCGAGGAGTTGGCGGCGCTGCCGCTGTTCGAACGGCTCGCGCGGCGCATCGTCGACGGTGAGAAGGCCGGGATGGAAGCCGATCTCGACGAGGCCATGCAGCAGGTGCCGCCGCTGCAGATCATCAACGAGACGCTGCTGTCGGGCATGAAGACCGTCGGTGAGCTGTTCGGTTCGGGCCAGATGCAGCTGCCGTTCGTGCTGCAGTCGGCGGAGACCATGAAGACCGCGGTCGCCTACCTGGAACCGCACATGGAGGCCACCGACGATTCGGGCAAGGGCCGCATCGTGCTGGCCACCGTCAAGGGCGACGTGCACGACATCGGCAAGAACCTGGTCGACATCATCCTGTCCAACAATGGCTACGAGGTCGTCAATCTCGGTATCAAGCAGCCGATCTCGACCATCCTCGACGCCGCCGTGGACAAGAAGGCCGATGTGATCGGCATGTCCGGGCTGCTGGTGAAGTCCACCGTGGTGATGAAGGAGAACCTCGAGGAGCTCAACTCGCGCGGGGTCGCCGAACAGTTCCCGGTGCTTCTCGGCGGTGCGGCGCTGACCCGCGCCTACGTGGAGAACGATCTCACCGAGGTCTACGCCGGCGACGTGCACTACGCGCGTGACGCCTTCGAGGGCCTGCACCTGATGGACGAGATCATGACTCGTAAGCGGGGCGGCGGGCTGGATCCGAACTCGCCCGAGGCCATCGCCGAACGGGAGAAGGCCGCTGAACGCAAGGCGCGCCACGAGCGTTCCAAGCGCATCGCCGCCGAACGCAAGGCCGCCGAGGCGCCGGTCGTGGTGCCCGAGCGCTCCGATGTGGCCGCGGACCTGCCGGTGCCGACGCCGCCGTTCTGGGGCTCGCGCATCATCAAGGGTCTGTCTCTGAGCGAGTACTCCGGGCTGCTCGACGAGCGGGCGCTGTTCCTGGGGCAGTGGGGCCTGCGCGGGCAGCGCGGCGTCGAGGGGCAGTCCTACGAGGACCTGGTCGAGACCGAAGGCCGTCCGCGCCTGCGGTATTGGCTGGACCGGCTGATCGCCGAGGGTGTGCTGCAGCACGCCGCGGTGGTGTACGGGTACTTCCCGGCGGTGTCCGAGGGCGACGATGTGATTGTTCTCACCGAGCCGAAACCCGATGCGCCGGAACGCTTCCGCTTCACATTCCCGCGTCAGCAGCGCGACCGGTTCCTCTGCATCGCCGACTTCATCCGCTCGCGTGAGCGCGCGCTGGAGACCGGTCAGGTGGATGTGATGCCGTTCCAGCTGGTCACCATGGGCCAGCCCATCGCGGATTTCGCCAACGTCCTGTTCAAAGAGGACAACTACCGCGACTACCTCGAGGTGCACGGCATCGGCGTGCAGCTCACCGAGGCGCTCGCGGAGTTTTGGCACCGCCGCATCCGGGAAGAACTGACTCTGGACGGACATTCCGTCGCCGACGAGGACCCCGCCGATGTGCTCGACTACTTCAAACTCGGCTACCGTGGCGCACGGTACTCGTTCGGTTACGGGGCCTGCCCGGACCTGGAGGATCGGGCCAAGCTCGTGGAGTTGTTGGACGCCAACCGAATCGGCGTGATTCTCTCCGAGGAGCTGCAGCTGCATCCGGAACAGTCGACCGACGCGTTCGTGCTGCTGCACCCGGAAGCCAAGTACTTCAACGCTTAATATCTTCACCAGGTTTCGGGCTTTCGCGCAGGGTGGCAGGGCGCCCGGCGCGAAAGCCAGCAGGAGGGGTACAACCACATGAGCTCAGACCGGCTGATTGCGGGGCGGTACCGGCTGACGGAACCGATCGGCACCGGTGCGATGGGGGTCGTGTGGCGCGCGACCGATGTGCGGCTGCGACGCACCGTCGCGGTCAAGCAGCTGCTGCTGACGCCGGGCCTGACCCGGTCGCAGGCCGTGGAGGCCAGGATGCGGGCGATGCGTGAGGGACGCATCGCCGCGCGCCTGCACCATCCCAATGCCGTCACCGTGTTCGACGTGGCCGAGGAGGACGGCCAGCCCTGGCTGGTCATGGAGTACGTGAACGCGGTCAGTCTGGCCGCGCTCATGCGGGAGAAGGGGCAGCTGCCGCCGGTCGAGGTGGCGCGGATCGGCGCCAAGGTCGCCGAGGCGCTGGCCGCGGCCCACAAGGCCGGCATCGTGCACCGCGATGTGAAGCCCGCCAATATCCTTGTCGCCGACGACGGGACGGTGAAGATCACCGACTTCGGCATCTCCCGGGCCACCGGCGACGTGACCGTCACCTCCACGGGGTTCCTGGCGGGCACTCCCGCCTACCTCTCGCCCGAGGTGGCGCGCGGAGAGAACCCGGAACCGACCTCCGACGTCTTCGCTCTGGGCTCGACGCTGTACGCGGCCGTGGAAGGCAAGCCGCCCTTCGGGGAGGGCGACAACCCGCTGGCCGTACTGCATTCGGTGGCGCGCGCACAGGTGCCGCGGCCCGCGCACGCCGCGACCCTCGCGCCGGTGCTGATGGATCTGCTCGCCGCCGAGGGGGCGGACCGGCCCACCATGGAACAGGCCGCCGAACGTCTGCACGCGGTCGCCGAGGGGCGGGCTCCGGCGGTTGCGGTCCAGCCGACCAAGGTGCTGCCGCCGGTGAATGCCGTTGCCGCCGTGGATGCTTCGGCGGCCACGACCGTGCTGCCGGGGTCGCGGACGGGTGCGCCGAGCAATGGGGCCGACCCCACCATGCACGTCGACATGTCGACCGGCGGGCGTGGCACCGTGCCGTCGCCGGGAATCGGCTCGGGTGTGCGAACCGGTGGCGGGGAACGCAATCCGCGTCAGCTGGTGCTGGTGGCGGCCGGCGTCGTCGGCGCGATCGTGCTGGCCGTCGTGATCGCCCTGGCGGTCAACGGCAACGGCGGTGGCGGCGGCACGCCGCAGGCGGACCAGGGCGGTTCGGCCCCGGCGTCGATCCCGGCCACCTCGCCGGAGAACCTGGGCCCGGCCGACGGCGGGCAGCAGCCCACGCGCAACAGCGGCGCGGGCGCGGCCACCCAGGCCCCGACCCCCACGCCCGCCCCGTCCTCGTCGGCGGGCGCGAGTTCCTCGGCGCATCCGACGACGACCCCGCCCACCACGACTCCGGCCGGTCCGCCGTCCGCCGCCTCGGTCGCCTCGTTCATCCAGGGCTACTACGGCATGCTGCCCGGCAATGTCGGCGGCGCGTGGGCGATGCTGTCGCCCGGCTATCAGGCGTCGACCGGCGGCTACAACAGTTACGCGCAGTTCTGGGGCGGTATTCGGTCGGTGAGCGTGGGCGCGGTGACGCCGCAGGGCGACAATCGCGCGGTGGTCGCGCTCACCTATGTGTCCAAGTCCGGGCAGGTGTCCTCCGAGAATCGCTGGATCCAGACCGACTCCTCGGGCGGGCGTCTGATGATCGCGGCGTCGGGCCTGTAGACCGCGAGCCCGGGGCCGGTGTTCGCGCCCCGATAGGCTGGACCGGCTCCGCGCGCGGCGGGGCCGGTGCGCCGCGTTCCGCGGTCGCTCCTGGATGAGGGTGTGCGGAAGGAGCTCGAGTCGGTGGCGCGGTTGGACGCGGTGTTGTGGGATATGGACGGGACGCTGCTGGACTCGGAGAAGCTCTGGGACATGGCACTGCGGGAGCTGGCGGGGGAGTACGGGCGCGAGCTGACCGACGCGGTGCGGCACGCGCTGATCGGGGCTTCCGGTCCGAACGCGTATCGCATCTTGTTCGAGGGCCTCGACATCGAGCACACCCCCGAGGCGGTCGAGCGGGCCTCGGAGTGGATGGAAGCGCGGGTGACCGAGCTGTTCCAGGGGCCGGTCCCGTGGCGGCCGGGCGCGCGGGAAGCACTCGATCTGCTGCGGTCGGCCGGGGTGCCGATGGCGCTGGTGACCAATACCAAGCGGTCGCTGGCCGAGTACGGGCTCGACACCATCGGGCGTGAGTATTTCGGGGCCACCGTGTGCGCCGACGAGGTACCGCAGGGCAAACCCGCGCCGGACGTGTACCTGCGGGCCGCGCGACTGCTCGGTGTCGTACCGGAATTCACCGTGGCCGTCGAGGATTCGCCGACCGGCTCGATCGCGGCGCAGGAAGCCGGATGCGCGCTGCTGGTCGTGCCGTGCGAGGTCCCGGTGCCGGACGCGCCCGGACGCACCTTCCGCGACAGTCTGGTCGGGCTCGAACTCGCGCACCTGCACGACCTCGTGCGCGCGAATTCCTGACCCGTTCCCATTCGTCCAAGGCGGGCCGGTCCGGGTCGCCTACCCTGCGGGTATGGACAGGGTGCTGGAATCGCTGCGCGGCGTGTGCGCCGGGCTGCCCGAGGTGAGTGAACGCGTCAGCCACGGCGAGCCCGCGTGGTTCGCGGGCGGGAAGAAGATGTTCGTCATGTTCGCCGACCACCACCACGACGAACGGGTCGGATTCTGGTGCGCGGCACCGGCCGGGGTACAGGCCGAACTGGTGTCGGCCGAGCCCGGGCGGTTCTACCGGCCTCCGTATGTGGGGCATCGCGGCTGGCTCGGGGTGTACCTGGATGTGGACGTGGACTGGGACGAGATCACCGAGATCGTCGAGGACGCCTACCGGACGGTGGCGGCGAAACGCCTGATCGCGGAACTGGATCGGCGCATCGCCGCCACCTGACCGGGCTCAGTGCAGGGGGCCGAAGAAGCCCTGGAGATCGGTGGCCAGGCCGGCCGGGTCCTCCATGGCCGGGAAGTGCAGGCCGCGTTCGAATTCCGACCAGTGGGCATCGGCCGGCGCCGGGACGACCCGGCGCACGGTCTCGTCCGCGCCGAAGATCGCGAAACCCTGCGGCACCGCGGGCGGCGCACCCCACTCCGAGGAATGCGCCTGCTCGTAGAGCGTGTGCGCGGCCGAGACGCCCGACCCGGTGAACCAGTACAGGCTGATCGTGGTCAGCAGCTGATCGCGGTCGACCGGCAGATCGGTCCACGCCTCGAACTTCTCGGCGATCCAGGCCAATTGCAGCAGTGGCGAATCGACCAGGCCGTACCCGATGGTCTGTGGTCGGGAGTTCTGGATCGCCAGATAGCCCGAGCCCTCCCGGCGGAAGGCGTCCATCCGGTCCAGGATCACCTTGTCCACCGGATCGTTCGGATCCAGGCCCTCGGCCATGCCCGGCAGGAAGGTGGCGACATTCGCGGCGGTGAGCGGATCGGTGACCACGTGCACGCCGGTCACATGCTCGCCGTCCAGCGCCGCGACCAGACCCGAGACCCCGCTGCCGACATCGCCGCCGTGCACGCCGTAGCGGTCGTAACCCAGGCGGGCCATCAGCTCGATCCAGGCGCGGGCGGTTCGCGCCATGGTCCAGCCGGTTCCCGACAGCGGAGTCGACAGGGCGTATCCGGGCAGGGAGGGCGCGATCACGTGGAAGGCCGGGCCCTCGTCCGGATCGGTGAGCAGGCCGATCAGGCCCACGAATTCGGCGACCGAGCTCGGGAATCCGTGGGTGATCAGCAGTGGCCGTGCGTCCGGTCGCGTCGAGCGGACATGCAGGAAGTGGATGATCTGGCCGTCGATCTCGGTGGCGAACTGAGGGAAGGCGTTGAGCTTCGCTTCCTGTGCCCGCCAATCGAATTCGGTGCGCCAATACCGGGCGAGCTCGCGGAGTCGGGCCTCGGGGATGCCACGCTCCCAGCCGGTGCCTGGCAGCTGGGCGGCCCAGCGAGCCTGGGCCTCCTGGACGCCGACTTCGACATCGTCGACTCCCCGGAACTGGTCACCGCCCTGCGCACCCTCATCACACGCTACCAGCGCGCCGTCACCACTGCCGGCTGACTCACCCCCCGCGAAAATGCGCGTCCAGCACCGGAACCGGATCCAACTCCGACACCAGATGCCCCGCATTGCAGTGATCGGTCAGATCCTTCCCGTCCCGCGCCTGCACCACCCGCACCTGGGCCACCGCATCGACCAGCGACTCCGCCACGTGCGCCGCGTGCCGATACCCCGGTGCGTCCCGATCCGCCACCACCCACACCCGCCGCGCGCCCCGCAGCCACTCCGCGTGCTCCCGATACCACCCGCTGGCACCCCCGGCATTGCAGGTGGCGGTCAACCCGGCCCGTGTCGCCGTCAGCACATCCGCCTCGCCCTCGCACACGAAGATGTCGCGCCCCTCCGCCACCGCCTCGATCACCTCCGGCAGATGGAACGGAACCCGCGCGAAACCCCCGGATTCCCAGCCGTTCTCGGTCAGCCGCCGCTGATAGAACGACTTCACATATCCCTGCCGATGCAACGTCCGCACCCGCACCACACACCCGGCAACGCCCCCGTCCGGCCACCGGTACACGTACGCCGCCATTCGGCGCGGCCTCCCGATCCGCGGCCCGACATCCTTCCGATGCACCGAAAGCGCCAGCCCCGCCGCGAGAATCGCCCGATCCGCCACCGCTGGTTCCCGCGCGCTCCGCCGGTGTCCCGTCCTCGGCTCCGGGGGCGCGTCGAACAGATCCCGCACCCGCAATCCGACGCGCTCCAACACCTCCACATCCGAGCATCCGGCGAAGCATCGCACCACGGTCCGCTGCCGCGACGGGTTGTAGACCACTCCCAGCGAGGCCCGATGCCGTCGCCCATCCGCCTCGTGCACCGGACACAGATAGGTCGTCCACTCGGTCCCGCGCCTCCCCGGCCCGGACACGCGATTCAGTGCCCGGTTGACGGTCTCCCACGATCCGTGACTGCCCATCCGACCGGTCCTCTCACTACCGGTGTACTCCTCTGAACGCGGTTGTCAAACGGGCGTGCGACACGTTGCTCCGCGGTGCCAATACCACATCAAAACTGGTGGGGCGCAGGAAAAGTGGCAATTCACAATCGGGGAGCTTTTCGGGCGTGTCGGGCGGTCGGTTCGCGAGAATGGGCCCATGGTTGCGGTTGGGCAGGGGAGCGTTCCGGGGGTCGATGTCGGGCGGTATCCACTGGATTCGCCGGGGAGTGACGGGTGGCTGCGGGCGGTGGAGGGGGCGCGGACCGAGCTGGCGGCGGGGGGATGTTGCGTCCTGCGGGGGTTCATCCGGCCCGAGCTGGTGGAGACGCTGCGGAGCGAGGGCGAGGAGCTGGCTCCGCGGGCGCACTACACCGTCGAGAACGTCAACGCGTACAACATTCCCTTCGACGCGGGGCTGCCCACCGATCATCCGGGGCGGATCGTGCTGCAGCGTGGAAACGCTTTCGTCGCACGGGATCTCATTCCGCGTGCGGCGCTGATCCACCGGCTCTACATCGACACCCGGTTCCAGCGGTTCGTGGCCGACTGCTTCGGGCTCGCCGAACTGCACGAGTACAGCGATCCGCTGGCCGGACTGTGCCTCAATGTGGTCACGCCGGGGCAGTCGCATCCCTGGCACTTCGACACCAACGAATTCACCGTCAGCATGCTCACCCAGGAGCCGGAAGACGGTGGGGTGTTCGAGTATTGCCCGGGGATCCGGTCGCGGGAGGCGGAGAACTTCGCCGACGTGCGCGCCGTGCTCACCGGCGACGGGGAACGGTTCATCCGCCGGCTGGCCCTGCGGCCCGGAGACCTGCAGTTGTTCCAGGGAAGGTTCTCGTTGCACCGGGTCGCACCGGTACACGGTGCGGTGCAACGGCATTCGGCGATCTTCGCCTACAGCGACAGTCCGGGACTGATCGGCACCGCCGAGCGGACCCGGCAGCTGTTCGGGCGGGTGACGCCGGATCATCTGGCGGTCGGCGAGATCCGCGGCGACCGATTGCTCGACTGAGAGGGGACCAGCGCGTGCCGGTTTCGTTGCACAGTTCCACCGGAAAAGCCTCCTTCGACGACATCTACGATCGGCCCGATCCCCGCCAGTACTACGCCCGCATGGCCGAATTGGACTACCAGATACCGGAATTGGCGAAGCCGCACTTCCAGAAACTGCTCGACGAATACCGGTCCGCCACCGGCATCGCCGCCCCCGCGGTCCTCGACCTCGGCTGCTCCTACGGCGTCAACGCGGCCCTGCTGCGCCTCGACACCACCATGACCGAACTGTCCGGGCACTACCGCGGCCGCGACGGTGACGACACCGCCGCCCTGCTCGACCGCGACCGCGCCCTGCTGCGCTCCGGCGACCGGCTGCCCGGAGTCCGCTTCATCGGCATGGACGCCTCCCGCCCCGCCCTCGACTACGGCCACGCCGCGGGCTTCCTCGACGAAGTCGTGCACGCCGACCTGGAATCGGCCGAACCCACCGAAGACCAGCGGCAGACGCTGGCCGGGGCCGACCTGATCATCTCCACCGGCTGCGTCGGCTACATCACCGAACACACCCTGCTGCGGGTGGCCCGCGCACACGGCGGGAAGCTCCCGTGGATGGCGCATTTCGTGCTCCGCATGTTCGCCTTCGACCCCATCGCGGTGCACCTGGAGACCCTCGGCTACCACACCGAACGCGCTCCGGGCGTGTACCGGCAGCGCCGCTTCGCCTCCCCGGACGAACAGGCGCGGGTGCTGAACGCCCTGGCGGGCAAGGGAATCGACACCACCGACGCCGAATCCGACGGCTGGCTCTACGCCCAGCTGTACCTGTCGCGCCCGAAACCCGGTACCGAGCGCGAACACTGATTCCGCGGACCCGGAAATCGCCGGATTCACGTCGAATCGGGCGGTACGAGCTACGGTGAAGTCGTGGCACCAGCGAAGATCGTGATCATCGGCGGTGGATTCGCGGGCGTGGAATGCGCCCGCTATCTGGAGCGATGCCTCCGCCCCGAGGAGGCGTTCATCCAACTCGTATCCCCGGACGCCGGACTGCTGTATCTGCCGCTGCTGCCGCAGGTCGCCTCCGGCACCCTCAACCCGCGCTCGGTGTCGGTGCCGCTGCGCCGGCTGCTGCGCCGCACCGAGGTGGTGCCCGGCATGGCCGTCGGCGTGGAGCCCGGCACCCGGCGGGTGGTGGTGCGCCGCACCCGCACCTCCGGCCGCGAAACCGCCCTCGAATACGACCAGCTCGTCCTGGCGCCCGGCTCCATCACCCGCATCATGGACGTTCCGGGCTTGCAGGAGCACGGATTCGGCATGAAGACCCTGGCCGAGGCCATGTACCTGCGCGACCACGTGCTGCGGCAGCTGGATATCGCCGCCGTGCGCGGCGGCCTCGACGAGGACCAGGAACGACTGAACTTCGTCACCATCGGCGCGGGCTACGCCGGAACCGAGACCGCCGCCGTCCTCAACAAGGTCTGCCGCGCCGCCGCCGGACGGTTCTTCCCCGAGGTCGAGTCCGGCATGGTGCGCTGGCACCTGGTCACCCGCGGCGACCGCATCATGCCCGAACTCGGCGACAAGCTCGGTGCCGAGGCGAAAAGGATTCTGGCCGAACGCGGCATCGAACTCATCACCGGCGCCTCCGCCGCGGAGGTCACCGCCAACGGCGTGAAACTCACCAACGGTCGATTCATCCCGTCCCGCACGGTGTTGTGGACCGCCGGGGTCGCCCCCAGCCCCCTGGCGGCGCATCTGGGCGCGGAAACCGACAAGGGGCGCATCATCGCCCAGGCCGACCTGTCGGTCCCGGGCCTGCCGGGGGTGTGGGCGATGGGCGACGCGGCCGCGGTCCCCGACACCGCCGAAGGCGACGGCCAGGTCTGCGCGCCCACCGCGCAGCACGCCATGCGCCAAGGACGGCACCTGGGCAAGAACCTGGTCGCGACGCTGCGCGGCGAAACGCCCGCGCCCTACCGGCATCCGGACCTGGGCATGGTGGTCGACCTGGGCGGGCGTGACGCGCTGGCCCGGCCGCTCGGCGTCGGATTGCGGGGCGTGCCGGCGCAATTCGTGGCTCGCGGCTACCATCTCATGGCGCTGCGCACCATCGTCGCCCGCGCCCGGGTGGCCTTCGACTGGGCCGTGCACGGCCTGGCCGGTGACGACTTCCTGCGCATCGGGTACGCCGACCACAAGGTCCATACCATCGGCGGCTTCGAACAATCCGGCTGCTACTTGCCCGCCGACGAGGTGCCGCGGGTGGTGAAGGAACTCGGCGACCCGGAGTGAACAAACCGGTCGGTTCGGAATAAACCGGATAGCCGCATGAAAACTGTTGTCGCGCAGTAAAACCACATCCTGGTCGGTCCGTGGCGGTTTCGCGCGAAAATGTGGCGCCCGGACGGTAACGATGGCAAGAATGGTGGCGTGACCGCCGGGGGACGGTGACACGTGTGCACAGCCAGGCTGCCCCAACCCCATCGACCATGAGGACACCCCTTGAGCGACAGCACCTTCGCCTTCGACGAGCAGCTGCCCCGCGTCCCGCTGCCCACCCTGGAGGAGAGCTGCACCCGCTTCCTGCACTGGTGCGCGCCGCTGCTGACCTCCGACGAGTACGCGGCCACCGCCGCCACCGTCGAGGACCTGCTGCGCCCCGAGGGCCCCGCCCGCACCCTGCACGCGGACCTGGAGCGCTTCGACGCCACCCCGGGCGTCGGCAGCTGGCTCGACGAGTTCTGGCCCTCCCGCTACCTGGGCCGTCGCGACCGAATCGCGTTGAACGCCAACTTCTTCTTCCTGTTCCGCGATGACACCGCCCTGGCCGGCTCCACCGGCTCCGACCAGAGCGAACGCGCCGCGGCCCTGATCTCGGCGGCGGTGAACTACAAGCTGCGCCTGGACGCCGAGGAGATCCCGCCCGCCACCCAGCGCGGCACGCGACTCAATATGGCGCAGAACAAGTTCCTGTTCTCCGAGACACGCATTCCCGGCGCACCGCAGGACACCGTGCGCGTGCCCTACAGCGAGGAATGGCCCGGGCACTCCGAAGCCCGCCACATCGTGGTCTTCTACCGCGGCAACATGTTCCGGATGGACGTCATCGGCGTCGGCGGCGTCCCGCACACCCCCGAGGACCTCACCGACGGCCTGCGTGCGGTCATGAAGGCCGGGGCGCGCCGGGCCGCCACCAATTCCGCCGCCGGGCACCTCACCACCATGGCTCGCGCCGACTGGGCCCCGCTGTACGCCGCCCTGCGGCCCGCCAACGCCGCCGCCTTCGAGACCATCGAGACCGCGCTGTTCTGCGTCTGCCTCGAGGACTTCGCGCCCCGCGACACCCTGCACGCCTGCGACCAGCTGCTGCACGGCGACAGCGGCAACCGCTGGTTCGACAAGGCGGTGTCGTTCGTCGTGTTCGCCGACGGCGAGGCCGGCATCAATGTCGAGCACTGCGGTCTGGACGGCACCACCATCCTGTCCTTCGTCGACACCCTGCTCGAAGCGCCGGTCGGCGACCACGCCGCGCAATCCGGCGCGCAGGCGCAGGGCCTGCCCGCCGTCGAACCCGTCGAGTTCACCTTCGGTCCCGAGGCCCGCACCGAGATCGCCTCGGCCGCCGCCTCGTTCGCCCAGTTCGCCGCCGACACCGCCACCTCCACGGTGTCGTTCGACTTCGGCACCCAGCGCGCCAAGCAGCTCGGCATCTCCCCGGACGCGCTGGCCCAGCTGAGCTACCAGCTCGCGCACCGCCGCAGCAAGGGCCTCAACGGGGCGACCTACGAATCCATCGCCACCCGCCAGTTCCGCAACGGCCGCACCGAGGCCATGCGCGTCATCACCCACGAGATGCTGGATTTCGTTGCCGCCATGGAGGATCCGGCCGTGGACCGGGACCGCAAACTGGTGGCCCTGCGCACCGCCGCCGAGGCGCACGTGCGCCGCGCCCAGGAATGCCAGCGCGGCGAGGCTCCCGAACAGCACCTGTGGGAACTGCAGTGGATCCAGCGCCGCCGCGGCGAACAGCTCGGCGCGACCGAGGCGATGCCGTTCTTCGACAGCCCCGGCTGGACCATCACCCGTGACGACTGCCTGAGCACCAGCTCCGCGCCGTCGGTGAACATCCAGTACTTCGGTTTCGGCTCCACCAGCCCCAAGTGCATCGGCATCGCCTACGTGCTGCTGCCCGACCGCTGGAACCTCTACCTGGCCACGCCCAAGCACGTCGCGCGGCAGATGCACGAGTTCGCCGACCAGCTGCGGGTGGCCGTGGCCGAACTCACCGAACTGCTCACCGTATAACCGATTGCGGGGAGTGTGCGCCCGTCTGAGAGAATCACTCCCCGTGAAATCTTTCGAAGCCCTGTTCGCCGAGCTGCAGGATCGTGCCGCCAACCGCCCCGAGGGGTCGGGCACCGTCGCCGCCCTGGACGCCGGCGTGCATGCGCAGGGCAAGAAGGTGCTCGAGGAAGCCGGCGAGGTCTGGATCGCGGCCGAGTACCAGAGCGACGACGAGCTCTCCGAGGAGATCTCGCAGCTGCTGTATTGGGTGCAGGTGCTGATGGTGGGCCGCGGGCTGCGGCTCGAGGACGTGTACCGACATCTGTGACGCACCGGTCGCTCCGCACACACCGTGCGGAGCGACCTTTCCGTCCCCCGTCGGCCACGTCTTCCCTTCCCATTCCGAAAGGACCTCCCATGCTTCGCGTCGCAGTCCCGAACAAGGGCGCCCTGTCCGAATCCGCCGTCGGCATCCTCACCGAGGCGGGCTACCGCAAGCGCACCGACTCCCGTGAACTGAGCGTGCTCGACCCGGTCAACCAGGTCGAGTTCTACTTCCTGCGGCCCAAGGACATCGCCATCTACGTCGGCTCCGGCGAGCTCGACCTCGGCATCACCGGCCGCGACCTGGCCCTGGATTCCGGTGCGCCGGTGCAGGAGCGGCTCGCCCTGGGCTTCGGCCGCTCCACCTTCCGCTACGCCGCCCCCGCCGGGCGCGAATGGAAGGTCGAGGACCTGCAGGGCAAGCGCATCGCCGCCTCCTACCCGAACCTGGTCCGGGGCGACCTCAAGGCGCGCGGCCTCGAGGCCGAGGTCATCCGCCTCGACGGCGCGGTCGAGATCTCCATCCAGCTCGGTGTCGCCGACGCCATCGCCGACGTCGTCGGCTCCGGCCGCACCCTGCGCCAGCACAACCTGGTCGCCTTCGGCGAGTCGCTGTGCGACTCCGAAGGCGTGCTCATCGAGGCCAAGGGCGCGGACCAGAACGACAAGGCCCGCAACCAGCTCGTCGCCCGCATCCAGGGCGTGGTCTTCGCCCAGCAGTACCTGATGCTGGACTACGACTGCCCCAAGGCGCTGCTGGAGCGGGCCGTCGAGATCACCCCCGGCCTGGAGTCGCCGACCGTGTCCCCGCTCACCGATCCCGACTGGGTCGCGGTGCGCGCGCTGGTGCCGCGCAAGAATGGCAACGAGCTCATGGACCAGCTCGCCGACCTGGGCGCCAAGGCCATCCTGGCCACCGACATCCGGTCCTGCCGCGCCTTCTGATCCCGCTGCCGGGTCAGGCCGGGCCGGGCTCCGGCTCGTCCTGACCGGACGGGAAAGGCGGTGGCGTGCCGCCGAATTCGGGGCATAGTCGCTTGAAATCGCAGTACTGGCACATCCAGCCCGGGCTGGGCGGGAACTCGCCGGTCTCGGCGGCGGTGACGATGGCCGCCCACAGCGCCGACAGGATCCGCTCGAAGCGCAGCAGCTCCTCCGGATCCGGGGCGTAGGTCAGGGTGACGCCGTCGGTCAGGTACATCAGCCGCAGCTGCGCCGGGGCCCGGCCCTGGGTGCGGAGCAGGACCAGGGCGTAGAACTTCAGCTGGAACAGCGCCCGGGTCTCGTACGCCAGGCCCGGGGCGCGGCCGGTCTTGTAGTCGATGACGTGCAGGTTCCCGTCGGCCGAGCGGTCGATGCGGTCCACGATGCCGCGCAGCGGGGTGCCGTCGGGCAGATCGGCCTCGATGAAGGTCTCGCACGACTCGGGCTCGAACCCGGCCGGATCCTCGAGCCGGAAGTACACGTCCACCAGCTTGCGCACCTCGGCCAGGAACTCGGGCAGTTCCTCGTCCGGGATCAGCGACTCCACCTCGGGCCGGGACTCGCGCACCCCGGTCCAGGCGGGTTCGATGAGCGCGGCCGCGGCCGCCACATCCCGCTCGGTGGCGGGCAGCCCGAACAGCGCCTCCAGCACGGCGTGCACCACCGTGCCGCGCACCGCCGCCCGCGAGGGCGGCTCCGGGATCTGGTCGATCACCCGCAGCCGGTACTTGAGCGGGCACTGCTTGAAATCGATTGCGCGCGAAGGGGACAGCGCGGGCCCCCGCGGCGCGAACCGCTCTGTCTCCGGGGTACTGATCGCGTCGACCGACATACCTGGCAGGCTAAACGCAGGCACCGACAAGGTGCGCACGAACTCGCCGCAGCACAATCGCAGCGACGCACGTTTCACGACAACACGCAGAACGGAGTTTCATGACGGCCAGACGGACCGGCCCTTTCCAGATCGGTGACCGGGTACAGCTGACCGACGCCAAGGGGCGCAAGTTCACGGTGATCCTGGAGGTGGGCAAGGAGTTCCACACCCACGCCGGCCACATCAACCACGACGACCTCATCGGAGCCGACGAGGGCTGCGTGGTGAACTCCGCCAAGGGCACCCCCTACCTGGCGCTGCGCCCCCTGCTCACCGACTACGTGCTGTCCATGCCGCGCGGCGCGGCGGTCATCTACCCCAAGGACTCCGCCCAGATCGTGCACGAGGGCGACATGTTCCCCGGCGCGAAGGTGCTCGAGGCCGGGGCGGGGTCGGGCGCGCTGACCTGCTCGCTGCTGCGCGCGGTCGGCCCCGAGGGCAAGGTCATCTCCTGGGAGATCCGCGAGGACCACGCCGAGCACGCCGTCAAGAATGTCGAGCGATTCTTCGGCGAACGTCCCGAGAACTGGGAACTGACCCTGGGCGATGTGACCGAGTACGCCGGCGAGCAGGTCGACCGGGTGGTCCTGGACATGCTCAAGCCGTGGGAGGCGCTCGAGGCGGTCTCCAAGGCGCTGATCCCCGGCGGCGTCTTCCTGGCCTACGTGGCCACCACCACGCAGCTGTCGGAGGTGGTCGAGGGACTGCGCCGCCAGGGCTGCTGGACCGAGCCCACCGCGTGGGAGTCCATGGTCCGCCCGTGGCACGTGGTCGGCCTGGCCGTGCGCCCCGAGCATCGCATGCAGGGCCACACCGCCTTCCTGGTGAAGGCCCGCCGCCTGGCCGACGGCGTCACCGCGCCGCGCCCGCAGCGCCGCCCCTCCAAGGGCTGACCCGAAATCCGAAATGGCACCTCAGCGGCGGGATGCTGCTGAGGTGCCATGTTCCTTGGCTCAGCCAGAAGTTCGCGGCGCGTCTCGTTCTGGACTGAGCGAAGCGGAGGAGCGGAGGGAGGGAAGAACGAGACCTCCAGCGCCGCGAACCCGCCCCGGAGCGAAGCGGAGGGGCGATCAAGCACAGGCCGCGCGGGCCATTCCTAGGACGGTGCAGGCGCCGGCGTCGGACAGCTTCCAGGTGCCGTCGGCGTACTGGAACGCCATCGGAACGTCGGGCATGGTGCCGTGCGGGGAGGT
Organism: Nocardia sp. NPDC004151; assembly: GCF_042874235.1. NCBI lineage: Bacteria > Bacillati > Actinomycetota > Actinomycetes > Mycobacteriales > Nocardiaceae > Nocardia > Nocardia sp. NPDC004151. The sequence goes on along the minus strand of NZ_JBIAMR010000004.1, from coordinate 472,837 downwards.
CACGCTGACCTTGGCATCGGCCTTGGTGCCGTCCTGTTTGATCTCGCCCACGGCGAAACTGACCTGGTAATGCGCGAGTCCCTGGTTCATGGTCTCGATATTTCCGAGACGCTTGTCCCCGTCGACGACTAGTTTGGCTTTGTCGGCGGCCGGTTTTGCCGGGTCGGCGAAGGCCGTGAGGACGCTCTGCAGGCTCTCCGCGGTCGGCGCGGGCGCGGCGGCGGCCGACGACACGGACGTATTCGTGGACGAAGAACCCTTGTCGTCGGAGCTACATGCGGTCACAGTTGCGGTAACGGCCGCGAGGGCCGCCACGGTAGCCAGGGAAACACGAAGCGTCCGGGAGACGTTGCGCATACCAGGAGTACGACTGGTGGGAAGGAGCATCAACGGCACCTTTCGGCTCGGGCCGGCGTTAACTCGCCGGAAACAGGTTAGGGCAGGCTAACATGCCTGTTCGGCCCGTGGGCCGCAGCCTAGATGTGATCACGACGAAACCATGTCGGAAAGCGGGAACGGTTAGAGCCCGGTAGCGTTGATAGACCGGGACTGGGAGGAGCAGCATCATGAGCCCCATCGAACATTCGGATTCGGCAGCCTGGAGGGAACTCGAGGCCGTACGTGCCGAGGCAGCTGCACTCCGGAGGCAACTCGCCGACACGCCCGATCGCACACGGGAATTGGAAGCGCGTGTTGATTCGCTGACGATTCGCAACACCAAGTTGATGGACACCCTCAAGGAAGCGCGCCAGCAACTGGTCGCTCTCCGTGAGGAAGTGGATCGCCTCGGCCAGCCACCCTCGGGCTACGGCGTTCTCATCGGTGTGTACGACGATCAGACGGTCGATGTGTTCACCTCCGGACGCAAGATGCGGCTGACCTGTTCGCCGAACATCGACACCACCACCCTCACCTACGGCCAGACCGTTCGCTTGAACGAGGCGCTGACCGTGGTGGAGGCCGGGAACTTCGACGCCATCGGCGAAATCGGCACGCTGCGTGAGATTCTCGACGACGGGCGCCGGGCCCTGGTCGTCGGGCACGCCGACGAGGAGCGCGTGGTCTGGCTCTCCGGTCCGCTGTCCGCACTGGTGGACGTGGACGACCTCGAGGACCCGGATCGCCCGATTCGCAAACTGCGCCCGGGTGATTCGCTGCTGGTCGACACCAAGGCCGGCTTCGCCTTCGAGCGGATCCCCAAGGCCGAGGTCGAGGACCTGGTGCTGGAAGAGGTCCCGGATGTCAACTACGAGGACATCGGTGGCCTGTCCCGCCAGATCGAGCAGATCCGCGACGCCGTCGAATTGCCGTTCCTGCACAAGGATCTGTTCCGCGAGTACGCCCTGCGCCCGCCCAAGGGCGTGCTGCTCTACGGTCCTCCCGGTTGCGGTAAGACGCTGATCGCCAAGGCCGTCGCCAACTCGCTCGCCAAGAAGATCGCCGAGGCGCGCGGTGAGGACGCCAAGGAAGCCAAGTCGTTCTTCCTCAACATCAAGGGCCCCGAGCTGCTCAACAAGTTCGTGGGTGAGACCGAGCGCCACATCCGGATCATCTTCCAGCGGGCCCGCGAGAAGGCGTCCGAGGGCACCCCGGTGATCGTGTTCTTCGACGAGATGGACTCCATCTTCCGCACCCGCGGTTCCGGCGTCTCCTCCGACGTGGAGACCACCGTTGTGCCGCAGTTGCTCTCGGAGATCGACGGCGTCGAGGGCCTGGAGAACGTCATCGTGATCGGCGCCTCCAACCGCGAGGACATGATCGACCCCGCGATCCTGCGGCCCGGCCGCCTGGACGTGAAGATCAAGATCGAGCGGCCCGATGCCGAAGCGGCGCAGGACATCTTCTCCAAGTACCTGACCGAGACGCTCCCGCTGCGCTCCGACGATCTCAACGAGTTCGACGGCGACCGCGGCAAGTGCGTGCAGGCCACCATCGAACGCGTGGTGGACCGCATGTACGCCGAGAGCGACGACAACCGCTTCCTGGAGGTCACCTATGCCAACGGTGACAAGGAAGTCCTGTACTTCAAGGACTTCAACTCCGGCGCCATGATCCAGAACATCGTGGACCGGGCCAAGAAGTACGCCATCAAGTCGGTCCTGGAAACCGGCAACCCGGGTCTGAGCATCCAGCATCTCTACGATTCGATCGTGGACGAGTTCTCCGAGAACGAGGACCTGCCCAACACCACGAATCCCGATGACTGGGCTCGCATCTCGGGTAAGAAGGGCGAGCGCATCGTCTACATCCGCACCTTGGTGACGGGGAAGAACGCCAGCGCCAGCCGCGCCATCGACACCGAGTCCAACACGGGTCAGTACCTGTAAGGTTCGGAAAGCCAAGAGGCCCGTCTCCTTTCGGAGGCGGGCCTCTTCGTCTGCGCGGAAGCCGGAGCCGGGGCTCAGCTTCCGGGGACGAAGCCCGGGTAGACCCAGTGGCTGACCCCGCCGCCGGGCGCCAGATAGCCGGTGACATTGGGGTAGTTCATCGCCAGTCGCTTGAGCTGGTGCGGGTTGCCGTCGGCGTCGGCCTGGAAGCAGCTGGTGGTGACGCCGTGGAAGCCGGAGCACACGATCCGGGTGGAGTTGCCGAATGGCGAGGTCAGACGGGCGCGGTCGACCAAGGGATTCCAGTAGTCGAGGTCGCTGGGGGTCAGGAAGCCCTTGGCTTCGAAGACGTAGATCGGGCTGTTCGGCTGCTGGACCGGCCAGTCATCGGCCGAGGCGGTACCGGCGCCGAGGGTGAAGGCGGCCCCGGTGACGACGGCGGCCGCGGCCAGCCGGGTGACGCTGCGGGTGATCGTGTTCATGTACCCCTCCATGGAACGTCGATAGACACTGCGCGCATCAGTATCACACCAGCGCGCGATCCTCGGTCCAGTCCACATGGAGGCGGCGTTCCCGGAACAGCCACCGATCGCCGTCGCGGGCGAAGGTGTCGGCGTACCGGATGTGCATGACGAAGATCCTGGGACCGGCGGCGTCGTCGTAGACATGGGAGGCGGTGCAATACGTCTCGCCGCGGACCGCGTCGCCGGAGAAGTCCAGCAGTTGGTTGGCGATGAGGTGCTGGGTGACGCGGTAGCGGTCGAGGGGTTTCATGGCCGCCTCGATCTCGGCGCGCCCGCGGACCGTGGTGACGGGCCGGCCGGATCCCCAGTCGATGACCAATGTGCCGTCCGCGGTGAAGAGTTCGGCGATGGCGGCGTCGCGGCGGCGATCGGCATGGGCCGCATAACGCTCGGTCAGTTCGCGCAGGGCGAGGCGGTCGGGCAGATTGTCCATATCCCTTCCTAACGCCCGCTCGGTTGCCCGGTATTCGATCCGGCCCACTGGCCGGGAAACTGTTCCCCAAATGTCGCCGTGTTTTACCTGCCCGCCATCGCGGGAGGTGGAACATCAGGAGATGGCGAATGTGCGAGCGGCGCTGGTGCAGACGAGCTGGACCGGCGACAAAGAGTCGATGATCAAGGCGCACGAGGATTACGCGCGTCAGGCGGCCGCGGCCGGGGCGAAGGTGATCTGTTTCCAGGAGCTGTTCTACGGGCCGTACTTCTGCCAATTGCAGGACACCACGTTCTACGACTACGCCGAATCGGTCCCGGGCCCGACCGTGGAGCGATTCGCGGCGCTGGCTCGCGAACTCGGCCTGGTCATGGTGCTGCCGGTGTACGAGCAGGAACAGCCGGGCCTGCTCTACAACACCGCGGCGGTGGTCGACGCCGACGGCCGCTATCTCGGCAAATACCGCAAACATCATATTCCACACGTGAACGGGTTCTGGGAGAAGTTCTACTTCCGGCCCGGGAATCTGGGCTGGCCGGTCTTCGATACCGCGGTCGGCCGCATCGGCGTCTACATCTGCTACGACCGGCATTTCCCCGAGGGCTGGCGCGCGCTGGGCCTGGCGGGAGCCGAGATCGTGTTCAACCCCTCGGCCACCTCGCGCGGATTGTCGAGTTATCTGTGGAAGCTCGAGCAGCCCGCCTCGGCGGTGGCCAACGAATACTTCATCGGGGCCATCAACCGGGTGGGCGTCGAGGAGTACGGGGACGACGATTTCTACGGCACCAGCTACTTCGTCGACCCGGAGGGGCAGTTCGTGGGGGAGGTGGCCTCCGACACCGCGCCGGAACTCGTCGTGCGCGACCTGAACATGGACCTGATCAAGGTGGTGCGCGATCGCTGGGCCTTTTACCGCGACCGCCGCCCCGATGCCTACGGAAAGCTGGTGGAGCCGTGAGCATCACCATCATCCACGGCGGAACCGTGGTGTCCGCCACCGGAACCCAACCCCTCGACGTCCTCATCGACGGTGAGACCATCGCGGCGGTGGTCCAGCCGGGCTCCACCGCGCTGGGCGCTGACCTGGCCGCGACCGCCGACACCGTCATCGACGCCACCGGCAAGTACGTGATCCCCGGCGGCGTCGACCCGCACACCCACATGCAGCTGCCCTTCGGTGGCACCGAGGCCTCCGACACCTTCGAGACCGGGACCCGCGCCGCGGCGTGGGGCGGCACCACCACCATCGTCGACTTCGCCGTGCAGAAACCGGGGGAGCGGGTGCAGGACAGCCTGGCGCTGTGGCACGAGAAGGCGGACGGGCGCTGCGCCATCGACTACGGGTTCCACCAGATCGTCGGCTCGGTCGACGCCGAATCCCTGAAGGGCATGAGCGAATTGGTGGCCGAGGGCGTCACCAGCTTCAAACTCTTCATGGCCTACCCGGGCGTCTTCTACTCCGACGACGGCCAGATCCTGCGCGCCATGCAGACCGCCGGTGACCTGGGCGCGATGCTGATGATGCACGCCGAGAACGGGATCGCCATCGATGTGCTCGTCGCGCAGGCCCTGGCCCGCGGCGAGACCGCCCCGATGTATCACGGTCTGACCCGTCCGTGGCAGATGGAGGAAGAGGCGACGCACCGCGCGATCATGCTGGCGCAGTTGACCGGTGCGCCGCTCTACGTCGTGCACGTCTCCGCCAAGCAGGCCCTGGAACAGATCGCCGAGGCGCGGGGCAAGGGGCAGAACGTGTTCGGCGAGACCTGCCCGCAGTACCTGTACCTCTCGCTGGAGGAGAACCTGGCCGCGCCGGGCTTCGAGGGCGCCAAATGGGTGTGTTCGACCCCGCTGCGCGCCCGCGCCGAGGGGCATCAGGACGAGCTGTGGCGCTACATCCGCACCGGTGACGTCTCCACCGTGGCCACCGACCACTGCCCGTTCTGCATGAAGGACCAGAAGGAACTCGGGCTCGGCGATTTCAGCAAGATCCCCAACGGGATCGGCGGTGTCGAACACCGCCTCGACCTGATGTTCCAGGGCGTGAAGGACGGTCGTATCTCACTCGAGAAATGGGTGGAGGTGTGCTGCACCGCCCCGGCGCGGATGTTCGGGCTGTACCCCCGCAAGGGCGTGATCAGCCCCGGCGCCGACGCCGATGTGGTGATATACGACCCGAACGGGCACACCGGTATCGGGGTCGGCAAGACCCACCACATGAACATGGACCACTCGGCCTACGAGGGCTTCGAGATCGACGGCCACGTGGACACCGTGCTGGCGCGCGGCCGGGTGATCGTCGACGGCGGGCAGTACCTGGGCAGCGCCGGGCACGGCCGATTCCTGAAACGCGGTCTGTCGCAGAGTCTCATCTGACCCATCGGCTTCGAGGGGAGAGTTCCGGTATGGACATCGGTGTGGTGTTGCAGTGCAACCCGCCCGCCTCCCGGGTGATCGAACTGGCCAGAATCGCCGAGACGCACGGGTTCTCGCACGTGTGGACCTTCGATTCGCACCTGCTGTGGCAGGAGCCGTACGTCATCCACAGCCAGATCCTCGCCGCGACCCGGCGGGTCGTGGTCGGGCCCATGGTGACCAATCCCGCCACCCGCGACTGGACGGTCACCGCGTCCACCTTCGCCACCCTCAACGACATGTTCGGCAATCGCACCATCTGCGGGATCGGCCGCGGCGATTCGGCTGTGCGCACCCTGGGCGGCCGGCCCGTGAACCTGGCCACGCTGCGCGAATCCATCGGCGTCATCCGGGAATTGGGCAATGGCCGCAGCGCGCGGATCGGGGACACGGTGATCCACTTCCCGTGGGCGAGCGAGTCGCGGCTGCCGGTGTGGGTGGCCGGATACGGGCCGCGCGCCCTGGAGCTCATCGGGGAGGTGGGCGACGGGTTCATCCTGCAGCTCGCCGATCCCGACATCACCGCCTGGACCATCGCCCGTGTGCGCGCGGCCGCCGAACGCGCGGGCCGCGATCCGGGTGCGATCACCATCTGCGTGGCCGCGCCGGCCTACGTCACCGACGGCACGCCGGAGGCCCTGGCCCACGCGCGCGACCAGTGCCGCTGGTTCGGCGGGATGGTCGGCAACCATGTTGCCGAGATCGTGGCCCGCTACGGCACGCACTCCGAGGTGCCCGACGCGCTGACCGACTACGTCGCGGGCCGCCGGGGGTACGACTACAACGAGCACGGCCGGGCCGGGAACCCGCACGCGGACTTCGTGCCCGACGAGATCGTGGACCGGTTCTGCGTGCTCGGCACCCCCGACCAGCACCTGGCCCGGCTGCGCGAACTCGAGGCCCTGGGCGTCGACCAGTTCGCGGTCTACCTGCAACACGACGCCAAGACCGCGACCCTCGACGCGTACGGCGAATCGGTCCTGCCGCGTCTCACGCCCGCGACCGATGCCACAGTCCACCAGTAGCTGTGATGTAGATCACATTTTTATCAAATCGATATAAATGCAGATGGAACGCGTTCTACCGTGTAGTTCCGGTCGGGTTGCTGAAAGTTCTCCGGGCAAAGGCCTTCCCTTTGATTGTGAACCGTGGATGATTCACATACCCGACATGTTATGGATAGATGAGGAGTAGCAAGTGACCGGATCCGCTGAGGATTTCCTGGCTGCAGTTCTGATCAAGACCATCACGGGTCTGTTCAGCGGCAGCGCCGGTGGTAGCACCCAGCCGACCGCCTGAACGTAGCAAGAAACCGACGGCCCATCGAATCGCGCGGGATTCGGTGGGCCGTCGGCGTTTCCGGCGGACACGCCGACGACGGTCGGATCGACACGACGCGACCGCGGCAGCCTCCCGCGTTTGCGCGGTGTCATGTCGTAGCTTGAACGACCGTGAGGCAACTGACCGCGACGCTGCTGGTTCTGGGTCTTTCCATCCCCCTGGGGCAGGTCCCCGCGCAAGCCGAGCCGGATCCGCCGGCGTCCGGGGTGGTGACGGTGGCGCCGTCCGCCGGGGCGCCGAATCCACTGCAGCAGTGGATCGATGAGCATGTGCCCGCGCCGATGAAGATGGTCCCGCGCGCGGCGCGGCCGCTGGCGGCGCCGGGCGATCTGCCGCCGGAACTGACGGAGTTCTGGAATGCCGTGCAGTCCCCGCCGACGGGCGACCCGCTGTTCGACGCCTGGCCCGCTGATCTCGACCGCTACGCGCCCGGTGAGATCCTGGATTCCCGTGATGTGACGGACTCGGCGCGGCCGACCATGTTCCTGTTGAACCTCACCGGCATCTCGCGGGCCACGATCCTGAAATTCCGCACCACCAACTCCGCGGGCGAGCCCTCGATCGGGACCGCGACCCTGGTCCTGCCGCCGACGGAGTGGACCGGGCCCGGCCCGCAGCCGGTGCTGGTGAACGCGCCCGCCACCAACTCGCTCAACAAGCGCTGCACCCCCGGGTACGTGCTGGCCCACGGCATGGAGGTGCCGACCGGCAACGACTTCACGCCGTCACCGACCACCTGGGCGCTCCAGCACGGGTACGCGCTGATCATTCCCGACCACGAGGGGCCGCTGATGGCCTACTCGGAGCCGACGGTCGCCGGGCACAACGTGCTGGACTCGATCCGCGCGGTCCGCGAGTTCGCCCCGGATCGGTTCGGGAACAGTCGGTTCGCCTCGACGGGCTACTCCGGCGGCGCGATCGCATCCAATGCCGCGGCCATGCTGGTGTCGGACTACGCGCCGGAGTTGCTCCCGTATTTCGCGGGCGCGAGCTTCGGGGGACTGGTCAACGACTACCGCCGCTTCGCCCACACCTTCGACGGCTCCTACATCTCCGCGTTCCTGCTCAGCACCGTGCTCGCGCTCAGCCGGGAGCACCCGGAAATCCTCGGCCTGATGAACCACGCGGCGCAGTGGCTGGCGACCTCGCCCATCAAGGACAACTGCAGCGGGAGTTTCGGTGCGCTCGGGATCGCGCCCATCCCGGTCGACATCATGGCCAAGGTCGACAAGTCCCTGGACAGCGCGGCGGCCGAGTCGGTGTTCCGGCAGCTGAGCATGCAGGGCCGGAAATCGGGTGTGCCGCTGTTCATCTACCACGGCGTCCACGATCCGTGGGTTCCCGTATCGGAGGCCGAGGAACTGTGGCGTGCGCAGTGCGCGCTGGGGGTGGCGGCGACGAAGAACATCGTCGGGGGTGAGCACCTCGCCGCCTACGTCAGCTCCTACGGCGCGACCATGGACTGGCTGGACCAACGCCTGCGCGGCGTCCCCGCCTCGGGAAACTGTGTCGCGCCCGCCGGCGGCCGGTGACGCCGGTTCAGCGCAGCAGATCCCCGATCAGGACCCGGGTGTCGGGGACGAACGGCCAATGCGGGTCCTCCACGTAGGAGCGCAGCTCCTCGTCGCTCCACCACCAGCCGTCCACGATCTCCTCGGGCTGATGGGTGATCGGGCCGTCGTAGCGCAGCTCGTAGGCGAACAGGTGACAGCGCATGGGCCGTCCCTCCCACTCGCCGTCCCAGGCCGCGGCGGCCAGCGGCAGCGGCCGGTCGTCGTGCGGGCCCAGCACGATGCCCAGTTCCTCGCCCAGTTCGCGGACCGCGGCCTCGGCCGGATCCTCGCCCGGTCCCAGCACCCCGCCGGCCAGGCAGTCGTGCATGCCCGCGAAGACCGCCTTGGTGTCGGTCCGCTTGTGCACGTACACCTTCGATCCGTCGAGCGACCGCACCAGCACGCCCGCGCTGGCATGCCAGAGGCCCCGCTCGTACACCACGGCGCGCTCCTGCGCGCCGACCTCACGCCCGACCGCGTCGTACACCGCGATCATCTCCGGCATATACGGGCCCTCCTCGCTGCCGCGCCACCGGTCCGGGCGCTCTGAACAGCACTTTAGTGATGCCGCCGGGCGGGCGAGCGGTATGGTCGAGTATCGCGGCGCGCCGCGGTTCCACCCGCTGTCGCGAGGGGGCCGCCGGGGCCCGCGCTGCGGCGTAGCCTCAGGGGCGCAACCGTTTTCGTCAGGGAGGACGAGACCATGCCACTGCCGCGGACACTGGCGAGGATCAATCGCCGGATCAATCCGGTGTTGGGGATCGCGGCCCGCGTCATGCCGCTGTGCGGGGTCGTGGTGCACCGGGGACGCAAGTCGGGGCGGGTGTACCGGTCCCCGGTGATGGTCTTCCGGCGCGAGGACGGCTACCGGATCGCGCTGACCTACGGGCGGGACGTGGACTGGCTGAAGAATATTCGCGCCGCGGGCAGCTTCGAGTTCGAGACCCGCGGGCGCACCGTCACCCTCACCGATCCGGTGCTCGGGCACGACGCCAGCGCGTCCTGGGCGCCGCCGCTGGTGCGGCAGGCGCTGGTGGGCCTGAACGCCGCGGATTACGTCCAGGCCCGGCCCGTGGACCGCTGACCGACGGAATGCTCGAAATTTGCCGGGGGTGGTTCGGGCCGGGCGGCGACCGTTCAGCGCACCCGGAGCCGGATGCTGACGCAGCCCTGCTGCCAGCTCTGGTAGGCGTCGGCCCGGTTCGGAGCGCCGGCGGCGTCGAATCCGATGCCGTTGAACTTCGCCCACTGCTTGTTGTGGCGGGCGATGGCCTCGGAGAGCCGGATGACCGTGTCCTCGTCGGAGAGCACCTCCGCGTCGGCGGTGTGCTTCGGGCCGCCGAACGACACTTCCAGGGGGACGTCCTCGCTTTTGTGGGGACGCCCGTTGTGCGACGATCGACCTCTGAGCAATAGCCGAACCGATCGACTGTGATCACGGTTGGTGATGGGTATGCGCGGCCGACAATCGATCCGAATCATCGTGCTCGCCGTGGCCCTGGCGCTCCCGGCCTGTGGCGGCACCCCGCCGTCCCCGCCCGCGACCGGCGGTCAGGTCCCCGCACGATTCGAAGCCGGGCCCTGCGCGCCCACCCCGCGGCCCGTGCCGCTGCTCGCGGGGGCCCGCTGCGGGCAATTGATCGTCCCGCTGAATCGCGAGACATTCGACGGCCGGACCCTGCGGCTGTCCGTCGCGGTGGTTCCCTCGCGGACGCAGCCGCCGGCCAAGGAGCCGATCGTGTTCCTCACCGGCGGCCCGGGCCAGGACGCGGTCGCCGATACGCGGTCGCCGATCCGCCGGTTCCGGCCGACGTGGGCATCAACCGGGACCGCGACCTGATCGTGATGGGGCAGCGCGGGGACATCACCTCGAGTGCGAACTTGACCTGCCCGGAGATGGACCGGTTCATCGCCCGCCGGATCGGGATGCGCTACGACGCACCGGCCACGGGGGAGGCGTACGTCCAGGCGGTGCGGGAGTGCCGGGATCGGCTGGCCCGCGGCACCGACCTCACTGCCATGAACTCCACCGAAAGCACTGCCGACCTCATCGATTTGCGCAAGGCCCTGGGTATCGGGAAGTGGAGCGTGTTCTCCCATTCCTACGGCACCGATCTCGCCCTGATCTACCTGCGCTCGGACGCGGCGGCGATCAGCGCGGTCGCCTTCGACGGTGTGACACCGCCGTCGGTGGCGGCCCTGGGCTGGACGTGGGCCAGCGCCCGGCAGGCCCTCGACGCCATGGTGCGGGCGTGTGTCGATCAGCCGGGCTGCGCCAAGCGCTATCCCGACCTGGAGGCCACCTTCGTGCGGCTGGTCGGCGAGGTCGAGGCGAATCCCGTCGCCACGACCGTCGGCGGCACCGACGTCGTCATCGACGGGGGCTCGATGCTCGCGTGGTTCGTGCCGGTGGCGACGCACCTGCCCGCGGACTTCCCGTCCGTGATCGACGAACTGGCACACGGCAATCCGCAGCCGATGGCCGAGCAGATGGCCGGGGCGTTCGCGACCCCCGCACCCGTCGGCGTCTTCGCCTGGGGGCTGACACTGAGCATCTGGTGCCGGGAATGGGTACCGTTCGAGAGCCGGGAAGACCAGCTGGCCATGGCGAACAAGGCGTTCCCGAGCTTCCCGGACTCGGTGAAAGCCCAAGCGCCGCAACTGCCTTTCCTGCGGGAGGCCTGCGACGCCTGGAATGTGCCGCGCGGCCCGGCCTCCATCCGCGACATCACCGTGAGCAACCTGCCCGCGCTCGTGCTGTCGGGCAGTTACGACGCCCAGACCGGCGCGGTGTGGGGCGATTACATCGCGAAGAACCTCTCGCGATCGACTGTCGCCGTCGCACCCGGGGAAGGCCACGGCTCGTGGGCGGAACCGTGCGGGAGCACGATCATCGCCTCCTTCTTCGCCGACCCGAACACCGTGGACGTGGCGTGCACGAAGGATCCACCGCCGCCGTACGCCATCCACCCGCCACGACCATGACCGCGGTGATTTCGGCGTCGCCCGGAACGGCAGCGTCCCGTCGGTCGGTGGTGGGCGGCGCGATGGCCTTGGCGCTGCTGCTGGTCGGCGTGGCGTGCGGCGGTACGAACGCGCCACCCGGCGCGACGCCGACCACGACGCCCCGCAAACCCGCGCACTACGTCGAAAGTTCGTGCGTGACAACGCCGCAACCGGTCTCGCTGCTGGCCGGGGCGCACTGCGGGGAGCTGGAGGTGCCGGTCGACCGCACCCGGTCCGACGGTCCGACCCTGCGATTGGCCGTGGCGATCGTTCCCTCGGAGACCCAGCCGCCCACCGCCGAGCCGATCGTTTTCCTGGAAGGCGGTCCCGGTCTGGACGGCATCGCGGCGCCTCCCATCGCGCCCGGCGCCGGTCTCGGGCACAACCGCGACCTGATCCTGATCGGCCAGCGCGGCACCCAGACCACGAGCACACCGCTGCTCTGCCCCGAGCTCGACGAGTTCTACGCCCGCCGGGTCGGGCTGGTGTTCGACGCGCCCGCCACCGGTGACCTGGACATACGAGCCGTCACCGAATGCCGCCGGCGGCTGGCCGCGACCACCGATCTCGCGGCGTACAACACCACCGAAAGCGCCCGGGACCTCGTCGACCTGCGCAAGGCGCTGCGGCTGGACCGGTGGAGCGTGTTCGGACATTCCTACGGCACCGACCTCGCACTGGTGTACATGAACCTGGACGGCCCCGCGATCACCGCGGTCGCGCTCGACGGCGTGACACCGCCCTCGGCCGCCGGACTGGGCTGGACCTGGCCGAGCGCCCGGGGCGCCTTCGATGCCGTGATGCGGGCCTGCGAAGCGCAAACCGCCTGCGCGCAACGCTATCCCGGCCTCGGCGCGACCTTCGTCCGGCTGGTCGGCGAGCTGGAACGAAACCCCGTCACCACCACCGTCGACCTCCCCGGCCACCCCGGGACGACGGTCGTCATCGATGGCGGCACCCTGCTGGCGTGGTTCGTCGGCGCGGCCGGACGCCTGACCGCCGGGATACCCGCCGCGATCGACGACCTCGACCACGGAAACCCGCAATCCATCGCCACGCAGTACGCGTCCGGCTGGATGAACACCGGGCCGAGCAACGCGACCGTCGCCACCGGCCTCACCCTGAGCATCTGGTGCAGCGAATGGGTTCCCTTCGAAACCTTCGACGACCAGATGCGCCAGGCCCGCACGGCATTCCCCGACTTCCCCGAATCGGTGCTGGCGCAAGCGCCGCAACTGCCGTTCCTGCGCGAGGAATGCGCGGTGTGGAATGTGCCGAAAGCTCCCGACTCGGTCCGCGACGTCACCCGGGGTTCGATTCCCACGCTGGTGCTCACGGGCGGTTTCGACGCCCGCACCGGACCGATGTGGGGTGACTACGTGGCCGAGGATCTGTCCCGATCCACCGTCGTGGTGGTCCCCGGCTGGGGGCACGGCGTGTTCCTGAACCCGTGTGGCGCACAGGTGATCGCCTCGTTCTTCCGCGACCCGAATCGCCCGGATACCCGCTGCGTCGCCGCGACGCCGCTGCCGGAGTTCACCATCCTCCCGCCGCGGTGATCACGCGCTGAGCGCAGGAGGTCCGGAATCCGCGGCGCGGTGCCGCGTCCGAAATTTGCTGAAAAGAAGCTGTAGATTTCGAGTGTTCGCAGCATGATCCGGTGGCGAGGAGCGCGCGTTGACCGATGTGGTGGATCGACCGGCCCGGTCGAACGGTGGTGGACGGCATGCCAAGCCCGTGGAGCGGCCGCCGTTCGCCTGGCTGACCGTGGCCGCGGTCGCGGTGCCCGCCGCCGTGGTGCTGCTGCTGTCGGCGCGCCGCTACGGCTACTTCGGCGACGAGCTGTACTTCCTGGCCGCGGGTCGCCGCCTGGCGTTCGGCTACGCCGACCAGGGCCCGGTGCTGCCCCTGCTGGCGCGATTGATGGACACCATCGCACCCGAGTCCTACTTCGTGCTGCGGCTGCCCGCGGTCGCGCTGACGGTGACCGCGATCGTGTTGTGCGCCCTGCTGGCCCGCGAATTCGAGGGCGGCCGCTGGGCTCAGTTGCTCGCGGCCATCGGCTACGCGAGCTCACCGTTCCTGCTGTTGCAGGGCACCATGCTCACCACCAATGCCGTCGATACCGCGCTGTGGGTCATCATCACCTGGCTGGTGGTGCGGTGGGTGCGGGCCCGCGATGATTGGCTGCTGCTGGCCGCCGCCCTCGTCACCGCCGTCGACATGCAGGTGAAGTGGCTGATCCCGTTCTTCTGGATCGCGGTCGTGATCAGCAGCATGCTGTGCGGGCCGCGGGAATTGGTGCGCAGGCCGCTGTTGTGGACTGGCGGCGTGATCGTGGTGCTCGCCACCGTGCCCGAACTCATCTGGCAGGAACGTCATTCGTGGCCACAGTTGAGGATGGGTGGGGTGATCGGGTCCGAGCAGGGAATCCTGGGTGGGCGGCTGCTGTTCCTGCCCATGTCGATCAGCCTGGCCGGATACCTCGGGGCGCTGCTGCTGTTGTGGGGATTGTGGGTGCTGTTGCGCTGGGATGTGCTGCGGCCCTACCGGTTCCTGGGCGTCACGCTGCTGCTGTTGTTCGCGGCGTTCCTGATCACCGGCGGGCGGATCTATTACGCGGCGGGCATGTACGCGGTCATGATCGCGGCGGGCGCGGTCGGCGTGGTCGGGACAGCCGAGCGCATCGCACCGCTGTGGCGGCGGGTGCTGACCGCGGGCATAGCCGTACTCGCCGTGGGCGCAACGGCTTTCACGCTGTACTCGACGCCATGGCGGCCCGCCGAGGAGGTGCATCCGCCCAAGGACGACGCCGAGGCGGCGATCAATATCGGCGTCTACGGGTCCTTCGGCTGGCACGAACTCACCGACGAGGTGACCCGTGCCCACGACGCGCTCAGCCCGGCCGAGCGTGAGCGCGCCGTCATCATCACCGACACCTATTGGCAGGCCAGCGCTCTCGACGAGTTCGGTCGCACGCACCTGCCGCCGCTCTACAGTCCCAGCCGTGGTTTCGGCTACTTCGGCACCCCGCCCGACGACGCCACGGTGGTACTGGCCGTCGGCGGCTACGAGGCGGTGCTGCGCAGCCAGTTCGAGCACGTCGACCCGGTCGGAAAGGTCGACACCCGCCTCGGGTTCAAGGGCAATACCCAGGACGTCACCATCTGGAAGTGCTCGGGCCGGAAGAAGCCGTGGTCACAGGTGTGGCCGCAGTGGATGCACCTGTGATCGGCCGGACCACCGCCGCCGCGGCCGCTTCGCGTTCCCGGCAGGTGCGTACCGCCGCCGCCAATCGTGGGAGCGGCGCGACCAGTTCGTCGCCGAGCGGGCCGTGCAGGCCGAGCTGACAGAGCACGCCGGTGGCGGCCAGGATGGTGCGCCCGATCGGCGCGTACTCCGGCGGGGTGGTGAGGTGGCGCGACACATTGGACAAACTCGGCTCGGTGGCGCGCCGCACCTGGGCGCGCAGCCACGCCTGGGTCAGGTGGGCGTCACGGCGCCGGTACAGGTCCACGATCGGGTCGACCATGCCGACCAGGTCGGCGATCGCGAATTCCCGTTCCGGGCGCACGAATCCGTGCTCGCGCAACGCCACCTCCAGGTCGGCGGGGCTGCCGTTGAGGGCCGCCTCGCCGATATCGCCGACCAGCGTGGGAAATTCGGCCGGGAACGGTGAGCACGCGCCGAAGTCCAGGACGCCCAAGCGGCCGTCGGGCAGCATCCGGAAATTACCCGGATGCGGATCGGTGTAGAGCAGCCCGGTCCGGGCGAAGCTGGACATGACGAAACGCGTCACCAGCAACCCCGCGCGGGTGCGCTCGGCGGGCGTCCCCGAGGCGATCACCCGGTGCAGCGGGACGCCGTCGAGCCATTCGGTGACCAGCACGTCGCCCTGCTGATCCACCACCGCCGGGAGATGGAAGTCGGGGTCGTCGGCGAAGGCGGCGGCGAAGATCCGTTGCGTGGCGGCCTCTTCGGCGTAATCGAGTTCCGCGCCGATGCAGGCGGCGAACGCCTCGGTCACCGCCCGGGTGTCGAGGTCCGGGGCGAAGACCTTGGCCAGCGGCGCGAGCCGGCGCATGTGCTCGAGATCCGCCGCCACCGCCGCCCGCGCCCCGGGATACATGAGCTTCACCGCGACCCGCCGCCCATCCGGCCACACCGCGCGATGCACCTGTCCGACCGAGGCGGCGGCCGCCGCGCGAGTATCGAACTCGGCGAACCGGTCCCGCCACCGGTCGCCCATCGACGCGGCCATGGCCCGGTCGACCGCGGCGGGCAGCATCGCGGGCACCGAATCCTGGAGCCGCGTCAACGCCTCCCGATAGGGCTCGCCCAGCTCCGGCGGCAACGCCAGTTCGTAGAGCGCCAGCAGCTGACCCAGTTTGGCCGCGACGCCCTTGAGCTCGCCCAGCACCTCGAACATGTGCTGGGCGGTGCGTGCCTGGATATCGAGTTCGACCTCGCGGGACGGTGTTCCGAGCGCCCGCCGCCCGAGCCCGCCCACCCGGCGCGCGACATAGGCCACCGGCAGCGCGGTGATCTTGGCGGTCCGGGCCGCGGCGCGGGTCGGCAGGCCGTCGGCCGAGCCGGTCGAGCGGCGGCGCGCACCCCGGACACCGCCCTGGCGCGGTTCGAGCATCGAGAACCTCCGAAACGTCGAGAGCCTCACTGTGTCACGGTGTCGATCTTCGCGGCTGGGCGGCGGTGACCGCAAGGACCGGACAGGCGACCGCGCCGGGCCTAGCGCCCGAACGCCGCGGCCGGACCGAGCGGCACCACCAGCGCCGACGGATACGCGGCGGTCCGCTGGATCTGCTGCGAGGTGCCCAGCAGACGGCCCAGATCGGCCGGGTTCGGGATGGTCGACGGGAACGTGCCGCTGGTGATGCGCAGACGCAGCGCGTGGCCGGGTTCCAGCCGGTGGAAGGCGGGGCGGATCTTGATCTCCATCCGCACCACGTCGCCGGGGGAGAGCAGCTGCTCGTTCTCCTTCAGCACGGTGTGCTCGGGCGCGTACACCGCGCCGTCGCCGGTGCGCCAGGTCTTGCCGTCGTCGAGAGTGCGCTGACTGGCCAATTGCGAACCGCCGGTGATGTTCACGGCCGTCCCGTCCGGCGCGACATCGTCGAGCCACACCTGGAAGGCGGCGTCCGAACCGGTCGAGGAGGCGTACAGGGTGACGGCCGACGGCCCGGCCAGCATGGTCGGCTCGGCCACCGGGTCCATGGTGTAGCGCAGCCCGGCGGTCGGGTTGCGCACCCACTCGGTGCACGGGTTGGAGACGGTGAAGACCCGGAACACGAAGTCGAACAGGCCCGCCGCCCACTGGCCCAGCGTCTCACGGTTGCAGATAGTGTCGATTCCGGTGTAGTTCAGGCGATCCGAGGCGTCGACGGCCGTCGGCCGGTCCGCGACGAGGCGGTCGCCGTCGAAGTAGCGCTGCTCGACGGCGGCCTGCTCGAACGGGTAACGCGCGGTGTCGGCGGCGGTGTTGTTCGCGTCGATGACGTGCAGTGGCGTGCGGGTCTCGTCGATCCCGTTGGGGATGTCCTTGAGCCACCGGTCGAACCAGGCCAGGGTGATCTGGTCGGTGTCCATCCGCGAGCCCGGGCCCAGGCCGAGGCCGACGTGATACCAAGGGCCCATGAGCAATTGGTAGCGTCCGTCGGCCTGCTGGTCGGCGGCCATCGGAGCGAACTGGTCGCGTCCGGCGGCCAGGTTCTGCAACTGCGCGTAATTGCGCACCGCGCCTTCCTGATACAGGTCCCACCAGCCGTCCACCTGGTACATGGCGATGTTGTTGTCGACCAGGTTGTGCAGGTCGGTTTCGAAACGCCGCTCGCGCCACCAGGAGTTGTCGTAGGCGGTCGGGCCGCCGGTGTAGGCGTCGAAGAGCAGTTTCACGGTGCTGGTGTCGGGGCCGACCAGGGCGGCGAGGTGATCACCGAGGGACTTCAGGAAGGTCTGCGGTGACAGCGGCGCGGTCAGGAACGGGCCGATCAGGCTCAGATACGGGACCATGAGCGAGATGACGGTCAGCAGTAGCGGGCTCATCATGCCGTCGTGGTTGAGCACCTCGTCGAAGATATTGTTGGGCACCGCGAACGGCACGATCGCCTTCAACGGCGAATCGGGTCCGATGGTCTCGGCGGTGCGCATGGCCGACAGGCCGGGGAACGAGTAGCCGTACATGCCGACCTTGCCGTTGGAGCCGGGCAGTTCGGCCGCCCAGTCCACCAGCTCGACACCGTCCTTGCCGTCCTGCTGCGAGGCCGGGCTCCACGCGCCGGTGGAGCCGCCGGTGCCGCGCACGTCCGCGGTCACCTCGATGTAGCCGTGCCGGACCAGCATGTCCTGCATGGAGGTGGCCTGATTGATGACCCGTCGCGCATCCTTCAACTGATCGGGCAGCT
Organism: Nocardia sp. NPDC004151; assembly: GCF_042874235.1. Taxonomy (NCBI): domain Bacteria; kingdom Bacillati; phylum Actinomycetota; class Actinomycetes; order Mycobacteriales; family Nocardiaceae; genus Nocardia; species Nocardia sp. NPDC004151. Next base: position 454,819 of record NZ_JBIAMR010000004.1, on the reverse strand, counting down.
GGATGTGCAGCTCGTCGATGACCGAGGTGATGGCGGCGGTCAGCGCGCTGGCCACCGCACCGTAGGTGGTGAAGTTGACGATCACCGGGAACTCGCCCGCGGCCCGCTGCCCGGTCGCCGGATCGGTCGGATACCGCACCTCGGCCTGCAACTGGGTGCCGTCCGACAGTGAAACCACCTGTCCCAGTTGATAACCCACCCCGTACCGCTCCGGCGTGGGCCGGTAGTCCGAGGGCAGGCCGAAGTTGGCGGGCGCGTCGGGCACCGGCCCGAACACGGGCGCGGCCCCCGACGGCGTGGTGGCGGCGATGGTCATGGCCAGCGCGGAGAAGCCGGCCACGGCCCAGGGGGCCGGGCGGCAGCGGCGCGGCCGGAAGGTGCTGCTCAACGAAGTACCTCTGCGGATGGTCGGGAGGTCCCGGCGGGCGCGGACCGGATGCCGCGCCGCATGACCTCGTCGTCGGTGTTCAGCACACCGCACAGTGCCCGCGCGCCGGTACCGGCAATCGCCAAGAGTGCGGACGAGGGCATTGTGCAACCGACCAAACCGCAGGCGCGGGGGAACGGGCAGGAGGAACGCGACAGTCTCCACGCAGGTGCGTGGCGGACCGTGGCGAGGAGCCGTGCGCGACGGACCGGGATGCACGGGGTGCGGTGCGGACCAGCGACGTGCAGCCGCACGGCGTGGGATCGGTGGCGGCGCGAACTACGGTGCGAAGCAGGCGGTTTCGAGCCGCCGCGCGATCCGGGCGGCCGACAGGGTCATGGCGTCGGTCGGGCGGTGCGGATCCAGGCCGGTCAGCTCGTGCACCCGGGCCAGGCGATAGGTGACGGTATTGCGGTGGACGTTGAGCAGCCGGGCCGTGGCCAGCTGGTTGAAGCCGGTGTCCACGAACACGTCCAGGGTGTCGGTCAGCACCGCCTGGCTGTCGAGCGGCTCGAGCACGGCCGCCAGCCCGGGGCGCGCGGAATCGCCCGCGGCGACGGTGTATTCGAACATCAGGTCCGCGCGGCGGCACACCGGCTGCGGGCGGCCCAGGCAGCGGCCGAGCTCGGCCAGCGTGCGCGCCTCGGCGAACACCTCGGGGATCGCCGCGCGGTTCGCCGCGGTGGCGACGCCGACCCAGAACGGGGCGGGCGCGGCCGAGCGCGGCTGCTCGGTGGGCGCGGACCGCCCCAGCGCGAGCCGGCCCGGCAGGCGCGCGGTGAGCGCCGCCAGGGTCGCCGTACCGTCGTCGCCGGAATGCAGTGGCAGCAGGGCCGTCCAGCCGCCGCTGTCCAGGCGCAGGAACACACCCGGGATGGCTTCGACGCGGTGGCGCAGTTCGCTCGTGTCGCCGCCGTGGGCGGACCCGAGCCGGAACGCGGCGAGCAGGAACGCGTCGGGCACCGCCACCGCGGGTTCGCCCGCCCACTCGACCGGGTCGCGGCCGGTGAGCAGCGCGTCGGCAATGGCCCGGCGGCGTTCCAGCAACTCCCAGCGCGGGTCGTGAGCGCGCTGCACGCAGGCGGTGGCGATGCGGGTGGTGAGCAGGGTGACGTAGCGCAGCAGCGAGATCGCGGCGTCGTCGAGGAGTTCGCGTTCGGGTCCGTGAGCGGTCTCGCGCACCCGCGACCAGATCAGCTCCGCGCCCAGGCTGTAGCGGTTGAGCACTTCCTCGAGCGTCTCGCCGTCGCGGATACGGCTCAACGCGATCTGCACGACCTCGGCGGTGTCCTCGGGCGAGGGCGCGACACCGGTGCGCAGGAACTCGAAGAACAGGTCCACGTTCAAGGCCGTGCCGCGCTCGAAACCGCTGGTCACCAGGGATTCCGGGAGCTTCGGGTAGGGCGGTGCGAGGGCGGGGAATTCCGCGCGCGCCACGACGGCGCGTCGGTACAGCTCCTCGAGCGTCCGATCCCGTAATCGCGCGTGCATAACTCTCCTACTACCCGTACAGCGACTCGATAGTAGCGGCGTAGGTGATAGCTATTGGTTTGCGCCTGAGTTTTCCGGTCGCCGTGAGGTGATCGGAGCCCGGGGCCCACACCTCCGGCAGCACCGCGAACTTCTTGATCTGCTCCACCCGCGAGAGCTTGCCGTTCGCCGCGTCCACGCCCTCCTGGAGGGCGGCGAGCACGCGCGGATCGCGGGCCAGGGCCGCGATGTCCCGCTCGGTTAGCTGGTGGCGCTCGGCGAACGCGGCGGCCAGGTCGGGGTCCAGGCAGATCAGCGCGGTGTTGTAGGCGCGGCCCTCACCGATGGCCACCACCGCACCCGCCAGGGGCGTGTGCTCGGTGACGGTGTTCTCGATATTGGTCGGCGACATGTTCTTGCCGGCCGCATTGATGATGAGTTCCTTCTTGCGGTCCACGATCCGCAGGAAGCCCTCGGCGTCGAGTTCGCCGATATCGCCGGTCTGCAGCCAGCCGTCGGCGTCCACGGTCTCGGCGGTCTTGGCGGGCTCGCCGCGATAGCCGCGCATCACGTTGCCGCCGCGCACCAGCACCTCGCCGTCCTCGGCGATGGCGACCTCGGTGCCGGGGAACGCGGTGCCGACAGTGCCGATCTTGATGCGGGCCGGGCGGTCCATGGTCGCGCCCGCCGTGCACTCGGTCATGCCGTAGCCCTCGCACAGCGGCAGGCCCAGGCCGAGGAAGAACTCGTGGGTGTCCTTCGGGATCGGGGCGGAGCCGGTGACGGCGATGCGAATCCGGTCCAGGCCCAGCTGCTCCCGCACGGCCGACAGCACCAGGCGATCCGCCAGCCGGAACCGCCAGGTGTCGAGGATGTTCAGCGTGCGTCCGTCCGACGCCGCGCGGGCTCGCGCCCGGCCGCTCGCGATCGCCCAGGCGATGAGGCGGCGTTTGATCGAGCTCGGCTCGGCGGCGAAGCGTTCCTCCAGCGCCGCTTTGACTTTCACCCACACGCGCGGCACACCCATGAACACGGTCGGATGCACCTCGCACAGCGCCGCGGCGACCTGCTTCAGGTCCGGGCAGGTGGTGATCTGGCCGCCGGTCAGGATCGAGAGATAGTGCGAGAGCCAGCGATTGGCGGCGTGCGCGTCGGGCAGATAGGAGATCACCTGGTCGGCGGGGGAGCCGCCGCCGAACTCGTCCACCACGCGGGCGTTCTCGAGGAAATTGGTGTGGGTGAGTTCCACGCCCTTGGGTGGGCCGGTGGTGCCGGAGGTGTAGACGATGGTGAGCAGATCCTCGGGAGCCACGGCGCGCCAGGCGGATTCGAAGTCGAACCCGCCCGGCGCGGTCGCCTCGATCTCCGCCAATGCCACGCAGCCCGCGAGCGCCTCGTCGACACAGATCACGTGTTCCACGGCCGCACCCCGCTCGGCGGCCCGTGCCACCGCGGCGCGGATCTGCGGCGCGAACTGCGCCTCGCAGATCACGGCCCTGTTGCCCGCATTGGTGAACTGGTAGGCCAGCACCTCCACCGGATTGGTGTTGTACACCGAGAACGGGGTCGCGCCGGTGTGCAGGATCGCGGTGTCGCACAAGTGGAATTCGGGCCGGTTGGTCATCATCAGCGCCACCGTGTCGCCCCGGCCGACGCCGAGCGCCGCGAGACCGGTGGCGATGGCGCGCACCCGGTCGGCGTACTCGCGCCAGGTGATCGAGACCGCCCCGCCGAGCGTGCGCAACGCGACCGCGTCCGGATAGTGGGCGGCGGTGGCCTGGAACGCCTCGACCATGGTGCGCGGGGTCGTCGCCGCTACCGATGTTGAACTCACGGTTCCAGCAGATCGCACAGCGCACGGGGCGGACCAGGGGCAATGGAGAAGAACTGTGACAGGCGATTTGTGCACTGTGCCAAAAATGGGGGAGCGGGCGGGTGTAGGTCGGAGCGGTGGGCCCCGCTCAGGTGGCGGCGGGTACCGCGGTGGCGCGAATGATCTTGGTGCACAAGCGCATTCGCGTCCGTCCGGGTGTCTGCGCGACGTATCGTGTTAGCACGACAGGACCGCCGGATCCCGACCGGGCCGTCCGATCGGGTAGGCGTGCGCGGCCACGAGGAGGCAGCGGTGATCACCCCTACCACCAATGGAGTACAGGACTACATCGACGCCGAGGGCGTCGAGTACGTCGACGTCCGCTTCTGCGACGTCCCCGGCATCCAGCAGCACTTCTCGATCCCGGCCAGCATGTTCGGCCCGGATCTGGTCGAGGACGGCATCGCCTTCGACGGCTCCTCGGTGCGCGGCTTCCAGGCCATCCACGAATCCGACATGCTGCTGCTGCCGGATCTGCGCACCGCGCGACTGGATTCGTTCCGCACCGCCAAGACCCTCAATATCAGTTGTTTCGTCCACGACCCGCACACCCGCGCCGCCTACAGCCGTGATCCCCGCAATGTGGCCCGCAAGGCCGAGGAATACCTGCGCTCCACCGGAATCGCCGACACCGCCTATTTCGGCCCCGAGGCCGAGTTCTACATATTCGACACGGTCCGCTACGACACCACCATGAACCGGGCCTTCTACGAAGTGGATTCGTCGTCGGCGGACTGGAATACCGGCGAGAAGATCAATCCCGACGGAACTCCCAACCGCGGCTACAAAGTCCGGCCCAAGGGCGGCTATTTCCCCGTCGCCCCCTACGACGCCGACGTCGACCTGCGCGACGCCATGTGCACGCACCTGCAACAGGCCGGATTCGACCTGGAGAAGGGCCACCACGAGGTCGGCACCGCCGGACAGGCCGAGATCAACTACCGGTTCAACACCCTGCTCGCCGCCGCCGACGACCTCATGCTCTACAAGTACATCATCAAGAACACCGCCTGGGCGGGCGGCAAGACCGTCACCTTCATGCCCAAACCGCTCTTCGGCGACAACGGGTCCGGTATGCACGTGCACCAATCCCTGTGGAAGGACGGCGCGCCGCTGTTCTACGACGAGGCGGGCTACGCCGGACTGTCGGACCTGGCCCGGCACTACATCGGCGGGCTGCTGCACCACGCGCCGTCACTGCTGGCGTTCACCAACCCGACGGTGAACTCCTACAAACGCCTCGTCCCCGGCTACGAGGCCCCGGTGAATCTGGTCTACAGCCAGCGCAATCGCTCCGCCGCCGTGCGAATCCCGGTGACCGGCACCAATGCCCGCGCCAAACGCCTCGAATTCCGCTGCCCCGACTCCTCGGGCAACCCGTACCTGTCCTTCGCCGCCATGATGATGGCCGGACTCGACGGCATCACCAACAAGATCGAGCCCGCCCTGCCCGTCGACAAGGACCTCTACGAACTCACCCCCGAGGAATCCGCCGAGGTCACCCAGACCCCCGCCGGCCTCGAAGCGGTCATCGACCGCCTCGACGCCGACCACGACTACCTCACCCGGGGCGGGGTGTTCACCGAGGACCTCATCGACACCTGGATCCGCCTCAAGCGCGACACCGAGATCGCCGAGATCAACCTCCGCCCCCACCCCTACGAATTCGAGCTCTACTTCGACGTGTAGAGCCCCTCCAGGGCACGCGGGAGCGGGCCGCGGTGCAGGACGCCCAGGCGCTGGGTGGCGCGGGTGAGGGCGACGTACAGCTCGGCCGCGCCGCGCGGGCCGTCGGCGAGGATGTGCTCGGGTTCGACCACCAGGACGGCGTCGAACTCGAGGCCCTTGGTCTCCGAGGCGGGGACCGTGCCCGGCATACCGGGCGGGCCGATCACGATACTGGTGCCCTCGCGGTCGGCCTCATCGCGGACGAATTCCTCGATAGCCGAGGGCATCTCGTCGGTGGGGAGCTGCCGGGCCCAGGGTCGGACACCGCAGGCTCGGACCGAATCCGGCGGGGTGACGTCGGGGGCGAAGTCGGCGAGCACGGCCGCGGCGACGGCCATGATCTCCGCCGGGGTGCGGTAGTTCACGGTGAGCGAGCGGTACTTCCAGCGGCCCGGAACGTAGGGGTCGAGCATCTCGGCCCATGCGGTCGCGCCCGCCGCGGAACGACGCTGCGCGAGATCGCCCACCACGGTGAAGGAATGGCCGGGGCAGCGGCGCATCAGCACCCGCCAGTCCATGGCCGACAGCTCCTGGGCCTCGTCGACCACGATGTGCCGGTAGGTCCAATCCCGGTCCGCGGCAGCGCGTTCGGCCAGTTCGCGGGTGTCGCGTTCGATGAAGCGCTCGGCCAGGTCCTCGCCGTAGAGCATGTCGGTGGCGAACAGATGGTCCTCGTCGTCCATGTGGTCGGCGCGGCTCACCAGCAGATCCAGCACGCCCTCGGCGTAGGCGGCCTGCGCCTTGCGTTCCCGCTCGGCCGCGGCCTCCTCGGCGGAGGTGTCGCGGCCCAGCAGGTCGGCCAGCTCGTCGAGCAGCGGGACATCCGACACCGTCCAGGCCTCGCCCTCGGCCCGCCAGAGCGACTGGTCGGCGCCCGCCGCGCGCAGCCGGTCGGTCGACGACAGCAGTTCCGCCAGCAGCTGTTCCGGCGTGAGCGTCGGCCACAGTTCGTCGAGCAGGGCGGTGAAGCCCTCGTGCTCGGCAAGTTCGGTGCGCAGGTCGGAGCGCATGTTCTCCCACGCCTCGCGGTCCTCGCGGGTGAGCCAGCCCTGACCGATGCGGGCGATCGCGCGCTCGGTCAACGCCCACGTGAGCACCTCCACGAAAGTGGCGCGGGCCCGATTGTGCGGCAGGCCGCTCTCGCGAGCCTCCGACCGCGCCCAGTCCGCGATGTCCGCGCCGATGCGGACCGTCACATCCGGGAGCTCCAAGGACACCGGCTCCGCGGGCACCCGCTGCCGGTCCGCGATCGCCCCCTTCAACACCTCGAGGATGCCCAGCGCACCCTTGAGCCGGGCCACCTCCGGAACGTCCTCGGCGGTCGCGTGCACGCCGGGCATGAGATCCGCGGTGGTGGTGAACACCACGTTGGTCTCGCCCAGCGACGGCAGCACGCGCCCGATGTGCCTGAGGAAGGCCGTATTCGGGCCCACCACGAGCACGCCGTTGCGTTCCATCTGCTCGCGCTGCGTGTACAGCAGATACGCCACCCGGTGCAGCGCCACCACGGTCTTGCCGGTGCCCGGCCCGCCCTCGATCACCAGCACGCCCGGGTGATCGAGCCGGATGATCCGGTCCTGCTCGGCCTGGATCGTCGCGACGATGTCGCGCATGCCCTCCCCGCGCGGCGCGTTGACCGCCGCCAGCAGGGCCGCGTCACCGCGCTCCCCATCCCCGGGACGGCCGAACACCTCGTCGGTGAAATCCACCACCTCACGGCCCCGCGTGTGGAATTGGCGACGCCGGCGCATGCGCTCCGGGGTCGCGGCGGTCGCGGTGTAGAACGCCTGCGACGCCGGGGCCCGCCAATCCTGCAGCAGCGGCTCGAATTCGTTGGTCTCGTCGTAGATGCCGATCCGGCCGATGTAGGCGTGCTCACCGGTCTCGCTGTCGAGACGCCCGAAACATAGGCCGTTGTCGGCCACACCCAGCCGGTTCATCTCCCTGGCCAGCGCCCGCGCCTCGGCATCCCGCTCCACCAGCACCGTCGCGTTGCCCCGCACCGTCAGCGTCTCGCCGTACCGGCCGCGCACCCGCGCCCGCTCGGCGTCCAGCCGCGCGTACAGCCCGGCCACGTAGTCGCGCTCGGACCGCAGTTCGTTCTCGTATCCCTGATCAGACATCAGCACCACACCTTCCGCCCAGCCGGTCCCCGGCCGCCGCCCACGCGCCATCCGCGCAGGCCGCGGCCCTCGGCCAGCGATTGTGCGCCATCACGGGGGCCTTGCCACAAGCCCCCCACTGCGATATATGTTGAAAGGGGAGAGAGGTACAGCCCTCCCCGATTCCCCTTCTCGCAGCCGCTACGCGGCGGTCGGACGCTGCCCGCCCGACGCCAGGTTCATGATGTCCTTGTTGCCGTCGGCCCACTGCGCCGTCATCACCATGGCCTCGACCTTCCACACACCGGCCACCAGGCGCAAGCCGATGCGGTAGGTGCCGCCCAGCGTCCAGCGCGGCGAGCCGAGCGGATTGGCCAGCAGATGCACCGCCTGGAAGACGGCGGTCAGCTCGGCCCGATCACCGTCGACGGTCACCAGATGATTGCCCAGCAGATGCTGGGTGGCGTCGAAGGCGCCGATCAAACTCTCCCAATCCGCCCGGATCCGACCGGGATTCACCGTCGCGGGCTCACCACCCCACACGCTCGAGTAGTCCAGGGTGACCACGTCGGCGAAGACGCCCGGGAAGGCGTCCCAGTCGCGAATGTCGATGAACCAGAACAGGCGGGTGACGGCCTCGATGATGTCGGCGCGCTGCTGAGCGGTGGCGGTCATGGCAAAACTCCTCCGGTGCAAGGGAATCGGTGGTAACTCTCGCCACCGAGCCTGCTCGCCCGCGCCGCCGGCGAACAGTGCACGCCGTGCCTCGTACCCCCAGGGCCACCCACGTCTTGTGTCACACTGCGGACATGGCCGTGCGCGAGGATCTGGCGGAATTCCTGAAGTCCCGGCGGGCGCGCGTCGATCCGCGGGACACCGGATTACCACCCTCGGGGGCGCGCCGAGTCCCGGGTCTGCGCCGCGCCGAACTCGCGCACCTCGCCGGAATCAGCGCCGAGTACTACCAGCGCCTCGAACAGGGCCGCGCCGCCAACCCCTCCGCCGACGTCCTCGACTCCCTCGCCGCCGCGCTGGGCCTCAACCCCGTCGAAACCGAGCACCTGCACGCTCTCGCCCGCCCACCCCGGCGCTCCGAAACCGCTTCCACCGCGCCGCGTCCCGAGCTGCTGCGCATGCTCGACCTGATCGACAAGGCCCCCGCCGCGCTCATCACCGACCTGTTCGACGTGCTCGCCGCGAACCCGCTGGCGCACTACGTCTTCGGTGACCTGATCGGCGACAATATGGCCCGCTCGCTGTTCTTCGCCCCCGCCGCCCGCGCCTTCTACCTCGACTGGGACGACGTGGCCGCCGCCACCGTCGCCCAGTTGCGCCGCGTCGCGGGCCGCTACCCCGACGACCCCGCCACCACCGCCCTCATCGACGAACTCGCCACCGGCAGCGCCGCATTCGCCGCCCTCTGGGCTGCCGGCGACGTCGAACACCGCACCCACGGCGGCAAACGCCTCCGCCACCCCCACTCCGGCGACCTCACCTTCGCCTACGAGAACCTCGAACTGCCCGGCGATCCCCGCCGCCGCATCGTCACCTTCACCCCCGGCCCGGACACCACCCTGCCGGTCCTGTGAAGTCGGCGCCACTTCCTACTTGGATTGACAAACCTCGGGTATGGCTCAGCCCGCATACGACATCGGTGAGGGGCCCGCTACGCGGATGAGCCTCTCGCTACCCGAGGGGACTGCCGAAGCGATCCGGCGGCGAGTCGGCACACGGGAGTTCTCCGCCTTCGTAACTTCGGCCGTGGAACGAGAGTTGCGAGGCTTGCGGCTGGACGAGTATCCGGAGGATTACGAGCGCCGCCGCGGGGCGTTGTCGGAGACCGACCGCCGGCACGCCTTCGATCGATTCGAGCAAGCGCTGACGGGCGGGGATACATGGCCGGACGAAAGCTGAGCACTCGGGCCCGAGGCGCGTCCTCGGCGCCCGGCACCGTCGTAGTCGACTGTGAAGGGCTCTCCGGCTTGGTATCGGAGGAACACGCGGTCGTCGCGTTGGTCGTGGAGGCTCGCAGCCGCGGGATGGACGTGGTGATCGGCGCGCTCACGATCATCGAAGCGACCCATCGCAAGATCGACCGAGCACGGCTGGCCTGGCCGCTGTCCAACCTCCGGGTGGAACCCGTCGACGACGTGCCCGCCCGCGCGGCCTCACACCTCCTACTCGAGACCGGATTGCATGGTCACAAGTACGCCATCGATGCCGCCGTGGCCGAAATGGCGATGCGGCAACACCCGCCGGTGGTCCTCATGACCTCGGATCCTCAGAGCTCGGGGGCACTGTGCGGTGACACGGTGCGGATCATCCAGCTCTGACGACACTCGACGCGCCGAGGCGGGTTACGGGTTCGTTCGGAGTGTTGTCGTTAGATTGGGGGCAGGACGGATCGATCGCGACGCGAGAGTGGCCCGCAGGGAGGCGGGTTCGTGTCGAGGTGCGGGAATACCGTTGTGACACAACGTGCCACGCGAATGACAACGCGTGGTCATGTGGGGTGGCGTCAAACTATGACCTTGACCTCAGTGACCACGCGGGGTCATGGTGCGGTCATACGATCCGGGGCTGACATATGCGGGAAGGCGAGTAGGCCATGGATCGAAATGCGTTCGTCGAGGTGATGAACGAGGCGAGCGGCATGCTGGAGACCGGCCGGGCCGAGGAGGCGCTGGCGCGGTTGTCGGCGTTCGACGACGAGCTGGCCGGGGTCCCCGATCCCAAGGAATACGGCTGGATCGTCTCCTACCGCTTCCGATCCGCCTTCGCCGCGGGCGATTACGCCCAGGCCCTGCACCTGGCCGAACACGGCCCGGCCCGCTACCCGGCCGACATCCCGCCCGCCACCCTCGCCACCATGTACTCCATGGCCGTCGAGGCCGCCACCCAGCAGGACCTGCCCGACAGCGCGGTCCTCATGGCCGACCGCTGCATAGACCTGCGCCGCGTCCACGGCGAACACGCCGAGGTGCTGATGGCGGCCATGACCGCCTGCACCCTGCTCGGCGACATCGAAAGACACGACCTGGCAAGCAGATATGCGCAACTGCTGATCACCGAGGGCGTCGGCCACGACGACTACCGCGGTTACGGGTACTACGCGCTGTGCGCCGCCATCGAACAGGGCGTCGGCGGACACCTCATCGACACCCTGCGGGCCGGGCGCGAATGGCTCGAGACCCAGGACAACGAATTCGCCCGGGTGGCATTGGAATATCTGCAGACCGCCCCCGCCCTGCGCGACCCGCTCGCCATCGATCTCGGCCTCGAGGACCCGCTCCGCAACGGCGCGCCGCTGGTCGAACCCGGCACCATGTTTCCCGAACCGGGCGCACCCTTTCCCGAACCGGGCGCACCGTTCCCCGAAGCCGGCGCACTGTTCCCCGAACCCGGCGCGGCCTTCCCCGAACCCGGCTCGGCACAGCCTGATCAGGCGTTCTCGCCGCTGGAACCCGCTGGCGCGCACCCCGAACCCGGCGCGCCGGGAGCCGGTTTCGGTGCCGCGCAGTCCGGCCCGGTGCCGGGCCTGCCGCCGCTCGACCCCGCCGTCGCGCCCGACGCCATGGCGACGCAGTACCTGCGGGTCGGCGACGGTGCGCCGCAGCTCGCGGCCGGTCCGGCGCAGCCGCCCGCCGAGCAGCTCGCGGGCGGCGCGACCGCCGACGCGTTGATGGACGCCAACCGTCCGGGCATCGCCGCCTCCGCTTACCGGGCGCTGATCGACGACGCCGTCGGCACCGGGCGACCGGACCCGCTCATCATGGGCAAGGCCACCCTGGGCCTGCTCACCGCGCTCATCTTCGACAATCGGGTCGGCGAGGCGCATTCGGTGTGGATCGACGAGCAGGGACCCACCTACCTGGGTATCTGGTCGCTCGAGAACGGCCAGACCTCGGTGCACGACGCCATCGCCTACAACCTGGTGGCCGCGTTCCTGCACTCGCTGAGCACCGGCGACCCGAACGCCGCCAACCACGCGGTCGACAGCCTGATGACCCGAAACGTGGAGTGGGCCTACGAGAACGACCGCCAGGTCGTCCCCGCCATGATCGGCAGCTGGCGGCGGCACCTGCTCGAGATCCACGGCGGTGAACCCGCGCCCGAATACCGCTGGCAGCTGACCCAGGCCGAACAGCGCTGGGGCGCGCCGATTCCCGACGGCGGCCTGTACTGGATGCGCCCCTACCGCTGGGTCGTCGACTGGCTGTGACCGTCCGGTTGCCCGGTGCCTGACCGTGCCGGTCGGTACGTCCTGACCGTGCCGGTGACCGGGGGAGTCGGCGTCGCCGCCTAGGCTGGCGGCATGGCGACCGAAATCTGGCACAACCCGCAGTGCTCCAAGAGCCGCACCGCCAAAGCGGTGCTCGAGGAAACCGGCTCGGACTACGTCGAGCGTCGCTACCTCGACAACCCGCCCTCGGCCGACGAAATCCGCGCCGCCCTGACCAAACTCGGCCTCGAACCGTGGGACATCACCCGCACCGCCGAGGCCCAGGCCAAGGAACTCGGCGTCGCCTCCTGGGGCCGCACCCCCGCCGACCGCGACCGCTGGATCGAAGCCCTGGCCACCCACCCCCGCCTCATCCAGCGCCCCATCGTCTTCACCGCCGACGGCCGCGCCTTCGTCGCCCGCGACAACGAAACCCTCGACGAACTGCGCTGACCTCAGGCGGCGACATTCCGTACGGCGGCCTGTGGATCCCGGCGGCGGTCCGCCGGGATCGCGCCACTCTCGGCCCTTCCGGTACGGGCCCCGTGAACAGCTTCGCTCGTTCTCGATGCGCCGCTGCTCGGCGGCCGCCCGGCCGCGCACTTCATGCGCCGACCGCATCCCCGGTCTGGCGGGCCGGGGACATCGGCGGACGGCGTGTAGTCCTATGTGGAAGCCGGTCACCGGCACGAGCGCATCCGCGCCCAGGCATGAAATCGCCCCGGCAAGGCACAGGCCTTGTCGGGGCGAGGTGTTCTCGGGTCGAAGCTCGAGGCGGTCGACAGCGGGACCGACGTCGTGGCGGTCGGGTGGACTGTGGCCCGGCCTTGATGTCAGCGTCGGGCAGGGGCCGAGGGGTCAGTGCAGGACGAAGACGGGGAATCCCGGTGCGATGTCGGCCAATTCGGCGTCGGTCGCGTCCTTGGTGACGCCCTCGAAGAAGCGGCCGACCTCCCAGCCCCAGCGGTCGAGGTAGGCGCGCAGGACGGGGATCTTGTCGGCGTCGGGGAGTTCGGTGGCGGTGAAGGTCTCGGACTTGCGGCCCAGGCGGAGTTCGCCGGTCCCGGCGACGCGCAGGTTGCGGACCCACTGGGTGTGGCCGCGCGGGGCGACCAGGTAGCGGGTGTCGTCGATGGTCAGGACATTGACCAGGGTGGTGCGCCATTCGCCGGACTTGCGGCCGCGCACCGCCAGCAGCCGCGAGCCCGCGACGCTGATGCCGAGCTTGGGGAGCATGTTGAAGAAGCGGTTCATGTAGGGGTCGAGACCGGTGGGGCCGATGTAGCGAGTGGCGGCGGTGTGGGCGTCCATGGGATCTTCCTTCACTCTGCGAGAGCGGTGCTCTCTGTTGTGATCAGTGTGCATGCACGCCTCGCGGAATGTCAAGAGCAGTGCTCTCGAAATATTCTGGTGATCCGAAACGTGGCACACTATCGGGATGAGCGTCCCCCGAACCGCCCGCGCCCGGGCCAGAGCCGAGATCACCCGCGAGATCACCGACGCCGCGCGCCGGCAGCTAGCCGAATCCGGCGCCCCCGCGCTGTCGCTGCGGGCCATCGCCCGCGAGCTGGGCATGGTGTCCTCGGCGCTGTACCGCTACTTCCCCAGCCGCGACGACCTGCTGACCACGCTCATCGTCGAGGCCTACGACAGCATCGCCGACGCGGTCGAGAACGCGGTCGCCGCCGCGGACACGCCCCGGGCGCAGTGGCGGGCGATCTCCCACGCGGTCCGGGACTGGGCCAAGGCGCACCCGCACGAGTACGCCCTGGTCTACGGCTCGCCCGTGCCGGGCTATCGGGCCCCCGAATCCACCATCGGCCCCGCCTCCCGCGTGCCGGTGGCCGCGCTGGGCGTGGTCAACCGGGCGTGGAAGTCGGCCAGTCTCACGGTGCCCGACGAACCGGTCGATCCGGTACTGGCCGCCCAGTCCGCGGGCATCGCCGAGCAGGTCGCGCCCGGTCTGCCCGAGGTCGCGGTGGTGCGCGGGGTCATGGCGTGGACGCAGCTCTACGGCACGGTGACCTTCGAGCTGTTCGGGCAGCTCGACAACAGTATGGATCCGGCCGGGCCGTTCTTCGCGTACTCCGTCGAGGCCATGGCCGACTTCATCGGCCTGACCCGCTAGCGACCCGAACGGCGGTGCGTTACAGCGGGAACGGCGGCGCGCCGATCCCGGCGATGCGTAGATTGCCCCACGGGTCACGCTCCTGGAGCACGCCGGGCGCCGGGGCCCGGCCCGGGACTGTCAGGAAGACCTGACCACGTCCCGGGTCGGGCAGGGTCGCCCGGTCGTCGGCAGAAACCCTTCCGTACCAATGAAACTGGCCATCGGTGGGATCCAGGTGGCCGGTCAGCGCGACTCGCACCGCGACTTCGACGCCCGGCGCGTCCAGGAGCGCCGGGCCCGAATAGTCCGGCGCCGGTTCGGGTTCGGTGCAGCCCTCCGGGGCGGCCGGTGGCCGGGGGGCGCGGCGGGCCCGCCGGAGCCTCACAGTAGCCCTCGGCGTCGCCACACGCGCTTGCCGATCGGCCCCATCAGTCCCTGTTCGTCCAGGAAAGCACCGAGATTCGCCGCGCCCAGCCCCAGTGCGCGCCGCGAATGCGGGTTGGCGCGGGCCATCCGCCGGGCCGCCCGCCCGTCCTCGATGCCCGCGCGGGCGTACATGTGCCAGTTGGTCATCAGGTACACGAACAGGGGAGCGGCCACCGCCACGCACAGTCGCGTGTACAGCGTTTCGGCCTTCGACATGCTCGGCGTCCGGTGTGTCAGGGCGTCGCGCGCGAACCCGATGTGCCGCGCCTCCTCGGTGACGTGGATGCGCATGGCCCGCGCGACCAGGGGCTGCAACCGCGGATCGTCGAGGGTGCGGCGCTGCAACGCGTCGAAGATCTCCTCGCCGACCAGCGCCCCCACCCACACCATCGACCCGCGCAGCACCTGCTGCAGCGCGCTGATGGTCCAGCGCTCGAGCCGGTTGGGCCAGTAGGGCCGCGCCTCGATGCGGTCGATGAGCTTGCCGAACATCATCATGTGCCGGCATTCGTCGCCCATCTCGGTAAGCGTGTAGTGCGCGTGCCGCGAGGTCGGGTCACCGGCCATGAGTTCGCGCAGCAGCAGGCGGTTGAGCAGGTTCTCGAACCAGATGCCGACCGAGAGCACATTGGCGAGTTCCTGCCGGGAGAGTTCGCGGCGCTGTTCGGGCGTCATGGCGTCCCAGAGCGGGGTGCCGTAGAGGGAGATGACCTCGGGTGGCAGGAACAGTTTGTCCGGGTCCAGCGGGGCGTCCCAGTCCAGATCGACGACCGGGTCGTAGGACTTCTTCGCCGATCCGGCCAGCAAACGCTGGGCGAATGATTCGCGCCCGGAGAGGCCGCGCGCAGCAGTGGAGACCGCGTTGTCGCCCATGACAGCTCCCGACTATTACTGGTACAGGCTGTTACACTCAGATTAGTGGTACATGCCGTCACGGTCAATGTCGGAGGTGGGTATCGTGAGGCGCGTGACCGGGACCCGACGCAGCAAACCCGCGCCGCCGGGCGCCGACGGCCGCAGTACCCGCTGGGACGACCACAAGGCTCGCCGCCGCGTCGAGATGCTCGACGCCGCGCTGACCGTGATCGAGGAGCACGGCACCGAGATCTCCGTCCAGCAGATCGCCGACCGCCTCGCGGTCCCGCGCCCGGTCGTCTACCGGCACTTCGACGGCCGCACCGACCTCGACGAAGCCATCCGCCGCCACATCCTCGACGGCCTCACCGCCGAACTCATGCCGCGCCTGCACCCCGACGGCACCGTCCGCGACCTGGTGCGCGGAGCCGTCGGCACCTACGTCGGCTGGGTGGAACGCCACCCCAACCTGCACCGCTTCCTCACCGCCGCCGCCGACCCGCACGGCGAATCCTCCACCGCGCTGGCCGGGGCCCGCGACCGGATCGGCGGGCGGCTCGCGGACCTGTTCGCCGACGCCCTGCACCGATTCGGCATCGACCGGAACCGGGCCCGCCCCATGGCCTTCGGCACGGTCGGCTTCGTCGACGGCGTGGTCAACAGCTGGCGCGCGGCCCCCGGGCTGTCCTCGGACCACATCGAGGGCATCCTCACCGAATCGGTGCTGTCGCTGCTCGAGGGCAATGCCCGTAGTCTGGACGTGCCGCTGACCCGCGACACCGTCGTCGCCGACCTGCTCTCGCGCACCGAGGCGGCGCGGGCGTGACGTCGATCGACCCGAGGACTCCGATGGCCGCACGCACTCTCGCCCGGCTGGCCCTGTTCACCGGAATCGCCGCCGGGGCCGCACTGGCTCCGGCCGCGTCCGCCGGCGCCGACACCGAACTTCCCGCGGGACTGCACTGCGACGTCCTGGACTGCCGCAACGACACCGACACCGAATACGTGGTCTCCGGCTACATGCAGTGCGAGTACCACGACTCGGACGGGGGCGGCTCCTCCGGCAGCGAGCAGTTCGTCGATTTCGTGCCGGCGCATTCGCTCTACCGGCTCTCGTCCTGCATCGACGGGCAGGCGCCCTATCTGCGCTCCATCGACGAGGTCGACTAGCCCCTCGCCGCGCCGGTGAGGGTCAGATAGCTGCGATTCCACAGCCACTCGACCGGTCCGCGCTCGAAGCGGCGCAGCCAGAAGTGGGCGAAGACCAGCATGAGCGCACACACCATCACATAGATCCCCACCGTGAACGGCACCCGGGCATTGGCCGACACCAGGCTCGCCAGGCCCAGACCCCAGCCGTAGCACAGGAATCCCGCCACCAGGTTCTGGAGGATGTAGCAGCTCAACGCCATTCGCCCGACCTCGCCGAAGCGGCGGCCCACCCAGCCGGGCCGGGGCCGATACGCGTACACCTCGGCGACCAGGGCGAGCAGGCCCAGCGAGACCACCGGCGCGGTGCCGTAGCGGGCCAGCAGGATCAGATCGCCGCCGATCAGGCCCAGCGCCAGGTCGACGGGCGCGGCGATGCCGAAGCCGATCAGCATGAGCCGCTTGCGGATTCGCGCCCCGCCCGGCTCGAAGATCCCGGCCCGGAACAGGCGCGCACCCAGCAGGAACAGGGCGATGGACATGGGGAAGATGAGCAGCGGTTCGAGCCGGAACACCAGCAGGTGCTCCCACCGGAACGCCACCAGATCCCAGAACGAGCCGTCCGCGTACGGATTCGGATCCAGCGTCCGGCGCGGGCCGGAATCGTCCGGCGATCCGACCGCGATCGCCACCGCGAACAGCGACAACAGGGTGAGGTGCACGCTCGCCGGCGCGATGAGCCAGCGCCGCTGCGCCTTCGGGCCGGTGGCCAGGATGAACGCCACCACCAGGCCGGTGACCGCGTACCCCATCAGCACGTCGAACTCGGCGACGAGGAAGAAGTTCAGCAGGCCGTCGAGGAACAGCAGCCCCGCCCGCACCGGATAGCTGCCCGGCCAGGCGCGCCCGCCCCGCCCCGCCGATCGCTGCTGGATAGCCAGACCGATGCCGAACATGATGGTCAGCAGCCCCAGGAACTTGCCCTGCGCGAGCTGCTGCAGGAATCGCTCGATCCACAGCCACGCCCCGTGCGGCTCGTCGCTGCGCGCGATGTAGCCGAGCAGCCCTTCGGCATTGGTGAAGATCCAGACATTGGTGCCCAGGGTGCCCAGGATCGCGATGCCGCGCAGCACGTCGAGCGCGGCCACCCGGCTCGAAACAGGCTGGGCGGGTGCGGAATCGGGGTCCTCGGCGACGGTGGTGACCTGGTGCGGCGGGCGGGGGAGGGGAGCCGATTCGACCA
Source organism: Nocardia sp. NPDC004151 (assembly GCF_042874235.1). Lineage (NCBI taxonomy): Bacteria > Bacillati > Actinomycetota > Actinomycetes > Mycobacteriales > Nocardiaceae > Nocardia > Nocardia sp. NPDC004151. The sequence goes on along the minus strand of NZ_JBIAMR010000004.1, from coordinate 437,214 downwards.
TGCGGGTGATTGTGCCGTCGCGCCGGTCCCGGGCGGATCACCCGCGAGGACGATCCGGCGTACGACTCGCGAATGAGACCGACCCGGACAGTCCGGCCGCGTCCGGGCCTGCCTTTCGCCTAGGCTCGAAGCCATGCAGCGCATCATCGGAATCGAGGTCGAGTACGGCATTTCGACGCCGACCGAGCCGTCAGCCAACCCGATTCTCACCTCCACCCAGGCGGTGCTCGCCTACGCCGCGGCCGAGGGCGTGCCGCGCGCCAAGCGCACACGCTGGGATTACGAGGTGGAATCGCCGTTGCGCGACGCGCGCGGTTTCGATCTCGGCAGGCTCAACGGGCCCGCGCCGGTGATCGACGCCGACGAGGTCGGGGCGGCCAATATGATCCTCACCAACGGGGCCCGCCTCTACGTCGACCATGCCCACCCGGAGTACTCCGCGCCCGAGGTCACCGACCCCCTCGATGCCGTGATCTGGGACAAGGCCGGTGAACGGGTCATGGAGGCCGCCGCCCGCTACGCCTCCAGCGTGCCGGGCGCGGCCCGCATGCAGCTGTACAAGAACAACGTGGACGGCAAGGGCGCCTCCTACGGCACCCACGAGAACTACCTGATGAGCCGGGAGACCCCGTTCAATCAGATCATCGTGGGCCTGACCCCGTTCTTCGCCTCCCGGCAGGTGGTGTGCGGGTCCGGGCGCGTGGGCATCGGCCAGTCCGGTGACACCCCCGGTTTCCAGCTGTCGCAGCGCGCGGACTACATCGAGGTCGAGGTCGGTCTCGAGACCACCCTCAAGCGCGGCATCATCAACACCCGCGACGAGCCGCACGCCGACGCCGACAAGTACCGGCGCCTGCACGTCATCATCGGCGACGCCAACCTCGCCGAATGGTCGACCTACCTCAAGGTCGGCACCGCGGCGCTGGTGCTGGACATGATCGAGGCCGGTGAGGACTTCTCGGATCTGCAGCTGGCCCGCCCGGTCACCGCCGTGCACACCATCAGCCACGACCCGACTCTGCGTGCCACCGTTGCCCTTTCCGACGGCCGCGAACTGACCGGCCTTGCGCTGCAACGCATCTACCTCGACCGGGTCGAGAAGTTCATGGACCGCACCGGAAACGACGACCCGCGGGTGCTGGACGTCATCGAGAAGTGGGCCCACGTGCTGGACCTGCTCGAGCGCGACCCGATGGAATGCGCCGACCTGCTGGACTGGTGCGCCAAGCTGCGCCTGCTCGAGGGCATGCGCTCGCGTGAGGGCCTGTCCTGGGCCGCCCCCAAGCTGCACCTGGTCGACCTGCAGTACTCCGACGTGCGCCTGGACAAGGGCCTCTACAACCGCCTGGTGGCGCGCGGCTCCATGCAGCGCCTGGTCACCGAGCAGCAGGTCACCGACGCCATGACCAACCCGCCCACCGACACCCGCGCCTACTTCCGCGGCGAGTGCCTGCGCCGGTTCGGCGCGGATATCGCGGCGGCCAGCTGGGATTCGGTGATCTTCGACCTGGGCGGCGACTCGCTGGTGCGGATCCCCACCCTGGAACCGCGTCGCGGCACCAAGTCCCACGTCGGCAAACTCCTGGACGGCGTGCACACCGCCTCGGAACTGGTGCGCCAGCTGACCCACTAGGCCCACGTGAGGGGGGTACGGGACCTGAACCCCGTACCCCTTTTTCGTGTCCGCGACATGGCGGCGGGGAGATCGCGGGCACAGCACAATGACGTTTAATCCGGCATGTTGTCCCCGCTGGTGGGTACTGTTGACGGCACGAGCATCGGGTCTTCTCCGGTGCTCGCCGATGATCACAGAGGAGGTCGGCTGCTATGGCACAAGAGCAGACCAAGCGCGCCGGTGGCGGCGACGAGGACGAGGGCCCGGTCGGCGACGGTGGGGCTGGACAGGAGCGTCGCGAGAAGCTGGCGGAGGAAACCGACGACCTGCTCGACGAGATCGACGACGTGCTCGAGGAGAACGCGGAGGACTTCGTCCGCGCATACGTGCAGAAGGGCGGCCAGTGACCCAAGGTGACCCCCTGCGGCTCCAGTTGGGGTTCGCCCAATCCTCTTTCTCCGAGTACCTGCGTTTACACGCTCCGGAACTGTTGCCCGGCAACGGATTCGGACCCGGCGGCACGCACCCGAATCCGGGCGTGCCGTCGGATATCGCTCCGCACGGCACCACCATCGTCGCGGTCAGCTACCGCGGCGGTGTGCTGATCGCGGGCGACCGCCGCGCCACCCAGGGCAACCTGCTGGCCCAGCGTGACATCGAGAAGGTGTACATCACGGACACGTACTCCGCGGCCGGCATCGCCGGTACCGCGGGGATGGCGATCGAGATGATCCGCCTGTTCGCGGTGGAGCTCGAGTACTACGAGAAGATCGAGGGCGTGCCCCTCACCTTCGACGGCAAGTCCAACAAGCTGTCGAAGATGGTGCGCGACAACCTCCCCGCCGCCCTGCAGGGGCTGGCGGTGGTCCCGCTGCTGGTCGGTTTCGACCCGGACGCGCAGGACCCGGACAAGTCCGGGCGGATCGTGTCCTACGACGTGGTCGGCGGGCGCAGCGAGGAGCGGTTCGGGTACACCGCGGTGGGGTCGGGTTCCCTGTTCGCCAAATCGTCGCTGAAGAAGACCTACGCGCGCGGCCTCGACCAGGACCGGGCGCTGCGGATCGCGATCGAATCGCTCTTCGACGCCGCCGACGACGACACCGCCACCGGCGGTCCCGACACCATGCGCAACATCTACCCGACGGCCATCGTCATCGACTCCGAGGGCACCGTGGAGGTCACCGACGAGCGCCTGAAGGAGATCACCCGGGCGATGGTGGAGGAGCGGGCCGCGCTGGCGGCAGAGGGGATCGGCGAAGCATGACACTGCCGTATTACGCGTCGGCCGAACAGATCATGCGTGACAAGACCGAGCTCGCGCGCAAGGGCATCGCGCGCGGCCGCTCGGTCATCGTGCTGGTCTACGACAAGGGCGTGGTGTTCGTGGCCGAGAACCCCTCGGCCACCCTCCACAAGATCAGTGAGCTCTACGACCGGGTCGGTTTCGCCGCGGTCGGCAAGTACAACGAGTTCGAGGCGCTGCGCCGCGGGGGCATCCTGCAGGCCGACCTGCGCGGCTACCAGTTCGACCGCCGCGACGTGACCGGCCGGTTCCTGGCCAACCTGTACGCGCAGAGCCTGGGCACCATCTTCACCGACCAGCTCAAGCCCTACGAGGTGGAGATCTGCGTCGCCGAGGTGGGGTACCCGGAACAGTCCACGAACTCGGTGCTGTACCGCATCAACTTCGACGGATCCATCGTCGACGAACGCGAATTCGTGGTGATGGGCGGCAACACCGACCCGATCACCACCGCCCTCAAGGCGTCCTACAAGCCGGGCATGGACCTGCATTCGGCCATCACCACGGCGGTGGCCGCGCTGCAGAAGGCCGTGCCCGAGGGCGACAAGGACAAGCAGCGCACCGTGGGCGTCTCCTCCCTGGAGGTGGCAACCCTCGAGCAGTCCCGGCCGCGGCGGGCGTTCCGCCGGGTCCACGGCGCCGCGCTGTCGGAGTTGATCACCGGCAAGGCGCCGAACGCGAAAGCGGCCGCCGAGGCCGACAAGCCGTCGGGCGGGGACCCGTCCTAAGGCCCCGGCGACGTCGGCAAATCCCGCTATTCGGGATAAGGCTCCTTTGCACTCTCAATAGCAGAGTGCAAAGGAGCCTTGCTTTTTCGCAGGGTAGAGCGCGTGCCGCGTTGCATGCCGTGCTAAATCGTTGTGAATACGTTTGCATCAGTGCTCCGACAAGGCCGTTACCGGGCACTATTCCGCTGTAATGTCGATAGGGTGCAGCGACGAATCATGGGGATCGAGACCGAATTCGGGGTGACGTGCACGTTCCACGGTCACCGTCGGTTGAGTCCTGACGAGGTGGCCCGGTACTTGTTCCGCCGGGTAGTTTCCTGGGGCCGTAGCTCGAACGTGTTCCTTCGTAATGGTGCCCGGCTCTACCTCGATGTCGGTTCCCATCCGGAGTACGCCACGGCCGAATGTGACAGCTTGGTGCAGTTGGTCACTCACGACCGCGCAGGCGAGCGGGTCCTGGAGGATCTGCTCATAGACGCCGAGCAGCGGCTCGCGGAGGAGGGTATCGGCGGCGATATCTACCTGTTCAAGAACAACACAGACTCCGCGGGCAACTCCTACGGCTGCCACGAGAACTTCCTGGTGGTCCGGGCCGGGGAGTTCTCGAGGATCTCCGACGTGCTGTTGCCGTTCCTGGTTACCCGGCAGTTGATCTGCGGGGCCGGGAAGGTGCTCCAGACGCCGAAGGCGGCGACGTTCTGCCTGTCGCAGCGGGCCGAGCACATCTGGGAGGGGGTGTCTTCGGCGACCACGCGGTCGCGGCCGATCATCAACACCCGTGACGAGCCGCACGCCGACGCCGAGAAGTACCGGCGCCTGCACGTGATCGTGGGCGACTCGAACATGGCCGAACCGACGACCATGCTGAAGGTGGGCACGGCGTCGCTGGTGCTGGAGATGATCGAGGCGGGCGTCGCCTTCCGAGACTTCGCGCTGGACAACCCGATTCGCGCCATTCGTGAGGTCTCGCACGATCTCACCGGTCGTCGGCCCGTGCGGCTGGCTGGCGGGCGGCAGGCATCGGCGCTCGACATCCAGCGCGAGTACTACGCCCGCGCCGTCGAGCATCTGCGCAACCGCGACCGCGACCCGCAGGTCGACGCGGTGGTGGATCTGTGGGGCCGCACCCTCGACGCGGTCGAGGCGCAGGACTTCGCCAAGGTGGACACCGAGATCGACTGGGTGATCAAGCGCAAGCTGTTCCAGCGGTACCAGGACCGCTACAATATGGAGCTGTCCGATCCCAAGATCGCCCAGCTGGATCTGGCCTACCACGACATCAAGCGCGGACGCGGCGTCTTCGACCTGCTCGCCCGCAAGGGTCTGGCCAAGCGGATCACCGAGGACGACGCGGTCGACGCGGCGGTCACCACGCCGCCGCAGACCACCCGGGCCAAGCTGCGCGGCGATTTCATCACCGCCGCGCAGGAGGCGGGCCGCGACTTCACCGTCGACTGGGTCCACCTCAAGCTCAATGACCAGGCACAACGGACGGTGCTCTGCAAGGACCCGTTCCGCTCGGTCGACGAGCGCGTGGACCGGCTCATCGCCTCCATGTAGGGAACAGCCCAGCTCTCGGGACTCTCCGGGGCTTCGCCTGCGAGCCTCCTGGATCCCGGGGAACACGTCCGGCAACGGGCCGTGAACCACTCGGTTCGCGGTCCGTTGCGCGGGTTATGGGGCCGGTCAGGGGAAAAACGCGACCGCCCATGCGCCACCTCGGCGGCACTCCCATTACTCTCTACGGGGTGGCGATATCCAAGGTCGAGCGGTTGATGAATCTGGTTATCGCGCTGCTGTCCACCCGGCAGTTCCTGACCGCGGAGCGGATTCGGGAGTCGGTCGCCGGGTACGAGGAGTCCGCGAGCGACGAGGCCTTCAGCCGGATGTTCGAGCGCGACAAGAACGAGCTGCGCGATCTGGGCATACCCCTCGAGATCGGACCGGTGAGCCGGTTGTCGAGTGTCGAGGGCTACCGCATCAACCGGGATGCCTATGAGCTCCCGGACATCGATCTGACCAGTGAGGAAGCGGCCGCGGTCGCGGTGGCCGTGCAGTTGTGGGAGTCGCCGGAGCTGGCGGCGGCCGCCGAGGGTGGTCTGCTCAAGCTGCGCGCCGCCGGTATTCACGTGGAGCCCGACGCCGGGGTGTCGGCGGTGCCCGCGGTGCCGGCGCGGACGCGCGGCTCGGAGCCGGTGCTGGGCAAGCTGCTCGCCGCGATCGATGCCGGACGGTCGGTGCGGTTCAGACACCGGCAGTCGCATGGGGATCCGGTCGAACGCGACGTCCAGCCCTGGGGTGTGGTGACCCACCACGGCCGCTGGTACCTGGTCGCGCACGACAATGTGCGTGACGCACAGCGGGTGTTCCGCATCTCCCGCATCGACGAGGACGTCATCGAATACGGCCCGGCCAATGCCGTGCACAAGCCCGAGGACCTGGACCTGCGCGCCGTGGTCGCCGAGGTCACCGCACAGTCGCCGATCACCGGATCGGCCACGGTGTGGGTGGCGCAGGGTCGCGGCCAGGAGATCCGCCGCCTCGGACCGGTCATGGAGGACCGGGTGCTGGGCGGGCGGCCCGGCTCGATCGTGGAGGTGCCGATCCGATCCCGCGACTGGCTGGCCCGGCTCATCACCGGACTCGGCGCGGACGCGCTGGTGCTCGCGCCGGAGGACCTGCGCGACAACGTGATCGCGCGCCTGAAGTCGGTGCTGGAGCGGACGGAGGTGACGGCGTGAGTGCGGACGCGTCGCGGAAACGCCGGGGAGACAGCGTGATCGACAATGCCCGCAAGGGGGACGGCGCCCGGGCGTCGGAGGGTGCGAAGGACCGGCGGGGCAGCGCGGCGGCGAGCAGCCGCCTGTCGACCCGGCTGGCCCGGCTGCTCAACATGATTCCGTACTTCCAGGCCAACCCGGGCATCGGTGCGGCGGAGGCGGCGGCCGAACTCGGCGTCACCACCAAGCAGTTGATGACCGATCTGAACCAGCTGTGGATGTGCGGCCTGCCCGGTTACGGGCCCGGTGACCTGATCGACCTGTCGTTCTCCGAGGAGAGCATCGAGGTCACCTTCAGCGCGGGCATCGACCGCCCGCTGCGGCTGACCTCCCTGGAGGCGACCGCGCTGCTGGTGGCGCTGCGCTCGATCGCGGATCTGCCGGGCATGGTGGATCCGAGCGCCGCGCACGCGGCCACCGCGAAGATCGAATCGGCCATCTCCGGACGGGAATTCGCGGGCCCGGCGCTGCCAGCACCGGTGGAAGCGCCCGCGGTGGCGACCGTCCGGTCCGCCGTCGAGCACGATCACGCGCTGCGCCTGGTCTACTACTCGGCCAGCCGCGATGTGGTGTCCGAACGTGTCGTGGACCCGATCCGCATCGTGCTGGTGGACAACAACAGCTACCTGCAGGCGTGGTGCCGGCAAGCCGAGGGTGTGCGCCTGTTCCGTCTCGACCGCATCGAGGAGGCCACCGGCCTCGACGAGCCAGCGCGCCCGCCCGCCGAGGCCGCCCTCGACGAGTCCGCGGCGCTGGACCTGTTCGTCGACGATCCCGCGGTCCCGCTGGCGCGCTTGCTGATTCGCCCCGATTACGCGTGGGTGCTCGAGCAGTACCCGATGCACAAGGTCACCACCCACCCCGACGGCAGCCTCGAGGCCACCATGCGCTTCGCCACTCTGGACTGGATGGCGCGGCTGCTGCTCGGCTTCGGCGCCGGCGTCACCGTGCTCGGCCCCGCCGAACTGGTGACCGCGGTGCGGGATCGGTCCAGTTCGGCGCTGGCCGCCTACGCCGGACTCGACGACACCGGGCTCGGGAATCTGGCCGGGCTCGAGGAGGTCGGTCCCGCTTGAGTCTCCGGGTGACGGTGCTCGGCGCGGGCAGCATCGGGTGTTATGTGGGTGGGCGGCTGGCCGCGGCGGGCGCGGAGGTGACCTTCGTGGGCCGCCCGCGCGTCCTCGACGAGCTGAACACGCACGGCCTGCGGCTCACCGACCTCGACGGCAAGAACGTCACCGTCGAGCCGACCGCGTTCGAGACGGCCACCGAGCCCACCGACGAGGCCGATCTGGTGCTGATCACCGTCAAGTCCGCGGGCACCGCCACCGCCGCCGCCGAACTGGCCGGGGTGCTCGCGCCCGGCACCGTGGTGCTCAGCCTGCAGAACGGCATCGGCAACGACGCGGTGATCCGCGAGATCCTGCCCACCTGCGTGGTGCTGCCCGGCATGGTGATGTTCAACGTGGTCCACCGTGGCGAGGGCCGCTTCCACCGCGGCACCGCGGGCACCGTCGACATCGCCGACGATGCGGTGTTGAAGCGGTTCACCGGCGTCTTCGCCCGGTCGGGTCTGGGCTTCAAACGCCACGCCGACCTGCTGTCCGTCCAATGGGCCAAGCTGCTGCTCAACCTGAACAACCCGATCAACGCGCTGTCGGGTCGTCCGCTGCGCGAGGAGCTGGCGTCCCGCGACTACCGGCGCTGCCTGGCCCTGGCTCAGCGCGAGGCGCTGGCCGCCATGGCGGCCGCACGGATCCGCCCGGCCCGGCTCACCCCGTTGCCGCCGGAGTTGATGGCGCGTCTGCTGACCACGCCCGACGGCGTCTTCCGCCGGGTTGCCGGACGTGTGCTGGCCATCGATCCGGTGGCCCGCTCGTCCATGGCCGACGACCTGGCCGCCGGACGCGCCACCGAAATCCCTTGGCTGTGCGGAGAAATCGTCAGCCTCGGTGCCATGGTAGGAATACCCACGCCGGTGAACCAGAAGCTGATAGAACTCGTGACCGCCGCGGAGAACGGCGACCGGCGCACCTGGTCGGGAGCGGAATTGCTGGCACAACTCGAGGGCGCCGTGCGTGACGAGGCGGCGAACGAGGGTTGACAACGAGGTTCGCGGTATGCGGGTCCGGTAGCATCGGACTCACCAAGTCTTTGGAGGTAATGGAATGACAGGCGCCATCAGCCCGTGGCACTTGCTGATCGTTGTGCTGATCTTCTTGCTGTTCTTCGGCTCGAAGCGCATGCCGGACGCGGCCCGCAGCCTGGGTCGCTCGATGCGCATCTTCAAGACCGAGGTCAGCCAGATGCAGAACGAGGGCAAGACGGGCGAGGCCGCTCCCGAGGCCCAGGCCCAGCCGGTGCAGCCGCCGGCGCAGCTGCCGCCGGCCCAGCCGGTGCAGCAGCCCGTGGCACAGCCGAACGACCAGCAGAAGGCCTGAATCGGCCACCATCCGGGATGAGCGCGGGCTCATCCCGGATGTGGTGTTGTCCGGGTCCGGGGGCGCACCCGCGCCCACGTCTTCTGTGGCCGTAAGGCGGAGGCAGTCACACTCACATGCGTATTCGCATCCCGTTCGATCCGCGGCGCAGCAAGCGCCGTACGAACCCCGACGGCACCATGTCCCTGGTGGAGCACCTCTCGGAGCTCCGCAAACGCCTGCTCATCGCGCTGGCGTGGGTGGCGGTCGGCACCCTGTTCGGGTTCTTCTGGTACTCGCACACCCTGTTCGGGATCGAGAGCCTCGGTGAGATCCTGCGCGGCCCCTACTGTGCGCTCCCGGCCTCCTCGCGGGCCAATCTCAGCACCGACGGCGCCTGCCGACTGCTGGCGACCGCGCCGTTCGAGCAGTTCACGCTGCGCTTGAAGGTCGGCACCACGGCCGGTGTGGTGGTGGCCAGCCCGTTCTGGCTGTACCAGCTGTGGGCGTTCATCACCCCGGGCCTGTACGCGAAGGAACGCAAGTACGCGATCGCGTTCGTGGCGGCGGGCGCGTCGCTGTTCATCGCGGGCGCGGTGCTGGCCTACTGGGTGGTCGCGCATGCGCTCAGCTTCCTGATGACCATCGGCAACAATGTCCAGATCACGGCGCTGTCGGGTGCGCAGTACTTCAGCTTCATCATCAAGCTGCTGGTGATCTTCGGCGTCAGCTTCGAAACGCCTTTGCTCATCGTCGGTTTGAACTTCCTCGGGGTGCTGACCTACGAACGGCTCACCAAGTGGCGGCGCGGGCTGATCTTCGGATTGTTCGTGTTCGCGGCCATCGTGACCCCGCAGGATCCGATCTCCATGCTGGCGCTGGCGTTCGCGCTGACCCTGCTGTTCGAGATCGCGGTGCAGGTCGCGCGGATCAACGACAAGCGCAAGGCCCGCAACGCGCAGGCCTGGGACAAGCTGGCCGACGACGAGGCCTCCCCGCTCGATACCGCGCCCGGCGGCGTGGACGCCGCGACCCCGGTGCCCAGTGCCGAGCCGGTGAGCGCCACACCGGTGGAGAAAACCACGGGAGTCGTGTCGGATTACTCCGATACCCTCTGACGCGTGGCATCAAGGTCGCTCACTGGCGAACTGGCGGCATTCACCGCCGAACTGAAATTCGAGCTCGATCCGTTCCAGCGGCAGTCGTGTGCGGCGCTCGAGGGCGGGCACAGTGTGCTCGTCTGCGCGCCCACCGGCGCCGGCAAGACGGTGGTCGGCGAGTTCGCGGTACACCTGGCCCTGGCCTCGGGCGGCAAATGCTTCTACACGACGCCCATCAAGGCGCTGTCGAACCAGAAGTTCGCCGACCTCACCGCCCGCTACGGGCGCGACGAGGTCGGTTTGCTGACCGGTGACCAGTCCATCAATCCGGACGCCTCGGTGGTGGTGATGACCACCGAGGTGCTGCGCAACATGCTCTACGCGGGATCGGACGCGCTGCGCGGGCTTTCGTACGTCGTCATGGACGAGGTGCACTACCTGGCCGACCGCTTCCGCGGCGCGGTGTGGGAAGAGGTCATCCTGCACCTGCCGCCGGAGGTGCGCCTGGTCAGCCTGTCCGCCACGGTCTCCAACGCCGAGGAGTTCGGCGCGTGGATGGAGACCGTGCGCGGCGACACCGCGGTCATCGTCGACGAGACCCGGCCGGTGCCGCTGTGGCAGCACGTCATGGTCGGCAAACGCATGTTCGACCTGTTCGATCCCAAGTCCAGCGACGCCAAGGTCGTCGTCGACCAGGATCTGCAGCGCTACATCAAGCACCGCGAAGCTGTTGACCGGATGGACAATTGGGGCGTGCCCGGGCGCGGTCGCGGCGGGCCGCGGCGCTCGTTCCGGCCCATGCCGCGCCCCGAGGTGATCGCCCGGCTCGACGACGAGGGGCTGCTGCCCGCCATCACCTTCATCTTCAGCCGCGCGGGATGCGATGGGGCGCTGGCCCAGTGCGTGCGCTCGCGCCTGGACCTCTCCCGCGAGGACGATCGCGCGGTGATCGACGAGATCATCGAGAAGCACACGGGGGACCTGCCCAAGAGCGACCTCGAGGTGCTCGGCTACTGGGAGTGGCGCGAGGCGCTGCACCGCGGCTTCGCCGCGCACCACGCCGGCATGCTGCCCGCCTTCCGCCACACCGTCGAGGACCTGTTCGTGCGCGGCCTGGTGCGCGCGGTGTTCGCCACGGAGACACTGGCACTGGGCATCAACATGCCCGCGCGCACGGTGGTGCTGGAACGGCTCGTCAAGTTCAACGGCGAGAGCCACGCCGAACTGACGCCGGGGGAGTACACGCAGCTGACCGGGCGCGCTGGGCGGCGCGGCATCGACGTCGAGGGTCACGCGGTGGTGCTGTGGCAGCCCGAGGTCGACACCAGCGCGGTCGCGGGTCTGGCCTCGACCCGGACCTATCCGCTGCGGTCGTCGTTCCGGCCGGGCTACAACATGTCGATCAATCTGGTCGATCGCATGGGCGCGGTGGAATCGCGTGCGCTGCTGGAGCGTTCCTTCGCCCAGTTCCAGGCGGACCGCTCGGTCGTGGGCCTGGTACGGGGCATCGAACGCAACGAGGCCCAGCTGCGCAAGCTGCGCTCGCAGCTCGGTGACGAGAGCTTCTTCGAGTACATCCAGCTGCGCGAACGCATCCGGGACCGGGAACGGAACCTGGAACGGCAGGGCCGCACCGACCGGCGGCAGGCCGCGGTGTCGTCGCTGACCGCATTGCGGCGCGGCGACGTGGTGGCGATTCCGTCGGGCCGCCGGCAGGGGCTGGCGGTGATCCTGGAACCCGATGCGACACCGGGGGATCCGCGTCCGCTGGTGCTCACCGAGGACAAGTGGGCCGGTCGCGTCTCGGCCGCCGACTTCCCGACCCCGGCCGAATCGCTGGGCCGGTTGCGGCTGCCCAAGCACGTGGACCACCGCACCGCGCGGGTCCGCCGCGATCTGGCCTCGGCACTGCGCAGCACCGGCATCACCCGGCCGCGCCGCCCCCGCGCCGCCGGCAAGTCCAAGGCCGCCGACGACCGCGACCTGCAGACCCTGCGGCGCGCCCTGCGCAACCATCCGGCACATTCGCGGCCGGATCGAGAGCAGTTGGCGCGCATCGGGGAACGCTACAACCGCCTCGAACGCGAGACCGAGCATCTACGCCAGCAGGTGGCGGCCACCACCAACTCCCTCGCGCGCACCTTCGACCGCATCCTCGGGCTGCTCGAGGAACGCGGCTACGTCGAGAACGGCGAGGTCACCCAGGACGGGCGGCGGCTGGCCCGGATCTACGCCGAGGCGGATCTGGTTGTCGCGGAAAGCCTTCGGCAGGGGCTGTGGCGCGGGCTCGGCCCGGCCGAGCTGGCCGCGGTGGTGTCGATCCTGGTGTACGAGTCCCGGCAGGAGGGCGGCTACCTGGGGGCGTCCGGGCCCACCGCGCCCATCCGGCGGGCCGTGGACGCCACCATCGGGGTGTGGTCGCAGCTGCGCTCCGACGAGTCCCGGCACCGGTTGCAGCCCACCCGCGAACCCGACCTCGGTTTCGTCACGGGCGTTTACACCTGGGCGCGCGGTGACGACCTCGCCGACGCCCTGCTCGCCAGCGGTGATCGCGGAAACCCGCTCTCCGCGGGCGATTTCGTGCGCTGGTGCCGCCAGGTCATCGACCTGCTCGACCAGATTCACAGCACCGCCGACGACGTCGAGGTGGCGGCCACGGCCAGCAAGGCGGTGCGCGCCATCCGCCGGGGTGTCGTAGCCGTGGACGCGGCGTAGTAGATACGACTGTGCTTTGATTCTTGGATGTACCGACCGCAGCGGGAGCATACGCGTGCTCCCGCTCGGGGGGCTAGCGTGAGTACAACGGATTGCTATTGGAGGCAAGCAGATGAGCGGCCCGTACGGACCGAATGACGCCCCGGCGGGGGGCAACAACGATCCGACCCTGCAGTGGAGCGGACAGCAGCCCGCGCCCGGCGCCGGACCGACTCAGCAGTGGGGCGGTCAGCAGCCCGCCCAGCCGACCGCGCAGTGGGGCGATCCGTCGCATCAGCAGCCCGGCCAGCAGCCGTGGGGCCAGTCCCAGCCGCAGCAGCCCGCCCAGCCCTGGGGGCAGTCGCAACCGCAGCAGCCGGCCCAGCAGTGGGGGCAGAGCCAGCCGCAGTGGCAGCAGCAGCCGCAGGGTGATCAGCAGTGGGGGCAGTCGCAGCCCCAGTGGCCGCAGCAGGGTCAGCCGGGCCAGCAGGACTGGAACCAGCAGGCGGGGCAGCAGTGGCCGCAGCCCGGTCAGCAGGCGCCCGCGGGCAAGAAGAAGACCGGTGTGATCATCGGCGTGGTGGCCGCGATCGTCGTGGTGCTGGCCGCGGTCGGCGGCGGTCTGGCCTGGCTGCTCAGCAAGGACCAGCTCGACAACAGCGCCGTGCAGTCCGGGGTGCAGAAGGTCCTCAAGGACACCTACGGCATCGACGACGTGCAGGACGTGAAGTGCCCGTCGGGGCAGAAGGTCGAGGTCGACAAGACCTTCGACTGCACGCTCAAGGTGGGTGGCGAGAGCAAGAAGGTGACCATCAAGATCACCAAGGACGACGGCACCTACGAGGTCGGCCGCCCGAACTGATTTTCGGGGCAAAGGTGTTGGGCCCGGGCGCGATTGGGATCGCGGCCGGGTCCTTTTGTTTGCCAGGGGTTGTCTGGATGCTCGTTGCGAGTAAGGTGGGCCGAAATTCTTTCGGTTGATCGTGATCGGGGGGCGATATGAATTCGTTCGTTCGGGCCATCGGACTGGCCGGTACCACACTGGCGGTCGCGAGCGCGGCACTTGTCACCACGTCCTGCGCGGGGCAGGCGTCGTCGGCCGGGCCTGCGCCGTCGTCGGTCGTCGCGTCCTTCGCCGCGTCGCGGATGGAAGCTCCCGTGGTGAACGACTGCGTCGCGAACAAAGCCGTCGAGAAACCCGCGAGCATGCTGCTGGCCTGCGGTGACGGCGGGCTCAGCGTCCGCGACATCACCTGGAGCAGTTGGGGTCCCGACACCGCCGAGGGCGACGGCACCGAATACCGGCGGGTGTGCGAGCCCAGCTGTGCCGCCGGGCGCACGGCCAGCGGCGCGACCCACGTGACGCTGCGCAAGGTGCAGGACGGCTACTTCACCGAAGCCGCCATCACCGACCTCGACGGCAAGCCCGAAACGTGGCCCGTAGGCCCGATCCGCCGCTGACAGCGGTCGGCTCGCGGTCGACGCGACGGGCGAGTTCGGTCAGGATGCGGAGCGCTTGCCCATGGCGGTGAGCAGGCGTTTGACCGGGCTCTCCGCGTTGTAGGCGGCGGCCAGCGCGGCCAGTCGCTCCGGGTCGGCGGGAGTGAGGGGCAGCAGGTCGGGGCCGGAGTATTCGACGGTGGCGTCGCGGACGACCCGCACCACCGGGGCCGCGGCCTTCAGATAGTCGTCGGCGGCAACGAGTTTCGCGCGCACGCCCTTGGCCAGATCGGAGTCCGGGTCGGCGGCCGCCTCACGCAGCGCCTCCACCGAGCCGAACTTGGTGATCAGCTGGGCGGCGGATTTGTCACCGATTCCGGCCACACCCGGCAGGCCGTCGGAGGCATCGCCGCGCAGCGTCGCCATATCGGCGTACGCCGGGCCCGCGATGTCCTCGGGCACACCGTATTTGGCCGACACCTCGGCCGGACCCCACAGCTCGGCCTTCGCCAGCCCGCGCCCGACGTAGAACACCCGCACCGGTGGCGTCGGTGTGTCACGGACCAGTTGCAGCAGATCGCGATCGCCGCTCACGACGATCACCTCGTCGGCGCCCTCCCGCGTGGCCAACGTCCCGATGACGTCATCGGCCTCGAGACCCTCCGCGCCCGCGGTGGCGATTCCCGCCGCCTCGAGCAGCTCCATGATCATGTCGACCTGCGGTGTCAGCGTGTCGGGGACTTCCTCCGCGATCACGCCCGCCACCGGCTCGCCCGCGTCCTCGGCCACCCGGTGCGCCTTGTACGACGGCAGCAGGTCCACCCGGAACCGCGGGCGCCAATCCAGGTCCAGGCACACCACCAGCCGGCTCGGCGCATGCTGCTTGACCAGCGCGGCGATCATGTCGGTGAACCCGCGCAGCGCGTTCACCGGCCGCCCGTCGGGCGCGGTGATCTTCTCCGGGATCGCGTAGAACGCCCGGAACCACAGACTGGCCCCATCGAGCAGCAACAGCGGACCGGCGGCAGGGTTGCTCATAGCGCACGACCCTACCGTTCGCGTCCGACAGCGCGGCCGATGACGGCGCGGGGAGTCCAGCCCTCGGATTCGCGCCCGGGCCCTTCGAATTCGATGCGCGGACCGTGGCAGCGGCGGGGCGAGACGGCCCGGCGCTCCGAGCTCGGATCTGCGGGACGGAACGCTGCCGGTGGTCAGGTGCCGATCGGCTGTTCACAGGGCTTCGGCGTCGAGCATGGGCGTCCGTTCCAGGCCCGCGGTCGTGGCAGGACGTCGTGGGGGAACGCGGCCGCCTGGTCAGGGCGCGGATCGGTAGCGGGGCGCCTGGTGCGCAGAATGCCACGGTGCGATGCGGCGCATCATCGGAGGCGTTCGTGGATCGAAAGGTGCTCGGCGGCAGGGGGGTCGGGTGCTGCGGTGGTGGGGGTACCCGGTGGTGGGGGTGCGAAGTTCGGTGGTGGCTGGAGGGTGGCGGGGTGGGGGAGTAGCGTCGGATGGCATGAGCTCTCATGACGAGTCACGGTTCGCGGCGGAGGTCTATGGGGCGCGGTTGGAGCGTGCCGCGCGGTTGGCCAGGGATGCGCATCTGGACGCGCTGCTCATCACTCCCGGGCCTGACCTGCGGTTTCTCATGGGGTCGCGGGCACAGTCGTTCGAGCGGCTGACCTGCCTGGTGATCCCGGCCAGCGGGGAGACACCCTCGGTGGTGATCCCGAAGCTGGAGCTGGCCTCGCTGAAGGCGTCGGCGGCCGGGGAACTGGGGTTGCAGATCGTGGACTGGGTCGACGGGGTCGATCCGTACCGCATCGTCAAGAACGTGCTCAATGCCGGTGCGCGCGTGGCGGTCACCGATGTGATGCCCGCCCTGCACCTGCTGCCCATCGCCGATCAGTTTGGCTCGCTACCGGTTTCGGCCACCCCGCTGCTGCGCGAGCTGCGAATGCGCAAGGACCCCAGCGAGACCGAGGCCCTGCGGCGCGCGGGCGCGGCCATCGACCGGGTGCACGCCCGCATGGGTGAGTTCCTGCGCCCCGGCCGCACCGAGGCCGAGGTGGGCGCGGATATCGCCGCCGCCATCGTCGAGGAGGGGCACACCGAGGCCGACTTCGTCATCGTCGGCAGCGGCCCGCACGGCGCGGACCCGCACCACATGGTGTCCGACCGCGTGATCGAGCCCGGTGACGTGGTGGTCATCGATATCGGCGGCCCGGTCGAGCCCGGCTACTTCTCCGACTCCACCCGCACCTACGTCCTGGGCGAGCCGAGCGAGGAGGTGGCGGCGCAGTTCGCGGAACTGGAACGCGCCCAGGCCGCCGCGGTGGCGGCCGTCCGCCCGGGCGTCACCGCCGAATCCATCGACGCCGCCGCCCGCGACGTGCTGGCCGCGGCCGAGCTGGCCGACTACTTCGTGCACCGCACCGGCCACGGCATCGGCCTGTCGGTGCACGAGGAGCCCTACATCGTGGCGGGCAACGACCTGGTCCTGCAGGAGGGCATGGCGTTCAGCATCGAGCCGGGCATCTACTTCCCCGGTCAGTGGGGCGCCCGCATCGAGGACATCGTCATCGTCACCGCGGACGGCTGCGAGTCGATGAACAAGCGTCCCCACGGGCTGACCCGGCTCTAGCCGCCGAGCCCCCGCAGCAGGTCAGTGGCCGAGGGCGGGGGCTCCCGGCTTGAACACGCTGCTGGCCAGCACCCGCTGGACCTGGATGGCGATGACCACGCGGGTCGGGTTCTCGCGGGGCTGGCGGTAGCGGCCGGCGTACCGGTCGACGGCATCGGCCACCGCGGCCGGGTCGTCGAGCACGGTGGCCGGTCCCTCGAGGGTGATCCAGCGCGGGCCGTCGACCTGGCTCACCGCCGCGTACCCGGAGCGGCGCACATTGTTGACCTTCACCGAGCCGTCATTGGTGATGATGCGGGCGATCCCGGCCTCCGGATCCCATGTGAAGCCGACGGCGACGACGTGCGGGGTGCCGTCGGCGCGCAGCGTGGACAGGGTGGCCAGGTGACGCTCGGTGACGAAGTCGGCGGCGGCGGGGGACAGTTCGGGGCGTGCGGCGGTGCTGGTCATGATTCGACGCTAGCAATCCGCCGTCGGGAGCACCGGGCGGCGGTGCCCGGGTGGCACACTGTGGGCCATGGGTTTCGGATCGCGGGACGTCGACAAGGGCGTCGTACTGGTGCTGGGCGGGCGCAGTGAGATCGGGCTGGAAGTGGCACGCCGGTTGTCGCCGGGCCGGGAGGTCATTCTCGCGGCGCGCGGCGCCGACCGGTTACAGGCGCAGACCAAGGAGCTGCTGATCGCGGAGGCGGCGGCGGTGCACTGCGTCGAGTTCGACGCCGACGACATGGCCTCGCATCAGCCGCTGCTGGAGAAGATCATCGCCGAGCACGGGCGCATCGGTGTCGCGGTGGTGGCCTTCGGAATCCTCGGGGATCAGGCACTGGCCGAACAGGACCCCGAACACGCGGTCGCGATCGTGCAGACCGATTTCGTGGCGCAGGTCAGCGTACTGACCAGTCTGGCGAACCTGCTGCGCGAGCAGGGCGACGGGCAGATCGTGGTGTTCAGCTCCATCGCCGGTGTGCGGGTTCGGCGCGCCAACTACGTGTACGGGTCGGCCAAGGCGGGCCTGGACGGCTTCGCCGGCGGCCTGCAGATGGCCCTCGAGGGCAGCGGTGTGCACCTGCTGATGGTGCGATCCGGCTTCGTCATCGGGCGCATGACCGCGGGCATGAAGCCCGCCATCATGTCGAGCACCCCGGACCAGGTGGCCGACGCGGTGGTGGCGAGCCTGTACCGGCGCGCCCGCAATGTCGATGTGCCGCGCCGCATTCGGCTGCTGTTCATCGCCATGCGCCTCACGCCCTACGCGCTGTGGCGGCGGGCCCGCCGATGACCGAGCTTCCCGTGCCGTCGGTCCCGATCGCCGTGATCGGGATCGGGGCCGACGGCTGGGACGGTCTGGGCGGCCCGGCGCGGCGCGAGATCGCCGCCTGCGACGTCCTGCTCGGCTCCACACGGCAATTGGCGCTGATCCCCGAGGACGAGACGGGCGCGGAGCGGGTGGCCTGGCCCTCGCCGCTGGTGCCCGCCCTCCCGGGACTGCTGCGCGAGTACGCGGACCGCAAGCTGGGTGTCCTCGCCAGCGGCGACCCGATGTTCTTCGGCATCGGCGTGACCCTGACGAAACTGGTTGGAGCCCAAGCGCTGCGCGTGCTGCCGCAGCCGTCGTCGGTGTCGCTGGCGTGCGCCCGCCTGGGCTGGGCGTTGGATGCGACACCGGTCGTCAGCGCGGTCGGCCGGCGCGTGGAGACCGTGGTCCCGGAATTGTCCTCCGGCCGCAGGATTCTCGTCCTGAGCTCCGACGAGCACACCCCGGCCGCGGTAGCGGAGCTGCTGGCGCGCAATGGATTCGGCGAATCGGCTCTCACGGTCCTGGAACAGCTCGGCGGCCCCGCCGAACGCCTGGTCACCGGTACCGCCGCCCGCTGGGATCACCCCCTCGGTGATGCGTTGAACATCATCGCGATCGACTGCGTGGCGGACCCGTCGGCACCGCGTCTGACCCGTGGGCCCGGCCTCCCCGACGAGGTCTACGACGGCGACGGCCAGCTCACCAAGTCGGAGGTGCGGGCCCTCACCCTGTCGGCGCTGGCCCCCGCGCCCGGCGAACTGCTGTGGGATGTCGGCGGCGGATCCGGCACCATCGCGATCGAATGGTGCCGCACCCACCCGGCCTGCCGGGCGGTCACGTTCGAACGAGTCGAGAGCCGCCGCAAGCAGATCGCCGCCAACGCCGCCACCCTCGGCGTCCCCGGCGTCGATGTCCACGGCCCGGCCCCCGACGCCTTCGCAGGCCTCCCAGCCCCCGACGCGATCTTCATCGGCGGCGGCCTGACCCAGGACGGAATGTTCGACGCCTGCTGGTCGCGCCTGCGTCCCGGTGGCCGTCTGGTCGCGAGCGCCGTCACCGCCGAATCCGACAGCCTGCTCCTGCGTCTGGCCGACGAGCACGGCGGCACCCTGCGCCGCTTCCAGATCTACCGCGCCGAACCCCTCGGCGGCTTCACCGCCTGGCGCCCCCAACTCCCGGTCACCCACTGGGTGACGACGAAACCCGCCGCGCCGCAAGGCTAGCCACGCGGAGAGACCACCGGTGGTGCGGCGGACAGGGGTGCCGCACTGCCGGCGATGTCGCGAACCAGAGCTGGACGCGTGGTGCGCCATGCCGCGAGATCGGCGCGACGTGAGGCGGTGCGTGACACGCGAATACCCACGCCGCCAGGTTGGGCGCGGCGCAGGGGTGATCGCGACGAGACGTCGGATGCGGCGTTGGCCGGCGCGGTCAGCCGACCGGGGGAAGCGCGAGGGGGCCGGGTTCGAAGACGGTGACCAGGACGACGATGTTGCCGTAGGGGGCGGAGCCGTTGGCCAGGCGGTGGGCGGCCTTGGCCAGTGAGGTGCGCCAGCCGTACTTGGCGTCGATCGCCGCCTCTACCTTGGCGAGCAGGTCGCCCTCGGCGACCAGGTTGGCGTGGCCCATGAGCTGACGGCTGCCGACGGCCGGGTTGCCGCGCCAGTCGCCGGGCTGGACCAGGACGCGGGGGTCGAGGGCGAGTTGCTCGGCTTCCGCGGCGAACGACGAGACGCGGAAGGCGAGGCCGTTGTCGCCGAAGGGAATCACCAGGCGCGGGGCGGTGACCAGTTGGCGGTGTCCGAGCGTCCTGGTGACCAGTGCGGTCTTGGCCTTCTCCCATACCGTCGACGGCCGCGCCGCCGCGGCCTGGGCCGGTATGGTCCGGGCCGGTGTGGCTGTCACGGCCACCGTGGGTCGCGCGAACGGGGTGCGGCCGACCGCCGCGTCGATGGTCATATCGGTCATCGCCTTCGATCCTTCCGTGCCGTTTCCTCTGCCAGGGCTCGGTGTCGGGCGCGCGTGAGCCGGTGCGGTTCGGCACCAACACGGCGTTTGCCGTGTATTCGCTCATCGGGCGGCGACCCTCACACTGTCGGTCGGTCGATCCGGTCCGCGCAAGAGCGACACACTGGGCCGCTCATTGAGTTTCGCCACTCGTCACCTTCGGGCCACCCTGCCCCAACGCATCTCGACGGCACTGAGCCCTCCCTTTCGATAGTCCCGGCGTTTCGCGGATCCGGCAACGACACTGGTCAGGCGCATGTACGCCGGTAACGGAAAAGTCGCTCCGGGCGGCGTCAGTGGGACGCGGGCGCATTGGTGACGTGTCTCGAATCCCGTGGCCGGAACAGGGCGGTCTGTACGGGGCGGGTTCGCGGACCGGTGTCGTGTTTACTGGCGGTATGGCGCTGTTCGGTCGAATGGTCTCGGCCGGTTCGCGATTCGCGAATCGTCGCGGTATCTACCTGGGTCGTCGATCCACGACGGTGCACGTGCGCGTCTATCGCTGGTCGCGCGGCCGGATCGGCGGGCGCGTGCCCGGCTGGCGGGGCGGCCGCATCCTGCTGCTGGACCACGTCGGCGCGCGCAGCGGCGTGCGCCGGACCTCCCCGCTGATGTACGTCGAGGCCGATGGCGTGCTGGCGGTCGCGGCGTCCAAGGCGGGGGAGCCGGAGCATCCGGCCTGGTTCCACAACCTGCTCGCCCACCCGGACACGGTCGTGCGGGTCGGTGGGACGGTGCGGCCGGTCCGGGCGCGCGTGGCGACCGCGGACGAACGGGACCGATGGTGGCCACGGTTCGTGGCGGCGATGCCGGACTTCGCGTTCTATCAGGAACGCGCGGCCGGACGATTGATCCCGGTGGTGCTGCTCGAGCCACGGTGACGGCCCCGAGTCGGGCTGTCGGTTCGGCCCGAATTGCCCTGCCCCCGTGTGGAACAACGTTGTTTGACCTGTTGGGGGCAGGTTTCGCCTAGGCTGGCCCGCGTGAGTGCTGCCGTGTCGCGAACGATTGCTTTGCCGCACTGCCGGGTGAGTTACGCCGAGTACGGTGCGGGGGATGGGATGCCGGTGCTGTACTGCCACGGCGTCCCCGGAACGCATGTCGAGGGTGAGGCTTTCGACGCCGCCGGAGCCGCCGCCGGGGTCCGCGTCATCGCGGTCGACCGCCCCGGCATGGCGGAATCGTCACTACCGGCCGGGGAGCAGGTCGTCGACTGGGCGGCCACCGTGGCCGCGGTGGCGGACCGGCTGGACCTGAACCGTTTCGGCGTGATCGGGGTGAGCGGCGGCGGCCCGTTCGCCCTCGCCGTCGCGGCTCGCCTGCCCGAGCGCGTCACCGGCGTGGCCCTCGTGTCCGCCCCCGCCCCGACCAGCGAACAGCCCGCTGCCGCGGATCTCGACCCGGTGGCGCTTCGCCGGCGCAAGGGCTTGAACGTCCTGCGCCGCGTCCCGTTCCTGGTCCACCCCATGGCCCTCGAGATGTCGGTGGTCATCCGCCGCCGCAACGGCGTCGCGGGCCTGGTCTCGCAGATGGCCCCCGTCGACCGCGACCGCGTCGAAGCCGACCCGGAGCTCTCCGCCAAACTCGACACCAACCTCCGCCGCAGCTTCGAACAGGGCAGCCGCGGTTTCGCCGCCGACATCCGCCTGGTCTTCACCCGCGACTGGGGTTTCGACCTGACCGAGGTGACCGCCCCCGTCCAGGTCTGGCACGGCGAAGCCGACGGCAATGTCCCCGCAGCCGACGCCACCAGCCTGGCCGCGGCCCTCCCACGGGCCCGCCTGCACCTCGTGCCCGATGCCGGTCACCTGCTGTTCGTCGAACGATCCGCCGACATCCTGGCCTCGCTGCGAGCCGATCTGGTCTGAGCGGGCGCACCCGGGCCGGGTCACGCCGACGATCACCGCCTCGGTGCGGTGTGAGGCGTGGCTCGGCCGGGAATGCCCGGCCGCCCGCCCGGTTTACAGAGGCGGGAGGGACCGGCTGGTGGAGGCGAGCGATGGCGGTGCGTGAATCGGAGGTCCGAGTGGTCCCGGCCGCGGATCGGTGGCGGTGGCGCAGCGAGTGGCTCGATTCCCGGCAGTCGTTTCCCGCGACCGGCAGTTTCGATCTGGCGGCGAACGCGCACGGCCTGCTGATGATCCACAACGAGGACATCGTCGATCCGGGTGAGGGGTTCGACACCCATCAGCACCGGGATATGGAGATCGTGACCTGGGTACTGGAAGGTACTGTCGTGCACCAGGATTCGGCGGGCAATTCCGGTCTGATCCATCCCGGTATGGCGCAGCGCATGAGCGCGGGCGCCGGAATCATGCATTCCGAACGCAATGGCGCCGGCTATCTGGAGCGGGAGCGGCTGCATGTCGTGCAGATGTGGGTGCCGCCCGACGAGCCCGGTGTGACCCCCGGCTATCAGGAATTGGATATCGCCGACCGGTTGACCGGAAACAGTCTGGTCACCGTCGCGTCCGGGATGCGCCGAGACCGCGATCGGACAGCGATCGCGATCGGCAACAGTGGAGCCGCCTTCCATGTGGCGAGGCTGGACCCCGGCCACGCCATCCAGGTCCCCGACGCGCCCTACGGCCATGTCTTCGTGGCCCGCGGATCGGTGGATTTCGAGGGCTCCGGCAGGCTGTCGCAAGGCGACGCTGTGCGCTTGTCCGCTGGTGGCGGGCATATTGTGACCGCGCTCGAGCCTGCCGAGGTGCTGATCTGGGAGATGCATACCGCACTGGCCTGAGTGTGTGCTCAGGCACGATTGTTAGGGATTAGTTCCAAAAGGTGGCATTCTTTACGCTGAGAACGGGCAGTCGAACTGATCGCCCGGCTCGCTACAGAAAGAACGCATCAAGTAATGACGCAAGGCACTGTGAAGTGGTTTAACGGCGAAAAGGGATTCGGCTTCATCGCCCAGGACGGTGGCGGCGCCGATGTCTTCGTCCACTACTCCGCGATTACCGGCTCCGGGTTCAAGTCCCTCGATGAGGGTCAGCGCGTCGAGTTCGAAATCGGCGAAGGCCAGAAGGGCCCGCAGGCCCAGCAGGTCCGCGCCATCTAGTCGTCGACCACGAGGAAGCCCGCGCATCACCGCGCGGGCTTTTTTCGTGCCCGCGTTCTCGCCACCCGGGCAACCTCGACTTCGAGGGCTCGGGCATGCTCGAGTGGGAAGTGCGCACCACCTTCGCCCAGCTCCGCCGACTGAAGGAGATCCCATGCCCCACGAGAAGTCGGACGCGATTCGCGAGTACTCCGCGCCCGGCGTCACCATCACCTGGGAGCCGGGCCGCTGCCGCCACGCCCAGGAATGCGTCCACGGCCTCCCCTCGGTCTTCGACCGCGACCGGCGTCCCTGGATCGACCCGTCCGCGGCCTCGGTCGACGACATCGTCGACGTGATCGACCGCTGCCCGAGCTATGCCCTCGGCTACCGCACCGGCGACGGCCGCACCCGCACCGCCCCGCCGGCGTAGCTCGGCCCGATCCACGCGAGATCCCTGGTCAATGGCTGGGGGAAGGGGCGGAAGCTGTTTCACCATCCCGGTGGGATCGGCGGATCTGGTCTGGTGCCTGTGAATCGGCCCGATCGAACCGCTGCGGCCCCGGATCGGCCGATTCCGTTGTACCGCTGAAGAAGTCGCGGTAGACGCGGAACGCCATGGCCAGGTAGGCGATGGTCTTGGGGATCATGAGCAGGCCCAGTTGCGGGATTCGGCGAGCCCACAGGATGACTGGGAGGTAGCAGGCGAAGGACGCAGCCATGGCGTCGGAGAGGAAGCGGAAAGTGCGGTCGCCGGTGCGGGCGGCCTCCCGGCGCATGAGGTAGATCTCGCTCGCGCCCACGGCCAGGAGCGGGACGTTGCGGTCGACGCCGTAACCTTCCGGGGTTTCGTCCTTGTCCCAGTTGTTGAACGGGGTCGCCAGCAGAATCAACCGAACGAACGACAGTCCCAGCACCGAACGGGTGAAACCGTCCCAGGATCGGCGGAACCGCAGCCGCCAGGCATCCAGGGACAGCACGTAGAACAGGGTGATGGTGATCGAGGTGGCCATCTCGCCGAGTCCGATCAGGCTCGCCCGCCGTCCCCGCCAGGTCAGGTAGCCGCGGTCCTCGCCGCGCGCCATCGACACCGCCCGCAATGCCAGATGCGCGGTATCGCCGGTGGCCAGCAGGGTGAAGGCTTCCTCGAACCGGGCCGCGGTCGCCCGCTGTTCCTGCGGAACGCGGTCGCGGTGTCGCCGCATCGCGATCACCAGGCCCCAGATGACCGCCAGATAGGACACGTTGAAAGCCAACTCGAATCGTTTGCGCATGACGATCAGTCTGTTGTGCGGAGCCGATCCGGGAGCAGGGCCCAAGGTCCCTTCGTGGCGGACGTGCGATGGAAATTCCACTCCGCCTTGATCGCAGCAGAAGGCCATGTAGAAAGTCCGCGCATCGGTGACCTTCGGCCCTTCTCGGCGCCGTGCGGGGACCGGCACTCTCGGCAGGAACGGTGATGTGTCCGGTGGGCCGAGAACGTGGAGGTGGTGCGATGCTGAGGGCGTCCGAGGCGTGGACCTCGAAGGCGTTTCCGGACGTGGTCGTCGTCGCCCGAGGCCGGGTGCCGGTGCTCGAATGCGAGCGGTACGCCGGGGCGGTGGGCCGGCAGCTGCGGCGGATACGGGTGGAAGACGGTGCGCGGCTGCGGATCACCGGGCCGAACTGCGATATCGGCCCCTATCTGGCTCAGGTGAACCTGTCGGTCGGCGGAACCCCGGTGCGGATTCAGACATTGACCCACGGAGCGGGAGACGCCCTGCCGATGGTCGTGCGGCTGGAACGCCGGATTCTGGCTCTGCGCACGGCATGGCAGCCGCGCACATGGCCCGAGCCTGACCGTCGACCGTTGGACGCGCCTGGGCCGGGAGCCGTCGCGCGCCGCAAATCCGTTTCGCTGCAGACTCTCTCGCCGTCGCACGCGGCCATGATCATGGACCGGATGGACTACGACGCCCACTTGTTCATCGACATCGAGACCGGTGAGGACGCCGTCGTCTACCGGGCTGGTCCCTCAGGGCTCCGGCTCACGCGTCAACACAGTGTCCATCCGCCGCGTGCGGACGGCGATGCGGCCGGGCCGTTCGTCGTGAACCCCCGCCCGGCCCCCACGCTCATCGAAGCCGATGCGGTGCGGCGGGTGTGCGAGAGCGGATTGCCGTTCCTGTTCTTCGTTGATCCGGCCACCGGTCGTGGCCGGCTGCTGTACCGCCGCTACGACGGCGATCTGAGTCTCGTGACCGCTGACGGCGGGTAGTCGCGAGCCCGAAGGCTCACAGTTCTCTTCCCATATCGGTTGTCACACCCCGATGCGTGTCTGCTGTGCACGCGCATGCGGGGTAGGCGGCCATGTTTCACCCTCTCCCGTTCCTGTTTCCGGAAATGAAAGGCGGACAATCCATTGGCGCGAGATCTGACTCAGTTGGAGATCCTGACCGAACTCGAATCCGATGCCGCGGCGGCGCTGAACCGGCATCTGTCGATGGCCAAGGACTGGCATCCGCACGACTACATCCCGTGGGACGAAGGCCGGAACTTCGCGCAGCTGGGCGGAACCGACTGGGATCCTGAGCAATCGCAGCTGTCCGAGGTGGCGAAGGCGGCGCTGATCACCAATCTGCTCACCGAGGACAATCTGCCTTCGTATCACCGGGAAATCGCGGAGAACTTCTCTCGCGACGGCGCCTGGGGTTCCTGGGTCGGGCGATGGACCGCCGAGGAAGCCCGGCACAGCATCGTGCTGCGTGACTATCTCGTCGTGACGCGTGGCGCCGATCCCGTCGCGCTCGAGAACGACCGGATGGCGCACATGACGAACGGCTTCGCCCCGCCCGTCGATCAGCTCACCGCGCAGGGGCAGGCGGGATTCCTGTATTCGGTTGCGTACGTGTCGTTCCAGGAGCTGGCAACCCGGATCAGCCACCGCAATACCGCCGCGGTATGCGACGACCCGATCGCCGATCGGATGCTGCAGCGCGTCGCCCTGGACGAGAACCTGCACATGATCTTCTACCGCACCTTGTGCGGCGCCGCCCTGGATCTGGTTCCCGATCAGGCGATGGAGGCCATCGATCTGATCGTGGAGAATTTCCGGATGCCCGGCGCCGGGATGCCGAACTTCCGGCGGCACGGCGTGCTCATGGCCAAGCACGGCATCTACGACCTGCGCCAGCACCTCGAGGAAGTGCTGGAGCCGGTCATGCGGCAGTGGAACATCTTCGGCCGCGACGATTTCGGGCCGCGCGGGGAACAGGCCCGGGAACGCCTCGCGAGCTTCCTCGACAACCTCGCGAACTACCAGATTCCGCGTTTCGAGGAACAGCGCGACCGCGCACTCGCGCGGGAGGCGGCCCGGGTCTGACCGCCGGCCGCCGCCGGGCTACACCATCGTGTCGCCCGGCGGCAGCCCGAAAGCGTGGTTGCCGTACATGACGTAGACGCGCTCGGCGTCGTTGGCCGCGTGGACCCGCCCGGCATGCGCGTCACGCCAGAACCGCTGCAGCGCGGTGTCTTCGGCCAGTGCCGTCGCCCCCGCCGCCTCGAACAGCCGGTCGATGGACGCGATGGCCCGTCCGGTGGCCCGCACCTGGTCGCGACGGGCGGCCGCCCGCAGCGCGAACGGGATATCGCGGCCCGCGACGAGGTGCGCGTATTCCTCGGCCACGTGGCCGGACAGTTGCCGCCAGGCGGCGTCGATATCGCTGGCGGCCTCGGCGATGCGCACCTTGGCGAACGGATCGTCCTTGGCCTGTTCGCCCGCGAACGCCGCGCGCACTCGCGTGCCCTGATGCTCGACGTGCGTGGCGTAGGCGCCGTAGGCCATGCCGACGATGGGGGTGGAGATGGTGGTGGGATGGATGGTGCCCCAGGGCATCCGGTACACCGGGTCGGGATTGACCTCCAGGCCGGGCGATTTCAGCTCGCCCATGGCCTGGAAGCTCAGGAAGCGGTGTTCGGGGACGAAGACCCGCTCGACGACCACGGTATTGGATCCGGTGCCGCGCAGTCCGACCACATGCCAGACGTCCTCGATGCGGTAGTCGTCGCGGGGGATGAGGAACGAGCCGAAGTCGACGGGCTTGCCGTTGTCGAGGACCGGGCCTCCGACGAACACCCAGTCAGCGTGATCACAGCCCGACGACCACGCCCACGCCCCGGTGACCAGATAGCCGCCCGCGACCTTCGTGCCCGCGCCCAGGGGCGCGTAGGAGGACGCGACGCGGGCATCGGTGTTCTCGCCCCAGACATCCTGCTGCGCTTGCTGATCGAACAGCGCCAGATGCCAGTTGTGAATGCCGAGGATGCCGGCCACCCAGCCGGTGGAACCGCAGGCGCTCGCGATGATGCGGACGGTGTCGTAGAAGACGACCGGGTCCGCGGCCAGACCGCCCCACCGGCGGGGCTGGAGCAAGGTGAAGAACCCGGTCTCCTGGAGATCCTTGATGGACTGGTCCGGGATCCGGCGCAGCCGCTCGGTTTCCTGGACTCGTTCGCGCAGTGCCGGAAGGACCGCTGCGACGCGGTCGATGATTTCCTGGGTCATCTCGCGGAATGCTCCTGACTATCGGGCGGGCGGCTTTCCGACCGCCATTTGTAGAACACGTTCTCGTCAATATCGAGCACCGTTGCGGCAAGGGCTAGTGGAGCAAATGACTGAATAGTAGGGACTTTCGACCATTGTCACTGTGGTCAACCGTGCCCGAAGCTGACGATGTTCTGAAACATGTTCTAATTGCGAGGAGTGTGTGATGGTGCCGAACCCGAAGGGCTACGGAGGCAAGGTCCGCGACATCGACGTGGGCTCCGCGCCCAGCCGGTATGCCCGGGGATGGCACTGCCTCGGCCTCGCCGATTCCTTCCGTGACGGTCGACCGCATCCGGTCGAGGCGTTCGGGACCAAGCTCGTCGTCTGGGCCGACAGCACGGGCGAATTGCAGGTGCTCGATGCCTACTGCCGCCATCTCGGCGGAGACCTCGCGACGGGAAAGATCAAGGGCGACAACATCGCGTGCCCGTTCCACGACTGGAGTTGGGGCGGTGACGGCAAGTGCAAGGACATCCCCTATGCGCGGCGGGTTCCGCCCTTGGCCCGGACGCGCTCGTGGCTCACCCTGGAACGCAACGGTCAGCTGTTCGTGTGGCACGACCACGAAGGCAATCCGCCCGCGCCGGGGGTGACGATCCCCTACGCCCCCGGCGCGTACATCGACGCCGCGGGCCGCGATCTCGACACCATGAATCCCGGGTGGACCCCGTGGACTTGGCGCTCGATCCTGATCGAGGGCTCCCACTGCCGCGAGATCATCGACAACATCGTGGACATGGCGCACTTCTTCTACATCCACTACGCCTTCCCGACCTTCTTCAAGAACGTCTTCGAGGGCGAGGTCGCCACGCAGTACCTGGAGACCAAGGGACGCCCGGATGTGGCGACCGGCGCCAAGTACGGCGGCGACACCCTGCTGACCTCACAGGCGTCCTACTTCGGACCGTCGTACATGATCAACACATTGCTCAACAACTACGGCGGGTTCGAGGTGAACAGTGTCCTGGTCAACTGCCACTACCCGGTCAGCCAGGACTCGTTCGTCCTGCAGTACGGCATCAGCCTCGAGAAGCCTCTGGGCCTGTCCGATGACGCGGCCGACCGCCTGGCCGCCAAGATGACCGAGGGCATCGCCGCGGGCTTCCTGCAGGACGTGGAGATCTGGAAGCACAAGACCAAGATCGAGAATCCGCTGCTGTGCGATGAGGACGGCCCGATCTACCAGCTGCGGCGCTGGTACGAGCAGTTCTACACCGATGTCGCCGCCGTCGACCCGAGGTCGCGGCAGCGTTTCGAATTCGAGGTCGACACCTCCCGTGCCAATGAGGTGTGGGAGGCCGAAGTGGCCGCGAACCTGCGCGAGTCCCAGGTGGCGGCCGGGTCCCCAGGCGGTGGGGGAGGACGTCCCGCCGGAGTGTGACGTTGTTCTCTGTGGCCGATCCGGTGCGGGCGGGATGCTCGGGGCACCGCCGATTCAGGAGATGCCATGGAAGACAACGCCCACCCCACAACGACTTTCGAACCCGCCGGTGACGACGACCTGGGGATCGTGGTCGGCACCGATGGGTCCGAGATCTCGTATCAGGCGGTGGCCTGGGCCGCCGCCGAAGCCGATCTGCGGGGATGCCGGCTGCATATCGTCACCTCCTACGCGAATCCGATCGTGCCCGGTGCGCCGGAGTTGGGGCCCGACGACGTGCGAGATCTGCGGGTGCGGGGGCAGCAGGTCCTGGCCGACGCCGCGCGGATCGCCCGCCACACCGTGCCGGGCGAAAGCCTCCACATCAGAACCGAACTCATCTTCGACATGATCACCACGGCGTTGCTCGACCGCTCGCGCCGGGCCCAGGTGCTGGTGGTCGGCAATCGGGGGCTCGGTGCGCTGCGGCGGGCGGTGCTGGGGTCGGTGAGCACCGGGGTGGCCCGGCAGTCGCATTGCCCGGCGGTCATCGTGCACGGTGTTTCGGAAACCGAGCCGGAGTCGGTGACCAAGCCGGTGGTGGTCGGCGTGGACGGATCGCCGAACAGCGCTCCGGCCGTCGAGTTCGCCTACGAGGAGGCCGCGCGTCGCAAGGTGGACCTGATCGCGGTGCACGCGTGGAACGACACCACCGGCTTCGACGCGCCCGCACTGGGCTGGGAGTCGATCCAGAAGACCGAAGACGTGCTGCTGGGATCGGCGCTGGCCGGATACGCCGCGCGGTGGCCGGAGGTGACAGTGCACCGGGTGGTGGCTTGGGACACCCCGGCTCGGGTACTGCTCCACCATGCCGAGTCGGCCCAGTTGGTGGTGGTCGGCAGCCACGGCCGCAGCGGGCTCACCGGCATGGTGCTCGGCTCGGTGAGCACCACGCTGCTGCACACCGCGCCGTGCCCGGTGGTGGTGGTCCGTCAGCCCTCGCGAAACCGGGCCGAAGAACCCGCGGGACAGTGACCTTCGGCCGTCACCGGCGGCCCGCGATCGGACCATGCTGAAGGCAACAGCAACGCGAATTCCGAGGAAGGACAAGCGATGTCGAAACACCCCGATCCTGATACCGTCCGCGCCGCCCTGGCGCTGGCGGTGCGGGCGCCGTCGGTGCACAACACCCAGCCGTGGCTGTGGCGGGTCGGGGACACCACGGTGCACCTGTACGCCGACGACAGCCGGCGCCTGCCCTACACCGATCCCGACAGTCGTGAGCTCGTCGTGAGTTGCGGTGCGGCGCTGCACCATCTGCAGGTCGCGTTGCGTGCGTTCGGCTGGGAGCCGGTTGTGCACCGGTTCCCGAACCCCGCGGAACCGCGGCACCTCGCGTCGGTGGAGTTGCGGCCGGGCACCGTCGACGAGGCGGCGGTCCGGACGGCCCGCGCGATCGCGCAGCGACGTAGCGACCGTCGTCGCTTCACCTCCTGGGAGGTGCCGTCGGCGCAGGTGTCGGCGATCGCCGCCGCCGGTGCGGAGGCATCCGGAGTCCAGGTCCGCGAAGTCGACGCGAACGGTGAGCACGCCCGCCTGCTGCGGGCCTTCGTCGACGCGGCGACCGCGCACCGCGGTGATGCGGCCTACACCGCCGAACTGGCGCAGTGGAGCGGGCATCACGCCGATCCGCAAGGCGTTCCCGCGCGCAACGCGGTCGCGTCCTCGGACCCGACCGTGCGGCCGTTCGGCGACCCGCGTCTGCCCGAGGCGGTGGTTCGTGACACCGACGAGGAGGCCCGCATGCTGCTGGTGTGCACCGCCGCCGACGACCTGAACGCCTGGCTGGGCGCCGGCGAGGCGGCCAGCGCGGTGCTGCTCGAAGCGACGGTGCGCGGACTGGCCACCTGCGCGCTGAGTGAACCGCTCGAGATCACCGGAGTGCGGTCGAGGATCCGCCACGATCTGCTGGGTGATTTCGGTTATCCGCAACTGATCATTCGCATGGGCTGGGCGGCGACCAGCGCCGTTCCGGTACCGGCCACACCCCGGCTGCCCTTGCAGGACGTGGTGCGGCCGCTCGAGCCCGTGATCTCGTCCGGCGAGAGCTGAGAACCCGCGACCGGACAAGGAATCAGGAGAAATCATCATGACCGAGAACACTGTCCCGCAGGCGGATTCGAATCCCGCGATCGTCGTCGCGGTGGACGGATCGGCCGTCTCGTACCAGGCCGTGGCGTGGGCGGCGCTCGACGCCGCGCGGCACGGTTGCCCGTTACGGATCGTCACCTCGATCTGTGCGCCGGTCGGGCCGGCGCCGACCGTGGTGCTCAGTGCCGAGGACATGGCGTGGCTGGAATCCGAAGGCGAGCGGGTAGTCGGCGAGGCGACCCGGATCGCGTCGGAGACGCTGCCCGGCGAAGGCGTTCCGATGTCGTCGGAGGTCACGACCGAGCCGATCATCCCGCATCTGATCGCGCTCTCACGGCACGCCCGCCTGATGGTGCTCGGCAGCCGCGGGCTCGGAGCGCTGCGGCGCGGACTGCTGGGCTCGGTCACCACCGCGGTGACCCACCACGCGCACTGCCCGGTCGCGGTGATCCATTCGACCGCGGCGGCGGACCCGATCTCGGCCCGGCAGCCGGTGCTCGTCGGTGTGGACGGAACCGCGAACAGCGTCGCCGCGCTCGAGCTGGCGTTCCAGGAGGCGTCGCTGCGCAAGACCGGCCTGACCGCCGTACACGCCTGGAGCGACGTCAGCGGACCCTACATGCCGATGGCGGGCTGGGAGACGCTCGAGGAGCAGGAGCACGCGACCTTCGCCGAGGAGATGGCCGGATACGCCGAGCGCTACCCCGATGTCCCGGCCCGGCGAATCCTGGTGAAGGACAGGCCGGTTCGGTCACTGGTGGACGAATCCGAGCACGCGCAGCTGGTGGTCGTCGGCAGCCACGGCCGCGGCGGGTTCCTCGGCATGCTGCTTGGCTCCACCAGCAATGCTCTGCTGCACGCGGTGGACTGCCCGATCATCGTCGTGCGCGGCGACTGATCCGGCCGGAGCGGACGCGCCGTCAACCCTGTGCGGGGTCGGCGGCGCACCCGGCGTCGTGTCCGGTCACGGCAACGGCACGGCCCAGCGCAGCAACGTCCCCGCGCCGTCGGGGTTGCTGCCGAAGGTGAACGTGCCGCCCAGCTGTTCGGCTCGGCGGGCCAGGTTCTGCAGACCGCTGGGGGTGATGCCGGCGGGAATGCCGCGGCCGTCGTCGGCGATCAGCACGGTGAGATCGTCGGAGACGTCGATGGTCACCGCGACCGTCTCGGCGTGCGCGTGCCGGACCGTGTTGGAGATCGCCTCGCGCACAACGGCTTCGGCGTGATCGGCCAGTTCGGCCGCCACCACCGACAACGGCCCGGAGATGCGCAACGAGGTGCGCAGTCCGGTGTCGGCGGTGTGCTTGCGGATGACCTCCTCGATCCGCTGCCGCAGCCGGGTGCTGCCCTCGGCGCCGCCGTGCAGGTCGAAGATGGAGGTCCGGATCTCCTGCACCACATCCTGGAGATCGTTGATGACGTCGGAGATCCGTTCCCGGATCTCGGCCGAGCGGGCGCGGGCCACGGTGCCCTGCAGGCTCAGCCCGGCCGCGAACAGCCGCTGGATGACATGATCGTGCAGATCCCGGGCGATGCGGTCACGATCGGTGAGCACGTCGAGTTCGCGCATCCGCTGCTGCGCTTCGGACAGCTGGATGGCCAGGGCGGCCTGACCGGTGAATGCCGCTGCCAGTCCCTGCAATTCGTCCGAGAACGGGGGCGCGCCGACCGGGCGGACCATGACCAGCACGCCGAAGGTCGAGTCCTGCGCGTTGAGCGGCAGGACCAGCGACGGACCGGCGTCGAGTTCGGTGTCGAGGCCGAGATCCTCGCCGACGTCCGGGCAGTGGGGCAGGCCCTGGCGGAACGCCAGCCCGACCGCGGTCCCCGACGTGCGGGCGAATCCGCTGTGGGTCTTGCCGTCCGGCCCGGAACAATGGCTGATCCGCAGCCCCTCCACCGCGTCGGGGTCGCTGTCGGGTTCGTCGTCGACCGCCAGGAACGCCCAGGCCGATTCGGTCAGGGTGCGCGCGTGCACGACGACGTGCGCGAGGACTTCCTCTGGATCGGTTCCGGCCAGGAATTCGGTGGCGATATCGCGCGTCGCCTCGATCCAGGCCTGCCGGCTGCGACTGGATTGGTACAACCGCGCGTTGTCGATGGCGGTGCCCGCGGCCGCGGCGAGCGCCTGCACGATCACCTCGTCGTCCTCGGTGAACGGCTGCCCGCCGGCCTTCTCGGTCAGGTACAGGTTGCCGAAGACCTCGTCGCGGATGCGCACCGGTACGCCGAGGAAGGTGCGCATCGCCGGGTGGTTGGCCGGAAAGCCCACCGACGACGGATGATCGGCGATGTTGTCCAGGCGGATGGTCTTGGGCTGGGTGATCAGCAGCCCGAGGACGCCACGGCCCTCGGGTAGTTCGCCGATCTCGGCGCGGGTCGCCTCGTCGATGCCTTCGTAGATGAACTGCTCGAGCGGATCCTGCCCGTGCTGATCCTGCCCGCGCACGCCGAGGGCGCCGTAGCGGGCGTCGACGAGGCTGATGGCGGTGTGCACGATGGTACGCAGGGTCTGGTCCAGATCGAGCCCGGAAGTGACCGCGAGCATGGCCTCGACCAGGCCGTCCATGCGATCACGGGCGTCGATGATCAGCTCCACCCGGTCCTTGACCTCGACCAGTAGTTCCCGGAGCCGGAGCTGGGAGAGGGTCTCGCGCACCGAGTAGGAGCCGTCCTGGGGCTCTACGGTCATATCGTCTTCCTGTACGTGTGGGATCCGCGCACGTTTTGTCCGTTACGGCCTGCCCCGAGTTTAGGTCGGTTCAGATTCTAGGCGGCAGAGGACGAAAGCCGATCACCGACAGCGCCGCCGCTTTTCGGTCACCTCCCGTCCGGCACCGACAGCGCGCGGTCCAGCAGTACGCGGCGCTCGGCCGCGGCGACCGCGCGGCGGGTGCGCCCGACCGCGTCCGGGGAGACCGAGACCGAGGTGATGCCCGCCCGCACCAGGTGCTCCACGAACTCGGGCTTGGTGGAGGGCGCCTGACCGCACAGTGAGGAGGTGATTCCCAGCTGCCGCGCGCCGGTGACGATCCGCTCGATCGCATCGAGCACCGCGGCGTCGGATTCGTCGAACAGTTCGGCGCACTCCTCCGAATCGCGGTCCACGCCGAGCATGAGCTGGGTGAGATCGTTGCTGCCGATGGAGATTCCGTCGATGCCCAAGGCGACGTATTCGGGCAGGCGGTACACCACCGAGGGCACCTCGGCCATGATCCAGCGGTGCAGGCCGCGCTGGCGGCCCAGCGGGCTGGCGTCCACGAGCTCGAGGCAGGCTTCGAGCTCCCAGCGGGTGCGGACGAACGGGATCATCAAGTGCACGTTCGGGGTCTGTTCGCGCACCCGGGCCAGGGCGGCCAGTTCCAGCCGGAACATCTCCGGTTGGCGGACATAGCGGTAGCAGCCCCGGAAGCCGATCATCGGGTTGTGTTCGCTGGGCTCGTAGCGTGCGCCGCCCTCGAGCGCGCGGAATTCGTTGCTGCGCATATCACTGGCGCGATAGATGACGGGTCTGGTGCCGAACGCGGAACTGATCCGATGGATCGAGGAGGCCATGCTCTGGATGAACTTCTCGTCCTCGCCGCGGGCGATGAGGTCGCGGGGGTGCCGCCCGCCCAGCGCCTGTGTCAGCAGGACCTCCGCGCGGAGCAGGCCGACCCCGTCGGCATCGGTGGCGGCGACGCGTTCGGCGGCCTCGGCCAGCGCCAGGTTCACGTAGACGCGCGTGGCGGTGGCCTCCGGTGCCGCGGCAGCCCCCACCGGGCGCGGGACGGCCGTGACCGCCGCGGGAAGCCGGTTTCCGGCGTACACCTGACCCGCGGAACCGTCGACGGTGACTTCCTCTCCGGTGGACAGCTGCGCGGTGGCGGTCCGGGCTCCGACGATGCACGGAATGCCGAGTTCACGGGCCACGATGGCGGCGTGGCAGGTCATGCCGCCGCTGTCGGTCACCACCGCGGCGGCCCGCGACAGGGTCGGCAGCCAGTCGGGGTTGGTCATGGGGGCGACCAGGACCTCCCCGTCGCCGAGCGCGGATCCTTCGGAGGGAGAACGCAGTACCCGGACCGGCCCGGTGGCGCGCCCGGGCGCCGCGGCCAGCCCGCGTGCCAGGACCTGGCCCTCGACAGTGTGCGCTACGGGCGGTTTCGCGTCGACGTCGTCGGGCAGCGTGGTGATCGGCCGCGCCTGCACCAGCCACAGGTGGTCATCGTCGAAGGCCCATTCCACATCCTGGGGGCGGCCGCCGTGGTGGGCCTGCACCTCGAGCGCGAGCCGGGCCACGGCCAGGGTCTGGTCCTCGGTCAGCGCGGGGGCCTGGGCCTCGGACTCGGAGAGCTGGATCCGCCGGTCGCCGTCGGGACCGGCCACGATGACGAAGCTCTGGTGGCCGATCCGGCTGTCGAGCAGCGTCGGCCCCGCGGCGTCGAGCACGTAGGTGTCGGGCGTGACGGCTCCCGACACCACCACCTCGCCCTGGCCGCGCGCCGCCTCGATGACGATGCGATCGCGCGAGCCGCTGGCCGGATCCGCGGTGAACGCGACGCCCGCGGTGCGGGCGGTGACCATGCGCTGTACCACCACGGCCATCTGCGGGTGATCGCGCATGCCGCGCCGCGCCCGATAGGTCAGGACCCGTGGCGTGAACAGGGACGCCCAGCAGTCCGAGAGCGCGGTGATCACGGCGTCGTCGCCGTGAATGTTGGTGCGTGACACGTTCATTCCGGCGAAGGACGCGGTCGCGCTGTCCTCGCCGACCGCCGAGGAGCGGACCGCCACCAGGACGTCGTCGCCGAGCCGGCGGTACGCCGACACGACGGCGTCGCGGACCGACGCCGGGACTGGGGTGTCGTGCACGAGTTCGCGCATGCGGCGGCACAGCTCGTCGAGCTGCTGTCCGTCGATGCGCGTGGCCCCCGCCGCCGCGGCGAGCCCGCGAGTATGCAGCTCGTCGAGTTCGGGGCCGTGGGCTCCGGCCCGGATCACCTCCTGGTAGGTGGCGGCGAGTACTACGAAACCCGGTGGCACGGGGAGCTTCGCGGCGACGAGTTCGCCGAGGTTGGCTCCTTTGCCGCCGGCGCGGTCGGCGTCGGTCAGCCGCAGTTCATCGAAGGCGGCGACATAGTCACCCATGACTACTCCAGTTCTTGTTCGATCCCGGCAGTAGCAGCAGCCCCAGGATCGGGATGGCGAGGACGAGCAGGGCGCACAGCAGCACCGTCGGCGATGCGCCGGTCAATTCGAGGCCGGTGACGACGAAGGGCAGTGCGATGACGAACAGGGGTGCGTGGCGAATGCTCACGAGCGGACCTCGGGAGCCTCGAAAATGCCCGCCGCGGTGAGAATGTCGCTGAAGTCGGCGCCGAGCAGCACGCGCCGCAGCGGTGCGGGGAGCTGGGCCAGGACGTGGTCGAGCTGGCCGGGGGAGAACAATTGCGCCAGTGCGTCGGTGACCGCCGCGGCCGACCGTCTCGCCTCCTCCACCGACACGTCCGCCGAACGGGCGAATTGGTGCAGGAACGACTGCGGATCGTGCGGCACCGGAACGCGTCCCGGCGTCCAGCCCTCGAAGTAGACCCCGCGCACCAGGGTGGGCAGTTGCGCGCTCAGATGTGCGGCGGCGCCCACATCGAGGCGGTCGCGCACCGTGTGCAGCCAGGCACGCAGCGCCTGGTGCGCGGCCATCCGGTCGTCGGTGCCGAGACGGTCGGCGACGGTGCGCAGCCAGACGCGGCCGGTATGGATCGCGGGAGCGAACGGATCGGTGTGATGGCTCATCGGCGTGGCCTCTCTCGCGGAGAAGAAGGTCAGGGGTGGGTCGGGATGGCCTGCGGCCGGGGCAGTTTCAGCTCCTGGGCGACGGTGTCGATCCAGGCCGTGATGGCGGGCCAGTCGCGCAGGTCGCCGTAGCGGTGGCCGCCGAGCAGGCGGTACAGGGCGCGTGCCGGGAGCGAGACGCCCGCGCGTTCGTAGTGACCGGCGAACGCGCGGTATC
This sequence comes from Nocardia sp. NPDC004151, assembly GCF_042874235.1. Lineage (NCBI taxonomy): Bacteria > Bacillati > Actinomycetota > Actinomycetes > Mycobacteriales > Nocardiaceae > Nocardia > Nocardia sp. NPDC004151. Next base: position 400,055 of record NZ_JBIAMR010000004.1, on the reverse strand, counting down.
CGCGCGGCATGACGGCGTCGCGTACCTCGACGATTCGCTTCGGAACGGCCCGGCCCATCAGGTGTCCGATCGGGCCGACCAGGGCGGGGCCGAGGCCGACGCTGAACAGCCAGACGGGCCGCGCGCGCAGTTCATGACGGTGGTCGCGGACGAAGCCCTCCAGTTCCGGCAGCAGGGCGCGGTCGTGGACGGCGCTGCCGAGGATCAGGGCGTCGAAACGTGTCGGGTCGGGGGCGTGTTCGGCGTCGGCGACCTCGACGGTCGCGCCGCGAGCCGCGAGCGAGGCGCCGATGAAATCGGCGATCTCGCGCGTGGACCCTTGCGCGGAGGCGTAGACGACGGCGATGCGGGGTGCTGTGGTTGCCATGTGTCGAGCGTGCTCGCGTGGGCGAAATTCGGTGAGAGGACTCGTACCCGCGTCGGTCGGGACCATGGTCCCCGGCATCGCCGTCAGCCCGCGGCAGCGGCGGGCTGATCCAGTCCCGACAGCGCCCCGGCGAGCATGCGGCGCATCTCTTCGGCCGAGGACGCCAATTCGGGCCGGGCCAGGACCTGGACCAGCAGGGTCGGATCGACGGCCTCGACCAGCACACCGGTGTCCTCGGCGCGGATGACCACGGTGCAGGGCATCAGCAGCCCGGCCTCGCGATCGGTCGCCAAGGCCAGACCCGCGAGCTGGGGGTTGCAGACGCCGAGGATCAGATACTCCTCGATGTGCTCACCGGTCCGCTCCCGCAGCGACGCCTGCACGTCGAATTCGGTGACGACGCCGAATCCACGCTCTCGCAACACTGTTCGGGTTCGATCCACCGCGTCGGAGAAGGTGGTGGCCAGGTGTACCGCGATGGCCGGGGCGGGCGCCACCGGGATCCGGATCTCGGTGATCAGCAGCCGGGGATCGCTCACCTCGTCCGGCCCCACGAGGTACGCCTCGGTCGGCGGTCCGACGGGACGATAGCCGGCCTGTCGCAGCCACTCCCGCAGGGCGCGGTAGGCGGCGTCGATATCGCCGTAGCCGCCGCGATGGCTGGTGCGGGCCACCAGGATCGGGGACTGGATGACCAATTCGGCCCCGGAACTCGGTCCGAGCGCCGGGGCCGCTTCGATCGGAAGCCCGAAGTCGACGACGATGGCGTCCTCGGCGGGTAGCTCCCGATGGAAGGTGATGGTCGGCGCACCGTTCGCGGTCAGTCCCGCCTTCCCGGCGACCTCGCTCAGCCGGTCCATCCCGCTGACGATGCCCTCGCTCAACAGGTCGGGCCGGATTTCCAACGGGATGCGCAGGACCGCCTGCGGCGCTGTCTCGCACACATTGACCCGGTATTCCATCGCATGCCTCCTTCGATTGCTGTCTCACCAGCCTGCGCACCGGTCGGGCGGGGTTCCAGAGGAGAAGGTCCCGGTGGGGCGGGAACAAGTCGATGACCGGACCGCGCCGAGTGTCCCGAGGGGCGGGCTGCCATCACAGCCGTTCGTCGGCGGCGAGAACGAAGTAGTTTTCCTCCTCCTGCAGGAAGTGCAGGCGCAGGACGGCGTGCAGCCCGTAGAGGCACGCGAGCAGATCGTCGATCTGGTCGGGATCGAAACCATCACGCGCCCGCGCCAATTCGAGGTGCGTGCCGATTCTCGTGGTCAATCGCTGGATCTCGGCGTGCGCCCGGCTCATGGTCGCCGTCGCCTCGGATCCGCCGAGGGGCCCGGCCAGCGCCGGGTAGAGCTTCGTCTCCTCGGCCCGCTCGTGCGGCAGCAGATCCTCGACCAGGAATCGGTGCGCGGCCTCGAGCGCCTTCAGCGCCTCGGCATCGGGGCGTTCCGCGATCCGGTCGGCCACCGCCCGCAGCGTGGCGAGCGTGTCGCGCAGGGTGTCGTGTTCGGCGGCGAAATGCCGGAGCAGTTCATCGGTGTCGACCGGTACGGCGCGCCCGCTGGCGGGGCCGGAGCGCAGGGCCCGCAACGCGTTCAGGATCACGGCGACGTCGATGGCCTCCTGGAGCAGCGCGCCCGGCGCGGGCGGCAGCCACCCGAAGGCGGCGACGACCATTGCCAGCAACGACAGCCCCATCCCTACGGTCGCGCTCTGCACCGCGATGCGCCGCGAGCGGCGGGCGATGTCCATCGCATCGGCGAGCCGGTCCAGCCGGTCGGTGGTGAGGACGATGTCGGCGGCCTCCGACGACGCGGTCGATCCGCGCGCGCCCATGGCCACGCCGACCGTGGCGGCGGCCAGGGCCGGGGCGTCGTTGATCCCGTCGCCGACCATCACGGTCACGTGCCGGTCGCTCTCCCGCCGGACCGCCTCGACCTTGTCGGCCGGACTCTGGTTCGCGCACACCTCGTCCAAGCCCAGCACGGTGGCGACCTCCCGCGCGGGTTCGGGGCGATCACCGGTCAGCATGACGAGCCGGTTCAGTCCCGCCTCACGCAGCCGCCGCAGTGTGCGGGGCGCGTGCCGCCGCAACGGGTCGCGCAGCAGCACGGCCCCGAGCGGGTCGTCGTCGACGGTGACCCAGGCGATCGCGGCGGAATCGAGCCGGGCGCGGTTCATGACCGGCCGGGCCCAGCCCGGAACGGTCGCGCCGTCGGGCAGTTTGCCGACCTGCACGCGGCGGCCGTCCACCACGCCGCTCACGCCGTGCCCCGCTCGTTCGGAAACCTCGGTGGCGACCTCGAGTCGCAGGTCCCGTGCCAGTGCCTCGGTCACGATCGCCGCGGCCAGGACATGCGGCGAGAGCTGATCGATCGAGGCGGCCAGCCGCAGCAGCGACGCCGGATCCGTGCCGGGGGCCGCGGCGACCTCCGTGACGACGGGCCGCCCGGCGGTGACGGTTCCGGTCTTGTCCATCACCAGAGTGGTTGCGCGGCCGAGGTTCTCCAACGCCCCACCGCCGCGGACGACGACGCCGACGCGGGAGGCGCGGGACAGGCCCGACACGATCGCGACCGGCGCGGCCAGCAACAACGGACAGGGCGTGGCGACCACCAGTACCGCCACCGCGCGGGTGGGCGAACCACTGAACCAGTAGGCCGCGGCGGCGACGGCCAGTGTGAGAGGGAGGAACCAGGCGGCGTAGCGGTCGGCCAGGCGGACGGTGGGCGCGGTGTCGGCTCCCGCCTCCCGGGCCAGTCGTACGATGCCGGCGTAGGTGCTGTCCTCAGCGGTCGCCGTGGCCCGCATCTCGAATACCGCACCGGCATTGAGCACGCCGCTGCGGACCGGTTCGCCGGCGGCCCGTTCGACCTGCAACGGTTCCCCCGTCAACGCCGATTCGTCCAGCACCGCAACCGAATCCAGGATCCGGCCGTCGGTCGGCACCACCTCTCCGGCGGCGATGACCAGGATGTCGCCCGCGGCGATCTCGTCGAGGTCGACGACCCGCACCACCGCTCCGCGTCGGCGCCGCGCCGATCGCGGGGCTCGTTCGAGCAGCGCTCGCAGATCCCGCGTCGCCCGGCGTTCGGCCGCCGCGTCGAGGGCGTGCCCGCCGCTGAGCATGACCGCGATCAACGCCCCGGCGAGATATTCGTGCACCAACAGGGTGCCGGCCAGCGACAGCACCGCGATGAGATCGACGCCCGCCCGCCCGCGCCGCAGTGCCGAGACCACCCACCACAGCGCGGGCACGATGGCGACCACCGTGCCTGCGGCCCAACACCATTCCGCGACCGTGATCGCGCCGGCCACCCGGGCGATCACACCGGCCAGCAGCGGCACGATGGTGCCGATCAGCAGCAACGCGCTCGCGACACCGGTGTACCGCTCCCACCGATGCCGGTCTCGTGATTCGGGCACCGGAATGCTCCCTTCCCGCCGGATCGTGTTCCTCTGCAGTGCACCGCACGAATGCGGCGCATCACAGAGCCACAGTCCCTCGGAAGAACTGCCTTTGGACCCGTCAGCCGGTGATCGATGGGGTCCGCGGCAGGTTCCTGGCTGCCTGCCTCGAAGCCGGTTCTGCCGAACGAGCTCGGCGCTCGGTGGGCGGCGCCAGGTGTCGGAAGGACGTCCGAGATGGGACCTTCGGCCCTGTGGGGCCGACGGGTATCGGTGATGACATTGAGCCAGGGGGAACGCATTGTGCCAGGGGACAGTGAGGAAGGGTCGTCAGTTCATGCGCGCGTACCAAGCTCTATCGGTCCGAATGCGCTTGCGGCCGGAGGCATCCGGCCCGCGGGCGTGCCGGGTGTCCGGAGCTTTCGCGTGAACGGGCAGGTCGAACGTTCGTTCGGACCCCGCGCCACCGTGGCCATGGGCCGAGACGAGGCGCTGCGGCTGCTGGCGAGTGTGTCGTTCGGGCGGGTGATCTTCACCCGGGACGCGCTGCCCGCCGTGCGGCCGGTGAACCACCTGGTCGACGACGGCGAGATCGTCATCGTGCGGACCCGGCTCACGTCGCGGCTCACCTCGACGGTGCGCGCGGACGAAAACGTCGTCGTGGCTTACGAAGCCGATGAGATCGATCCCGTCGAACAGCTGGGATGGTCGGTTGTGGTGACGGGTATCGCCCGACCGGTGACCGATCCCGAGCGCGTCGCCCGCTACGAGGCGATGCTGCAGCCGTGGGTGGACGGGGTGATGGATTCCCTCGTCGCCATCGAGCCGACCCTGGTGACCGGGGTGCGGCTCGTGGTGAAGAAGGCGGGATAGCCGCGTCGCCGACGGCTCAGGCATAGGGGTCGTCGATCTCCCAATCCGCGTCCTCATCGTCCTCCTGCTCGTCCTCGGTGTCCACGTCGCTCTCGGTGCCGGTGAAGCGCAACCGGGCAACGACTTTCGTTCGACCGTCGTGGTCGGAACGCGTGATCTCGACTTCGCCGCGCAGTTTGTCCGGGAGTATGAGGGTGCCGGTGGTACCCCCGCTGCCGTAGGTGATGGCGCCCCTGGCGTCGAGTTCGTCGGCGAGCTCCCGCAATTGGTCGGCGAGTTCGACGCGGTCGAGGGTGCGCTGCTCTTCGTAGATCTTGCGGTGTGTCATGCATGAAGCACACCGCACCCGGTCACGGGGCTCTAGGGGCCAAATGCCTGTACCGGTTGTGCGGAAGTCCCCGGTGCGGCGGGGGTTCCGAGGGCGAAACGCGCTGCGCGACGCCGCAATCGGTGATCGGTGCGGCGGTCGCGGGCGGCGGGCACGGGCGGGGGTGTCCGGAAGAACCACCGTTTCGCGGCCTCGGCCAGCGCGAGGTACACCACGATCATGGCGAGGAGTGCGGCGAAGAAGCCGGCGGGCAGTGGCGCGAAGCCGAGCGCTGACGCCAGCGGCGTCACGGGCAGCAGCGCGCCGATCGCGACCGAGGCCAGAGCCGCGGTCAGCAGGACGACGCTGGGATGACTGCGGAAGAACGGCGTCCTGCGGGTGCGGATCACGAACAGCACCAAGGTCTGGGTGGCCAGCGATTCGACGAACCACCCGGTGTGGAACAGGGTTTCGCCGGCGTGGAAGGCCCACAGCATGACGCCGAAGGTGGCGAAGTCGAAGATCGAGCTGATCGGACCGAACACCAGCATGAATCGCCGGATCAGCGCGATATCCCAGCGCGACGGGCGGGCCAGTTGCTCCTCGTCGACAGTGTCGGTGGGGATGGCGAGCTGCCCGGCGTCGTAGAGCAGATTGTTGAGCAGGATCTGCGATGGCAGCATCGGCAGGAAGGGCAGGAACGCCGACGCGCCCGCCGCGCTGAACATATTGCCGAAATTGCTGGACGTACCCATCAGGACGTACTTCATGGTGTTGGCGAAGACGCGGCGTCCCTGGGTGACACCGTCGGCCAGCACCTGCAGGTCCTTCTCCAGCAGCACCACATCGGCGGCGTCCTTGGCCACATCGGTGGCCGCGTCCACGGAGATTCCGACATCGGCGGCGTGCAGGGCGAGCGCGTCGTTGACGCCGTCGCCGAGGAAGGCGACATCGACGCCGAGCGAGCGTTGCGCGCGCACGATGCGCGCCTTCTGCTCGGGATCGATGCGCGCGAAAACGGTGGTGGTGTGCAGTCTCTCGGCGAGCTCGCGATCGGTGAGCCGGTCCACCTCGGCGCCTGAGAGGGTGCCGTTCACCGGCAGACCCAATCGTTCGCACACCTGCGCGGCCACGCCCGGATGATCGCCGGTGATCACCTTGACCGTGATGCCCAGCGTCGTCAGCCGGCTGATTGCCGCTGCCGCAGAGGATTTCGGCGGATCGAGGAAGATCAGGAATCCGGCCAGGCGGAGCCCGGTCTCCTCGGAGGCCGTCAACGATGTCATACCGGAGGCGGCACGGGTGGCCACGGCGACCACCCGGTGCCCGGCCGCGAATTCCGCGTCGAGGGCTCCGATCGCCGACTCGGGCACCTGCTCGCAGCGGGCGAGGACGGCCTCGGGCGCGCCCTTGGTGACGATGACGCGTCCGCCTCCGGGCGAATCGACGAGTACCGAGATCATGCGGCGCCGATGATCGAAAGGCAGTGTCGCCGCACGCGAATACTCCCGCACCGCGGCCCGGGGCGCGACCGGCGCCGCCCACAGTGCGGTGTCGAGCGCGTCGCCACCGACCAGAGCGCCATTCTCGATGGAGCCGTCGGCGCAGACCAGGCCCAGCGCGACGACGTCGGCGCTGGCCGCCCCGTCCACGGGGACGGCGCGCATGAACTCGATCCGGCCCTCGGTCAGCGTCCCGGTCTTGTCGGTGAACAGCACTTCGGTATCGCCCAGATCCTCGATGCAGACCAGCCTCTTCACCAGCACCTTGCGCTGGGCCAGCAGCCGCGACCCGGCCGCCAGGCCGGTGGAGACCACCGCGGGGAGTAGTTGGGGTGAGATCCCGACCGCGATCGCCAGCGAGAACATCAGCGCGTCCAGCAGCGGCCGGTGCAGGACCAGGTTCACCGCGAAGATGCCGATCGTCAGGACGGCGTCCACCCGGACCAGCAGCATCGAGAACCGGCGCAGTCCGATCTGGAACTCGGTCTCGGGCTCCCGGTGCGCCAAACCGGCCGCGATACGCCCGAATTCGGTGTCACCGCCGGTCGCGATCACCATGCCGCTGCCGGTGCCGGAGGCGACCACCGTGCCCATGAGCGCGCAGGACGCGAGTTCGGCGACCGGGCTGCCCGCGGGCACCACCTCCGGCGACTTGCGCACCGGTTCCGCCTCGCCGGTCAGCACCGATTCATCGCAGTGCAGCCCGGTCGACGACAGCAGCCGCAGATCCGCGGGTACCAGTTCCCCGGCCCGCAACTCGACGATATCGCCGGGCACCAGTTCCACCAGGTCGATCGATCGGGCGACGCCGTCGCGCACCACCACCACCCGATGCCGGATGCGGTCACGCAGCGAGTCGGCGGCCTGCTCGGCGCGAAACTCGTTGACGGTGCCCAGACCCACCGACATGGCCACGATCGCGCCGATGACCACCGCGTCGGTGCGCTCGCCCAGGAAGAACGCGACGGCGGCGGTCACGGCCAGCAGAAGCAGAAGTGGAGAACGCAATTGCCTGGCCACGACCGATGCGAGCCGTACCCGATGGGTCCGAAGGGAATTGGGACCGAAGACCTCTGCCCGGCGGGTGTGTTCGGCCTCGGTCAGACCGCCATCGCCGCTGTCGAGCGCGGCCATCACCTGATCGACCGGTCGCGCCGCGGCGATCGCGGCCGACAGGGCGTGAACCGGTTGGCGCGGGCCGGTATTCGCGACGGCCGGGCGCGTGCGCATCGACATGCCTTCGAGGGTTGCGCTGGAACGCCGGGCTCGGTAGAGGCCGCCCGCATGTGCCCCGGGGACCAAAGACCCTGTAGCCGAGGACTTGCCGCTGCTGCGGCGGCCGGGCTGTACCCCGCATCATTCGCAGGTCGATCCCCGAGGCGTTTCCTGGAGCGAGGCGCGGGCGACCCGCACGCCGGATAACGCTGTACGCCGGTCGATTAGAGCCTCCGCCGCGACGTGACACCTGCAAGTCACGGGAGGCGATCACTGGGCCGGCGATGCCGGAGACCCCCTTCAGGTCACCTTCGCCGCGGAATCGCTGCGGCCTCGGGGATCGGCTTTCGCGAGCGCGGCCACGCGCACCGGTCGCTGTGCGACGACGAACACCGCGCCCCGATCAGCGGGGCGCGGTGTTCGGTCGCGATCTCGATCTAGACCGGATGGGGGTGGTCGCCACGCAGCTTGGAAGCGTAAACGGCGGCCTGGGTGCGGCGTTCCATACCGAGCTTGGCGAGCAGCCGGGAAACGTAGTTCTTGACGGTCTTCTCGGCGAGGAACATGCGCTCGGCGATCTGACGATTGGTCAGGCCCTCACCGAGCAGGTCGAGGAGTTTGCGTTCCTGTTCGGTGAGCCCGGCGAGCGGGCCGTCGGTCTGCGTGCTGCGGCGCAGCCGGTCCATGAGAGCGGCGGCGGCGCGATTGTCCAGCAGCGAACGGCCGGCCCCGATCTCCTTGATGGCCTTGGCCAGTTCCATGCCCTTGATGTCCTTGACGACATAGCCGCTGGCTCCGGCCAGGATGGCGTCCATCATGGCCTGCTCGTCGGTGAACGAGGTGAGGATCAGGCAGCGCAACCCGTCCAGCCGGGAGAGCAGATCGCGGCACAGCTCGATGCCGTTGCCGTCGGGCAGCCGCACGTCGAGCACCGCGACATCGGGGTTGAGCGCGGGGATCCGGGCCAGGGCCTGGGCGGCGTCGGAGGCCTCGCCGACGACGGTGATGTCGGGGTCGCTCTCGAGCAAGTCGACTAGCCCGCGGCGAACGATCTCGTGGTCGTCCACGAGAAAAACGGTGGTCATGGCCGGTTCCCATCTTCTTGGGTGGTCAGGTCAACGATAGCTCGCGGGGCCCGCGGCCGGGAAACGCCGGAACTCATTCCGATACCGCGGTGGCGGGTGCGGTGAGAGTCAGGATCTGCGTGAGCGGCAGGCGCGGCGTGCGGGGCAGGCGCCGCTCGGAGACGGGCACGCTTCCGATCCGGACGAGGACCTGCGGCTGCTCGTCGCGGCCCGTGAGTGCCCGGATCATGGCACGGCTGCGCGGCAGTTCGGTGACGTGGGTCAGTGGGCAGGTGTGATAGCCGGCGACCGTGCACTCGAGCAGAAGCGTCGACAGCGCCTCGCCGCAGCGCAGGAATTCGATCGCGCTGTCGTCGCCGGAGAGGACCACGACGACCGATCGGTCCTCGTCCACCTCGGTGCGGCGCGATTCGCCCCCGACCGCGGGCAGGACACGACTCACCTCGACACGCTGACGCTCCTCGGTGGAGATCCGCGCTTCCGGAGGGATGCCCTCCGCAGCCAGTGAATGCCCTGTCCACCACTGCAATTCGGCCTGATAGCTGGAATCGTAGCGGCGCACCGCGGCGGTGAGCCGCGACGCGTGGGCCAGCTCGGAGCGGGCCTCGGACGGCAGCACGGTGATCACCGCGTCGCGCGGGTCGACGACCACCGGCAGCACCGGTTCGAACTCGCGCCAGTCCTTCGGCGCACCGAAAGGCAGCCGGTCGGTGTAGCGGACCTCGATGGCGGCCGCGCGATCCCGGTCGGCGTCGGTGACGATGCGCGCGGGCTCGAAAGTGACCGTCGCCAGGTGTTCGTGGCGGGTGGGATTCGGGAAGTAGGCGACCCGGGTCTGCCATCCGGCCGCGGCGAGCGCGGCCCGCAGGTGGCCCAGGGCCAGCCCGCAGCTGATCAGCAGCTGTCGGCCGGAGGCGTCGGTGGCGGGCAGCATGCGCTCGCGGACCGAGTACAGGTGCAGGGCGGCGCCGTCGAAGACCCAACGCCACGGCTGGCTGTTGTGCAGCGAGGGCGCTCGACCGGACAGCCGGACGGCCTGCTCGATCGTGTCACCGCTGGGTAGTGGGCTCATGGACTCACGCTAGGACGCGAGCGGTCCTTACCGCAGGGGCCATTGGTCCTCGGTGCGGTGCTACAGGACCCTTGGCGACACGCCGAGCGCGACGCACGCTGAAATGGTGGACGAGCACACACAGGCCACGCCGCTGATCGATGCGCGGCGTCACGATGCGGTGATCTTCGATATGGACGGCGTGGTGACCGACAGCGCTTCGGTCCACGCGGCGGCCTGGACGGAGATGTTCGACGAGTTCCTGACACACCGTGCCGTGGCGCCCGGCGAGGATCGATCACCGTTCACCGCCGACGACTATCTGCGGTGGGTCGACGGCGTCCCTCGATACCAGGGGGTCACCAATTTCCTTGCCGCGCGGGGTATCTCACTGCCCTATGGGGAACCAGGCGACGGTGAGGACGCGGAGACCGTCTGTGCGCTGGGCAATCGCAAGGACCGGCTGTTCCTGGAGCGCCTCACCCGCGCCGGGGTGCCCGCGTTCGCGAGTACGGTGGCGCTGGTACGCCGCTTGCAGACCGCGGGACTCGGCGTCGCGATCTTCTCCGCCAGCCGCAACTGCGCCGAGGTCCTGCGCGCGGCGGGCATCGGTGATCTGTTCGGCGTGCGCGTGGACGGGATCGACGCCGACGAGCTGGGATTGGCGGGCAAACCCGATCCCGCGATGCTGTTCGAGGCCGCGCGCCGGCTCGGGGCCGAACCGGCGCGGACCATTGTCGTGGAGGACGCGGAGGCCGGTGTGGCCGCCGGGCGCGCGGGTGGTTTCGGCCTGGTGATCGGCATCGATCGGGGCGGGCACGGGGACCGGCTGGCCGAACACGGCGCCGATGTCGTGGTCGCCGACCTCGGGCAGGTGGGGCTGCGCAACGGTTTCCGGCGGATGTCGGAGCTGCCCGAGGCCGCCGCGGCTCGCCTGGGCGACCTGCTCGATACCGAGAAGGCCTCGGTGCTGCTCGATTTCGACGGCACGCTCTCGGCCATCGTGCCGGATCCGGCCGCCGCGACACTGGTCGACGGCGCGGCCGCGGCCCTGGCGCGACTGGCGGCGCGGTGCCCGGTGGCCATCGTGAGCGGGCGGGAACTGGCGGATCTGCGCGATCGGGTGGGCGTGGACGGACTCTGGTACGCGGGGTGTCACGGATTCGAGCTGCTGGCCCCGGACGGAACGACCCATGTGCACGACGCGGCACCGGGCGCGGAGGCGGCGCTGGCCGCGGCGGCGACGGAGCTCGAGCGGGCGCTCGGCGACGTCCCCGGGATTCTGGTGGAGCACAAGCGGTTCGCGGTCGCCGTGCACTACCGGCGGGTGCCGCCGGAACGAGTGCCCGCGGTGACCGCCGCGGTCCATGCCCAAGCTCACGACCGGGGCCTGCGGGTGACGGGAGGGCGGAAGGTCGTGGAGCTGCGGCCGGATGTGGACTGGGACAAGGGAACCGCACTGCACTGGATCCTGGGCCATCTCACCACGTCCACCCTGCCGATCTACGTCGGCGACGATCTCACCGACGAGGACGCCTTCGACTCCATCGAGGCCGAGGGACTCTCGGTGGTGGTCCGCCATGACGAGAACGGCGACCGCCGGACCGCCGCCCGGTTCGCGCTGTCCGGCCCGGAGGGCGTGCGCGCGTTCCTCGACGACCTGGCGAGGCTGTTCGACGCCGAATCGACCGGGGCGGTGTCGGATTCGTGGGTGCTCGCCTTCGACGGCTACGACCCGGCGCACGAGCGGCTGCGGGAGGCGTTGTGCACGGTCGGCAACGGCTACCTCGCCACCCGCGGCGCGGCGCCCGACTGCACGGCGAGCGAGCACCACTATCCGGGGACGTATGTCGCGGGGACCTACAACCGGCTCTTCGACCAGGTGGCCGGGCGTACCGTCGACAACGAGAGCCTGGTGAACCTGCCGAACTGGCTGCCGGTGACCTTCCGCGTCGGCGACGGCGACTGGCTCGACATCGACACCGTCGAATTGCTGTCCTATCGGCAGGAATTCGATCTGCGCCGGGCCGTCCTGTCGCGGCGGTTCCGTTTCCGCGACGCCACCGGGCGAATCACGCGGGTCCGGCAGCGGCGCTTCGCGGCCATGCACGCCCCGCACCTGTGCGCGCTGGAGACCGAGGTGACCGCCGAGAACTGGTCGGGCACCGTGATCTTCCGCTCGACGGTGGACGGTGGCGTCCGCAACGAACTGGTGGCCCGATATCGCGACCTGTCGGGTAATCATCTCGCGCCGGCGTCAGCGCGTGAACTGTCGCCCGAATCGGTGCTGCTCGTCGTGCGCACCGGGCAGTCGGGAATTCCGGTGGCGACAGCCGCGCGCGGAACCCTGCACCGTGACGGGGTGAAACTGTGCCCCGCAACCGAACTCGTCGAGTCGGAGAACTCGATCGGACACGACCACGGCGTCGCGCTGGCCGAGGGGGACACCGTCGTACTGGAGAAGATCGCAGCCGTGGTCACCGGTCGCGACCACGCCGTCTCGGCTCCGGACGACGAGGCCGCGCGGTCGTTGCGCGCGGCCGGCGGCTTCGCGGATCTGCTCGAATCTCATACGGCCGCCTGGGAACACCTGTGGGATCGGCTGCGCATCGACCTCGACGGCGGTGACCGGGCGACCCGCGTGATCCGGCTCCACCTGCTGCATCTGGTGCAGACCCTGTCACCGCACACCGCCGATCTCGATGTCGGCGTCCCCGCGCGCGGCCTGCACGGCGAGGCGTACCGCGGGCACGTCTTCTGGGACGAGCTGTTCGTCCACCCGGTCCTGAACCCGCGCTTCCCGCGCCTGGCGCGCGGGCTGCTGCGCTACCGCTACCGGCGTCTGCCCGAGGCGCGCCGGGCCGCCGCCGCGGCCGGTCAGCGCGGAGCGATGTTCCCGTGGCAGTCGGGTTCCGACGGTCGCGAGGAGAGCCAGCTGCTGCATCTGAATCCGTTGTCGGGGCACTGGAATCCGGATCCGAGCCCGCGCGCCCATCACATCGGCAGTGCGATCGCCTACACCGTGTGGCAGTACTACCAGGCCACCGGCGACCTCGAATTCCTCACCGATTACGGGGCCGAACTGCTGGTCGAGATCGCCCGGTACTGGGCGAGCCTGGCCGACTACGATCCCCGCCACGATCGCTATCACCTGCGCGGCGTCATCGGGCCCGACGAATTCCATACCGGTTCGCCCACCGCGCCCGGGACCGGTGTCGACGACAACGCCTACACGAACGTGATGGCTGTCTGGACCCTGGTGCGCGCACAGGAGGCCCTGGACCGGCTGACGCCGCGGGCGCGCGCGGAACTGCTGGAGTCACTGCGCGTCTCGCCGCGCGAACTCGCCCGGTGGGAGCACGTGAGCCGCCGCATGTTCGTACCGTTCCACGACGGCGTCATCAGCCAGTTCGACGGCTACGAGTCGCTGGCCGAACTCGATTGGGACGGCTATCGGCAGCGCTACGGCGAGATCCAGCGACTGGATCGCATCCTCGAGGCCGAGGGCGACGACGTCAACCGGTACCGGGCCGCCAAACAGGCCGATGTGCTGATGCTGTTCTACCTGCTCTCGGCCGACGAGTTGCGAGACGTGCTCGAGCGACTCGGATACGAGCTGCCGGGAGAGATGATTCCGCGGACCATCGACTACTACCTGGCCCGGACCTCGCACGGCTCCACACTCAGCGCGCTGGTCCACGCCTGGGTGCTGGCCCGCGCGCACCGGGCGCAGGCGATGGAGTTCTTCGACCGGGTGCTCGACTCCGATGTCGCCGACATCCAGGGCGGCACCACGGAGGAGGGAATTCATCTGGGAGCCATGGCCGGAAGCATCGACCTGGTGCAGCGCTGCTTCACCGGGATGGAGATCCGATCCGATCGGCTGATCTTCAACCCCTGCTGGCCGTCGGAGCTGGGGGAGCTGCGCTATTCGATCATCTACCGGGGACATCGCCTGGCGATCCGGATCAGCGCTCACGCGCTGGAGGTCGCCGCGGATCCGGGAAGCGCCGATCCGGTGGAGGTCCACTGTGACGGCGTCACCGAGATGCTGGCGGCCGGGGCCACCGTGCGGGTACCGCTGGACGCACGGGATTTCGTGGCGGGCCGCGATCAGGAACGCAGCTGACCGGCACCCCAGCGGACCAGCCCGACCGCGACCGCCAGATATTCGGTGAACGCGAGGTAGACCAGCGCCGTGCCGTACATCCGCGCCCAGACGGACAGATCGTCGGTGGCCGCGGGGATCGCGACGACCATGACCGAACCGAGAACCAGCGCCGCTATCGCTACGGCATGCGGAGGTGCGGGAGAATCCATGATGATCAGCCTGGTGCCTGCGTGCGGCGGGCAGCAGGGCCGTTGTTCCCGACCCGGGAGTGACCAACGGCGGCCGAAGTCCCGAGGCGATGGTCGGGAGCGCCGCGCTGAGGCCTTTGGTCCCCGCTTCGAGGACGATCGCCCGCAGCAGCGGGAGCGGGGGCGTTCCTACCGTGAGAGGACCAGCCCGGTTCGGGCGCCGATGATTTCACCTCACCCGGAGGTCACGATGACAGAGCAGCAGTACGACGATCCGCATCGGCTGGCCTCCGCGCCCGTCGTGGTCGGCGTGGACGGCTCGGACGGTTCGGCGCGAGCGCTGCGGTGGGCGGTGCGGTACGCCGCGCAGCATCGGCGGCGGCTGCACATCGTGCACGGGCTGGACCTGGTCGGCGTGAGCCGCGGCGTCGGAACCTACGCGGTCGCCACGCTACCGCTGATCGACAGCGTCAAAGCGGCGGGCAAGGCGCTGGTGGCGCGCGCGGTGACCGCCGCGGGCGAGTACGACCCGGAGGTCCCGCTCACGGCGTCCATGTCCGGCGACACCGCCGCCCAATTGCTGATCGAGGACAGCGTGACCGCCTTCGCGGTGGTGATCGGCGCGTCCGGCACCGCCGGAACCCTCGCGCACCTGGGCTCGACCCTGTTGGCGGTCACCAGCCACGCGTCCGGCGCGGTCATCGTGGTGCGGCCGGACCCCGCCACCGGCGACGCGGTCCGGACCTCCGGACCCGTGGTGGTGGGTGTGGACGGCAGCCGGACCAGCGAGGCCGCCATCGCCGCGGCGTTCGCCGAGGCCGCCGAGCGGCGCACCGGCCTGGTCGCGATGCACGCCTGGAGCGATTGGGACACCGGGCAGTTCGCCGGCGAGGTGACCGCGATGACCGGGAATCTCGACGACGTCGAGGCGGCCGTGCTGGCCGAACGGCTGGCGGGCTGGCAGGAGAAGTACCCGGACGTCGAGGTGACCCGGGAGGTCTGCACCGCCGGGCCCGGGGCCCAGCTCACCGAGCTGTCGAAGACCGCGCAATTGGTCGTGGTCGGCAACCGCGGCCGCGGCGGATTCACGGGCCTGCTCCTCGGATCCACCGCCCATCACCTGGTCCAGCACGCGCACTGCCCGGTGATGGTGGTGCACGCCGATACCGAGGAGACGAAGCGATGACGAGAACCATGCCCGGATCCGAGACCAAAATCCGGGACGACCTGGTCGATCTGGACGCATGGTGGCGGGCGGCGAACTATCTGGCCGCCGGCCAGATCTACCTCATGGACAACCCGTTGTTGACCGAGAAGCTGCGGCCCGAACACATCAAGCCGCGGCTGATCGGGCACTGGGGCACCGTGCCCGGGGTGACACTCACGTACGCCCACCTCAATCGCGCCATCATGCGCACCGGGCAGGAGATGCTGTTCGTGCTCGGCCCCGGCCACGGCGCGGCGGCGCTCACCGCCGCGACCTGGCTCGAGGGCACCTACTCGCTGCGGCATCCGGAGGTGGGGCAGAACCTGGCCGGGATGCGGGAGTTGTTCCGGCAGTTCTCGTTCCCCGGCGGCGTGCCCAGTCACGCCTCGCCGCATCTGCCGGGCTCCATCCACGAGGGCGGTGAGCTGGGCTACTCGCTCGCGCACGCCACCGGTGCGGCCCTGGACAATCCGAATCTGGTGGTGGCCTGCATGATCGGCGACGGCGAGGCCGAGACCGCCGCGCTGGCCACCAGTTGGCACGGGTCGCTGTTCCTGGACCGCGTGTCCGACGGGACCGTGCTGCCGATCCTGCATCTCAACGGCTACAAGATCGCGAATCCGACACTGCTGGCCCGCATGTCGCGCGATGACCTCGACGCCATGCTCACCGCGCAGGGTTGGGAGCCCATGTACGTGGAGGGCTCCGATGTCGCCGAGGTGCACGAACGCTACGCGACCGTGCTCGACGAGGCGATGGAGCGCATCCGCGAGATCCGCGACGACGCCGAGCGCGGGCTGGGGCCGCGCGACCCGTGCCGTCCGATGATCGTGCTGGCGACCCCCAAGGGGTGGACCGGTCCGGCCATGGTCGACGGCGTCCGCGTGGAAGGCACCTTCCGGGCCCACCAGGTACCGCTGGCGGGCGTCCGGGAGAACCCGGAACACCTGGCGCAACTGGAGGACTGGCTGCGGTCCTACCGGCCCGAGGAGCTCTTCGACGCCGACGGCCGTCCGGTCGACCGGATCGCGGACCTGCACCCGCGGCAGCTGCGCATGAGCGCGAACCGCGCGGCGCACGGGCACGACAGCGTCGATCTGCGGCTTCCGTGCCCGACCGACTACCGGGTCGAATTCGCGACGCCCGGAACGGAATCGGCCGAGGCCACCCGTGTACTCGGCGGCTACCTGCGCGACGCCCTGGTCGAGAATCCCCGCAATCTGCTGTTCTTCTCCCCGGACGAGCACACCTCCAACCGGCTGGACGCGATCCTCGAGGTCACCGGCCGTCGCTGGCGCGAAAGGCGCATCGTGGGCGACGACCGGCTGTCTCCCGACGGCCGCGTCTTCGAGGTGCTCTCGGAGCATCTGTGCCAGGGCTGGCTCGAGGGTTACCTGCTCACCGGACGCCACGGCGTCTTCTCCACCTACGAGGCGTTCGCGCACGTCATCGACTCGATGGTGGTGCAGCACGCGAAATGGCTGCACATGGCGGCCGACTTCGCCTGGCGCGAGCCCATTCCCAGCCTCAACTACCTGATCACCTCGCATGTGTGGCGGCAGGATCACAACGGGGCCTCGCATCAGGACCCCGGCTTCATCGACCATGTGCTCAGCAAGCGGCCCGAGGTGAGCCGGGTGTATCTGCCGCCGGACGCCAACTGCCTGCTGCACGTCTTCGACCACTGCCTGCGGAGCCGGGGCCGGGTCAATGTCGTCGTCGCCGGCAAACAGCCCGCGCTGCAATACCTCGACGACGACGCGGCGCGCGTGCACTGCGAACGTGGACTCGGTGTCTGGCAGTGGGCGAGCACGGACGCCGATCGCCCCGCCGAGGTCGTGCTGGCCTGCGCGGGCGATGTCCCCACCCAGGAGACCCTCGCCGCGGCCGCGCTGCTGCGGAACATGGTGCCGGACTTGGCGGTTCGTGTGGTCAATGTGGTGGACCTGGCCCGGCTGTTCCCGCCGGACCGTCACCCGCACGGCATCGCCGACGAGGACTACCGCGCCGTCTTCACCGACGCCCCGGTGATCTTCGCCTTCCACGGCTATCCCTGGCTCGTCCACCGCATCGCCTACCGCCGGCCGGGCCACGACCGCATGCACGTCCACGGCTTCACCGACAACGGCACCACCACCACACCGTTCAGCATGTGCGCGATGAACGGCATCGACCGCTTCACCCTCGCCGCCGCCGCCCTCGCCGAGGTGCCGCGCCTCGCCGACCGGCTTTCGTCGCTGACCGAGCGGTTGACCACGCAGCGCGAAGCCGCCGACGCCTACGCCCGCCGCCACGGCATCGACCCGCCCGAGATCGCCGACTGGCGCTGGCCCGCCGCGGGCTGAGTCTCGCTCGCAGGCGGCTCCCAGCCTGCTCGCGGGGCGGTCCCAGCGTTCTCCCAGGGACGCCGGGAAGGCTGGTCCGCACTGCAGCCGAACCGAACGGAAGTCGCTGATGTCCACGATCAACGGGCTCCCGGCCCACATCCTGCTGGTCCACGCGATCGTGGTGCTGGCGCCGCTCACCGCGCTGCTTGCGATCTCCTCGGCGCTGTGGCCCGCCGCACGGCGGCGGCTGGTGTGGTTGACGGTCGCGCTCGCGACGGTGGTCGCCGTGCTGACCCCGATCACCACGGAGGCGGGCGAGTGGCTGGAGCGGCGGGTCGGGCGAAATCCCGACCTGCGCAACCACACTCATCTCGGCGACACGTTCGTCTA
Organism: Nocardia sp. NPDC004151; assembly: GCF_042874235.1. Lineage (NCBI taxonomy): Bacteria > Bacillati > Actinomycetota > Actinomycetes > Mycobacteriales > Nocardiaceae > Nocardia > Nocardia sp. NPDC004151. Next base: position 382,027 of record NZ_JBIAMR010000004.1, on the reverse strand, counting down.
CTTCGCCGTCGCCCTGTTGGCGGTCGCGATCCTGGTGGCTGTCGTCCACGTCCGGGAGACACGCGGCCGCGCGTTGTCACAGATGCTCGTCGGCGCGGTCGCCGTCCTCACGATCGCGGCGGGCGTGGCCGCGACGGTGCAGGTGTACCGGATCGGGGAATCGGGCGCTCGCGCCGGCTGGAGCGGAGTGTCGGCACAGCCGGTGCGCGCCGGGAAGTGACCCGGGAGGACCTTGGACCCTGTTCCGCGCCGCTCGCCGGATGATGGCATGGGCGTTGTCATTCGGCGGAATCGGCAAGGAGCGAGGGCATCTTCGATGAATACGACGCGAGTGGCGGCGGCGACGCCCGGGGTCGCGGTGGAGTCGCGTGGTCCGGTCACCGCTGCCGAGAGGAGCCGGGCCGACCGCGTGGTCCGGAAGGTGCTGCGTCGCCACCACCTCGAGTCGCCCGCGAGTGTCCGGCTCAGCAGGAACGGCAGTTTCGGGGCCACGACGGTGGCGCAAGTGAACGCGCGGTTCGCGGGCGCCCCGATTCGTGTCCAGGCCGACGGGCCGGGTGGTTTCGCGCTCACCTTCGCCGCCGAGCGCCTCGACCGCCAACTCGACCGGCTCACCGGGAAAGCCGAGCCGCGGTGGGCGCCCGATCCCGGCCGCGCGCCGCTGGCGGCGGTGAGCGACGCGCGTCCCATCGTGCGGCGCAAGCACTGCTGCCTCCAGGTCCTCGATCCGGTCGGCGCGGCCGCCGCCATGGATGCCATGGACTACGACGTCCTCCTGTTCACCGACGTCGAGACCGGCGAGGACGCGATCGTGTATTGGGCGGGGCCGCTGGGCATCCGGATGGCCCGGCAACATCGAATGTGTCCGCCGTCCGCTGCCACCTGGCGACCACTCACCATGAACACACGCCCGACAAGGGAATTCACCGAAGCCCAGGCGGCGGCCCGGCTGTGCGCCTACGGTCTGCCGTTCCTGTTCTTCACCGACCCGTCCGACCGCCGCGGCCGCCTCCTGTACCGCCGCTACGACGGTGATCTGGGACTCGTTGCGGGACCGGATGTCTCGAGAGGGTGATATCGATGACCACCGCCGGTGCCTTCCTCACCGCCGCCGATTTCCTATGGCTCGGCATGGTGCTGGCCATCTCGTTCATCGAGGCGCCGTTGAAGTTCCGCGCCCCGAACGTCACCCTGGCCATCGGGCTGGGCATCGGCCGCCTGGTCTTCCGCGCCCTCAACGGCGTCGAATCCCTTTTCGCCATTCTGATTCTCGCGGCGGTCTGGGCTGATCCGCCCGGATCCGCCACGACGGCCGCCGTGGCCGTGGCGATCGGCGCGCTGGCCATCCAACTGCTCGCCGTGCGTCCCCGGCTGACCCGGCGCAGCGATGCCGTGCTCGCCGGCGCGGAGGGGCCGCGGTCGCGCAGCCACTATGCCTACGTCTGCCTGGAAGTGGTGAAGGCGGCCGCCCTGCTCACCGCGGGGGTGCTGGTCCTGAACGGCGCGGTACCGTGAGCCGGGAACACTTTTCGATCGCCATCGCGGTCGCATTCCTGTCGACCACAGGGCTCCCGGCCGCACCGGCGAGCCACGATCGCGTCCGGCCGTCCCAGTGGCGGCGGTGACAGCGCGGCGCCGGTTCCGAACCCCACGCCGGGGTGACCGCGCGCGGTACCGTGCAGGGATGGGCGAGGCCGCGGCGCGGTGGCTGCCCGGAACACGACAGTTCCGGGGCTACCGGCGGGCCTGGCTGCGGTCGGACGCGCTGGCCGGAGTCACCGTGGCGGCCTATCTGATTCCTCAGGTCATGGCCTACGCGACCGTGGCGGGTCTGGCGCCGATCGTGGGCTTGTGGGCGACGCTCGGGCCGCTGGCGGTGTACGTCGTGCTGGGGACGTCCAAGCGGCTGTCGGTCGGGCCCGAGTCGACGACCGCGCTCATGACGGCGGTGGCGCTGGCGCCGCTGGCGGCGGGGGATCCGGGCCGGTACGCCGCGCTGGCGGCGATGCTGGCGCTGGTGGTCGGAGCCTGCTGTGTGGCCGGTGCGGTGGCCCGGCTCGGAGTGCTCGCCGATCTGCTGTCGAAACCGGTGCTGGTGGGGTATCTGGCCGGGACCGCGGGAATCATGATCGTGAGTCAGCTCGGGAGGCTCAGCCGGGTGAGCGTGGCGGGGGAGTCCATCGCGGATCAGTTGCGGTCCTTCGCGTCGAACATCGATGAATTGCATTGGCCGACAGTGCTTCTGTCCACCCTCACCCTGATGATGCTGCTGCTGTCGACGAAACACGCCGCGCGTGTTCCCGGCCCGCTGATCGCTGTCCTGGGAGCGACGGCGGTGGTGGCTGTCTTCTCCCTGCGGGAGCACGGAATTCGCGTCGTGGGCGCGATCCCGTCCGGGCTGCCGGTGCCGAGCGTGCCGCAGGTCGCGGCCGCCGATGTGGGCAAACTGCTGCTGCCCGCTGTCGGCATCGCCCTGGTCGGATTCTCCGACATGGTCCTGACCTCGCGGGCCTTCGCGGCACGGCACGGCGACACCGTGGACGCGAACCAGGAATTGCTCGCCATGGGCGCGACCAACCTGACCGCCGGTGTATCGCAAGGATTTCCGGTCAGTTGCAGCGGCAGCCGTACGACCATCGCCGATGCCGCCGGGGCGCGCACCCAGCTGTATGCGGTGGTCGCGCTGGCCACCGCGCTGGCCGTCGTGCTCTGGGGGCGGACGGTGTTGGCCGCGGTCCCGTCCGCGGCATTGGGCGCATTGGTCATCTACGCCGCGCTGCGGTTGATCGACCTGCCCGAGTTCGGCCGGTTGGCCCGGTTTCGGCGCAGTGAGCTGCTACTCGCGCTGAGCACGGCGGTCGCGGTGCTGGCCGCAGGAGTGCTGTACGGCATCCTGATCGCGGTCGGGCTGTCGATTCTGGACCTGCTGCGTCGGGTGGCCCGCGCGCACGACGCCATCCAGGGGTTCGTCCCCGGCCTGGCGGGCATGCACGATATCGACGACTATCCGGAGGCGAGGACCGTTCCCGGACTGGTGGTCTACCGCTACGACGCGCCCCTGTGCTTCGCCAACGCCGAGGACTTCCGCCGCCGTGCGCTGGCCGCCGTCGACAACGCGGTGAACCCGGTTCGCTGGTTCGTCCTCAATACCGAGGCCAATGTCGAGGTCGACCTGACAGCTCTCGATGCCGTCGAGCAGCTCAGGTCCGAATTGGATTCCCGGGGAATCGTTTTCGTGATGGCACGGGTCAAGAAGGATCTACGGGCGGCCCTCGACGCCGCTGGGCTGACCGACCGCATCGGCGCCGACCGATTATTCCCGACACTCCCGACTGCCCTGGCCGCCTACCGGCGCGAGACCGACGACCTCGGACCGGCGGATCGGTGACTTAAGGCCCGTCTCCGGTGGGCTCGGTCACGCGATGCTGGATGGACGGATCGGTTCTCCAGAAGTGAGGTGAAAGACCATGTCGCACCATTCCTCACTGGCGTGGCGGGTGTGGCGGCTGCGACCGTGGAACTCGAACCCGCTCATGCGGGCCTCGGACCGCTGGGAGGCGTTGGGCCGCCTGCTGGTCGTGGCCCTGTTCCTGCTGGCGATCCCGGTGGCGGCCGCCGTCGGGACCGCGACCTACAGCGGGTCCGCCGAGCGGATCAGCGCCGAGAACGCCGCGAAGACCGAGGTGCTCGCGACGGTGCTGACCGAGCCGAAGCAGACCGCGGCGGCGGCCGGGCCCGCGCTGGCGGCCCACTACGAGGCTCAGATCCAGTGGAAACACGACGGGAGCCTCGGGAAGGGAACCGTCGAGGTGCGTCGTGACACCAAGATCGGATCCACCGTGCAGACCTGGCTCGGGGCAGACGGCTTGCCCGGCGCCCCGCCCCGGCAACCCGGATCGGCGGTGCTCGACGGCATCGGCACCGGCGTCGCGTTGCTGATCGGCGTGGGCTTCGCGCTGCTGGCACTGCTCTGGTGCCTGACTCGGTTGCTGGAACGCCTGCACGGCATGCGGTGGGAGGCCGAGCTGCGCGGGCTCGACCGTCCCATCGGCAGGTAAGACCCCCGGATCCCTCGGAAGGACACCCGATCATGACCACTGATCTCGACGCCCCGGGCACGCGTATCGTCGCTGCCGTCGACGGGTCGGCCACCTCGTACCAGGCCGCCGTGTGGGCCGCGGTGGACGCCGGACTGCACGGCTGCGCGCTGCACATCGTCACCTCGATCTCGCTGCCCGTCGGCGAGGTCCCGGTCGACCTGCTCGGGCCCGACGATCGGGAGCGGCTGGCCAGGGACGGGCAGCGAATCGTGGACGAGGCGAGTCGTGTGGCGCGCGCCGGCGCGACGGGGGCGGCCGTCACGATCACGACCGAAGTGATCTGCGCACCCATCGTCGGACACCTCATCGAGCAGTCCCGGACCGCGCGGACGGTGGTCGTGGGCAGCCGCGGTCTCGGCGCGATCCGGGGTGGGCTGCTCGGCTCGGTGGCCGACGCGGTCGTTCGGCACGCGGAATGCCCGGTGGCGGTCATCCATGCGACCGCGGCGACCGATCCGCTCTCCGCCGAGAAGCCGGTGCTGGTCGGGGTCGACGGCACACCCCACAGCGTGCCCGCGCTGGAACTCGCCTTCGCCGAGGCCGCCGCGCGTAAGGTCGGGGTGACCGCGCTGCACGCCTGGACCGATATTCTCGGTTCGTACGTGCCGCTCATCGGCTGGGAGCCGCTGCGCGCGCGGGAGAACGAACTGCTGTCCGAGCGGCTCGCCGGATTCGGAGAACGCTATCCCGACGTGGCGGTTCGCCGCCTGATGGTGATGGAACGCCCGCACCAGGCACTGCTGCGGGAATCGGAGTACGCGCAATTGGTCGTGGTCGGCAGCCGCGGCCGGGGCGGATTCGAGGGCTTGCTACTCGGATCCACCAGTTCCACCGTGCTGCACAACGTCGAAACCCCGGCGATCGTTGTCCGCGCATAACGAAGATCAGGTGTCGGTCATGACCGAATTACAGCCGCTGGACGCGGGATTCATCGAACTCGAGGACGCGGACCGTCGCATCAGCCTCGGCATCGCGGCGGTGGCGATCCTGGCCGGGCAGCCACCGGCGCGAGCGGAATTCTCGGCCATGCTGGCCGAGCGCGTCGCGGCGAACCAGCGCCTGCGACAACGAATCCGGCGCGCGCCACTGGATCTGACCGCCCCGGTGTGGGAGGAGGACCCGAACTTCGATCTGGCCCACCATATTCGATGGGCCGCCCTGCCCGAACCCGCCGACGAGAAGACCCTGCGTGAGTTCGTGGCCGGCGAACTCGTCGAACGTTTGGACCGAGATCATCCGATGTGGGAATGTGTCGTCGTCGAGCGCTTGACGGATGCGCGCTGGGTGCTGATCGTGAAGGCGCACCACAGCCTCGTCGACGGCGTCTCCGGCGTGAGCCTGTTCGAAAGACTGTGTGATGCACAGGAATCCGATCCGCGGCTGCGTGAGGTACCGCCGGCGGACGCGACCGCTGGACCGGACTGGCTCGACCGCGTCGTCACCGGGTTGCGACTGCCGCTGGACGTGCCGCGCTACGCGGTCGGGATGATGCGCAGTCTGATCCCGGTGGTGGCCGCGTTCGTCTCGGTGCCCGAGGCATCCTCGCTCAATGGCCCGATCGGCCGCCAGCGGCGCTACACGATCGCCCGCGCCTCCCTGGCGGAGATCCGCGAGATCGGCCGCGGCCTGGACGCGACGGTCAACGATGTCGTGCTCGCCGCGGTGACCTCGGCCTATCGCGGCGTGCTGCTGGGCCGCGGGGAACAGCCCACGGGCAAGACGGTGCGCATCCTGGTGCCGGTGTCGATGCGGGCGGCCGACGCGAAATCCCTGCTGGACAACCGGGTTTCCGCGGTCCTGTCCCTGCTGCCGTTGCATCTGGACGACCCGGTGGAACGCCTGATCACCATTCATCAGCGCATGGCCCGGCACAAGTCCGGCGGCGCCGCGCAGGCGGAGAAGTCGCTGCTCGCCCTGGCCGGGCGGCTGCCGTTCGCGCCGGTCGCCTGGGGCATGCGGCTGTGGTCGCACCTGCCCCAGCGCGGGGTGACCGCGGTCGCGACGAACATCCCCGGCCCGCGCCGCACCCTGTCGATGCTGGGACGCGAAGTGCTGGAGCTGATTCCGGCCATCCCCATCGCCATGCGCCTGCGCACCGGCATCGCCATCCTCAGCTACGGCGACCAGCTGACCTTCGGCATCACCGGCGACTACGACTCGACCCCGGATCTGGACCGGATCGCCGACGGCATCCACACCGCGATCGCCGACCTGCTCGCCGCGGCGCGGGCCCGCCCGCAGGACCCGGCCGGATGAGCGGGCCGATGTCCGCGCGGACCGATGGGCGATCAGCGCCGAAAGGCCACGGAGCCAGGGACTTCGGCTTCTTCACCGGGTGCCCGTCATGGCGGACGATCAGATCCGACGGGCCGATCCGCCCGAACCCCGCAGCGAGGAATTCAGCCATGACAACCAAACTCCCCCGTACGCAGGAAGACTGGGCCCTGATCGCCTTCGTGACAGCCCTCGCGGTGGTGCTGGTCGGCGCGACGCTGCTCGCGATCCTCGCCACCTGACCCGATTCGCCGCCTGATCCAATCGTGTCGTACCCGGTCGGCGAGCCTATTCGGCGGTGATGACGACTTTGAGCGCACCGGTCTCGCCCGCGCGGGCGAAAGTGTCGTAGGCGGCGGCGAATTCGCTCATCGTGAAATGGTGGGTGATCATCGCGGCGGGGTCGAGGCGGCCGCCGGCGACGAGGTCGATCAGGCGCGGCGTGGAGTAGGTGTCGACCAGTCCGGTGGTGATCGTGAGGTCGCGAATCCAGATCCGCTCGAGATGCAGGGTCGCGGGGGCGCCGTGGACGCCGATATTGGCGACATGGCCACCGGGGCGGGCGAGTTCGACCGCGGTCTCGAAGGTTTCGGGGACGCCGACGGCTTCGATGGTGACATCCGCGCCGAGGCCGCTGGTGAGTTCGCCGATCACGGTGGCGGGATCATCGCGGCCGCTGTTGACGATGACGTCCGCGCCGAGTTTCGCGGCGGCGGCCAGTCGGCTGTCTGCCAGGTCGATCACGACGATATGGCGGGGGCTGTAGAGCTGTGCGGTGAGGATCGCGGCCAGGCCGATCGGGCCCGCGCCGATGATCGCGACGGTGTCGCCCGGTCGTCGGTGGGTTGTGCGATGGCGGGATCGGGTACGTCGTCCCAGGAATTCCGGCCGGGACCATGAAAAACTATCGCTCGCATGGGACGACCTCCTCCGGGTCAGTGCCGGTCGATGGTGAGGGTGTCGGCGAGCGGCCGGCGTGGCGTCGGCGGGTGCTCGGGTTCGTCGGCGGGGGCGGCGCCGATGCGCACGACCAGCTGCGGATGGCCGGGCCTGGGCAGGAATCCGGTGAGAATGTTTCGGCCCGTGGGCAATTCGGTGATGTGGGTGAGGGCGCAGGTGGCGAGACCGGCTACGGTGCATTCGAGCAGGATCGCCGAGAGCGCCTCGCCGGTGGCCAGCCATTCGGCGGCCGAATCGCCGGGTGTGCTGAGGACGACGAGCCGCGACCGGTCCTCGATATCGGGACGGCGCGCGGAGTGCGGCGCGGACGGGAACGCCCGTCCCACCCGGACCCGGGCGCGCTCGGAGTCGGAGATCAGCGCGTCGGTGGGGATTCCCTCGGGGAATCCGGAATGACCGGCCCACCAGCCGATTTCGGCCTGGTACATCTGATCGTGCCGGCGCAGCGCGGCCGCCTGCTCGGACACCGCCGACAGCCTCGGCCGCACGGAGTCGTCGAGGACTTCCAGGTCCACGTAATGCGGGGACACCAGCATGCGCAGCGTGCGTGCCACGTCATCCCAGTGCGCGGGCGGGTCCATCGGCAGGCGGTCGGTGCGGCGGTGGTCGATCGCGCCCGCCCGCGCCACCAGCCCGGCCGGGGGGCCGGGCCAGGGCCGGAAACTGATCTCGGCGAGACGGCCCGGATCGAGCGGATCCGGCATCCGAGTCGTGTCGGTGTGCCAGCCGTGCGCGCCGAACGCGGTGCGCACGTGGTGCAGCATCGCCCCGCAGCTGATCACCTGCTGACGACCCTGCGGGTCGGCGGTGACCAGCACCCGGTCGGGGTCGCTGTGCAGGTGCAGGCGCTCGCCGTCGAAGCGCCAATGCCAGGGCTGGGTGTTGTGCACCGAGGGCGCGCGCGACGCCAGGCGCATCGCGGACATCAGGGTGCGATGGTCGGGGACGAGCGGGGTGGCGTTCATGGTGGTCATCCTCCGAGTGTTCTCGTCGGCCACTGCGGAACATACGGGCTTTCCGCTCGCTGATCAGGGACGTTGGTCACCGGGGCGAGTGGCGCGCCGGTGCGTTCGGCGCGCGCCTTGATCCCGCGCAGCATCTTCGCCTCCATGACGAGGCTGCCGGGCTCCATGATCAGCATATAGAACACGCGTTGCGGCAGACCGGCGCCCGGGAGCGCGATGCGGTTGCGACTGATCAGCCGGGTGCCCTCGGTGGTCGGGTACAGCCCGAACGACCACACCCAGTGGTGGTCGGTCGAGGCGAGGACGAAGGCGCGCGGGCCGTCCAGCACGGCGACCCGCATGGCGGGACCGGACGTGCCCATCGGCAGCACGTCGTCGACCGCGAGCCGCTGGTATTGCGGCAGGATTTCGTCGGCGCTGTGCATGTTCAGGCCGAGCAGGTTCTCGATCCAGTCATAGGTGTACGCCCCGCCGCGGCCGGGACCCATCTGCACCAGCCAGGGCCAGATCTGTTCCGGCGCCGCCGCGATCGTGATCGCGCGGGTGGTGACGGTTCCGGCATCGGGTAGCAGTTCGTCACCGGGCATGACGCGACCGACCTCCTCGGCGGTCGAGCCCCAGGTCACGCACTTGTTCCGGGCGAAGAGGCGATAGCCGATCGCCAGTCCGGCCAGGGCCGAGGCCACGCCGATGCCGGTCGCGGTCGCTGTTCTCATGGGGTCGATTCCTCTCGATGGGCGTCGATATCGATCCTGGGCCGCCCGACGCGATTTCCGCAGGGACCGATGGCCCGGCAATCGCCCTCACAACCGGTGACTTTCGGCCGTCTCGGGCCGGTGGGTGCGCGCGGGATGCTGTGACCGAACAGCGGATTCGCACGGATCGGAGGACCAGCCATGACCGAGTTCGCGGACCGGAGCGCCATCGTCACGGGCGGGGCGCGGGGAATCGGCGCGGCGGTGGTCGCGGAACTGGTGAAGGCGGGCTTCGGTGTGGTCATCGCCGACCTGCTGACCGAGGACGGGCTCGAGCTCGCCGAAACCCTCGCGCCGCAGGCGCGGTTCCATCACCTCGACGTCACCGACGAGACCCGCTGGCAGCGGGTGATCGAGGAGACCGAACGCGAATTCGGCCCGCTGGCCGCCCTGGTGAACAACGCCGGAATCCTCGACTTCGGGACCGTGGAAACGGAATCGCCCGACCTGTTCCGCCACGTCCTGGACGTCAACGTCGTCGGGGCCTGGCTGGGCATGCGGCTCGCCGCGCCCCGCCTGCGCGCCGCGGGCGGCGGCGCCATCGTCAATGTGTCCTCGACCGCCGGGCTCATGGGCTACGCCGGGATCAGCGGATACGTCGCCAGCAAGTGGGCGCTGCGCGGGCTGACCAAAGCAGCTGCGCTGGAACTGGGTTCGTCCGGCATCCGGGTGTGCTCGGTGCACCCCGGCCCGATCCACACCGCGATGACCGCCGGGCTGGACGAGTCCATCGCCGCCACCCAGCCGCTGCCGCGGTTCGGCGAGCCGGAGGAGGTGGCCGCCATGGTGCGTTTCCTGGTCACCGAAGCGACCTTCTCGACCGGTTCGGAATTCGTGATCGACGGCGGCGCGACCACCGGCCAGGCCGGGGTCCTCGAGGCATCCGGTGCTGACCACCGGTGATGGCGGAACGACAGAAGGAGGCGTCGCCATGATGTATTGGAACGACCACGATCTGAGTGGCTGGGGTTATGCCGGGATGGGCGTCGGAATGCTGATCTTCTGGGCTCTCGTCATCGGCGGGATCGTCCTGGCGATCCGGTTCGCGGTCCCCGACCGGGGCGGCGCGCCGCGTTACGAATCCCCGTCGCCGCAAGAACTTCTGGCGCAGCGCTTCGCGCGCGGCGAGATCGACGAGGCCGAGTACACGTCGCGGCTCACCGCGCTCCGGGCGTCGGGCGCGCGGCAATGAGCGAGCGTTCCGATCCGGCGAGCGGCGCCGCCGATTCCCCCGGCGGACAACTGAATCCTCCGGTCGTCGTCGCGACCGACGGATCAGCGGTCTCCTACCTGGCAGTCGCGTGGGCGGCCGTCGACGCGGGCCTGCACGGCGCGCCGCTGGAGATCGTCACCTCGGTGGCGGTCTCCGGCGGGTGGGGCCGGGGCGCGGTGCTCACCGAGACCGACACCGAATGGCTGCGTCTCGACGGCCGGCGAGTACTGGACGAGGCGACTCGGGTGGCGCGCGCGGCCGCGGTCGGCGACGCGCTGACCATCAACTCCGACATCATCTTCGACACGGCGATACCGACCCTGATCGAACGGTCACGGCACGCGGGCCTGCTGGTGGTGGGCAGCCATGGTCGCGGTGCGATCCGGCGCGGTCTGCTCGGTTCGGTCGGTACCGCGGTGACCCGCCACGCGCAGTGCCCGGTCGCCGTCGTGCGCACGACCGCGGCCATCGACCCGGTCGCGGCCGAGAAGCCCGTCCTCGTGGGAATCGACGGCTCACCCCAGAGCATGCCTGCGCTGGAACTCGCCTTCGAGGAGGCGTCCCGCCGCAAGGTCGGCCTGGACGCGCTGCACGCCTGGAGCGACATCAACCGCGTGGGACTGCCGCTGCCGGACTGGGACGCCGTGCGCGAACGCGAGACCGAACTGCTCGCCGAGCGGCTCGCCGGCTTCGGCGAACGCTACCCGGATGTCCAGGTTCGTCGGATCCTGGTGCGGGACCGGCCGATCCAGTCCTTGCTGGACGCCTCGGAGGACGCGCAGCTGCTCGTGGTCGGCCGTGCGGGCCGCGGCGGCTTCACCGGCATGCTGCTCGGCTCGACCAGCGACGCGCTGCTGCACACCGTGGAGTGCCCGATCATCGTGGTGCCATCCGAATAGAGCACTTCCCCCACCCGACCGCGAGGAGTTGAGATCGATGGGCATGAACACCATGGATATGTCGTCGCCGCTGATGCAGATGTGCCACGCGGTCATGATGTGGCTGCACCAGCAGGGCATCCTGCCCCCGATGACGATGTGATTCCGGCTCTCCCCGGCCCGGCCGCGGCCTCACCCGAAGGTGAGGATGTCCGTGACCGGGCGACGGGGAGTGAGCGGGGGCGCGGCGGCCTCATCGGGTGGGGCGGAGCCGATTCGGATGACCGCTTGCGGAATGCCGGGACCACCGATCAAGCTCGCGAGAAGGTCTCGGCCGGGCGGCAATTCGGTGATGTTGGTCAGGGTGCAGGTGGCGAGGCCGGCGGCGGCGCACTCGAGCAGCACCGCGGAGAGGGCCTCGCCGATGCGCAGCCATTGCGGGACCGAGTCCGGCAGCGCGCTGAGGACCACGAGCCGGGCATGGTCGGTGCGGGGACCGCGGCGGGTGGAACGCGGACCCGCCGGGAAGACGCGGCCGACGCCGACCCGGGCGAACTCCGCGTCCGAGACCAGGGCCGCCGGCGGAACACCATCGCGAGTATCGGAATTCCCTGCCCACGTATGCAGTTCGAGGTCGTAGAACTGGTCGTGACCGCGCAGGGTCGCGTACTCGCGGGACAGGGCGGCGAGCCGTGGGCGAGCGGATTCGGCGAGCACGTCGAGCCGGACGTCCCGTGCCGCGGCCAGTTCGCGCAGCCGGGGAACGAGGTCCTCCCAGCCGCTGGGCTCCAGCAGCGGCAGCCGATCGGTACGGCGCCGGGTGATGGCGCGCACGTGCGCGCGGATCTCGGGCGGCGGATCCACCCACGGCCGGAATCCGATGGCCGCCAGGTGATCCGGGCGCTTCGCCTGCGGCACCCGGACGATGTCGGTGTGCCAGCCGCGGTCGGCGAAGGCCGCCTGGACATGATGCAGCATCGCTCCGCAGCTGATCACCAGCTGGCGTCCGAGCGGGTCCGCGGCCGAGAGCAGCCGCTCGGCGTCGGCGAACAGATTCAGGTGGACACCGTCGAACCGCCACCGCCAGGGCTGGGAGTTGTGCACCGACGGCGCCCGCGCCGCCAGCTCGATCACCGCGGAGACTGTACTTGGATCGGGCACCGGACGGCCGCGCACATCATCGTTGACGCTCATACCATCAGTGTCGGGGTGGTCCGAATCCGGCGGATACGGTCGTTCTTCCTGTGTGGCAGGGTATTTCGACACTCGGCGACCTGCGGCGGCTGACACCGGACCGGCGAAGGCGCCCGGCTGCTGCCGACTGTGCCGACACGGCCACCGGGCGTCTCCTCACGGGCGAGTACTCGCGGTGTGGCTCACTGCTGGTCGCTGTCGGGCTGGTTCGGCTTGTTCAGCGCCCCGCTCGCGTCGCGCACGACGCTGCGCAGGAACTCGTACTGCGCCGTGATGAGCTTGTCCGACAGTTCCAGCCCGGCGTCGACGAGGGTCGTGCGCAGCGCGTGCAGCGCCGAGTCCTCGCGAATCGCCTCCCGCCGCTCGCGGATCGCCTCGTCGACGGTGCTGATGAACGTGTGCACAGCGGCGCTGGCGGCGCGCTGTCCGGCCTTGGCCGATTCGAGAACCTCGTCGGACAGACGCTCGGTCTGCGAGGGCTGCGCGGACTGCTGCCGAGTGGATGTGGTCATGGTTTGCTCCTAGCGCGAGAACGGTGGGACGGCCGCCGACGACTTCGACGCCGTGTATCAGCATGGGCGCGTGGGCATCCCGCGCCGTAGGGCCGATGGTCCCCATACGACCGTCGCTGTGGCCCCTCCCCGGGCCGCGGCCGCAGTGCCCGAATGCTCGCCACCGGGGTGACCTTCGCCCCTGCCGATCACGGGTCGGGCCGGTCACAGTGGAGACAGTGAAATCGCCCGGCGAGTAATACAGGATTCGCGCATTCCGGGATGGTAGGGACAATGACCGCACACGACTCGCACATGACTCAGTCGGACCTGTTCACGTGGAGCATGGAGCAGGATCCGAATCTGCGTTCGACGATTGTGACGGTGCTGATGCTCGACGCCGAACCGGACTGGGATCGGTTGCTGCGTGTGCTCGATCGGGGGACGCGGGCGGTGCCGCGGATCCGGCATCGGTTGGTCGCGGCGCCGTGGGGGCTCACGCCGCCGCGGTGGACCCCCGATCCCGATTTCGACCTGCGCTGGCATGTCCGCCACCTCGCCCTTCCGGAGCCCGCGGACCTGGCGTCGGTGATCGAGTTCGCCCGCACCGAGGTCATGTCCGCGTTCGATCCGGCCCGGCCGTTGTGGCGGCTCACCGTGCTCGGCGGTCTGGACGGGGGGAGGAGCGCACTCGTGCTGAAGGTTCACCACAGCCTCACCGACGGTATCGGTGGCATCCAGATCGCCGGTGAGATTCTGGATTTCAGCCGTGCGGGCACCGTGCACGCATCGGTCCCCGCCCCCGCGCCATCGGAAGGCGGGGTGTTCGGCGACATCGTCGCGTGGAACTGGTCGGCGGGCGTGGACCTGGTGCGCGCGGGCGTGGCGGCGTTACCGCCGATCGCCCGGCGTGCCGTCACCAACCCTGTCGGTGCGGTCCGCGACGGTGTCGCGATGGCCGAATCGCTGCTCCGGCTCGCCCGGCCGATCACCAGAACGCTGTCACCCCAGATGACCGGGCGGAGTCTGGGGCGGCGGCTGGCGGTGCTGGAGGTGCCTTTGGAGCCGTTGCACGGCGCTGCGCGCCGGGCGGGCTGCACGGTCAACGACGCCTTTCTGGCTTCGGTTCTGATCGGCTTGCGCGTCTACCACAGCCGGCACGGGCATCAGGTCGAGCAGCTGCGGGTGGCCATGCCGATCAGCCTGCGGCACACCGGCGATCCGATCGGCGGCAACCGCATCACCATCGCCCGGTTCGCTGTCCCCGTCGCCGTCGACGGTGTGGTCGATCTCATGCGCGCCCTCGGCGACACGGTCGAGCGGTGGCGACGCGAACCTGCGATCCCGCTGTCGAACGCCGTCGCGGCCGCCTTCAACAGGGTGCCGGTCGGCCTGGTCACGAGCATGTTCAAACACGTCGATTTCGTCGCCTCCAACGTCCCGGGGTCCCCGGTCGCGCTCTACGTGGCCGGCGCGAAGGTCGAGCGCGTCTACGCCTTCGGGCCCACCACCGGCACCGCGTTCAACATCACTCTGATCTCGCACACCGGAACCTGCTGTATCGGAATCAATTCCGACACCGCCGCGGTGCCCGATCCGGCAGTGCTGGCCGAGTGTCTGGCCGACGGATTCCGTACGGTCGCCGCGCTCGACGCCGGTGAGCACGACAGCCCGGCACCGGTGGATCATCCTGGGCCGCCGGAAACGGCGCCGGGGGCCTAGACCGATCCGGATCATGCGAGCTCGGGATGGTGAAAGGGCCTGACGCCCGGCGATTTCGGGCTCAGAGTCCACTCGGGTAGGTCTCCGGGACCGTGCCCGCGGCGTCGGTGCTGTCCGGCACGAGCGGTTGGAGCGCGGTGGTCCGGTCGATGTGGATGACGGCGTCGAATCGATCAGCCATGCGGGTGTGGAAGTAGTGGCTCTGGCGTTCGGTGCCCGGCTGGTAGATGACGCCGATGGCGCGTTCCAAGCGGGGCGTGCGCAGAATGTCGGCGACGTTGTCGGGCCGGTCGGTGCGCAGATACAACGCGGGAATCCCGGTGTCGTGCAGGAGTTCCTCGATACTGCTGGGCAGCGGTGGACGCACGGTCTTGCGTTCGGCCGCGCCGTCCCAGCGGCTCGCCGCGGTGACGGTACCGGAGGCGGTGGTGAATCCGATGGTGCGGCACTGCCCGGGGTGGCGCTCACGCACCAGTTGTCCCAGCGAGAGCTGCCCGTCGGCGGCCATCTCGGTGGCGCGAGCATCGCCTACGTGAGAATTGTGCGCCCACACCACGATCCGTGCCGGTGTGTCCGGCCGGGACAGCTGGGCGGCCAGGGCGTCGAGGGTGTCGGCCATGTGCACGTCGCGCAGATTCCACGAACTCACCCGGGGGCCGAACATGGCCCGGTAGTAGGCCTCGGCGTCACGCACCGTCGAGGCATTCTGCAGCGCGTCGAAATGCGCGTCGCCATCGCCGGCCTCGACGAGATCCGCTGCGGCGCGCCGCAACTCGACCAGCTGCCGGACCACCTCGGACTGGCAGGATTCCCCGCCTCCGAACGCCGCGGCGAAACCGTAGGCCTGACCGTCCTCCTCGGAGACACGGTCGAAACAGGCGTAGCGGCGCGCGGCGCGGCGCGCGGCGGCCGGATCCACCTGTTCGAGGTAGTCGACGACCCGGCGCATCGAGCGGTGCATGGAGTACAGGTCCAGGCCGTAGAATCCGGCGCAGTCGCGCCCCTCGCGGCGGCGCTGGTCGTTGTGCAGCCGCAGCCATTCGACGAATTCGCGCACCACCGTATTGCGCCACATCCAGCCCGGGAACCGCTCGAATCCACTGAGCGCGTGCGTGGGTGAATCGTCAGCTCCCAGGCCGCGGACATAGCGGTCGATCCGGTAGGCGTCGGGCCAGTCGGCCTCACAGGCGACTCCGGCGAAACCGCGCTCACTGATCAGCCAGCCGGTGATGGCCGCCCGCGCGGCGTAGAACTCCTCGGTACCGTGCGAGCTCTCGCCGATGAGCACGAACCGTGCATCGCCGATGAGATCGTCCAGCGCGTGTTCGGGCGGGACGCCTGCGGGCGCCTCGAGCGCGGCGGCCCGCAGCACGACGACCGGATCGGCGACCGGGGCCGCCGCGCCGACTGTCGGCGTAGTGAGCAGGGTGCGCACTTCGGCATCGGTGACCTGGCTGAAATTCCAGAACGAGTCGCCGACCGCCCGGAACGGGGAGGGCATGGTGGCGCAGACCATTTCGTCCACGAGCGCGCCGAACTCGCGGCAACTGGACTCCGGCGCGGCGGGGACCGCGACCACGATGCGCTTGGGCTCCTCCACACGCAGCGCCTCGACCGCGGCCAGCATGCTCGCGCCGGTGGCCAAGCCGTCGTCGACCAGAATGACCGTCCGCCCGGCCACCTCGATCGGTGCGCGGCCATCGCGGTAGACGATCTGGCGGCGGGTCAGCTCGTGCGCCTCGGACCGTGCGATGGATCGCAGCTGCTCGGGGCTCACGCGCAGCGCGCGGACCATATCGTCGTTCACCACGACGCGTCCGTCCGAGGCCAGCGCCCCGAGCGCAAATTCGGGATTCCCGGGCGCGCCCAGCTTGCGCACGATGAACGTGTCCAGAGGTGCGTCCAGGGCCGCGGCTACCTCCCAGGCAACGGGCACGCCGCCGCGCGCCAGGCCGAGCACGAGCAGATCGGGCTCGCCGCGATAGTGCTCGAGCAGCCGGGCCAGCACGCGCCCGGCTTCACGGCGATCGCGGAAGATCTGCTGCGGTTCCCGCGGCGGGACGGGCGTCTCCGGTGCCATGACGACTCCTGATGAGAGATGAGCTCGATGGATTCAGCCTGCTCGGCACCGCGTGGCGTGCGACAGAGCATTGGGGCCCGGTGCGCGGGGGACCAACGTCCCAGTCGGCGCGGGACGCGCACCGGGCCCCTTGACGTCGAAATGCCACCGGGCGTGGGACTTCGGCCGCTGCCCAGAGCCATCGGTCGCAGCGCACGATCGAGAGCAGCCGGCCCCGATTCCGCCGGCGATCCCGCAAGGAGCCCGACATGACCCCCGAATACAACGCCGTCCGACTGCGCGGCGATCTGGACGAACCACTCTCACGCTGGCTGTGGCTGGTGAAATGGATCCTCGCGATACCCCACTACGTCGTGCTGTTCTTCCTGTGGATCGCCTTCTGGGTGGCCACGGTGGCGGCGTGGTTCGCCATCCTGTTCACCGAGCGCTACCCCCGCTCCCTGTTCGACTTCAGCGTGGGCGTGATGCGCTGGTCCTGGCGCGTGCAGTTCTACACCTACGCAGCGCTGGGCACCGACAAGTATCCGCCGTTCACGTTGCGCCGGACCGACTACCCGGCGGACCTGGAAATCGACTACCCGCAACGGCTTTCGCGCGGTCTCGTGCTCGTGAAGTGGTGGCTGCTGGCCATCCCGCACTACCTGATTCTGGCCGCGCTGCTCAGCGGGGGCGTGGCGCTCGGGGGCGGCGACGACGAGGGCGGCCGCACCACAATTCCGCTGATCGGCGTACTGGTCCTGATCGCCGCCGTGGCGCTGCTGTTCACCGGCCGCTACCCCCGCGGACTGTTCGGCTTCGTCATCGGCGTCAACCGATGGTTCTACCGAGTCCTGGCCTATTCCGCGTTAATGACCGACGCATACCCGCCCCTGCGGCTCGATCAGGGCCCTCGGGATCCCGGCGAGGCTTCCGCGGCGTGAGCCACGCGGCGACGATCCGAGTGCGGTGCGCTGCCGATCGCGACCACACAGCAGGACCGGGTCCGGGAAGACGAGGACCAAAGGCCCTCGAACGGGAGTCGTGAAGCTCTGGGAACTTCGTCCTACCCGGAGTGAAATCTGTTGTGTCAGAACACATCGACTTCCAGGAGGAGGATTGCGATGAGCCTGCTACACCGTCAGTCCGGAGCGATGCTGCCGGATCTCGCCGAACTGTGGAACGCCGTGGTATCGCCCACCGTGCCGATGTTCGGCACGCACCCGCTGCGCGTCGAGGACACCATGGACGACAAGCTCTACACCGTGCGCGCCGAGATCCCGGGCATCGATCCGGCCAAGGACGTGCAGGTCTCGGTGCACCAGGGCCGACTCACCATCAAGGCCGAGCGCACCGCGGAGCACGAGGACAAGGGTCGCTCGGAGTTCAGCTACGGCTCCTTCGTCCGCACGGTGGCTCTCCCCCCGGGCGCCCAGGAGGACGGCGTCCACGCCAGCTACGCGAAAGGCATTCTCACCGTGAGCGTTCCTCTCGGTGAGCCGGAGGAGCCGGTGCGCAATATCCAGGTCGAGTCGGCGGAATAGCGATTCATCCCCCGACCGTGGCGAGAGCGGACATCATGACGGAACGTATCGCCGCGCACGCGGTCCGAATCCACCCGTCATCGTCGCTGCCGCCGCGCATCGCGGGTTCCAGCCGCGACGGCAGCGTCGAAAGGCCGTCGCGGGTAGGGACTTTGGCTTCTGTCCTCACCGAGCGCCGGGCGCGACCATCGGGATAGCGCCTCGACCGGGGTACAGACGGAGGACACGGTGGCAACCAAATACGAAACACCCGGAATGGGAGCTGCGGCGGTGCTGATGGCGCTGCGGCTGCCCACCGCATTGCGGCACTCGGTGGGGGAATTGCGGTATCAGGCACGATCTTCCGGCCGGCACATCGCGCTGCCGGTGGGATACGTGCTCGATGGCGACAGCGCGGTGATCCGGGTCGGCCACGCGGGCGCCAAGAACTGGTGGCGAAACTTCCGGACACCGCGCGCGGCCTCGATCCGGATCGAGGGCCGATGGCGGCGCGGTGTCGCCGTGGTCGCGATGCCGGACACCGTCGCCCACGAGCGCCTCGACATGATCTATCGGCGCGCGCACCCGCGGACGACGACGGAGCCGGATCCCTATGTGGTGATCGATCTCTCGACGCCGAACGGGGACACGGTGGCGGAGCATGATCTGCGCCGGAGCTGGTTCACCAGGGTGACCGTGGGCGAGATGCTCGGGTTCCTCGCACCCGCGCTCGCCGGCGCCCTCACCGCGCACGCGAGTGCGGCGGTGCTGGTGATGTCCATGCTCGGCGCCGGAGCCGTCGAAGGCACGGTACTCGGGTATTTCCAAGCCGGGGTCCTGCGGACGCGGCTGTCCCGGTTGCGAAGCCGGGACTGGATGGTCGCCACGGCGGCGGCCGCGGTGGTGGCCTGGACCGTCGGAGTGCTACCCATGCTCTACGGCGAGCAATTCGGCGAGTGGCCCGTCTGGGCGCAGCTTCCGGCGGCCGTCGCGGGTTCGCTGATCATGGTGTTCTCCATCGGCATCGCGCAGTGGATGGTGTTGCGTCGCTTCACCGATCGGGCCGCCCTGTGGATCCTGTCGAACGCGGTGGGCTGGGTCGCCGGTCTGCTGGCCTTCCTCATGGTGACCTCGCCGCTGTGGCAGCCAGGACAGCCGCCGATCCTCGTCACGGTCATCGGCATACTGGGCGGCGCGGCCATGGCCGCGGTCATGGCGTGGGTGACCGGGGCCTTCCTGGCCCTCGTCCTGGCCGACGACCACCTGCTCCCGCCCCCGACACCGTGATCGACGAACGGCGCCGGAGCCGGACCTCGCCCGAACGGGCTGTCGACAAGGCAGCCAAGTCGGAACCGCGAACCTGACCGCCGAACTCGCCGAACTCGGCCGTCGGGGCCTGCCGATACTGATCGTCTGGAGCAACGAGGACAACGTGATCCCCGCAGCCGCGACCCAGACGCTGCGGGCCGCGCATGAGGAGATCCGGACGGTCACCGTCGAGGGCCGGCACTGCTGGCTGCTCGCCGACCCGACCCGCTTCGACGAAGTGATCGGTGACGCACTCACTTTCATGCCCGATACCGGTGCCGCCTGACCTGACCGCCGGGACCTCCGGCCCTTCCCCCGGATCGGAAGCCGGACGAGGATGACATCGAGTGCCGAGCGAGACAGGAAGGTTCGAATCATGTTTGCTACACAGGGTGACTGGCTGATCGCAGAGCATCGCACCACCGGTGGCACGCCTCGCCGCGGTCTCATCGAGGAAGTCCACGGCAAGGACGGGGAACCGCCATACCTGGTGCACTGGACCGACACCGGGCACCGAACGCTGATCTTTCCGGGACCCGACGCCTATGTGCTGAGCGCCGAGGACCTGCGAACCCGGGAAGATCTCGAGTCCGCGCGCCTGTCCTCGATGCAGCACCGCCCGAATCCGCACCTCCGCCCGGCGTGAGCTGACCGGCCCGGCATCGCGGAGTTCACCGACTCTCGAGCGTGGGGCGCCGGTCAGGAGGAGGTCTGCGTGGGGTGGGCGGGCAGACCGAGGGCCGAGCGGTCACAGGCGAGGGCGAGGTCGGTGGCGGTGACCACGCCCGCGAGCCGGCCGGAGGGGTCCACCACGGCGATGGCGTCCAGATCGGGACGCAGGACTATTCGGGCGATCACGTCCCCGAGGGGAGCGTCGCGCCCGGCGATCGCGGCGGGCTGAAGGGGGCGGGCCAGTTCGGACACGCGCAGGCCGGGGTGGACGGCGGCGCGGGGGCGCAGCAGATCGGCCCAGGCCAGGACGGCGCGGGGTCGGCCCTCGGCGTCGACGACGGGGAAGACGCGGTGATGGGTGTAGACGATGTCTGAGCCGAGGAGCTGTTCCACGGTGTGATCGGCGGGGATCGAGATCGGATGGGGTGTCATGATCTCGCCGATCGTGGTGTCGCCCAGTCGGTGTCGCAGACCCGCGAGCATCAGTTCGCTATTGGCGGCGGTGTAGAGGAACCAGCCCAGCAGCATCAGCCACAGGCCGCCGAAGTCGCCGACGGCGAAGATCTCGGCGACGCCGAGACCGGCCAGCGTCATACCGACGAATCGGCCGATGCGGGCGGCGGTGGTCTCAGCGCGCAGACGGTCACCGCTGCGGCGCCACAACAGCGCCCGCACCACCCGGCCGCCGTCGAGGGGCGCTCCGGGCAGCATATTGAACACGGCGAGAACGACATTGACCGTGGCCAGCCAGATCAGGGTGGCGGTCACCGGTCCGCCGGGGGAGAAGACGGCGGCCAACGCCGCCGCGCCGTAGGCCACGACGCCCAGCAGCAGGCTGGTGGCCGGCCCGGCCAGCGCGACCCGTAGATCGGTACGCGCGTCGCGGGGTTCGTCGGCGAGCTCGGACGCGCCGCCCAGCAGCCACAGCACGATGCGTTCGACCCGGACTCCGTGCCGTGTGGCCACGATCGAATGCGCCAGTTCGTGGGCGAGCAGGCACGCGATCAGCGTGAGCGCCCCGAGTAACGCCGCCACCCAGATGATTCCGGGGCTCGCGGTGCCCCGCAGGTAGGAGGCCAGTACCCAGGTGAACAGTCCCACCGTCACCCCGGCCGACCAATGCGCGCCGAGGCGGACGCCGGCGACGCGGCCGAGCGGGAGGGTGGATCGGATCGGCATGATGTTCCTCGTCCTCGTCCTCGTCCTCGTCAGTGGTCGGGGCCGGCGAGGCCCTCGGCGAGCAGGATCCGGTGGGCGCGCTGCGCCGCCGACAACCCCGCGCCGGTATCGAATTCGCCCTCGGTGGGGAACTCGAGTCCGTGCACCAGGGCCGTCACCGCCTCGGTCAGCGCGTGCACACGGCGTTCGAGCGCCTCGATCTGCGGCACGTCGGGTTCCGGGAATACCGCCGCACCCGCGTAGCTGGCCGACAGATCGGTCCCGAGCAGGATGAAGCGCAGCTTCACGGGCAGCTGCGCCAGCACGTGATCGAGCTGGCCGGGCGAGAACAGGTCGGCGAGGGTGTCGGTGACGATGCCCGCGAGCGGGACCGCTTCCTCGGTGCTGACACCCGCGCCACGGGCGAACTGGGTCAGGAAAGACGGCACGTCGTGCGGCACCGGGACCTGGCTGGGCATCCAGCCCTCGTAGAAGATCCCGCGCAGCAGTTCCGGCAGCTGGGCGCTGACGTGCGCGGCGGCATTGACGTTCAACCGGTCGCGCACGGTGTGCAGCCAGGCTCGCAGGGCGCGATGGGCGACGGATCGGTCCTCGGTGTCGATGCCGCGGGCCACTGCCGCCAGCCATTCGTGAGCGGTGTGCACGCTGGGCGCGAACGGATCGGTGTGATGGCTCATCGGATACGGCCTTTCGGACGGTGATCGCGCACTCGGGTATTGGCTCGAGCCTGCGCTCCGAGCGGACGTGCGGGGCAGAGGACTCGTGCCACAGCACCGGCGACGGAGGTCCTCGCGGCGATGGTCTTTACGCCCTGCCCTCTGCCGGGGTCGCGGTCGTTGACTGGATACGGGAGGTACCGATGAAGACCGCGAACCACCAGGGCACGCCGGTGCGAGAGACGATGCGCTGGGAACCGATCGACAAGACCGCGCGCGAGCGGGCCGAAGCCAATCTCACGGCGTACGAGATGGCGTGCCGGGAATTCACCTGGGAGTCCGCGCGCCGCTGTCTGGACGAGTTGCCCGGCGGGGGCGTGAACATCGCCCACGAGGCCGTCGACCGGCACCTGGGCACGCCGCTGGCCGACGCACCGGCGTTGCGCTGGCTGTCGGCTGCGGGCGATGCCACCACCCTCACCTACGCCGAACTCGCCGCTCTCAGTAACAGATTCGCGCACGTGCTGCATGACCTGGGCGTGCGCCGGGGCGACCGGGTATGCCTGCTGCTGGGCCGCACCCCGGAGCTGTACATCGCCTGCCTCGGGGCCTGGAAGGCCGGCTGCGTGGTGGTGCCGCTGTTCTCGGCCTTCGGACCCGAACCGGTACGGCAGCGGCTCGAGATCTCCGGTGCCACCACGCTGATCACCACCGCGGCCCAGTACCGCCGCAAGATCGCGCCGAACCGCCTGGCGGTGCCCGCGCTGCGGCACGTGCTGCTCACCGACGCCGGTGTCGACGACCCGCAGATCGACGACACCGTGGGTCTCGCCCTGGCGATGGCACTGGTTCCCGAGGAGTTCCCGATCGTGCGAACGGCCCCCGAGGATCCCGCCCTGCTGCACTTCACCAGCGGCACCACCGGAATGCCCAAGGGCGCGGTGCACGTGCACGGGGCCGTGCTCGCGCACCGGATCAGCGCACACTACGCCCTGGACCTGCGCCCCGGTGACATCTTCTGGTGCACAGCCGATCCCGGCTGGGTCACCGGCATGACCTACGGCGTCATCGCTCCACTCGCTCTGGGCGTCACGCTGATCAGCGACGAGGCCGAGTTCGATGCCAGGCGCTGGTACGACATCCTCACCACCGAACGGGTATCGGTCTGGTACACCGCCCCGACCGCGTTACGCATGCTCATGCGGCGCGGCGACGAGCTGCCGGCGGGCACCGACCTGTCGAGCCTGCGGTTCGTCGCGAGCGTGGGCGAACCGCTCAACCCCGAGGCCGTCGTCTGGGGCAAGCGGGTGCTCGGCCATGCGGTGCACGACAACTGGTGGCAGACCGAGACGGGCGCGATCATGATCGCCAACTTGGCCGCCGAGCAGATCCGGCCCGGTTCGATGGGCCGCCCGCTGCCGGGGATCGAGGCCACGGTCCTGCGCCGCGGCCCCGACGGCCGCGCCGCGATCACCGACGGCGCGGTCGAGTACGCGGCCGACGACGAGGTCGGCGAGCTCGCCCTGCGGGCCGGCTGGCCCTCGATGTTCCGCGGCTATCGCAACGAACCCGTCAAGTACGCACGGGCTTTCGCGGCCGGCTGGTATCTGAGCGGGGACCTGGCGCGGCGCGACGGCGACGGGTACTTCTGGTTCGTCGGCCGGGCCGACGACGTGATCAAATCCGCGGGGCACCTGATCGGACCGTTCGAGGTCGAGAGCGTGCTGATGGCGCATCCGGCCATCGCCGAAGCCGGGGTGATCGGCACCCCCGACCCGGTGGCGGGCGAGCTGGTCAAAGCCTTCGTGCAACTGCGGCCCGGCCACGAACCCTCGCCGGAGCTGCACGACGACATCATCGCCTTCGGCAGAAGACAATTGGGGGCGGTCGCGCCCAAGCAGATCGTGTTCACCGAGTCGCTGCCGCACACCCGCAGCGGAAAGGTGATGCGGCGCCTGTTGAAGGCCCGCGACCGCGGACTTCCCGAGGGCGACGTCTCGACGCTGGAGAGCGCCCGATGACCGCGGCGATCGACCAGGCCGCGATCGACGAGCGAATCGCGTTGCTGCGTCAGATGATCCGCATCCGCCGCTTCGAAGAACGCTGTGTCCAGCTCTACAGCACCGAGGCCATTCGCGGATTCCTGCACCTGTCGATCGGGGAGGAAGCGGTGGCCGCCGGACTGCTGACCGTCCTGGAGCCCGGTGACGCCGTCGTGTCGACCTACCGTGAGCACGGGCACGCGCTGGCCCGCGGCGTCCCGATGGACGCCGTCATGGCCGAGATGTACGGCCGGGCCACCGGATGCAGCCACGGGCGCGGCGGGTCCATGCACCTGTTCGACGGGCAGCGCCGCTTCTACGGCGGCAACGCCATCGTCGGCGGCGGGCTGCCGCTGGCGGTGGGGCTGGCGCTCGCGGACTCGTTGCGTGGTGAGAACACCGTGACCGTGTGCCTGTTCGGCGACGGCGCGGTCGCGGAGGGGGAATTCCATGAATGCCTGAACCTGGCCGCGCTGTGGCGGCTGCCGGTCCTGTTCGCCTGTGAGAACAACCAGTACGCGATGGGAACGGCATTGCGCCGCGAACACGCGGTCACCGATCTCTCGCTGCGAGCCGCCGGGTACGGGCTGGCGTCGTGGCCGGTCGACGGCATGGACGCGGTCGAGGTCGCGGCGGCGGCGCGCCGGGCCCTGGAGTCCATTCGCGGCGGGCGCGGCCCGTGCTTCCTGGAGTTGCGCACCTACCGCTTCCGCGCACATTCGATGTACGACGCCGACCGCTACCGTGACAAGGCCGAGATCGAGCGATGGAAAGCCCGCGACCCGATTCCACGGCTGTTCGCCGAGCTGTCCGCCGCCGGAGCCGTCGCATCGGATGCGCAGGTGAAGCTGGAGGCGGAGGTCGACGCGGAGATCGACGCCGCGGTCGCCGCGGCCGAGGCCGCGCCGCTGGAACCGATCACCGACCTGACCCGCCACGTGTACGCGGAGACGAGATGACCACCTATCGCGAAGCCGTCCGGGAAGCGTTGCGCGAAGCCCTGATCCGCGATGAGCGGGTGTTCCTGATGGGGGAGGACGTGGGCGCGTACGGTGGCTGCTTCGGCGTGAGCCGGGGACTGCTCGACGAGTTCGGCCCCGAGCGCGTCCGTGACACCCCATTGAGCGAGTCCGCCTTCGTCGGCGCGGGCATCGGTGCGGCGCTGGGCGGCCTGCGACCGATCGTGGAGATCATGACCGTCAACTTCAGCCTGCTGGCGCTGGACCAGATCCTCAACAACGCGGCCACCTTGCGGCACATGTCCGGCGGTCAGCTCGGGGTGCCGCTGGTGATCCGGATGGCCACCGGTGCGGGACGCCAACTGGGAGCCCAGCATTCGCACAGCCTCGAGGCGTTCTACGCGCACATCCCGGGGCTGCGCGTGTTGTCGCCGGCCACCGTCGCGGACGCGCGCGGCATGCTCTGGACCGCGCTGCAGGATCCGGATCCGGTGCTGATCTTCGAGCCGATCGCGCTCTACAACGGCGAAGGCGAGCTGCCCTCGGATGCCGGTGCGGTCGATATCGATGCGGCTGTCATCCGGCGCTCCGGAACCGACGCCACCCTGGTGTCCTACGGTGGCGCGTTGCGCGTGGCGGAGGCCGCGGCCGAACAGCTGGCCGGTGAGGGCATTTCCGCCGAGGTCATCGACCTGCGCACGCTGCGCCCCCTCGACGAGGCGACCGTCCTCGCGTCGATCGCCCGCACGCACCGCCTGATCGTCGTGGACGAAGGCTGGCGCAGCGTCGGCATCGCCGCCGAAATCGCCGCTCGCGCAGCGGAGAACGGCTACTACCTGCTCGACGCCCCGATCGCACGGGTGTGCACCGCCGAGGTGCCGATCCCCTATGCCCGTCAGCTCGAGGAGGCGGCGCTGCCGCGACCCGACATCGTCGCCGAGGCCGTCCGCAAGGCGGTGAACTGAGGTGGCCGAGTTCCGGATGCCGTCGCTCGGCGCGGACATGACCGAGGGCGTGCTGCTCGAATGGCGGGTGCGACCGGGCGACACCGTGCACAAGGGCGATGTGGTGGCCGAGGTCGACACCACCAAGGCGGCGATCGAGGTCGAATGCTTCGACGACGGCGTCATCGGCGAACTGCTCGTTCCCGAGGGAGCCACGGTGCCTGTCGGAACACCACTGGCGACCATCGAGACCTCCCCGTCCGCGGCCACCGCCGCGCCGGCGGTCACGACCGCACCGGTCGGCGCGAAAGCCGGTGGCGCGCAGCCCGAGACGGGGGCGCCGGAGCAACCCACTCGGCCGGTCGGCCCAGCCCCCGCACTGCCGCACGGTCACGACGGACACGAGTCCACGCTTCGAGCGACACCGCTCATCCGGCGCCTCGCCGCCGAAGCGGGGATCGATCTGGCGACCGTGCACGGCTCCGCGCCCGGCGGTCGCATCGTCCGGGCGGATATCGACCGCGCGGTGACCGAACGCCTTGGCGCGTTCGACACCTGGGTGCGCGCCACCGGCTACGCGCGGGCGCTGGCGAACGAAACCGGTGTGGATCTCACCGGACTGGCCGGCAGCGGACCCGATGGCGCGGTCCGGGCGGCCGACGTGCGGGCGGCAGCGTCCCCGCCCGCGGCCGAAACGACGTCCACCCCGAGCCGATCCGCCGTGCAATCGGAGCGGTCGAGAAGCGAGGGAGCGGCAACGGCCCGTCCCGAGCGGGGACACCCTGCGCCGCAACACGATCCGGCGGAGGTCCGCAAACTGATCGCGGCCGCGATGGCGAGATCCAAACGCACCGTCCCGCACTACTACCTGTCGAGCACCATCGATATGACCCGCGCGCGCGATTGGCTCGCCGAACACAACCGCCAGGTCCCCGTCGCGGACCGAATCCTGCCCGCCGCCCTGCTGTTGGCGGCCGTCGCCCGTGCGGCCACCGTGGTGCCGGAGCTCAACGGTCACTGGATCGACGACGAATTCCACGCCGCCGCGGCCGTTCACCTGGGTGTCGTGGTCTCCATGCGCGCGGGCGGCATCATCGTCCCCACCATCCCCGACGCCGACCGCCTCGCCCTGCCGGCCGTGATGGCCGCCCTGCGCGGCGTCGCCGAACGCGCCCGCGCCGTCCGCCTGCGCTCGACCGACGCGACCCCCGCCACTATCACCGTCACCAATCTCGGTGACCTGGGCGTGGATTCGGTCTTCGGCGTCATCGCCGCCCCCCAGGTCGCGATCGTCGGTTTCGGCGCGGTGACCGAGCGTCCCTGCGCGGTCGGCGGCCTGCTCGGCGTGCGCCCCCAGCTCACCGCGACCCTCTCCGCCGACCACCGCGCCTCCGACGGCGCGATCGGCGCCCGCTTCCTCCACACCGTCGACGCTCTGCTGCAAACCCCCGAGGAGCTCTGAAAGCCATGGCCACCACCCTGTCCGGCGAGGTCGCCGACGGTCTCGTCCGCGATGCTCTGCACGGCTTCGACACTCCCGACCGCCTGGCGTCGCTGCCCGGCGACGCTCCACTGCGTGCGACCCTGGCGCTCGATTCCCTGGATTTCCTCACTTTCGTCGAACGCCTCTCCGCCGCCGCGGATCGCCGCATCGAGGAATCGGACTATCCCCGTCTGGCCACCATCGCCGCCTGCGTCGAGTTTCTGACCGGGGGGTGAGCCGGGCCCGGTCCGCGCCGAGGAAGTCATCACACCGAGAGGCGGACCCGTTCGGCGCCCGCCTCCCGGGCGCCGGTGCGACGCCGGATCAGCCAGCGACGGAATTCGTCCGCGCCCCACACGATCAGGGGGAAGGGCGCGGTGAAGGCGAGCATGGCGGGGGTGAGGGCGGCGGTGCCCAGGAGAGCGTGCAAGGGCGGGAGGTAGATGATGGCGGCGGTGAAGGCGAGCTCGAAGGCTATGCCCCACAACAGCAGTGGATTGGAGAAGACGCCGATCGAGCGCAGGGAGGCGTGTTCGGTGCGGGCGGCGAACGCGGTGCCGATCTGGCCGGTGACCATGCCCAGCAGGGTCATGGTGGTGGCCTGCTGGTAGGCGTGGTGCAGGGGAGCGCCGGGGCCAGTGGGCGCGCCCGGATGCCAGCCTGCGCGCAACAGCACGAAGAAGAATCCCGCCATCGCCAACGCCGCGCACAACACGCCGAGGAACAGCCAGGCGCGCAACAGCATCCGGGCGCGGATCACCGGTTCGCCGCGCGGGCGGGGCGGCTGATGCATGAGGCCGGGCTCGGCGGGCTCGCGGCCCAGCGCCAGCGCCGGCAGGGTTTCGGTGCCGACGTCGAAGGACAGCAGTTGCAGGACGGTGAGCGGGAGCGGTACCGCCCCACCGGAGAGCGCGAACACCAGGAACGGCACGATTTCGGGGGTGGCGTGGGCGAAGATGTAGAAGATGAACTTGCGGATGTTGACGTAGACGCGGCGGCCCGCGCGGATGGCCGCGGTGATGGTGGCGAAGTTGTCGTCGGTCAGCACCATGATGGCCGCCTCGCGCGCCACGTCGGTTCCCGAGCGGCCCATGGCGATACCGATATCGGCGCGCCGCAGGGCGGGGGCGTCGTTGACGCCGTCGCCGGTCATGGCCACCACATGGCCCGCGGCCCGCAGTGCGTCGGCGATGCGGAGCTTCGCCTCGGGGGAGGAACGGGCGAAGATCAGGTCGGCGCCGCCCGCGAGCAGCCGGTCGAGGTCGTCCTCGCTCATGCGGTCGAGTTCTTCACCGGTCACGATGACCGGTTCGGCGCGGGTGATGCCCACCTGGGCGGCCACGGCGGCGGCGGTGAGGCCGTGATCGCCGGTGATGACGATGACCCGGATACCGGCGGTGTGACAGGCGGCCACGGCGTCGGCGACCTCGGCGCGCGGCGGATCCTCCATCGCCACCACACCCAGCAGTGTCAGTCCCCGCTCGGCGTCGTCCGGGCGGGCGGGATCGGGCTCATCGTCGTCCAGGACGCGTTCGGCCACGGCCAGCACTCGAAGCCCCTGCCGGGCCAGCTTGTCGACCAGGTCGCGTAGTTGCCGTCGCCGCGCGGGGGTGAGGGGGACGGGCCGCCCCTGGCCGTCCAGTTCCATGACGCACAGAGGCAGTACCGCTTCGGGCGCTCCCTTGGCATGGATCACACGCGCGCCTGATGGTCCGGCATCGAGGGTGGACATCCGCTTGCGCGCCGAATCGAAGTGGAACTGGCGGATCCGCCGCTGTCGGCGCAGGTCTTCGTCCACCGGAAAGCCGAGTGCCACAGCGGTTTCGAGTAATGCGACCTCGGTCGGATCGCCGGAGGGAAGGTGATCACCGGAGCCGGTGACCCGCGCGTTGTTGCAGGCGGTCATGGCCGCGGCCATCCGGTCCAGGGTGACGTGGCGGGCAGGCACGCGATCCGGCGCGAAGTCGAACCGCCCGCCCGCGGTGTGCGCCACCACGACGCGCATCCGGTTCTCGGTGAGCGTGCCGGTCTTGTCGGTACAGATGACATCGGTGGATCCGAGGGTCTCGACCGCGCTGAGCCGCTTCATCACCGCCCCGCGCCGGGCGAGCTCGCGCACGCCGATTCCCAGCGCCAGGGTGATCACCGGAAGCAGACCCTCGGGAACATTGCCGACCAGCAGCCCGACCGCGAACACCACCGCGTTCACGAACGAGAGTCCGGCTCCGAGGGTGGCCAGCGGAATGAACGCCGCCCCGAGCGCCACCGACACCAGAGCGATCAGCCAGGCGACCCGGCGCACCTGGTGTTCGAGTGGACTCTCGTCGCGGCGCACCCGTTCCGAGAGCGCGGCGATGCGGCCCAGTTCCGAGCGCATGCCGGTCGCGTACACCACCGCCCGGGCCTCGCCCTCGGTGCACGTCGTACCGCTGAACACGAGATCGCGGGCGTGCAGCAGCGGCACTCCGGCGTCGGCGAGATCAGCGGATCGGTAGACCGGCATGGACTCACCCGTCAACGCCGACATGTCGACTTCGATGCCGCCGTCGAGGACGCGGGCGTCCGCGGAGATCCGTTCGCCCTCGGAGATGATCAGCACATCGCCCGGAACCAGGTCGGTGGCCTCGATGTCGGCGACCGACCGGTCCCGCAGGACCCGTGCGCGCCGTGGCAGGTACGCGGCCAGCGCCTCCACCGCCCGCTCGGCATGACGTTCCTGAGCGAACGCGAATCCGGCGTTGATGAGAATGACGATGAGGATGGCGATGGCGACCGGCGCGATACCCACTGCCCACGCCAATCCCGCCGCGGCCCAGAGCAACAGCGCGAGCGGATGCGTGAACTGCCGGGCCAGCTCGCGCGGCCAGGTCCGCCCGCCGCGGCGTTCGAGCTGATTCGGCCCGACCTGGACCAGCCGTCGGCGGGCCTCGCGATCGGTCAGTCCCGTCCGGCTGCTGCGCAGGTCGCGCAGCAGGGCGTCGATGCGTTCGGTGGGAACGGGCCCGGTCGAGACGAGGGCCACCGTCGTCGGCGCGGCATCGGATCGGGTCATGGGCGTTCGCCGCCGGACGCACACGGGGATTCATCGGTGACGTTCCACGCGCGCAACGCCCGTGCGACGGTGGCGTCGATCGGTGCGGTGGTGTCCAGCGGTGTGGCCGTCGGCCAGGGCGCGGCGACGGCGGCCATGGCCTCGGCGATGTGCGGGGTGGCGTCCGAGTCGCCGCGGGGGCGGCTCCCGATGCGGGCGGCGGCGATCGGCGGCGGGCATTCGCAGCGCAGTTCGATCGCATCGGCCCGCGTTCGGGTGGCGAGGGACAGGGCATGGGCGCGTTCCTTCGCATCGATCCACGCGGCATCGAGAATGACCGAGACACCGTGGGAGAGTCGCTGGTGTGCGAGTTCGAGCATGTGTGAGTAGACGAGCGCCTTCGCCTCGGGAACGTATGCCCCCTCATCGAGGATGCCGCTGGTTCCGGTGATCGCTCCGTGGGCGCGAAGCTCGGCGCGCACTGTATCGCTGGAGATGAGCTCCGCGCCGGTCTCGTGCGCCAGAGCCGCTGCGACGGTGGACTTTCCGGTTCCCGGCAGTCCGCCGATGAGCGCCAGTCGCACCGCCCCCGCTTCCAGATGCCGCAGCGCCAGATCCACGTGGCGGCGGGCGTGGGCTGCGTATTCCGGTTCGCCCTGTGCGGACCGGATGCGATCGGTCTTCGCGCGCACGGTGGCCCGGTAGGCGAGGTAGTGGTGCCGCAGCGAAGCGGGCGGGGCATCGCCCGTGGCACGCAGATACTCGTCGAGGAAGGCCTCCGACAGCTCTGCTCGTCCTCGGAATTCGAGATCCATGGCCAGGAACGCGGCGTCGTCGAGACCGTCGACGTAGCGCAGGGAGTCGTCGAAGTCGAGACAGTCCAGGATCCGGAATCCGTCGCGCAGCGCGAAGATGTCCTCGGTCAGCAGATCGCCGTGACCGTCGAGGATCCGGCCCGCGGCCATGCGCTCGGTCAGCAGCGGCGCGCGGCCGTCGATGAACCGCAGCGCCAGCCGCTCGATCCGGGCCACGACTGCGGGCTCGAGCTCATCAGGCGGCCGGGATCGCAAGCCGTTCAGCAGGATTTCCCATCGCCGGCGCAGCGCGTCGGGCGTTCCGGCGCGATCGATCGCGGGGCCGCGGGCGGCGTTGCGGTGGAATTGGGCCAGCATCACGGCCAGTTCGGCGAGGTGATCGCGTTCGATCGCCCCGGTGGCCACCAGCGTGCTCAGGCGGCGTGATTCGGGCATGCGCCGCATGATCAGTACCGGTTCGGCCGGGCCGCCCAGCGGATCGGTGAGATGGGCCAGTCCCAGATAGACGTCCGCGGCCCAGCGCCGGTTCAGTTCGAGTTCCCGCCGCAGCGCGCGGTCCCGGGCCGCGGCGGTGGAGAAGTCCAGGAAATCGGTGGATACCGGCTTCTTCACCTTGTACGCGCGGTCGCCGAACAGCACCACGAGCCCGGTGTGGGTTTCTCGCATCTCCGGCGAAAGTCGGGTCTGTGCGGCCTTGTCGAGTGGCGGCTCGGTCGTGGTGGTCATCGGTTGACCGCCTCGGAGTTCACGTCCGGGGCGGGCCCGTCGGGGAGCACCAGCACCGGGCAGGACGCATGGCAGACCAGATCCTGGGTCGTCCGACCGAGCCGAGTGGGCGCGACGGACTCGCCATCGCGGGTGACCACGACGAGCTGGGCGGTGGAGCTGAACCGTTCGACCGCGCTCAGCACATCGCCGACCACGGTCACCGGCCGGAATCCGACGTCGGGAAAGTCGCGCTGGCAGTGCCTGATCTGCGCATCGGTGACGAGTGCGGGGGCGCGCCCCCATTCCTCGATGCCCGTCCACGGCCGCCCCGGCCAGATCCGCGCCACGACCAGATCGGCGCCGCGTTCGTGTGCCGCCTGGAAGGCCGCCGACAGAGCGGGTTTCGCGGAGTGCCGGTCGGTGACGACCACCAGCACGTCTCCGCGTGCGGCGGCGGCCGGGCGCACCAAGGCGACCGGGCACCGCGCGTCGCGGGTGACCGACAATGCGGTCGAGCCCAGCACCAGGTGCGCGAAGAACCCGATATCGGTGGCGCCGAGCGCGATCAGCGCCGCCGAGTGAGACAGATCGACCAGGATCCGCTCGGGCCGGCCACGGCGGACCTCCACCGCGATCTCGACGGGATTGTCGTCGGGGTATCGGGCCAGCACCGCCCGCCGCGCGGTATCGAGTGCTTCCTGGGCGTATCGGTAGCGATTGCCGCCGGGCCGGAACGCGGGCTTGTCGATGGCGGGCACGGTCGCGATCAGCCGGAGCGGCGTCTGCCGGGACATCGCCTCCGTGGCGGCCCACTCGGCGGCGCGGATCGCCGCGCGGGATCCGTCGATTCCGGCGATGACCGGCCGTCGCCGCGTGTCCTCTGCCGGACGAACCGCAGCCCGCGAGATGGAGACATCGGTATCCATATCTCCAGCGTCACGCTCGTGTCCTCGTGGAAACAGAGGACTTCGGTCCCTGCCGAGACGACGACGGTCCCTGCCCCGGACTACCCCGTGCCCTACCGTCTCGCAACGATCGAGCGTGAAATCAGCTGCGTCAGAACATTTCCCGCCGGTACCCGAGAAGGTGGCCAATGTCGATCGTGACGTTGACGATGAACCCGGCGATCGATATCGCCACCACCGCCGGGCACGTCGCGCCCACCGACAAGACCCGCTGCACCACACCGAGATTCGATCCCGGCGGAGGTGGAATCAATGTCGCCCGCACGATCGCCGCGCTGGAGGAGCCGGTGACCGCGATATTCCCGGCGGGCGGGCCTCCGGGCAGACTCCTCGAACAGCTGGTGCGCGACGCCGCGATCCCGATGCGGCCGATACCGGTCTCCGGTCACACCCGGGAGAGCTTCGCGGTGACCGCGGCGGACACCGGCGCGCAATACCGCTTCGTGCTGCCGGGCCCCCGGCTGACGGCGCCGGAGGTGCACCGCTGCCTGGCCGAAGTCGAGCGTGCCGCACAGGAGTGCCGGTACGTCGTCGCCAGCGGCAGTCTGCCGCCCGGAGTTCCGGTGACCTTCTATCAGAGCCTGGCCGACCTGTTGAAAGACCTCGGCGTTCCCCTGGTGCTCGACACGTCGGGGGCCGCGTTGCGCGCGGTCCGCCGCGGAGTGCACCTGATCAAGCCCAGTGTGCGCGAACTGGCCGACTACGCCGGGCGTCCGCTGCCGGACGACGAGTCCAGGATCGCCGCCGCGCGCGAACTCGTGGAACAGGGGGTCAGCGAGATCGTCGTGGTGTCCATGGGACCCGATGGCACCCTCGCGGTGACTCGCGACGACGCGCACTGGATCGCCTCGATCGAGGTCCCGGTGCGCAGTGGAATCGGCGCCGGTGACGCCCAGGTGAGCGGCATCGTGGTGGGCCTCGCGCGTGGCTACCCGCTCGATGCCGCCGTGCGCCTGGGAATCGCGGCCGCGACCGCCGCGCTCGTGACCCCGGGGACAGGGCCGGGTCGCCCGGACCGGATCGCCGAACTGTTCCACCAGCTGACCGCCCGGCCGGACGGTGGTCGAGGGCAGCTGGCAGTCCCGCTCTGAAGCACCATCTCGTACCGGAACAGGGGAATACACCATGAATGCCCGGATTTTGGTCGCGTACGCGACCCGCTACGGCGCGACCGAGGAGATCGCCGAATTCGTCGCGGTCAGACTGCGCGAATCGGGATTCGATGTCGATTGCCGCGCCATGCGCGAGGTGTCCTCGATCGACGACTACCGCGCCGTCATCGTGGGCGCGCCCTTCTACTACGGCCGCTGGCCGCGCCCGGCCCGCCGCTTCCTGAGCCGATTCGGCCCGGTGCTGGCGCATCGCGACGTCGCGGTCTTCGCGACCGGCCGGATCGAGCCGACCCGCCCAGAATCCGACGTCCGTCCCCAGTTGGACGCACTGCTGGACCGCTACACCTGGCTCACGCCCTTTTCCGCGGCGCTGTTCGGCGGCCGGTGGGATCCCGCGGCGCTGCGCGGACTCGACCGCTGGATGCGGAAACTACCCGGCTCTCCATTGCACGTGCTACCGGCCACCGATCTGCGGGACTGGGAGGCGATCGGCGCCTGGGCCACCCATGTGGCCGCCGCATTGCATGCCGGTGCGGCGCAGCCGAATCCGCCAGTCGCCGCGCCGCCGCGTACCTCTCGCGCCGGAGCGACGCTGGCCACCATCCGCAACTACCTCGCCGAGCAGCAGCTGCCACGGCGCCCCTGAGCGGCCGGGCTGCCCCGGAATCAGAGCCCGAGGGCCCGGACAGGCCGTGACCTTGGTCTCTGGGACCCGATCCGTGGCGGCGAGATGCTCGATACATCCATCGTGACCAGGAGGAATCATGCCGGACACCGCGACCCGCCGATCGGATTCGGACCCGTGGCCCATCGTGGTCGGGGTCGATGGCTCCCAAACCTCCTACCAGGCGGTCGCCTGGGCCGCCGTCGAGGCCGAATCGCGTGGATGGCCACTGCATATCGTCGTCGCGTACGGCGTCCAGTCGAGTCGTGAGCCCTGGACCGCCCACGGGATGGTCGAGCACGCGGCGGTGCGGGACGAGGCGCGGCGCGTGCTGGCCGAGGCCGTCCGGACCGCTCATCACGCCGCGCCGGAGGACACCATCGCCCTCACCACCGAAACCGTCGAAGAGCCGGCATTGGCGACGCTGATCGAACGATCCGAGCGGGCCCGAATGATCGTGGTGGGCAATCGCGGGCGCGGTGCGATCCGGCGGGCCGTACTCGGCTCGGTGAGCACCGGGCTGGCGCGCCGAGCGCACTGCCCGGTGGCCATCGTGCACGGAGAACCGGATTTCGGCCGCAGCACCCTGGACCGGTCGGTCGTCGTCGGCGTGGACGGCAGCGAGAACAGCCTGCCCGCCGTGCGGATGGCGTTCGAGGAGGCGTCGCTGCGCAAAGCCCCGCTGATCGCGGTGCATGCGTGGAGCGAAGTCAGCGGCTTCGATCTGGAAGTGGCCGGGTGGAACGCGATCCGGCAGCACGAGGACGTGCTACTGGCCGAGGCCCTCGCGGGATTCGCCGAGGAATTCCCGGACGTGCGGGTCGAACGGCACATCCGCTGCGACACCCCGGTCCGCACCCTGCTCGACTTCGCTGACGGCGCACAGCTTCTCGTGGTCGGCTCGCACGGCCGTGGCGGCTTCGATGCGATGGTGCTCGGTTCGGTGAGCACCGCCGTGCTGTACGCGGCCACCTGCCCGGTGCTCGTGGTCCGGTCCCAGTCGGCGACCCGATGACCAGCACAGACGCCTCGAGGTTCACCCGGCGCGAATTCCCGGAGGACCATCCCCACGGTTCGGCGCCGAGCGGCGTGCCGGTTCCGGCCCCCGTGGGGTGGCCCGGGCGGACCCGGCGATGATCGTGATGCGGGACCTGACCAAGTCCTACGGCCGCTCGCCTGCGCTGGCGGAGGTGAGCCTCGAGGTACCCGCCGGTGTGATTTTCGGCTACCTGGGACCCAACGGCGCGGGCAAGACGACGACCATTCGCATGCTGGTCGGACTGATGCGCCCCACCGGTGGCTCGATCACCGTGGCCGGAGCCGACGTCGTGCGCGAGCGGTCGAGGGCGCAGCGCCACATCGGTTATCTCCCAGGACAGTTCGTCGCCTACCCGGACCTGACCGCCCAGCAGTACCTGAACTACCTCGCCCGGTTGCGCGGCGGCGTCGAAGCCGCGGTGCTCGAGCGCCTCGTCGAGCGCATGGACCTCGACACCTCGGTGCGGATCGGCGCCATGTCGCACGGCAACCGGCAGAAGGTCGGCATCGTGCAGGCCTTCATGACCGAGCCGGACCTGCTGGTGCTCGACGAGCCGACGCAGGGCCTGGATCCGCTCATCCAGCGGGAGTTCCTGACGATGCTGCGTGAGGTCCGGGATTCCGGGCGCACGGTGTTCTTGTCCTCGCACGTGCTCTCGGAGGTGCAGGCGGTCGCGGACACGGTCGCGATCCTGCGTCACGGCCGGCTGGTGGAGGTGCGGTCGGTCGCCGAGCTGACCGCGCAGTCGCTGCGCCGGATCGATCTCACCTTCGCTGCGGCGCCACCGGATCCGGAGCCACTGCGGGCGGTGGACGGCGTCCGATCGGTCGAGCGCGGCGCCGGCCACGTGCTGCACATCGAGGTCGACGGGTCCACGGCGGAGCTGCTGAAGGTCGTCGCCCCGTACGGCGTGTCCGACATCGTCAGCCACGAACCCGACCTCGAGGACGTCTTCCTCACCTACTACGGACAGGATCGCTGATGTTCGCCACGGTGTATCAGAAGTGCCTGCGCGATCAACGTCGCGGGCTGATCGGCTGGAGTATCGGCATCGTGGCGCTGGTGCTGCTGGAATCGGCGCTGTGGCCGTCGATCTCACGCATCTCGGGCCTGAAGGAGATGCTGGACAGCTATCCGGAATCCCTGCGCAAGCTGTTCGCGATCGACGAATTCACCAGCGGCACCGGATTTCTCAATACCGAGCTGTACAGCATGATGCTGCCCATCCTGTTCCTGGTGTTCGCGATCTCGCGCGGCGCTCGCGCCATCGCGGGCGAGGAGGAATCCGGCACGCTGGAGGTGCTGCTGATCACCCGCGTGACGCCGATGCGCCTGCTGCTGGAGCAGAGCGCGGTGCTGCTGACCGGGCTCACCCTGCTCGGGACCGTCCTGTTCGCCGCCGTGATGGGCTGTTCCGCGGTATTCGGGATGCAGGTCGGCATCGGCGCGGCCGCGGCCGGCTCGGTCGCGATGATCGCGTTGGCCGCGCCGTTCGGAGGACTGGCCCTGGCGATCGGGGCGGCCACCGGGCGGCGGCGGCTGGCCCTCACGGGCGCGGGTGTCGCCGCCGTCGGCGCCTACGTACTGTTCGCGGCCTCGAGGATCGTGGAGGCGGTGCGGCCGTGGGGACCGTGGTCGCCGTTTCACCAGGCGCTCGCCGACGGCCCGATGGGCGGTGGGGTGCGCCTGGGTCATCTCTCCCTGATCGCGTCCGTGGTCGTGTTCCTGGCGGCGGCTGTGCCGGTGTTCACCCGCCGGGACATCTCGGCGGTGTGAGTGAGCCTGGACGGCCGGTTCGGTCGGGAGGTCACCTCGCCCCGTCTATGGCCCGGGTGCTGGTGCGGATCGAGTCGAGTTGCGGCTGGGTACCGAGCGCGATGAGAACGGTTCCGAGTCGAAGCCGGGTGTCGCCGTCGGGGTTCGCGACGAATCGGCCGTCGTCGGCTCGGAGGGCGAGGACGAGCGCGCCGCCACCGTGCCGGGGCACGGCGTCGGCGACAGTGCGGTCCAGCAGCGGCGAGTCGGGGCCGATCTCGATCTCCTCGATACGGAATTCGAGATTCTCGTCGTGCATGACCACGTCGAGGAATTCGGCGACATTGGGTTGCAGGGCGAAGGCGGCCATGCGGCGGCCGCCGATGAGCTGCGGGTTGACCGCGCGGTTGGCGCCCGCGCGCAGCAGCTTGGATTTGGAGCTCTCGGTGCGGGCGCGGGCGATGATGATGAGATCGGCGCGCAGGGCCCGGCTCGACAGGGTGACGTAGACATTGTCGGCGTCGCTGTCCAGGGCCGCGATGAGGGCCTGAGCGTGGCGGATGCCCGCGGCCTCGAGGACGGCGTCGTCGGTGACATCGCCCAGGATGTAGGGGAATTCGAGGTTCTCCAGGCGTTGCGGGTCGCGATCCACCACCACGATCTCCTTGCCGAGACCGCTGAGGTATTGCGCTGTCGAATGCCCGACACGGCCCCAGCCGCACACGATGACGTGTCCGCGCAGTCGTTCGATCCGGTTGTTCATGCGCCGCCGTTCCAGATGTTGGTGTACATGGCCTTCGATGAGTGCCTCGAGCAGGACACCGAACATATAGAACACGGTGCCCGCGCCGAACAGGATGAGCGCCATGGTGAATACCTGGCCGACGGGACCAAGCGGATGGACTTCGCGGAAGCCGACCGTCGTGATCGTGGTGACGGTTTGGTACAGCGCGTCGAGGTATCCGAAACCCAGTAAGCGGTAGCCGACCGTACCGACGGCTGTCACCAGCAGGAAGGCCGACAGAACGCGAATGACGCGGCGTAACAGGGTCACCCGTGCAGTGTGGCAGCACACGCGCCGGTTCAGGGAACCAGGACGGCCGCGCCCGCGAATCGCCCGTGCGCCAGATCCCGCAGTGCGCGATCGGCTTCCGCGAGCGGGTACGGGTGCGCGGTGACCTCCAGGCGATGCGCGCCCGCGAAGGCGAGGAACTCGCGCGAATCAGCGCGGGTGTTCGCGGTCACCGAGCGGATCTCGCGTTCCTGGAACAGATGTCGCTGATAGTTCAGCGACGGGATGTCGGAGAGGTGGATACCCGCGATGGAGAGGACGCCGCCACGATCGAGGGCCTCGAGCGCGGGCAACACCAGCTCGCCGACCGGCGCGAACAGTATCGCCGAATCCAGTTGTTCCGGAGGCGGTTCCACCGCTCCCTGCGCGGAGGTCGCTCCGAGCTCCAGCGCGAGCCGCTGCGCGGCGAAGTCACGGGTCATGACGTGCACCTGCGCGCCTTGGGCGAGGGCCACCTGCACCGCGAGGTGTGCGCTGCCGCCGAACCCGTAGATCCCCAGCCGCCCGCCCGGCGGGAGCGCGGCGCGCCGCAGCGCCCGGTAGCCGATGATCCCGGCGCACAGCAGGGGAGCGAGCTCGATATCGGCGTAGCCCGTCGGCAATGGCAGCGCGAAGTCGGCGGGAACCACCGCGTACTCGGCGTAGCCGCCGTCGGCATCCCAGCCGGTGTATCGCGAACGCGGGCACAGGTTCTCGTCGCCGCGGCGGCAGAACCGGCACCGCCCGCAGGTGTGCCGCAACCAGGCGATCCCCACCCGGTCACCGACGTGGAACTCGGTCCCGGCGTCGGGCCCGAGCGCGGTCACCACACCGACCACCTCGTGGCCCGGCACCACATCGGGTCGGTGCACGGCCAGGTCGCCCTCGGTCACGTGCAGATCGGTCCGGCACACCCCGCACGCGAGCACCCGCGCCTGCAATTCGCCCGGACCGGGCTCCGGCACAGGGATGCGCTCCGCCTTCAACGGCTCGCCGTCGATCCGGCCCGGTTTCCGCACCCGCCACGCTCGCATCGAGTTCATCGGATACCCCCTTCGGCGTCGACGGAGTCCCTTCATTGTGAACGTCGAAACCCGTTTGAAAAAGTTCGGTTCTTTTGAATCTTCAATCATGTCGAGGTCGCAGCCTCGAGCCTTGGATTTCGAAATGGATCCGAAATGCGCATGACCCCGCAAACTATTCCTTCGCGACGACTCGCTTTCGTGCGGGCAATGGGGCCCGTATGGCCACGGCAACGCTCGAGCCACGGAGGCGATAGAGGAGCGACGCCGCCCACCCGGACCGACCGTGCGCCGGGTGTTGCGGATCCCTCCATCGGGGGAGGCCGAATTCCTTCTCGCGGCCGAGGTGGGCGGGGGCGAATCTCCGTAGCGTCGAATATCTCCGGTGCCGGTCGATCATGCTGTCCCGCACCCCTATTCGTCAGGAGTGTGCGTGCTTTCCGCCTTCGTACCGGCTGTGCGGACCCCGGAATTGCGGCGGAAGATCGGGTTCACGCTGGGTCTGCTCGCGCTGTATCGCCTCGGTGCGGCGCTGCCGTCACCGGGTGTCGACTACGCGTCGGTCCGCAGCTGTATCGGACTCGTCTCCGGGGGTGAATCGGCCGGTATCTACCAGCTGATCGACCTGTTCTCCGGCGGCGCGATGCTGCAACTGTCGGTGTTCGCGATCGGCATCATGCCGTTCATCACCGCCGGCATCATCACCCAGCTGCTGACCGTCGTGATCCCGCGATTCGAGGATCTGCGCAAGGAGGGCCAATCCGGCCAAGCCAGGATCACGCAGTACACCCGGTATCTCGCGATGGCCCTGGCCGTCCTGCAGGCGACCACCTTGGTGGCACTGGCCGCCCGAGGGCAGCTGCTGCGCGGCTGCCCGCACGACATCCTGGCCGACACCTCCCTGTTCGGCATGATCATCATCGTGCTCGTGATGACCGCGGGCGCGGCTCTGGTCATGTGGTTCGGCGAACTGATTACCGAGCGCGGCATCGGGAACGGCATGTCGCTGTTGATCTTCACCGGTATCGCCGCCCGAATCCCGAGCCAGGGCACGTCGATTCTGCACAGCAAGGGTGCTCTGGTTCTCACTCTCGTCGGCGCCGCGATCCTGCTGCTGATCGTCGCCGTCATCTTCGTCGAGCAGGGCCAGCGCCGGATTCCGGTGCAGTACGCCAAGCGCGTGGTCGGCCGGAAGATGTACGGCGGTTCCTCGACCTATCTGCCGCTGAAGGTCAATCAGGCGGGTGTCATCCCGGTGATCTTCGCGTCCTCGCTGCTGTACCTGCCGAATCTGCTGGCGCAGCTGACCCAGAAGAGCACGGGCAATCCGGCCAAGTGGCAGGAGCTGATCCAGAAGTATCTGGTCAACCCGAGCAACCCGGTCTATGTGGCGATCTACTTCGCCCTGATCGTGTTCTTCACCTACTTCTACGTCGCGATCACCTTCGACCCGGAGGAGCGCGCGGACGAGATGAAGAAGTTCGGCGGCTTCATCCCGGGCTACCGGCCGGGCAAGCCGACCGCCGATTATCTGAACTATGTCCTGAGCCGGATCACCCTCCCCGGCTCCCTCTACATCGGCGCCGTCGCGGTCCTGCCGAACGTGTTGCTGCGCTTCGGCTCCGGCAGCCCGGCCCAGAGCCTCGCGTTCGGCGGCACGTCGGTGCTGATCGTGGTGAGTGTCGCCCTCGATACGGTCAAGCAGCTCGAGAGCCAGCTGATGAACAGGAACTATGCGGGATTCCTCCGCTGAAGCAGACTGTGCAGATGCCCACGACAACACCGATGTCCCCGCTGCTGCTGCGGCTGGTGTCCACGCTCGTGCTCGCGATCAGCGCCACCGTGCTGGCGGCGCCCAGCGCGCAGGCCGCCACCCCCGTCGCCGGTCGCAGTGCCGCGGTGGGCTCGGACCCGCTCGCCGCGGGCAGCGATATCGTTGCCGCGCGGCAGGATTCGACGATCTCGGTGCTGCTCGCCAACGATCAGATCATCTTCCGTTCGGGCCTGCGGTCGGTGATCGAATCCGAGGTGGATCTGCGATGCGTAGCGGAGGTCGGCGACGGTGCGGCCGCGATTCGCGACATGCGGCGGCTGCGACCCGATATCGCCATCCTCGATCTCGACATGCCCGGTCTCGACGACCCGGCCGCGATCGAGACGGTCGCCGACCTCGGCAGCGCGAGCCGCATTCTCACCCTCGCCACCGAGGACACCGATGAGAACCTCTACCGCGCACTACGCCTGGGCGCCAGCGGCTTCTTCTCCAAAGCGGTGCCGGCGGCGGACCTGGTCGCCGCCATCCGGGCCGCCGCGCACCGTGACGCACTGATCGACCCCCGCCGGACCAGCCGACTGATCACGCGCCTGACCCACGGCATCGAACCGTTCCCCGTTGCGCCCGAAATCGCCACGCTCACCCCGCGCGAGCATCAGGTCCTGGTGTTGATGGCCGAGGCCCGCACCAACCCCGAGATCTCCGCGGTCCTCGGCGTCGGCGAGCAGACCGTCAAAACCCATGTGTCCAACGTTCTCGCCAAGCTCGGTGTCCGTGACCGCGTGGAGGCGGTCGTCTACGCCCATACCCGCCGCATCGTCACCGGCAGCCCGTTCACCCCGACCTCGGGTGTCGGCGACGGCGCCGCCGGTGCGGGTCATCCTGACGGAGTAGTCGCGGATTAGCTCTGTGGAGGGATGCCGACGACCACGACGCGTTCGTAGCGTCGTCGCCATGAAGAACGGAATGCGCATCGCGGTAGGAGCGCTGGCGAGTGTCGCGCTGGTCGCGACCGGATCGGCCGGGGCGGGGATACCTACCGGTTCCGCCGACGGCGTGGCCGAGGGGGTCTGGCAGACCGACGGATACGGCACGATCGTCAGCGTGCGGGGAGATCGCCTGCAGTACTTCGACTCCACGGCGATCAGCTGCTCACCCGGTGTCCTCTCCGCCCGACAGAAGCCGGGCACGCCCGACACCTTCGTCGCCGACGACGGATCACGGCAGCTCACCCTGCGGCCGCGGGGACGGGATCAGGCGTCGCTGCGCTACGCCGGTGCGGTGGGAGACATCGAATTGCGCCGGCTCCCCGCGCTGCCCGAATCCTGCGCGCACCCGAACGGCGCGCAGGACCCGCGTACCGTCTTCGATGTCTTCTGGACCACGTTCGCCGAGAACTACCCGTTCTTCGTGGCGAAAGGGGTGGACTGGACATCGGTGCGCGACCGGTACCGGACCAAGATCGGCCCGAACACCACCGACGCCGAATTGTTCGGGTATCTGCGCGACATCCTGACGACCCTCGGCGACGCCCACACCGCGCTGCGTTCCGGCACCGAGGAATTCGCCAGACCCCTGCGGCCCGGCACCCGCCCGCTCGACGGGCTTCCCGCGTACCGGGCCTTCGATCAGCGGGTCCGCGCTCTCGTCGAGCAGCACGACATTCAGGGGCCGCTGCGGACCTGGGGGCAGGAGATCATCGGATACGCCGATCTCCCCGATGATGTCGGCTATCTCCGTCTCTCCGCGTTCGACGGTTACGCCGACGGCGGTTACGAAGCCAACGCCGCCGAACTGAACCGCGCTCTGGACGAGATCTTCACCGCGAGCCGCACGGCACGCCTGCGCGGCCTCGTGCTCGATGTCCGGCTGAATTTCGGCGGCTACGACGCGCTCGGCCTCGAGTTGGCCTCCCGCCTGACCGGCAACCCGTACATCGCCTACACCAAAGAGGCCCGCAACGATCCGGCCGACCCCACCCGCTTCGCGCGCTCGGAACCCTCCCGCGTGACGCCCCACGACGGCCCTCGATACACCGGCCCGATCGCCATGCTCACCAGCCCGCTCACCATCAGCGCGGGCGAGACGTTCACCCAGGCCATGACCGGTCGCGCCCCGGAACCCCATCGGGTCGGCGACGCCACGCAGGGCGCGTTCTCCGACTTCCTGTGGCGTACTCTGCCCAACGGGTGGACCTTCGCCCTGCCCAATGAGCGATTCGACAGCAGAGGAACGAGTTTCGACCTCACCGGTGTCCCTCCCCAGGATGTCATCGCCGCGACGCTCAGCGACGAGGAACTCGCCACAGGGCGCGACTCAGCCTTCGATGGAGCGCTCGAGCATCTTCGCGGCCGACGGTGAGCGCCGTGGTTCGCCGGGTGATCTGGACAACGTGGCGAGCGCTGTCCGGCGCGGCGGTGACCGGTACACCGGAACCCCCGGGCCTGTCGTCCCGCCGGTTCCTGGCGCTGCCCGGCGAAATTCGCCTCGACCTGGTCCAGTTCGGTGACTGTGTGCTGGCTTTCGTGTGTTTCGCCGGGGGAGTCGCCTACATGGAAGGCCCGGCCGCCGCGTCCGGGCTGGTCGATGCGCGCTATCTGGTGCTCGTCTCGCTGAGCTGTTCCCTGCCGCTGGTACTGCGCACCCGATGGCCCTTGGCCGCCTGGCGGTTCGCAGTGGCGGCCGTGCTCACCGGTGCGTGGATGGTCGGCGACTTTCTGCACCCGCCCTACACGCCCGGGGCGATCACGGTCGCCTTGCTGGTGACCTACTCCGCGGCGGTCCGTTGCGGTGGCGAGGTCACCGCGGGCGTATGGCTGATCTCGATCGGGGCGGCGGTACTCGTGGACACGAGGACCGCGCTGCCGGCCGCCGTCGCGCTGACGGTCGCGGTCCTGTTCGGCCACAATGTCCGGGCGCGTCGATTGGCCACCGGGAAACTGGCGAATGAGCAACGGCGCGCAGAGGACGCGCTGGCCGAGCAGGCTGTGCTGGGCGAACGAGCCAGAATCGCCCGCGAATTGCACGACGTTGTGGCGCACCATATCTCGGTGATCGCCATCCAAGCCGAGGCGGTTCCCCTGCAAGCCGAGGGCGATCCGGGCCGTTTGGCGGACGGACTGGCCGAGATCCGGGCGCTGTCGCTGCGGACGCTGGCGGAGATGCGTCAGGTCCTCGGGCTCCTGCGCGAGCACGGCGGTGTGGGCCCCAGCGCGCCACAGCCGGGTCTGCATCTGCTCGACGAACTGGCCGCCACCGCGACTCACGCCGGATTCGATGTCACCGTTGCCGTTTCGGGCGTCGAGCCGGGTTCCGCGTCCGAAATACTGGGCGATGTGCCCGCCACGGTCGGACTCACCGCGTACCGAATCCTGCAGGAGTCGGTCAGCAATGCGATGCGGCACGGGGCGGGAACCGCCATCGCCGTGGAATTGA
Organism: Nocardia sp. NPDC004151; assembly: GCF_042874235.1. Lineage (NCBI taxonomy): Bacteria > Bacillati > Actinomycetota > Actinomycetes > Mycobacteriales > Nocardiaceae > Nocardia > Nocardia sp. NPDC004151. The sequence goes on along the minus strand of NZ_JBIAMR010000004.1, from coordinate 337,282 downwards.
CGCACTCCGGCGACGGCCTACACCTGCGAGTCCGCAATCGAGTCGGCGGTTCGCGGTCACACCGGCCGGAGTTCTCCGGCACCTCGTGCGCGCACGGCCTGATCGGCATGCGAGAACGCGCCGCCATGCTCGGCGGCACCTTCCAGGCTGAGCGCATGGGTGACGAATTCGTGGTCACCGCAACGCTTCCGATCGAATCCGACGCATGCCGATGATTACCGTTCTTCTTGTCGACGACCAGGCCATGGTGCGGACCGGATTCACCACCTTCTTGAGCTCCCAGCCCGATATCGATGTCGTGGGTGAGGCGGCCGACGGCCGGCAGGCGGTCCGGCGGGCCGCCGAACTCGTGCCCGACGTCGTGCTGATGGACGTGCGAATGCCGGTGATGGACGGGCTCGAGGCGACGCGCGCGATCGTGTCCGCGTCCACGGACCCGCCGAAAGTCCTCGTCCTCACCACTTTCGACCTCGACGACTACGTCTACGCGGCGTTGCGGGCCGGTGCGAGCGGCTTCCTGTTGAAAGACGCTTCCGCCGAGCAGCTCGCCGAGGCGGTTCGGGTCATCGCTGCGGGCGACGCGCTCCTCGCCCCGTCGGTGACCCGGCGGCTGATCGCCGAATTCACCCGCCTCGGCCCGCGCCGCTCACATTCCGCCCCCGCCGATATCACCAACCGCGAAGCGGAGGTGCTCACCCTCGTCGCCGAAGGCTTGTCGAATCGGGAGATCGCCGCGCGCCTGGTGCTTTCCGAGCACACGGTCAAGACGCACGTGGCCCGGACCCTGACCAAGCTCGGTCTCCGTGACCGCGCCCAGATGATCGTCTACGCCTACGAAACCGGTCTGGTCCGTCCCGGTTGGTGAATCATGGGCGCCCGGCGGGATAGTAAGGCTCCCCGCAGGATTCGCATTCGGCGCCCGGATACAGGTCGTTGAGGAATTCGCCCAGCTCGACCTGACCCTGCAGGGCCGCGGTGGCGGCGAGTAGATAGCGGGTGGTGGCGGCCGGCTGCGGGGTAGCCAGTTGCTCGGTGGCCAGAGTCAGCGCTTCGGGCAACGCGGCACGATATGCCTCGGCGATGTCGTCCGGGACATCGTCACCGGTCGCGCCGAATTCTCCTGAGCAGATGACTATCAGGCCCACGACATACAGAAGGTCCCCGCGCGCCGCAGGCGGGATCGAGCGAGCCGAGGCGACCAGGTGTGGCACCGCGGCATAGGCGGCCGGCCAGGCGGTGCCCTCGGAACACAGGTACGGCCACAGGTCGTCGAAGCGTTTCGCATCCTGCGGATCCTCGGCGATCCACCGCAGCTCGTGGGGTACGAACACGACCTCGCCGCCGAGAGGCCGACCATTCGACCAGTGGCGGTGGTCGAGTTCGAGCCAGCGCGGGTCATCGAGGGGCAGCATGGGAACGAGAGTAGAGAGTAGATTCCGGTCGTGACCGTCGACATCGATGCCGCGCAGTTCGGCAACCTCCTGCACGCGTACGGTCGGTCCACCGATACACCTGCGCACCTGGCCGCGCTGGCCGGTGCGGACCCGGACGCGCGTCGCGCCGCGCTGGAACACTTGTGGTCGGCCGTCATTCACCAAGGCACGCCGTGGACGGCCACACCGCCCGCGGCCGTCGTGGTCGCCGAGCTGCTGGCGGGCCCGTTGCTGACCGACGCCGAGTTGCGGGCCGACCTGCTCGGTTTCCTGGCGGCCGTCGCCGAGGCCGGTTGGGTGTACGAGAACCTCGACGAACTCGCCCCGCCAGCGGGTTTCGACTTCGACTCGGCTCTCACTGCGGCGCTCGACAGCGGCGACGAGGAGGAGCTGTACGGCGACGAGATCATGGCGAACGCGCTCTACGGCCGTGCTGTGGGCGGTTGCCGCGCCGCCGTCCCCGCTCTCCTCCCGGCCATCATGTCGGCACTGTCCGACCCCGAGGCCCCGGTCCGCGCGGCAGCAGCCCACGCGCTCGCCGCCTGCCGCGCCTCGCTCACCGAGCCGGACGCGGGTGATCGACTCGACGAATTGGCCGCCGGAGCCGGCTCCGACGAGCGAGCCGCGCTGGTGCTGGCCATGGGCGAGCTCGGTCTGAAACCCCGTGCGTACCTGGATGATCCGCACCCCGGCGTGCGGGCGTGCGCCGCGCTGGCGCCTGGCTTGGCCGACGACGAGGCCGCGACCGCCGAGATCCTCGCCGCGCTGCGGGACCCGGCGGCCACCGACGACTGGTTCACCCGACGTCCGCCGCAGCTGGGTATGCGCATGCGCTTCACCCTGGTCGCGGCGGCGATCGACCGCATCGAGGACACGGCCCGATTGCTCCCTGCCGCACTGGCCATCGCCGCGATCGCCCACCGCCACACCGTCGACCACGACTGGGGACCGCTCCTGCGCGCCTTCTTCGCCGACTACACCGGCGGCAGCCCGACCGACATCCACACCGGCTACCTCGCCGCGCTGGTCGACAACCCCGACCTGTGGGACCCCCGACACGGCAACGCCGGCCTCGTCTTCCGCGGCGCCGGGCTGCCGTATGACCGCGACACCTGCCGCGCTCTGATTCGGGCGGGAGAGTAGCGCGCGACAGCAGCTGTGCGCGTGACCGAGTTTGCGCCGGTTCATTCGGATACCGTCGAGTCCATGTTGGGAGTGCACTTCGCCATTACCGCCGAGCAGGAGCGGGCGCTACTCGCCGCCGACGACCGGGATGATGTGGACGCGATCGACGAGTTGATCGGCGACATCGAGGAATCCTGGTCGGAGCCCGACCTGAAAGTCGACACCGACAAGGCCTGGGACGCCATTCATCGCAGCCTGACCGACGGCACCCTCGACCCCAGCAGCGGGCAGTATCCGCTCTCGCCCGCCATTCTCGGCGGTCGGCATCTGCATGACGATTACTACGCGGTCTACGTGAGCGCGGAGCAGGTGCGGCACCTGGCGACAGCGCTGCACGAGGTTGCCCGAGCGGATATGCGGACGGCTTTCGATGCCATCGATGACGACGCATACGCCGGGGCCCTCGACGACGCGGACTTCGAGTACACCTGGAGCAATTTCGTCGACGTGCGGGCTTTCTACGACCGGGCGGCCGAAGCGCGACGAGCAGTCATCTTCACCGCTCAGTGACGATCCTGCCGTGATCGGCACCGAGTATTAGGGGATTGCCCTGATGTGGCGTATCGGCCCGGCCGATTAACGTGCCGCCTATCGACCATCACAGGTGCGGAGAATTCGGGTGACGATTCGGGCGAACCGGTTTCGAGCGATGACCGCTATCGCGGTGCTGATCGTAGCGGGAGGCGTGAGTTCCGGTCCGGCGATAGCGGATGGACCGGTGGGGCTCGAGCGGTTCTATGGCCAGAGGCTGGACTGGAAATCTTGTGACACAACCGAACTCGAAGCGGCCGAGTGCGCCGATGTGGTCGTACCGGTCGACTACACCGACCCGGGAGGACGCACGCTGGCGGTGGCGATCTCGCGGGTGCGCGCCACCGGGTCCGAGCAACGCCGCGGCGTGCTGTTGACCAATCCCGGTGGGCCAGGTGAATCCGGCCTCGAGTTCCCACTGGCCCTGCGATCCGCCATGACGGCGCGGACGCTGGCCAGATACGACCTGATCGGTATGGATCCGCGTGGCGTCGGCCGATCAGGCGGCATCGATTGCGGGTGGCCGGTCGGATTCGGCGTGGAGGCATCCGGCGTCGATCTGGCCGGCTACGTGAGGTCCGTGCTGCGTCAAGGCGAACTCGCGGCCCGATGCTGGGCGCGCGACGGCGATCTGCTGCCGCATATTTCGACCCGCAATACGGCGCGTGACATGGACGTGGTGCGCGCGGCGCTGGGCGAGCCGGCGATCAGCTATTTCGGCACGTCGTATGGCACGTACTTGGGTGCCGTGTACGCCCAGCTCTTCCCCGAACGCAGCGACCGTATGGTCCTCGACAGCGCGATCGACCCGACGGCATACGGGCGCAGCGCGGTGCAAGCCGACCGCGGCGCGCCGAATGAAGCGGCCCTCGACGATTGGGCCGATTGGGTCGCCGCCCTCGCCACCGAGTACGGCCTCGGAGTCACCCGCCGAGCGGTACGCGATCGCATCGAGGACCTGATCGGCCGTGCCGCCCAGGCACCGATCCCCTTCGGCCCGTTCCGCATCGACGACCACACCTTGCCCGTCGTGCTGTATCTCGCCCTCGGCGACACCCGCCGCTATCCCGATCTCGCCGTTCAGGTTCGTCAGCTGGCCGACGCGGCGAATGGACTGACAGTGCGTCCGTCCCCGCAGCTCGAGCGGCAGCTGGCTCTCATCCTCATGGCGCAGCCGCACGATCTGTCCGCCCTCACAGCGATCACCTGTGGAGACGTATCGGCGCCCCGGGACCCGGCCGCATACTGGCGTGACATCCAGGCCGTGCGCGCCGCCCAACCGGTATTCGGTCCGTTGTTCGGCAATATCAATCCGTGTGCGTTCTGGCCCACGCCACGTGAACCCGCCACGGTGGTATCCAATGCGGTTCGCGCGCTGATCGTTCAGGCCGACGGCGACACCCGAGCCGTCTACCCCGGCGCGGTAGGCATGCACCGCGCCCTGTCGGCGTCCCGACTGCTCACCCTGCGAAACACGGTCGTCCACGGGCTGTTCGGCAACCTGCCCAACCGTTGTGTCGAGGAGGTGGTCAACGTCTATCTCGCCGACGGGACGCTGCCGTCCGCCGACGGAGTCTGCGATCCGGAGTGACGGAGCGCGGCAGCGCGCCGAGATCGCGGGGAATTCACCGATCGGGGCCGATCGTCGGGAAGGTGGCCACGGCGTCGCCGCACGACTATGCGTCGCTGTCGAGGCGATGGTTGGTGGCCGGGCGCCGGCGGAGAGGGGTCGCGGGTCATAGCGGGGCGCCGAAATCTTGTGTCCACAAGGGTCCGTCGGTGCCGAAGTGGACTCCGATGCCGATATCGGTGTACGCGCAGTTGAGGATATTGCCGCGGTGGCCGGGGCGCGACAGCCACTCGGCCATCACCTCGGCGGCGTCGGCCTGGCCGTGGGCGATGTTCTCGCCGACGGTGCGCCACAGATAGCCGGCGGCCACGACTCGCTGGTTCGGCATCCACCCGTCTGGGTCGCGATGATCGAAGTAGGCGCGAGCGGCCATATCGTCGGAATGGCGCTGTGCCGCGTTCTGCAGGCGCGCGTCGGGCCGTAGTGCGCGGCATCCGTGCTGCGCGCGTTCGCCGTTCACGAGTTCGAGCACACCTGCTCGCGCCGCATCGGTCTGTGGATCGGACGGAGCGGGCGGCTGCGCCGAACCGACGTCCGGTCCCTGGGACGAGCCGATTCCGATCCACCCGGGCGGGTCCGACAGGGCAGTGGCATGGGAAAGCACTGCCCCGGCCATCACGCAGGTGATCACGGTGGCGGATCGCTTGAAATACACCACTGATGCTCCCATTGTCTCGTTGCTCCCGGATGTTTCGATAGCGGTCGGCGGCACCGACACGGCTAGGTGTCGATGTCGAGACGGTGGTTGGTGGCGGCCAGCTGTCGGAGGGTGCTGTCGGTCAGGTTCGCGGTTTGGGTGCTGTCCAGCGGCGCCGTCAGTCGATCCCAGTGGAGGGCAACGTGATCGCCGGGTCGCGGGTCTGTCGTCAGGCGGCCGTCGGCGGTGAGGGTCGCGGTGCGGGTGCCGGGTGTGCCCAGGTCGAGGTGGTGGCCGTCCCAGGTCAGGTGGCTGGCCTCCAGCCGGACGTGGGAGCCGTCGCGGGCCACCACGCGCGCCGGGGTGATGCGGCATTTGTCGAGGACTTCCAGGGCGGTGGGGGTCGCCGCCGTGCCGAGCAGGCGGCTCCACGGGTAGACGCCGAAGACGTGGAAGCAATGGTTGGGGGCTGCCTCGGGGGCGAGCCGGGGGGTCAGGTGGGTCCAGTACAGGCCCGCGGCCGGGCCCAGGATGGCGAGCAGTTCGGTGCAGAAGGCTGCCGGATCGAGGGTCGAGCCGATTCCTCCACCGTGCCAATAGGATTCGACCAGGCGCAGGTCGAGGGGGTCGGCGATGCCGGTCATGGCGGACATGACCTGGAGGTAGGGCCAGGCGCCGGTGAAGCGGCGGGCGGCGTCGCGGATCAACGCGGGCGATCCGTCGGACAGGGCCGTCGTGTCCGGTGGTCCGCAGTAGCCCAGCGCGTTCGGCGGGTAGGCGTAACGCGCGAACATCGTCTCCCCGGCCCCCGGGCCGGGTGGCTGGGACCGGGTGTAATCGGGGTGGGGGACGGTGATGGCGGCCTCCGTGAGTTGGGGGTCAGCAGATGCGTGGAAGCTGTTCTCCTGCGGGTAGATCGACGACCCGAGTGCCACCGAGCGCGGTATGCGCGGTCACCATGCCGGGATGCTCGGCCACACAGCGGCCGATGATCTCGGCGTGCACCCCGAGCGGATGGGCGCGCATGGCGGCCAGCACTCGATCGGCGTCCGCGGCGGGCACGAAGGCCACCAGCTTGCCTTCGTTGGCCACGTACAGCGGGTCCAGGCCGAGCAGCCCGCACGCGTCGCGGACCCCGGCGGGGATCGGAATCGTGTTCTCGTCCAAAGCGATTCCCACGCCCGCGGCGCGCGCGATCTCGTTCAGGCTCGCGGCCACCCCACCGCGAGTCGGGTCGCGCATGGTGTGCACGGTCGCGCCGGTCGCCAGCATCGCCGCGACCAGACCGTGCAGCGGAGCGGTGTCACTGCACACGGTCGTCCCGAATTCGAGTCCCTCGCGGCACGACAGTACCGCGACGCCGTGCAATCCGATCTCCCCGCTGACCATGACCACGTCTCCGGGCGCGGCGAGTTCGGGCCGGATGTCGACTCCGGGATCGAGCACGCCGATGCCCGCGGTATTGACGTAGATGCCGTCCCCGTGCCCGGCGTCGACGACCTTGGTGTCGCCGGTGACGAGCGCGACCCCGGCGCCGAGCGCCGCGGTGCCCATGGCCGAGGCCACTTCCGCGATCCGTACGAGCGGCGTGCCCTCCTCGAGGATGAACGCGGTCGACAGGACCAGCGGCCGCGCCCCCGACATCGCCAGATCGTTGACCGTGCCGTTGACGGCCAGATCGCCGATGGATCCGCCGGGAAAGGTCAACGGCTTCACCACGAACGAGTCGGTGCTGAACGCCAGCCGCGTCTCGCCGACCGTCACGACCGCCGAGTCGCCGAGCCCGGCCTGCGCCGCCGCCCCGAACGCGGGCAGGAACAAATGCTCGATCAGCTCGCCGGACATCGCGCCGCCGCCTCCGTGCCCCATCACGATGGTGGGTGAGTCGCGCAGCGGCATCGGGCACACCCAGTTCTCGAAATCGACGGCGCCGTTGCCGCTTCCGACAATGTCAGGCATGAGCCACCTCCGCGGGCAGATCCAGCCGCCGGTACAGGTAGTAGGCCGCGCAGGCGCCCTCGGAGGACACCATGGTGGCGCCGAGCGGATTACGCGGTGTGCACTCCTTGCCGAAGGCGGCGCACTCGTGCGGTTTGATCAGGCCCTGCAGCACCTCGCCCGATCGGCAGATCGGCGATTCCTCGGTGTGCAGATCGCTGACCGCGAACCGGTGTTCGGCGTCGAACTCGCGGTAGCGCGGCGAGAGCCGCCAGCCGCTCTGCGGGATCACCCCGATGCCGCGCCAGCCGCGGTCGGTGATCTCGAAGACATCGGCGAGCATGGCCTTGGCGGCCGGGTTGCCCTCGGCGGTGACCGCGCGCCGGTAGGCGTTCTCCACCTCGTGGCGGCCGTGTTCGAGCTGGTCGACGGTGCGCCGGATGCCCTCGAGGATGTCGAGCGGCTCGAATCCGGTGACCACCACCGGAACCCGGTACTTCTCCGACAGTGGCGGATACTCGGCGGTGCCCATCACGGTGCACACGTGCCCCGCGGCCAGGAAGGCCTGGACCCGGCAGCTCGGCGATTCCATGATGGCGGCGATCGCCGGGGGCACCAGCACGTGCGAGACGAGCAGCGAGAAGTTGCGCACGCCGAGCCTCTGCGCCTGGTAGACGGTCATGGCGTTGGCCGGTGCGGTGGTCTCGAACCCGATGCCGAAGAACACGACCTGGCGGTCGGGGTTGGCGCGGGCGAGTTCGAGGGCGTCGAGCGGTGAGTAGACGACGCGGACGTCGCCGCCTTCGCTCTTGATCCGGAACAGATCCTTGGAACTGCCGGGCACGCGCAGCATGTCGCCGAAGGAGCAGAAGATGACATTGGGCTGGGCGGCGATGGCCAGCGCCTTGTCGATCAGCTCGAGCGGGGTGACGCAGACCGGGCAGCCGGGACCGTGGATCATCTCGATCTGGTCGGGCAGCAGTTGGTCGATCCCGTGGCGGATGATCGAATGCGTCTGCCCGCCACAGACTTCCATGATCGACCAGCGCCGCGTGGTGGTGGAGCGGATCCGATCGAGCAGCAGCTTCGCCAGTTCCGGATTACTGAATTCGTCGAGGTATTTCATGGTTTCACCTCCGGATCGGCGGGCGGGGTGGTTTCCGGGTTGGCCACTCCGGCCTGGGCTGCGGCGATCGCGAATCCATCGCCGAATTCCTCCTTCAGCACGCCGAGGTGTTCGAACTCGGCGAGCGTCTGCATGGCCGACTCCTCGTCGAGCCGCTGGATGGCGAAGCCGACGTGCACGATCACGTAGTCGCCGACGGCGATATCCGGGATGTACTGCAGGCAGACATCCTTCTGGACGCCGCCGAAGTCGACCACCGACATCCGCGTGCCATCCCGCTCGTGAACGCTGAGCACTTTGCCGGGGACTGCCAGGCACATCGCTGTTCTCCTTCCGCTCAGCTCGCCGCGACGGCGAGTAACTGGCCGAACGCGATCCCACCGTCGTTGGGTGGCACGCGATGGTGGGTGAGGACGTGGAAACCGTGCTCGCGCAGCAGCCGCAGCACGGTCGTGAGCAGCAGCGCGTTCTGGAACACGCCGCCGGACAACGCGACCGGTTGCTCCGGATCGCCGTAGCGTGTCGCCAGATCCAGGACCAGGTGTGCGACGCCCGCGTGGAACCGCGCGCCGATGACACCGGCGGGCACCCCGCCGCGCACATCGGCGATCACCGCGGCGAGCACGGGCGCCGGATCGATGGCGGCCGTCTCGTCGATGGGGTCGCCGGGCAGGGCGAACCGGTAGGCGACCGCGCCCGGGTCGGCGTCACGGGACAGGCCCTCCCATTCGATGGCGGCCTGCGCCTCGTAGTCGACCTCGTGCCGCACCCCGCACAGCGAGGCGACGGCATCGAACAACCGGCCCATGCTGGAGGTGGGCACACAGCCGAGCCCGGTGTCGAGCTGATGTGCCAGCACCTGCGCCTCGCGCGGCGGGCAGGCGCGCATGCACGGCAGATCCGGCGACCAATCGAGGTTCGCGGACCGCAAGTGCGCCAAGGCCATTCGATACGGCCGCTGCACGCTGAGGTCACCGCCGGCCAGCGGCACGTAGCGCAGGTGCGCCAGGCGGCGGAACCCCTTGTAGCTCGCGGCGAGCACCTCCCCGCCCCAGATGGCGCGGTCGGGCCCGTAACCGGTGCCGTCGAAGGCGAATCCGAGCACGGTCGCGCTCGCGTCCAGGCCGTGCTCGCCCATGACGGCCGCCACGTGCGCGTGATGGTGCTGCACCAGCCGGATCGGCCGGCGGCCCGCGTGTTCCGCGGCCCAGGCGGTGGACCGGTAGCGGGGGTGGGCGTCGGCGGCGAGCTGCTGCGGGGCGACGCCGGTGAGCTTTTCGAGATGCCGCTCGGCGGCGGTGAACGCGCGCAGGGTCGCGACGTCGTCCATGTCGCCGATGTGCTGGCTCAGCCAGGCGTAGCGGCCGTCGGCGACGGCGCAGGTGTTCTTGAGGTCCGCGCCCACGGCGAGGGTCGGCGCGGCGGGCAGCGGCAGGGCGAGCGGCAGCGGGGCGTAGCCGCGGGAGCGCCGGAACGGCACCTCGACGCCGTCGACCACCTTGACCACCGAGTCGTCGCACGGCACCAGGATCGGGCGGTTGTGGGACAGGACGGCGTCGGCGAGCCCGGACAGTCGTTCGCGGGCGTCGGAGTCGGTGTGGCAGATGGGTTCTCCGCCGAGGTTGCCCGACGTCATGACCAGCACGCGCGGGCCGGGGGCGTCGCCGGGCAGTCCGAACAGCAGCAGATGCAGCGGCGTGTAGGCGATCATCACCCCGAGATCGCGGTTGTGCGGCGCGACCGCGTCCACGGGCAGCGGCGGCGCGTCGGGGTCCGCGGACGCGGAGGTCCGGCGCGGCAGCAGCACGATGGGCCGGGCCGGGCCGGTGAGCAGGGCGGCGGCGGTCGCATCCACGTCGGCGATGGCCGCGGCGGTCGCCAGATCGGGCACCATGACCGCGAAAGGCTTGTCGCCTCGCCGTTTCCGGCGGCGCAGCTCCGCCACCGCGGCGCTGTCGGCGGCATCGCAGGCCAGGTGATAGCCGCCGATGCCCTTGACGGCCAGAATCCCGCCGTCGCGCAGCGTGTTCCGTGCCGCTCGCAGCGGCTCCCCGGCCTCGGGGTCGGAGAAACGCAGGGTCGGCCCGCACTCGTTGCAGGCGATCGGCTGCGCGTGGAAGCGGCGGTCGCCGGGATCGGCGTACTCGCGCGCGCAGGTCTCGCACATGGCGAACCCGGCCATCGAGGTCTGCGGGCGGTCGTAGGGCAGCGCGGCGATGATGGTGAACCGCGGACCGCAGTTGGTGCAGGTGATGAACGGATGCCGGTAACGCCGGTTGCCCGGATCCTGGAGTTCGGCAGCGCATTCGGCGCAGATCGCGACATCGGGCGATGCGAGGGTACGCCCGTCGCCCCGGGTGGTGCCGGAGATGTGGAAGCCGGTCCCGCCGCGGACGGGGATCTCGGTCTGCTCGACGGTCTCGACGACCGCCAGCGGCGGCGGTCGGTCCTGCAGGCGCGCGACGAAGGCGTCCACGCCGTCCGCCGCCCCCTCGATCTCGATGACCACTCCGGAGCTGTCGTTGCACACCGATCCGGTCAGCGCCAGCTCGGCCGCCGTGGTGTACACGAAGGGCCGGAACCCGACGCCCTGCACCACGCCGCCGACGATGATCCGCCGCCGGACCCGCGCCCCGGTCACTGCTCCTCACCCGATCCCATCAGCCGCAGCCCCGCCAGCGCGGCGGCGGCCCCGGCCTCGTCGGTCTTCTCGACCGCGAACCCCATGTGGATGATCACCCAGTCGCCGGGTCCGGCCGGATCGTCCTCCAGCAGGCCGACATTCACGGTCCGCTGCTCGCCGGAGACGTCGACCAGCGCGATCTGACCGTGATAGCCCTCGACCGGTCCGACGACGCGGCCGGGAATGCCCAGGCACATCGTTCACACCTCCTGCGCGTGCCGCAGCGCGGTCACCACGGATTCGACGGCGGCCATCGCGGGGTCGACCGCGGCGGCCACGGGTTCGGTCAGGCCGATGCCGTCGGCGACGGAGCCGATCTGGCAGCCCACGATCACCGTCGGCGGAATGGTTCCGCCCATCGCCCGGACCACGGCGAAGACCGCGTCCGGGTGCATGGCGTGCGCGTCGAGACCGACGCCGCCGCCACCCGGATCGGCGTGGAACACGTCCACCTGCCCGGGTGTGCCGCGGTCGGGCAGCGCGTCGACGAGCACCAGCGCGTCCCAGCCGTCGAGCAGGTCGTAGGCCAGGTGCAGTCCGCGGATGCCGTAATCGGTCACGCGCACATCGGGTTCGGTGCTCGCCGGCATGCGCCGCACCACCTCGGAGCCGAACCCGTCGTCTCCGAGGAAGATGTTGCCCATGCCGGCGACCAGCACTCTCGTCGTGGGAATCACCCCGCTACATGTGCCGGATTCGCAAGTATCGGCGCATATCCGGTATCGACCGGATGCCGACCGCTGCCACCAGCAGCGCTGCCAGGGCCACGAGCACGACGGCGATCACACCTACGATTTCCATGGCGGGATTCCTTTCTCGATCGGTTCGACTTCGTCGGGCGCGAAATACAGGTATCGGCCGTACCATTCGTGCAGCTCGGCGGCGGGATCGTCCTCGACGACCACCGCCAGGTGGAGCTGCCCGTCGACGTCCTCGTGCACCGAGGCGACGCGCGCGGTGCGGCCCGCGTAGAACAGGTCCTGCGCGTCGGCGCGGCGGGAGGGATGCAACCGCACCCGGCTGCCCCGCGCGACCGGCGTGCCGCCGATCACCACGGTGTCGGAGTCGGGATCGACGGCGGTGTCGGACAGCGGATCCCACCACGGGGTGTCCGGGTCGAGCGCGGGCAGGACGCGCGGCGATCCCGGTGCGGCGTCCACGAGCCGGTTGTCCTCGCGCGGCAGGCTGTCGTCGCGGACTAGTCCGTGCAGTCCCTGCATGCTCTCCGGTGTCATGGCCTCGCAGCGGTCGATCAGCTCGGCGGCGCGCGGATCGGTGGCGCGGGCCTGATCCTTCTCCTCGTCGGTGAGGGTGAGCACGCGCAGGGTCAGGATCTCGTCGATCTCGGTGGAATCGAACAGCGGCCCTTCGCTCTGCTCGGCGATGCGCGGATGGTCGTAGAGGATGATCGGTGAGATCAGCAGCAGGTCCGCGGTGCCCTCGGGACCCGCGAGCACGGGAAAGCAGCGGCGCTGGGTGCAGGCCTCGGCCGCGTCGACGGCATCGTCCGGCGGGTCGATCAGCGACAGGAAGACGCCGTCGCGCAGTTCGCAGAGCACGTGCGCGCCGAGGAAGGATCGGGTGACCGCATCGTCCTTGTCGATCGCGGGGACGCCGAGATTGCGGACGGTGACACTGATCCGCTGATAGCGGCCGACCCGCTCGACGACGGTCTCGGCCAGGCCGCTCAGGGTTCGGCGCGTGCGCACGAGGCTGCCGAAGGGTGTGCCGTCGTCGTCGGCGAAGTCCTCGATGTCCACTCCGCCGTCGACGTCGATGCGGAACGTGGTGTCCGACAGCGGCCTCGGCCCCGAGTCGATCTCCTGCTCGACGGCCTCGTCCCATCCGGTCCAGACTCGCGCGCCCGCCCGGAGCTCGGGCACGGTCCGCCCGGTGGCGTCCTCGACGGTGCGACGCTGCAGTTGCAGGAACCGGATCGTCAGGCGCAGCGTCGCGGCGGGGCTCGCGTCGACCAGGAATTGCGCGGCGAGCGCGGACTCCTCACCGAAGCCCGCCGCGGCCGCGCCCTCGGGACCCAGGACCCCGAATTGCCAGCGGGACTGGTTCTTTCGCGCATTCGCGTGGTACGGGTACAGCAGGTAGCCCTCATACAGCACGGCGTCGGCGACCGCCCGCGCCTGGTCGCGGACGCTGCCGGGCTCGTGGCCGCTCACGACGGCTCCCGCGACGGGGCCGACAGCAGTTCGGTGACCGCCTGGTCGTAGTCGAGGAAGCCGTGCCCGGACTTGTAGGCGGTGAGGGCGTCGACGGTCTCGCGCCGCATCCGCACCCAGCCGGTGTCGGGGTAGTGGGTGTCCATGAGCTGCCGCCACACGGAGACGGGCATATTGAACCGGTCGTCGCGATCCCACGGGATCTGCTGCACCGAGAAACCCGACGCGCCTTTGAAGAACACGGTGCCGCTGAACAGGAACAACAGCGGCACGGTGCCGTCCCGCAGGGCGTGCAGGTACTTCGATCCGGTCACCTCGAGGTCGTAGGTGCACGGCAGCGGCAGGTCCACCTCGGCGCCGCCGGTGAAGCCGGGCACCGTCGTCGTGGTGTGCATCCACAGGAACGTTCGCTGGGTGTCGTGCCAGCGGTCGCGGGTGCCGAACAGGTCGAGCAGCCCACTGCCCTCGGCGTCGGTGTAGGCGCGCCGATTGGGTTCGATGCGGACCTGGGCCCGTAAGGCGATGGCGTGCACCGGTTCCTCGCCGAGCGCCGCGATCCCGACGCGCGCCGACAGGGTCGGCCCGATGGCGTAGGGCTCGGGCTTGATGTCGAGCACCGCGAAGGTGATCGAGTAGGCGGGACTCACGGCCGCCCACCGCCTCGGGCGAGAGCGCGGGCGTTCATGGTGGCGAAGAACTCGTCGATGTAGTGCCGGGCCTCGGAACCACCGTCGAATCCCTTCCACAGCAACCGCATTCGCCCGACGAACTCGTAGCAGGTGTCGATGGGCAGCAGCAGGCAGTCGCCGGGGCTCTCGCGGCCGGCGCTGCCGGGCATACGGATCAGCAGCGCTTCGACGTCGTCGGCGAGCACGTCGAGTTCGGGATGGTTGCGCAGCAGATCCCGCCAGTGCTCGGGCGGCAGTTCCGATTCGGTCGCGCCGGCCGGGCCCGGATAGAACGCGACGGTCCGGCCCTGCGCGGAATTCGCGAACACGAACGCCAGACCCACCGGAATCTCGAGCGTGTCCCACTCGGCGGCGGTGATCGCGGTCTGCCCGAACGCCAGATACCGGTCCGGGACCGCGCGGTAGCGCAGTGCCGCGGCCGGCTCGGTGAACAGCAGATAGCAACTGGTGCAGACACACTGCAGGTGGCGGCTCTCGACATCGACCACATGCCGGTGCGGTGCGCCGATGGGCTCGGCGCACATCTCGCAGCGCTCACCGGCCGGTCCCGGATCCGGCCGGTTCGCGAGTCGGCGCAGCACCGAGAACGAGGCGCTCATGCGGTGGGCTCCAGCGCGGGCACCGCCACCGTGGGCACGCCGTCGCGCAGCAGCACCGGCAGGGGGCGCAGGTGGCCCTCCCCGTCGAGCCGGTCCCCGGCGTGCACGGCGTCGTAGTGCGCCCGGCAGGACGGGCAGCGCAGCACGGCGTCACCGACCGGATACCCGGGCCGCCGATGCAGCTGGGCGCCGGTGAGCGAGCCGCCGCACGCCGGGCAGGTGTCGCGGTACACCAGCAGGTTGTCGCCGACGCGGCAGGCCAGCAGGGCCTGCCCGGCGACCTCGTAGCCGGCGACCTCGCCCTGACTCAGTTCCGCCAGTTCGGGCACGGCGACCCAGTCGGCGGCGGGCGCGGCGTGCACCCGGGTGAACAGGGACTCGGCCGGAATCACGGCCGAGTTCGAATCAGATTGCGCGGCAACGACTTCGATGCGCTCGATTTCCGGCGCCGCGGCACGGACGGCTTCCTCGACCGCCAGTTCCAGGGTCACCGAGGACGACGGGCAGCCGCGGCAGCTGCCCGAGAGCTCCAGCCGCACCACGCCGTCCTCGACGTCGACCAGGCTGACGTCGCCGCCGTGGGAACCCAGGTAGGGGCGGACGCTGTCGAGGGCGGACCGCACCCGGTCGGGAACGTCGTCGGGGTGGAGTCCGTGCACGATCAGCAGGCTGGCCACCAGTTCGTCCGCGGCCAGCCGCCGCACCGCGTCGTCGTCGAGCAGCTCGACGACCCGTCGCAGTCCCGCGCCGTACAGCTCGACGAGTTCACCGACGAGTTGTTCGGCGCGCTCGCGGGCGATCGGGCCGCCCGCGGAGCTCGCGTCGAGGAGGTCTTCGATCCGGTCGCCGGCGTGCCGCCAATGGTCGTCGCGCGCCGCCGGACGATCGTCTCCCATCGATGTCCCTCCTCACGGTCGGTGTCCTCGTCACTGGGTGACGGGCGTCTGGGTGGGGGAGTGCAGCAGGTCCAGCGACTTGCCACCGCCCAGGTACATGTGCACGCCACACGGCAGACACGGATCGAAACTGCGCACGGTGCGCATGATGTCGATCCCCTTGAAGTGCTCCCGGTCGTTCTCCTCGAAGATCGGCTGACCCTGCACCGCGTCCTCGTAGGGACCCGGCGTGCCGAAGCTGTCGCGCGGGCTCGCGTTCCAGGGCGTCGGCGGGTACGGGTGATAGTTGGCGATCTTGCCGTCGCGGATCACCATGTGATGCGACAGCACCCCGCGGACCGCTTCGGTGAATCCGCATCCGATGCCTTCGTCGGGGACCTCGAACGCCTCCCAGGTCTTGGTCCGGCCCGCCCGGATCTCGACGAGCGCCTGCTCCGCGAAATGCAGGGCACAGGCAGCGGCGTAGGCCTGGAAATAAGTGCGAGCCCGGTTCCGCTCGATGGTGTTCGAGCCGAAAGCCGGTATCTTCCACTCGAATTCGACCGGCCCGCGTAGGGCGGTCTTGGGCAGGTTGATCTGCACGCTGTGGCCGGTGGACTTCACATAGCCGATGTCGACCAGCCCGGCCAGCGCGGTGGCCCACAGCCGGGCCAGCGGTCCGCCGCCGGTATCGAGGGCCAGATGGTCGGTGCCGTCGAACCAGCGCGGCGACATCACCCAGCTGTACTTGTCCTCCAGATCGCGTTTCTGCGGTTGAGGGTTGGTGTGCTGGTTCCACGGGTGCCGCCGGTCCACCGGATTGCCCAGCGGATCCTGGGCCACGAACATCTCCTGATCGGTCCAGTCCTCGTAATACGAACTGCCCAGCAGGATTCGGAGGCCGAGGTTGATGTCGACCAGCGAGGTGGTGAGGAGCTTGCCGTCCACGACCACGCCCGGTGAGACGAACATGTGCCGACCCCAGTCCTCCATGTCACGGTAGGAGAAGTTGCAGAACTCGGGGTCCTGGAAGGAGCCCCAGCAGCCGAGCAGCGTGCGCCGCAGTCCGACCTTGTCGTAGCCGGGCAGGGCCTCGTAGAAGAAGTCGAACAGGTCGTCGTGCATGGGCACGACTTTCTTCATGAACTCCACGTACCGCATCAGCCGTGACATGTAGTCGGTCATCAGCTGGATCGTGGCCACGGTGCCCACGCCGCCGGGGTACAGCGTCGACGGGTGGACGTGGCGGCCCTCCATGAGGCAGAACATCTCTCGCGTGTAGCGGCTGACCTGCAGCGCCTCGCGATAGAAATCGCCGGTGAAGGGATTGAGCGCGCGCATGATGTCGGCGATCGTGCGATAGCCGTGCGCGTCCGCGTGCGGCGCGGCGGTCTTCTCCGCCAGCGTGAGCACGCCGGGATTGGTCTCGGAGACCATCTTCTCGCAGAAGTCCACGCCGACCAGATTCTCCTGGAAGATATTGTGGTCGAACATGTATTCGGCGGCCTCGCCGAGATTGACGATCCATTCGCCGAGGTTCGGTGGCTTCACGCCGTACGCCATGTTCTGGCAGTAGCACGAGCAGGTGGCGTGATTGTCCCCGCAGATGCCGCAGATGCGGCTGGTGATGAAGTGCGCGTCACGCGGATCCTTGCCGCGCATGAAGATGGAGTAGCCGCGGAAGATCGACGACGTGCTGTGACATTCGACGACTTCGCGATTCGCGAAATCGATTTTGGTGTAAATGCCCAGACTGCCGACGATGCGGGTGATCGGATCCCACGCCATTTCCACGAGCGAATCGGGCTCGATGAGGCGATGTGAGGGTTCCGGAATGATCTGTGTCATCGGAATTCTCCTACCAGGTGCGTCGCGCACCCGTCTCGAGCTCGGTACCCCGATGCCGCCAATGCGGCTCCTTGTCCACGGTGCGCGCCGTGATGTGACGCAGGCTGCGGATCACCGATCCGTACAGTCCGGAGGCGGCGGAGGACAGCTTTCCGCCCGGCGGTTCGTCCATGAACGGCATGAATTTGTCCGGGAATCCGGGCATGGTGCAGCCGATGCAGATACCGCCGACATTCGGGCACCCGCCCACGCCGTTGAGCCAACCACGCTTGGGCACATTGCATTTCACGACCGGACCCCAGCAGCCGAGTTTGACGATACACTTCGGCGAACCGTATTCGTGCGCGAAATCGCCCTGCTCGTAATAGCCCGCCCGGTCGCAACCCTCGTGCACGGTCGCGCCGAAAAGCCATTTCGGACGCAGCGCTTCGTCGAGCGGAATCATCGGCGCCTGGCCGGTCGCCATGTACAGCAGATAGGTCAGGGTCTCGGAGAGATTGTCCGGTTGGATCGGGCAGCCCGGCACGCACACGATCGGGATTCCCGCCTTGCTCTGCCAGTCCCAGCCCAGATAGTCCGGGACACCCATGGCCCCGGTCGGATTGCCCGCCATGGCGTGGATGCCGCCGTAGGTGGCGCAGGTGCCCACCGCCACCACCGCGGTTGCCTTGGGCGCCAAGCGATCCAGCCATTCGCTGGTGGTCATCGGCTGACCGGTGTCGGGGTTGTTGCCGAACCCGCACCAATAGCCTTCGGTGTGCAGCTGCTCGTTCGGAATGGAGCCCTCCACGACCAGCACGAACGGCTCGAGTTCACCGCGGTCGGCCTTGAAGAACCATTCCAGGAAGTCATCGGCGCCCCCGGCGGGGCCACATTCGAAATCGATCAACGGCCAGTGGACGGCGACCTTCGGCAGCCCCGGAAGGGATCCGAGAGCGATCTCCTCGACACTGGGTTGGGTGGCGGCAGTCAACGCCACCGAGTCACCGTCACAACTGAGGCCTGCGTTGATCCACAGCACATGGATCAGCGTCTCTTCGGCTTTGACTGCTTCGCCAGTTGGCATGAATGCCGCCCTTCAGAAGCTGGTGGCCACCTGCGTGGTTCCCATACAGCTCGGAATCGCGTCGAAATGTGACCCTGATCACGCCAGTCTATTCTCGGCGCAGACCTTCCTCAAGATCGCTGAGCAGGGCGGACGTCTGTTCGAACAGCCATTCGTACCAGTTCGCCAGGCCCATTCCCGTGGTCGCCGACACCGTCAGCACGCCGATCCCGGGATTGATGGAATTCGCGTACTCGCGGCACCGCTCCACATCGAAATCCACGTAGGGCAGCAGGTCAATTTTGTTGACCAGCACCAGGGAGGCGGCCGCGAACATGTGCGGATATTTCAACGGTTTGTCGGTGCCCTCGGTCACCGAGATGACCACGACCTTCGCGTGCTCGCCCAGGTCGAAAAGCGCGGGGCAGACCAGATTCCCGACATTCTCGATGAACAGCAGTGTGCCGGGGGCGGGGGACAGCGCCGTGAGCGCGCTGTCCATCATGGCGGCGTCCAAGTGGCATCCGGCGCCGGTATTGACCTGGACCACCGGCCGCCCGGTCGCGCGGATGCGCTCGCCGTCGAGCATGGTCTCCTGATCGCCCTCGATCACCGCGATCGAGGTGTCGGCGAGGTCGCGCAGCGTGCGCTCGAGCAGGGTCGTCTTGCCCGAGCCCGGGGAGCTGGTCAGGTTGATCGCCAGGATGGCCTGCTCGGCCAGCCGGCGCCGGACCGTGCGGGCCAGTGCGTCGTTCTTCGCCAGCACCTTCTGTTCGAGGGTGATCGTCTCGGTCGGCGCGAGGTGCACGTGCTCGCCGGGACCGTGCCCGTGCACATGGTCGCCCGCGCCGCCGTCGTGCCGGTGCGGATGATCGTGCTCGGGTGAATGGTGGTGGGGGACAACGGTGATCACGGCTGATCCGTCATCACCGCAGCCGCAGGTGGCGCACATTCCCGGCTCACCTCCAAGGACCGGATACGCAGCTCGCGCCCCGCGGTGATTTCCACGTCGGCGCTGCCGCAGGGACACAACAGGATCGGATCGGCGACCTGGAATCGGTCACCGC
Organism: Nocardia sp. NPDC004151; assembly: GCF_042874235.1. Classification (NCBI taxonomy): domain Bacteria; kingdom Bacillati; phylum Actinomycetota; class Actinomycetes; order Mycobacteriales; family Nocardiaceae; genus Nocardia; species Nocardia sp. NPDC004151. Next base: position 317,822 of record NZ_JBIAMR010000004.1, on the reverse strand, counting down.
AGGATCGGCACGACGCACTGCCCGGAATCACGGCGATCTCGAGCCGCGCGCCCTCGGCCACGGTTCCCTCCGTGGCGATCTCGAAACAGAACTCCATCGCGGCGGGGATCACCGCGCACAGCGCCCCGACCTCGACGGTCACACTGTGCACCCGCCGACCGGCGGCGTGTTCACACACCGCCTCGACCAGGCTGCAGGTTATCGCCATCTCGTGCACACGGGCCTCGATTCGACGATCGGAGAAGACCCACGCTACTCCCCGGCCTCGGGTGCGCGGGCGGTTGTCTCCACCCGGGGCGCACCGGCCCACCGCTGCTCGATGCGGCCGAAGCGCCACCCGGCCAGGGCGATCACCCAGACACCGACGAAAACACCGACGACCAGGCAGCCGAGCAGTGTCGAATCGATGCCACCGGGGTCGGAACCCGCGCCACGCAGGCTCAGCAGTTCGACCGTGCCCACGATCAGGGCGACCGCCACCGACAGCGCCGTCACGGTGAGGTTGTAGTAGACCTTGCGCAGCGGCTGCGCGAAGGCCCACCCGTAGGCGAAGTTCATGAAGGTGCCGTCGAGGGTGTCGAGCAGGCTCATTCCGGCCGCGAACAGCACCGGCAGGCACAGGATGGCGTACCAGGGCAGCCCGGCCGCCGCGCTGGTCCCGGCCAGCACCAGCAGCGCGACCTCGGTGGCGGTGTCGAAGCCCAGGCCGAACAGCAGCCCGATCGGGAACAGCTGCCACGGCCGGGAGATCGACTTCATCACCGGGCCCAGCAGCCGGGTCACGAACCCGCGCCCGGCGAGCCGGTCCTCCAGCTCGGCCTCGTCGAAGCGGCCCGAACGCAACCCGCGCACCGCCCGCAGAATCCCGATCAGCACAACGAGATTGATGAGCGCGATGAGATAGAGGAAGCCGCCCACCACCGCGGCGCCGACCACGCCGGAGTAGCGGTGCAGCACCGAGGAATCGTCGGCCACCGGCCCGGCCACCGCTTTCACGCCCACCGACAGCAGCAGGGCCAGCCCGAACACCACGGTGGAATGCCCGAGCGAGAAGTACAGCCCGGCCGACAGCGGCCGCTGCCCGTCGTGCATGAGCTTTCGGGTGGTGTTGTCGATGGCGGCGATATGGTCGGCGTCGAAGGCATGCCGCAGCCCCAGCACGTAGGCGGTCAGCCCGACCCCGACCCCGAGCGTCCGGTCGCCGACGCTGAAATGTCGCGGGGCCACGATCCCGATCAGCGTGCCCCAGCCGATCACATGCAACCCGACGACCACCGCGACGATCCCGGCCAGGCGGAGCCATTCCTGCCTGGTGATGGTGAACCGATCGGTCAGAAAGCCGATCGGACCACGTCGCTGCACTGTCGACGCCACGGCTGACTCCCTGCGACCCGGGTTCCTCGACCGTAGACTCCGCCGACCCCGCGCGGCAAGGCCACTCGACGCTCGGACAGCGGCCGTACCTCGAGCACGGACGCTCAGGTGGTCGTGAGCAGTCCGCCGTCGATCACGAAGTCCGAGCCGGTGATGTTCGCGGCGCGCTCGCTGGCGAGAAAGACCGCGAGGTCGGCGATTTCGTCGGGGCGGGTGAAGCGGCCGGTGACGGATGCCGCTGCCGCGGACCGTGCGACGTCGTCGGCGTCGCCGCCGGTGGCGTGGGCGATCGCATGGGCGACACCGGTGTCTCCCAGCCACAGGTCGGTGGCGACGGGGCCGGGGCTGATGGTGTTGACCCGGATGCCGTGGGGGCCGAGCTGTTTCGACAGCGACTTCGCGGTATTGGTGAGAGCGGCTTTCGCGGCGCTGTAATCGATCACCGCCGGATCGGCGAGCGTGGCATTGACCGAACTGATCATGACGATGCTGCCCTGGCCCGCACCGAGCATGGCGGGCAGCACGGCGCGGGTGGTTCGGATCGCGGCCAGCAGATCCAGAGTGAGGGTGCCCAGCCAGTCGTCGTCGGTGACGTCGAGGAACCCGGTCAGGCGGGGCGTGACCTTGCCGACATTGTTGACCAGAATTCTTGTGTCACCGAGCTTCTCGGCGGCGGCAGCCACATCGATCGCGCCCTCCGGGGTGGACAGATCGACCTCGACCGGATGTACCCGGCCGCCGTCGGCGAGTGCGCGCAGCTCGTCACCGGTGTGGCGGGCGGCGGCGACCACGATCGCGCCTTCCTCGACGAGGGTCCGGGTGATGGCCAGACCGATACCCCGGCTCGCGCCGGTGACCACCGCGAGCACGTCGGTCAGTCCGAGATCCATGGCAGGCGCTCCTTCGTCCGGTCGGTTACTACAGGCCCTGGTCGGCCAGCCAGGCGAGCACGGCGTCGGCGACGTCCTTCCAGCCGCTGTCCACCGTCAGTGAATGGCCACGGCCCTCGAACTGCTTCAACTCGGTCACCGCGGTGGAGTCGCGGTACTGCTTCAATGTCGATCGAGTGACTACATCGGGCACCGTGTGGTCCTCGAGACCCGAGATGAGCAGCAGCGGACCTCGATCCGCGTTGCCGGTGTTCACCTTCGCCTGCGAGTGCAGCACGAAGTTGGCGGCGGCGGCCTGGAACAGCGGGCGGGCCGGTGAGGGAATGGTCCACCGTTCGAACAGCTCGTCGGATTCCTGCTCGGACACCGCATTCCCGAATCCGAATCGGAATTCCTTCTCGGTCAAGGAGACCGCCTTGTGCAAGTTGGTCGGGTTTCCCAATGCCGGCAGGCCGGCGCGCAGCTGCGCGAGGGGCAGCGGCAGGACTCCCTTGATCTGCGCCGGATCGATCGCGACTCCGGCGACGCCGCGCCCCTCGCCCAGGAGCTTCTCGGTGATGAGGCCGCCGAAGGAATGGCCGACAATGATCGGTGCGGCAGGCAGGGTGTCGATTATCTCGGCGAAATGCGCTGTGGCATCGTCGATTCCAATGTTCGCGACCGCTTCCGGATGCTCGCGCGCGGACGCGACCGTGTCGGGCTCACCCGGCCAGCCCGGAGCGATCGGAGCGTATCCAGCGGCGCGGAAGTGTTCGACCCACGGGCCCCAACTGGTGGCATGCAGCCACAAGCCGTGAATGAACACCACCGGGGTAGCGGACTGCGGCATGTCGATCCCTCTCTGCGCGAACCTGCGGCGGCGCCAGCGGGTTCGACGGCGCATCGCCCGGCGCCCACGGCCCCTGCCGAGTCCACCATCGCGTCCCCGCGGATGTCCAAGTCATATCCAGCCCAGATCGATAACCGAGACGGCATACTTGCAGGCGAGGATGCGTTCGAGGCCGCGGGGATCGAAGAGTGAGGGCGAATTGTGGACCTGGACATACGCCGACTGCGCTACTTCGTCGCCGTCGCCGACGAGCTGCACTTCGGGCGCGCCGCAGCCAAGGTCTACATCAGCCAGCCGGCGCTGTCGAAGCAGATTCGCAAGCTCGAGGATCAGCTCGGCGTGCGACTGCTGGAACGTGACAGTCGCCATGTGACACTGACTGCGCACGGACACCGGGTCCTCTCCGATGCTCGGGAGTTGATCGCCCTGGCCGCCCGCATCGGCGAACACCCCGTCGAGTCCGCGACGGTGCGCATCGCCCACATCTTCGAGCTGCAGACCAGCCGGATCGTCGCAGACGCCTTCGCTGCCGCCTATCCCGATGTCCGGCTCGTCGAGCGCTCGCTGGACAGCCGGCGGCAATTGGACGCATTGCTGAACAACCGGCTCGATGTCGCGATATTGCGTGTCACGGCCGAGATGGTCGCGCTGAATCCGACCGGCTGGCAATTTCATCGCCTGCGTCTCGAACCGATGTTGCTGGTCGGCCGCCCGGGCGATCCGCCGAAGGCCTCGGTATCCCTGTTCGAACGCCCGGTGGAGGTCTTCGCCGACACGCCCGCGTCCGGGCTGTACAACGCGCACGGCGACTATCTCACGACCCTCGAACGCGCCAGCGGGATGTCGATGCGATGGCTGGGTAACCCCGGTACCTTCGGGCATTGCCTGGCCGCCATGCACCGTGCCACCGAGTCGGGCTATGTCCTCGAATTCGAAAGTTACGCAGCACGATACGCGGAGTCTGGAATACCGATTCACCATCCCGCGGAGCTGCAACCGTACTACCCGTGGTGTATCGCCTGGCGCGACGAACCGCACAATGCAGCCGTCGCCGACTTCCTCCGAATCGCTGAACACACTGCCCGGCAGCACCATTGGCACCTCCCACCCCACCGTCCGGCGCGGCCCTGGGTGCCTCCTGACGACCCGACGCACTCGCCCCAAGCCGTGGCCGCGACCACCGCGCCGCGGCCACGGCCGTGAGGGTCAGCTGACTTTGACGTTGTCGAGGTCGATCGAGACCAGCACCGGCTCTTCGACGCGGTGCCCGGTCACGTCACGGCCGTAGACGACACGCTTGGTAGGTAGCACGATGCCATCGACCGTCAGGAAGTCGCTCGAGTAATGGGCGGCAGGCGAATTCGCCGAGATCTCGACGGAGTAGTCGCGCCTGCGGATCAGGCCGTCGGCATCGATGCAGAGCACCTGGTGCGCGCTGTGGGTGGCGATGGCGTCCGGGTACTGGACAGCCAAACGCCGCCAGGTCCGGCCGTCCTCGTGCCAGGTGCTCAGTTGCTGTAGACGCCGGGCAGGGTGAGCGAGTACGGCTCGGACAGGTAGGTCCACATCGCGTAGCCCGAGAAGTAGGCCAATTGCAAGGTAGACCAAGGGGTTTCCAGCACGTGCCCGGCGAACGAGTTGCGCGGCGTGGTCAGTTCCTCGACCGTGCGGGGTTCGGGTTCGTCGGATTCGATCGCCACGCGGTCGGGGCTGAACGACAGTCGAGTGCCGGGCGTGAGCGCCGGTCGGAGCCAGGTGCGCTGCTCGGGCAGCCGGATCTCGACGGTCGAATCGTCGATGATTCCGTCGACGCCCTCGAGCGCCCAGGGCACCCCACCGACGCGCTGATGCACCGAGATGGCGTCGATCCGCCGCCAGCGCTCGACACCACCGTTTCGCCGATCACATCGTCAGGTAGATCCATGACAATCGCTCCTCGTCTCCGCCTGCGGGAACCTCCCGCGGCATAACCACGGTCCGGCAATCCGGTCATGCTTCGCGCCAGTGATCACCCCTGGCCCGTGGCCCGCGCCGCGCGGGCCAGGGATCGTCGATTCAGCGGGCACCGGCGCTGCCGGGCCGGACGACGAGGATCGGGGGGCGCGATGTGCACCAGAGCGGAGCTGGTGGAACCCTGCAGCACGCCCGGGAAGCCGCCTCGCCCATGACCGCCGACCAGTGCCGAACCCTGGTCGGGCCTTGGGCGCGGTCGGGGACCGTCGGTTATCCATGCACAGGAAGGGCTGGGGGCACTACCCTCGAAGGTGCCCCGGCGGTCCGATGGAGGACCGTGACGGACAGGACTGCGTTTCAGGCCCGCTCACAGCCGGAGGGAGTTCTTCCGATGCCCAGCATCCGATCCGTCCAGGTGGACCATCCGGACGGCGAACTGTTCCTGACCACTCGCGACATACCCGATCCGGGGCCGGGACAGGTGCGGGTCACCGTCGAAGCCTGCGGTATCTGCCACTCGGACAACGCGTTCGTCACCAATGCGTTGCCGGGTGTGACGTTCCCGCTGACGCCCGGCCATGAGATCGCGGGTCGTATCGACGCGGTCGGCGAGGGTGTACCGCGCTGGCGTCCCGGCGTCCCGGCGACCGGGTGGCCGTCGGCTGGTTCGGCGGTGCGTGCCTGTACTGCGACCACTGTCGTGACGGGGACTTCATGCATTGCGAGAACCTCCAGGTGCCGGGCTGGCAGTATCCGGGGGGTTATGCTGACGCCGTGGTCGTGCCGGCCAGCGCGATCGCCCGCATTCCCGACGAGTTCACCGCGGTCGACGCCGGACCGATGGCCTGCGCGGGAGTGACCACCTACAACTCGCTGCGCCGGAGCCAGGCGCGCCCCGGCGATCTGGTCGCGATCCTCGGCATCGGCGGGCTCGGGCACCTCGGTGTCCAGTTCGCCGCGAAGATGGGTTTCGATACCGTCGCGATCGCACGGGGAGAGGACAAGGAACCGCTCGCTACGAAACTCGGGGCCCGGCACTACATCGACTCCACAGCCCAGGATGTCGCCGCCGAACTCCGTCGTCTCGGCGGCGCCCGCGTCGTTCAAGCCACCGCCGCGAGCTCCGAGGCGATGGCCGCCACCATCGACGGCCTGTCCACGGACGGTGAACTGATCGTCATCGGTGCGGTTCCGACGCCGATCCCGGTCAGCCCCTTCCAACTGATCTTTCAGTCCCGGGCCGTGCGCGGGCACCCGGCAGGCACCGCCCGCGACATCGAGCGCACCCTCGACTTCGCCGCCGTCACCGGCATCCGGGCCATGATCGAGGAGCGGCCGCTCGACGATGCGCCCGCCGCATATCGCCACGCTCTCAGCGGGAAGGCCCGGTTCCGTGTGGTCCTGACAACTGGACTCTGACCGCAGCCCGGTCGCCGGGCGGGGTCGAGGTCGCGGGGCTGTCGGACGGTCGTGGCAGGTCGGCGGCTATATGAATTCCCTTGCACGGTAGCGGGATTGGCTCATCGCTGATCCTTTGCACCTGTCGTGGCGTTGTTCATCGCGGGGCGGTCGCGGCCATGGCACTGGCGAGCCTCGGTCCAGCGCTTTGCCGCTGCGGATACCGATGCACTGTTTATGCATCGATAAGCCGGTTGAGTCACCTGGCGGGCAAGCCCGCCGCGGCGGCGCAGTACTGCCACACCCGTTCCCGGTCGGCGGCCGACGTGCGGGTCCCGGCCCGGTAGTGCTCCGGCCGGGCGCGGCGATCGTGCCAGAAGCGCCCGGACGGGACGTCGGTGGCCGCCAGCCAGACCGCGGTGTCCGCGCCTTGCTCGGGTGTGCGCAGGAGCGGTCCGGCCAGTCGGCGGAAGCGGGGCAGTGCCGCCGAGATGCCGGGGGTGTCCACCCAGCCCGGGTGCATGCAGTGCACGGAAATTCCCTGCGGCGCATATCGATCGGCGAGTATCGGGGTGAGGGCCACCTGGATGCGCTTGGAGCGCGCGTAAGCCGTCGCGCCGCGATAGGGCGTCGCCCGGTACTCGATGTCGCCGGGGTGCAGGGCCTGGGTGTACATGCCGCCGGAGGACACCAGGATCACCCGCGCCGCCGCCGAGCGGGTCAGCAGTGGTGCGAGCGCCTCGGTCATCAGCAAGGGGCCGAGCACGTGGGTCGCCAGGCAGAGCTCGTGGCCCTGTGGGTTCTCGGTTCGCCGCGGCGGCAGCACTCCGGCGTTGTGGACCAGCACGTCGACGCGATCGACCTGCCGGGCCAGGTCGGCGGCGACATCGCGGACGGCGGCCAGGTCGGAGACATCGCAGCATGTGACCCCGACCGCCGCGCCGGGCACGGCCGCGGTGATCTCCGCCGCCGCGGCGACGCCGCGCTCGCGGTCGCGCACGACCAGGGTGACCGCCGCGCCGACTTCCGCCAGCCCGGTCGCGATGGCCTTGCCGATCCCGGAGTTCGCGCCGGTGACCAGGGCGGTGCGGCCGCGCAGCGCATCAGTGGGGATCGACGGCCACGACCCGCGCCGGAGCCGGTGACCGAGGCGGCCGTAACCGAGTACGACCGTGCGATCCAGGAGGTCGTCGAGGCCGTGCTGTGCGCTCATGCTGTCTCGCCTTTCGCTCGCGTCGCTCGATGCCGGGCATAGATTCAACTGATGCATCGTTTTTGCATCGATTGAATGCTAGCATCGACAACCAGGAGCCGGGAACAACCGACCGGCGCACGCCCAACCGGCGGAGGAACCATGCACACCAGTCCATTGCGCGGCCGCCGATGGCTGCGCGCCGCGGCCGCCGCCGCGGTCCTGCCCGCCTGCTGGCCGCTCGCCGCCCGGGCGGCCGCCGCCCCTCCGCCGCCGGTGCCGATGCTGGAGGTGTCCCGGTATACCGGAACCTGGCTGCAGCTCGCGGCGATCCCACAGCCGTTCAATCTCGCCTGCGCACGCGACACCCGGGCCGAGTACACCCCCACACCGGACGGACTGACCGTGCGGAACTCCTGCACCACCTGGCTCGGCACCCGTGACGAGATCACCGGCACCGCGCGCATCACCGATCCGGCCACCAACGCGCAACTGGGGGTGAGCTTCCGGGGGGAGTCCGATCCGGCGACCAACTACATCGTCACCGCGCTGGATCCCGACTACCGCTGGTCGGTCGTCGTGAACCCCGGCCGCACAGCCGGTTTCGTGCTCTCCCGTACGCCCGCGCCCGACGCCGGGCAGTGGAGCGACATCCGCGCGGGCATCGACGCGGCGGGCATGGATCCCTGCCTGTTCCTGACCTCACCGGTGACCGGCGGCTTCGACGGAATCGAGCCGTTGTGCGCGCGCTGACCGGGGCGGCCCGTCGCCGCGTCGCGGTGATCGGCAGCGGAGTGTCCGGCCTCACCGCCGCCTGGGTGCTGGCCCGCGACTGCGAAGTGGTGCTGTACGAGGCGGATTCGCGGCTCGGCGGCCATGCCCACACCCATCGGGTGCCCGTGCGTGCGGACGGCTCCGGCGATCGCCTCGGCGTGGACTCGGGGTTCATCGTGCACAACGACCGCACCTACCCGACGCTGCTGCGGTTGTTCGATGAACTGGGCGTGCGCACACAGGAATCCGACATGTCGATGTCGGTGCGCTGCGACGGCTGCGGCCTGGAGTACGCCGGAGCGAAGGGGCCGCGCGGACTGATCCCGGAACCCTCGGTCCTGCTGCGCCCGCCCTATCTGCGCATGCTCGGTGAGATCACCCGCTTCCACCGGCTGGCGCGAGCCGAATTGGCCACCGGCGCCGACGAACCGCGCACCCTCGGCGAGTTCCTCACCGACTGCGCCTTCACGCCCTACTTCACGGCGCATTTCATGGTGCCGCTGGTGGCGGCGGTCTGGTCGTGTCCGCCACGGCTGGCCCTGCGCTACCCGGCCCGCTACCTGTTCACGTTCCTCGATCATCACGGCATGCTCACCGTGTTCGGATCGCCCACCTGGCGCACCGTCACCGGCGGCTCGGCGAGCTATGTGCGGGCCGTGGCCGCCCGCCTGCACCAGGTGCGCGCCGGGGTTCCGGTCCGCTCGGTGCACCGTGGCGCGCACACCGTCGGAGTGCGTGACGATGCCGACGAGGTGGAGTTCTTCGACGCCGCGGTCATCGCCACCCACCCGGAACAGGCGCTGCGCCTGCTGGATTCGCCGACCATCGCCGAGTCGCACATCCTCGGAGGGCTGCCCTATACGGCCAATCGAGTGCTGCTGCACACCGATGATTCGGTGCTGCCCCGGCGGTCCGGCGCGCGCGCCTCGTGGAACTACCGGCTGCCGCACTGCACGGCCACCCCGGAGCGGGTCCAGGTCAGCTACGACCTGACCCGGTTGCAACGCCTGCCCGACGGACCGGGCGATCGGCGGTTCCTGGTCACCCTCGGCGACGACGGCCGGGTGGCGCCCGAGTCCGTGCTCGCGACCATGGACTACGAACACCCCCGGTACACACCCGAATCCATGACCGCGCGCCGCCGGCTCGCCGAAATCGGGGACCACACAGTGGCGTTCGCCGGGGCCTACCACGGCTGGGGATTCCACGAGGACGGCGCACTGTCCGGCGTACGCGCCGCCGAACGGATCGGCGGCCGGTGGCACGGGAGCCCATCGACCCCGGCTGTCACCATCCGGGAGTCGTCATGACCCGAGCGAGACTGGTGCGCACCGTCATTCACCACACACGACTGGCGCCGGTGCGGCACGCCTTCACCTATCGCAGTTACAGCTGGCTGGTCGACCTGGACGAACTGCCCGCACTGTCGTGGCCGTGGCGCTGCTTGGCGAGCTTCCGTGCCCGCGACCACCTCGGCGACCCCGCTGCCACCCTGCGCGCCAATGTGATCGACTACCTGGCCGCGGCCGGAATCGAACTGGGCGATGGACGCATCCTCATGCTCGCCAACGCCCGGGTGCTCGGATACGTCTTCAATCCCCTCACCGTCTACTGGTGCCACGACGCGAACGGCACACTGCGCTGGGTGATCGCCGAGGTCCACAACACCTACGGCGAGCGGCACCGCTACGTGGCGCCCGCGCGGCCGGAAGCGATTGTCGCCAAGGAGTTCTACGTGTCCCCGTTCACTCCCGCCGCCGGACGGTACCGGCTGCGGGCTCCGGAACCCACGGATCGGCTCCGGGTGGCGATCACGCTGGAAGGAACCGACGGCCGCGCCGTCTTCGCCGGGACCGTCAGCGGGCAAGTGCTGCCCGCGAACCGGCGCACCGTGGCCCGGGTACTGGCGGCGCACCCGGTCGAAACGCTGCGGGTGACCGCCCTGATCCGCTGGCAAGGCCTACGCCTGTGGCGCCGGGGCCTGCCCATCACTGCCCGCCCGTCGGCTGCCTCCCGGGAGGTCCTGACATGAGCCGATCCTCGTTCGCACGGCCGCCCGCCGTCTCCGGTGCGCACCGAATCGCACCGCCGCCGGTGCCGATCGGCCCGCGGTCCGCACTCGGCCGCCCGGTCGTCCTGGCCCTGTTCGAGCGTGCGGTGCAACGCCTTCCGCTGCGGATCGAACTGCCCGGCGGTGAACGCTGGGGCGGCGCGCTCGACGACCCGGATGCGCCCCGCCTGGTGCTTCACGATCCCGACGCCTTCGCCCGGCGGATCGCGGTCTCCGGTCTCATCGGGTTCGGCGAGGCGTACATGGCCGGCGAGTGGAGCGCCCCGGATCTGCCCGCGGTGCTGACGGTGCTGGCCGCCGACATCCGCGCAGTGGTGCCCAGGCCACTGCACGTGTTCCGGCCGCTGCTGCTCCCGCGACACCCGCGGGCCACCAGGGCGACCGCCGCGGGTGCCCGCCGCAACGCCGCGCACCATTACGACCTGTCCAACGACTTCTTCGCGGCCTTCCTCGACGAGACCCTGACCTATTCGGCGGCGCTGTTCGAACGCCTGGAACCGGCACCGACCTGGGACGATCTCGCCGCGGCGCAGCATCGCAAAATCGATCGGCTGCTCGACGACGCCGGGGTCGGGCCGGGCAGCACGGTGCTCGAAATCGGCACCGGCTGGGGCGAATTGGCGCTGCGGGCGGCACGCAGGGGCGCGACGGTCCGGTCGCTCACCCTGTCCTCCGAGCAACAGCGTCACGCCCGGCAGCGGGTCGCGGCCGCCGGGCTGACCGACCGGGTGTCGATCGAGCTGCTGGACTACCGTCGCGTCGACGGGCGCTACGACGCCGTCGTCTCGGTGGAGATGATCGAGGCGGTCGGATACGACTACCTGCCCGGCTACCTGGCCACCCTCGAACGGGTGCTCTCGCCCGGCGGGCGCATCGCTCTTCAGGTCATCACCATGCCCCACGACCGCCTGCGGGCCGCCCGGCGAACGCACACCTGGATCCAGGAGTACATCTTCCCGGGCGGGTTCCTGCCCTCGGAAACCCTGCTCGCTCAGCTTCTTTCGGCGCACACCGGCCTGGGGATCACGCATCGCCGCAGCCTGGGCCACCATTACGAGCACACGCTGCGCCTGTGGCTGGAACGGTTCACCGCCGCCGCCGACCACGTCGCCGACCTGGGATTCGACGAGGTCTTCCAGCGGATGTGGCGGTTGTACCTGGCGTACTCCGAGGCCGGATTCCGCTCGGACTATCTCGATGTCGTGCACTTCGTGCTGCGCGAGCGGGACGGCGGTGCACGATGAATCCGACCACGCCCACCCGGATCCTCGGCGCGGCGACGGCCGCCTACGGTCTCGCCGTCGCTCTGCGACCCGAGATCCTGTTGCGGCCCACGGGTTTGGGCACCGGTCTCGAATCGGAGCCGCGAGCCGCGGCGCGGCTGATCGCCCTGCGCGACCTGGCCTCTGGCCTGGCGATGCTGCTGACCTCCGATCCGCGCGCGCGGCGCACCGCGATCGTCGTGCGTGTCGCTTCGGACGCGGCCGACACCCTGGTGTTCGCCCATGCCCTGCGCGGACGGCCCGAACAGGTGAAAACGCTGGCAGTGACCGGCGGTTGGGGAGTGCTGTGCGCGGCCGGCGCGCTCCACGAGTGGCGTCGTGGCCGGCGACACCGGCTCGCGGCGCACGGTGCGGTGCGGACGTGACTTCCGGGCCGGGCGGGACGCAGTCGGGCGCGGTGGCCGAGTTCACCGTGGGCGCGGTCGCGCGGCGGGTGGGTGTTCCCGTGGCGACCTTGCGCAGCTGGAATCGGCGTTACGGCATCGGCCCGCAGCGGCATCGGCCCGGGGAGCACCGGTCCTACACCTCGACGGACCTGGCGATGGTCACCCGCATGGTCGAGTTGGTGCGGGCCGGCGCGAGTCCCGGCAGTGCCGCGCGGGCAGCGCGGGCCGTCGCCGAACCGGCCCCGCGCCGCGGCGATGTCAGGCCGGTGCTGGCTGCGGCGGAGCGCATGGATGTCGCCCGGTTGCTGACGCTGCTGTCGGCGCACGTGGCCCATCACGGGGTGGGCGACACCTGGAATCTGTTGTGCCGCCCCGCCTTCGCGGAGATCGTCGATCGCCAGCGCCGCGGCGAAGGCTATATCGAGGTCGAGCACCTGCTGTCCTGGGCGTCCACGACGAGCCTGCATCGTGCGGTTCCGGCGGTGGCGGACGCGGCGGGGGAACCCCGAATCATGTTGGCCTGCACCGCCGGAGAGCAGCATGTGCTGCCGCTCGAAGTCCTGCGCGCGGCCTTGGCCGAATGTGGAACCGCGGCGCTCCTGCTCGGTGCGTCGGTTCCGCCGGAGGCACTCGAGCGCGCTCTGTCCCGGCGACGCCGCCCGGCCGCTGTCGTGCTGTGGTCGCAATCGCCGGGCACCGCGTCGCTCGAATCGCTTCGGGTGGCCACCGCCGGGGCCGGGCCGGTGTTCGCCGCCGGGCCGGGCTGGGAACACGCCGGCGGCGAGGCCGACGTCTCGCGATTGCGCTCGCTGGAGGAGGCGCTCGATGCGCTTACCGCGCCGCGGACGCGCTGAGCAGTTCGACCGCTTCGGTGAGATCGGCAAGCCGCCGGGCGGATTCGGGCAGGATGAGAGTGTCCCAGCCGGGACCGCCGACATAGACCATCGCCTGAGCGTCGGCGCAGGCCCGGATCGCGGAGGTGAGGGCCGTCGCCTCCTGCTGCGACCACAGCACGACCGTGGCCGGAACCGGGACGCGGGCCAGCGTGTCGGCCAGGGCCGCGGTCGGGACATCCGGCCCGAGCATGCGCGCCCCCACCTCTCGTTCCGCGAGCGCCGCGCGCAGCACTTCCAATGGCAGAGAATGGGTTTCACCGCCGGTGCAGGCGAGGATCAGCGGCGCGGACATGCGGGCGGTGGCCGGCGGCACGGTCCGGTGCAGGGCCGCGACGATGCCCCAGGACAGCAGATGCTCCACGTCCACGCAGCCCTCGCCGGCGAGCTGGCGGCCGACGATCTTCGCGAAGGCGGGGCGGCACAAGCCATCCCAGGTGTCGATCACCCCGTACATGCGCAGATGCTTCTCGACCAGATCGCAGACCACGTCGGTATCGAGATCGAAGGCCGCCGACACGAGCGCGGCCGCGTCACCGAACGACAGGGCGGAACCGCGGGCGGCCGCCGCCGCGCCGGCCGGCGTGGATCCGGCGCGGATCAGATCGACCATCCGCGTCAGCAGCGCGATATCGCCTTCGGTGTAGAGCCGGTGCCGGCCCGGGCGATCCTGTGCGGGGCCGATACCGTAGCGGCGATTCCAGCTGCGCAGGGTCGCGGTCGGGATGCCGAGCCGTTCGGCCGCCGCGCGGACCGAGAAACCGGTCTGTTCGTGGGCGGATATCGGGCGGTGCGACATGCCTTGATTGTGCCTGTTCATGATCGGAAGGGGTGATTACGGTGCGGTGTGTGGTGTTCGGGGCCACCGGCTATATCGGTGGCCGCCTGGTGCCGGAACTGCTGGCGGCCGGGCAGAGCGTGCGCGTCCTGGCCCGCGACGTCGGCAAACTCGACGACGTGCCCTGGCGGGATCGGGTGGACGTGGTGCGCGGCGACGTGACCCGCCCCGACGACGTGCGCGGCGCCCTGGCCGGGCAGGATGTTCTCTACTACCTGGTGCATTCGTTGGCGCGCACCGATTTCGAGCATGTCGATCGGGAAGCGGCGCGCACGGTCGCGGCGGCGGCGGACCGTGCGGGACTGCGGCGGATCGTCTACCTGGGCGGCATCACGCCCGCCGATCAGGAACTGTCACGTCATCTGGCGTCGCGCGCCGAGGTCGGTGAGATCCTGGTGCGGGCGGCGACGCCCGCGGTGGTGTTGCGGGCCGCCGTCATCATCGGTTCCGGCTCCGCGAGTTTCGAGATGCTGCGCTATCTCACCGAACGCCTGCCGGTCATGGTGACGCCGCGCTGGGTGCGCAACCGCATCCAGCCCATCGCGGTGCGCGACGTGCTCTACTACCTCGTCGCCGCCGCGGGTCTGGCGGGCGACGTGAACGACGCGTTCGACATCGGGGGCCCCGACGTGCTCACCTACCTCGGCATGATGCGCGGCTACGCGGCCGTCGCCGAGCTGCCTCGCCGGTTGATCGTGCCGGTCCCGGTGCTCACACCCTGGCTGTCGGCGCAGTGGGTGAATCTGGTGACCCCGGTGCCGCGGGCGATCGCTGTTCCGCTGATGGAATCACTGGTCAACGACGTGATCTGCGCCGATCACCGGATCGCCACGGTCATCGCCGACCCGCCCGGCGGGCCGACGCCGTATCGCCGCGCGGTGGCCCTGGCGTTGCAGCGGGTCCGAGCGCTGGACGTGCCCACCCGCTGGTCGGACGCGAATCCGCCGCACGCCCCGGCCAATCCGCTGCCCACCGACCCGGAATGGTCTGGCGGCTCGATGTATTGCGATGTGCGAGAACAGGATACGGCTGCAGACCCGGAAGCGGTGTGGTCGGTGCTGGAGGCGATCGGCGGCGCCAACGGCTGGTACTCCTTCCCGCCCGCCTGGGCGCTGCGCGGCTGGATCGACCGCCTGATGGGCGGTGCCGGGCTGCGTCGAGGCCGCCGCCATCCGCACCGGCTGCGCGAAGGCGACGCCCTGGATTGGTGGCGGGTCGAACGCCTCGAGCGCGGCCGCCGAATCCTGCTGCGCGCGGAGATGCGGGTCCCGGGCCGCGCCTGGTTGGAACTGTCGGTCTCCCCGGCCTCCGGTGGCGGCGCCCACTACCGTCAGCGCGCCCTGTTCGAACCCCACGGCCTGGCCGGGCACCTCTACTGGCATGCCATCGCCCCGTTCCACGCCCTGATCTTCGGCGGCATGGTTCGCAATATCACCAGCGCGGCACAGCGAGCGCGGTGAGCGCCAGGCTGGGTACTTCGAGGGTGCCCTCGGGCAGGCCATCCGTCCGCAGGGTCCGCCCGCACGTCCCCTTCCACCCTGTCCGCGTGACAGTTCTCGGGGAATTGGGCCGACCGTAGCCTGTCATTGACCTTGAACGCCTACCCTGGGGCAGGTCGGCCCCTCCGCGGTGGCGCAGACCCCTCGGCAATTGCCTTTCGGGCCCTCGTGGCATTCCTCGCGCGTGGTCGACCTCGGCGTACACCGCCGCCGCGAGTTGAGAATCCAGCCCGCCCGGTGAGACCGGCGTCGGGCACGGATTCGGAGGTACGCCATGACAGCAGCTCCACACGAATCACACGGTGACGGCCCCGCTCGGCGGGCCGGACGCCGGCACCGGACACCACCCACCATCACCCGCGGTTCCGACGATGACGCGCCGGTGGTGCGCTGGCCGGATCCGAGCCGGCTCGAATCGTGGTGGGACGCGATCATGCATCACGCCGACGAGCCGCCCGTCGCCACGTGATACGTCTGGGCGGCTGGGCCCGGGCGCCCATTCATCCGTAGCGCCCGGGCCCATCGGGTGACACGCCGTCAGGTGCTCGACTGCCAAGTTGCCCAACGAATTCCATCGAGGATGGACGGCTGCCTGGGTTGCCGAGGGCAACCACAACTCGGTGATCGGGCACTCTGCCGGCTCCCGGCGCAGATGGCCGGTCTCAGGTCACACCTCCTCCAAGCCCCATGTCTGGAGGTGGGGCTCACGCTCTTCCGTAGATGGCGGTGACGAACTCCCCGAGTGTGTGTTCGTCGAGGTGCCTGGCCAGATCGGCTTCGCTGATCATGCCGACCATCCGCTTGCGCCCGTCGATCACCGGCATCCGCTTGACCCGGTGGCTCTCCATCGACCCGAGCACCTCGGAGACGTCGGCGTCAGCGGCCACCCAGCGTGGTGTGGCCTCGCACAGCTCACTGGCTCGGGTGGCCTCGGGGGACAATCCCCGGGCAACGCATTTCACCGCGATGTCGCGGTCGGTGATGATGCCGACCATTCGTTCGTTGTCATCGGCGACAACCACCGATCCGACGTCGAGCTCGGCCATCACCTGGGCCGCGTCGGCGACGGTCTGATCCTGCGATATCCACTGGGCGCCGGGCCTCATGATCTCGCGTGCCGTGGTCATAGAGCTACCTCCTCATATCCAGCCTGTGCTGATCAATGGGATGAAGCGACCCAATTCTCCGCGCTTATCGCCGGAGGTGCGAGATTCCGGAGCATCACGAAGGTGTGACTGTTCGGCATCTTCAGCAAGGATCCGGCCTTGGGCGGCGGGAATTAACCCGAGGTGATGCTGTCGACCTTGTCGCGAAGAACCCCTATGCGGGCGCCGAGATAGCGGCGGACGGGCGAAGTGCGGACCAGCCCGTGTAAAGGGCGCGGTCGAAGAAGTGGGAGAACGACCCGCTCGAGCGGGGGCATCCAGCCGCGGTAGAAGTCCTCGGCCCGGTCGATCTCGGGGCTGCTGGCCACGGTCGCACCACTTTTTCGGGTGCTCGAGTTGGCCTCGGACGTTTGGAACTCAGGCCCTGCCAACGTCAGTTACTGATCGAATGGGAGACAAACAGGCCTAACGACTGCCGTCAAGGGCCTGTTGTCCCTTCGGCGCGGCCTTCGGAGGGCGCCGGTTCAGCCGACGACTCGAAGCCCGTTCTCACGTCCTTCGGGCACAGCGGTGCGTCGGGTAGCGGGTAGCAGGCGTAGGAGAAATAGGTATATCGGGGGTAGTTCGACCGTCGTGGTCGTGCCCACCGGCGACGAGGCTGAGAGGTGTCCCGTTGGCAACCCTCGAGCGGAGGAACCGATGTCTGCACCCACCCTTCAGCACAGCTCTCATGACGCCGGCATGGTCGCGGAAGAGATCTTGATGATCCGCAGATGCGTGACCTGTGACAGGTTGTTCGCGCCGATGACCGCCGGATGTTCCTCGTGTTCGTCGGACGACCTGGAGTGCGTGCCGTCGTCCGGCGTCGGGTCGCTCGTGTCGTGGCGGGTGGTGGATCGCGCCGGTGCGCGTGGTGGGTTGGTGCCGTTGACGGTCGCGATCGTGGAGCTCGACGAGGGGCCGTGGGTCTATGCCTCCCTCGAGGGTGAGGTGCCGCCCGTGGAGGGGCCGGTGCGTGTGCAGTTTCAGCCGCGGCCTCGGGACGACAGGTTTCCCGTCTTCGTGGTGTGACGCCCCTGGAACGTGCGGTGTGCCGAATTCGATCTCCCCGACCGCGGAGGTCGCAGCGATGCCACGGTGAACCGCAACGGGATCCGGATGGGGTCCGTCGACATCTACCATGTGGTCGAGGCGATACCCGCGATCGCCGAGGCGATGGTCGTCGGCGTCGACGGACCGGACGCGAACTATTGGATGCCGATGTTCCTCACCCTCATACCGGGCGCCGAGCTCACCGACGAACTCGTGAACGGAATCCAGGACAGGATACGAATCAGGTTGTCCCCGAGGCACGTTCCCGACGGGGTGATCGAGGCCCCGGGTATCCCCCACACCCGAACAGGGAAGAAGCTGGAGATTCCCGTACCCGCCATGCTCGCCGGACGCGATGTCAGCATCGATGCCAAATCCATTGGTCGGTCTTGTCTCAGCTGCTCGGAGACAGGAGGCGTCATGTCGGTCCGCCGAAGGCTGAAGCGCAAGTGACGCACAGGGTGCGGTCGACTTCGAGGATCCGGCCGAATGGGCATCCATTGGCAGGGACCCGAAGTGCATTCGACCGGCCGGTAGGAGGGTGCGCCAGTCGGCAGAGGGATACTCCTCCCGCGAAACGCGCGCAATTAGTGACTCCGCCGGCGCCGCTACCGGTGCGGGGGTGGTGGTCAGCGGAGATCTTTCCGATTCTGCGGGGAGTGGTCGACCCGGGGCAACCTTCGAAGCACGGTAGCAATCCATGCCGCGGGCAAGACGGGCGACAAGCGCCGGGCGAGTGCGCAATTGGGACATCAGAGTGGTGTGGGGTTTGGAATAGGGCACTTCGCTGACCAGGCGGGATACCTTCTCGGGGTGATGGACAAAGATGTATGACAGCGGAATCCGTGTCCTCCCTGAGCCATCCAAACTGAAACATCACTACGTCAACGGTAGGGTTACGACCTGGAATCCGAGGGTTATCGGATTCGGATGTTGCTCTATTAGGAGATCGATGAAGTACACAAAGTTCGTGGCTACCGCATTCGTCGCCGCGGCCGCGACCGGCATTGCCGCGGGCACCGGATACGCCGTTCCGCTCGACCAGGCTCCGGTCGTGGAGCAGGCCGCGTCGCCGCTGCACGGCACCCAGCAGGGCGTCGGCTACGACGTCGTGGTCAGCGATGCCAACGACATCGTCACCAAGGTCACCGGCGGACAGTTCAGCCTGGACGCCACCGGCCAGACGGTGTTCCTGAAGAACCAGGCCGGGAACGTCGTCACCCAGGTGCCGCTGACCGGCACCCTGGCCGGCAAGCAGTACGGGCTGACCGCGGCCATCGACACCACCGGCACCCAGCTGACGCTGACCTCGGTGTCGGCGCCGCTGGCCACCGCCAAGGACATCGACTCGCAGGGTGACTTCTTCGGGCAGCTGCAGCACGCGGCGCTGGGCGGGATCATCGGCGGCATCCTCGGCGCGTTCCTGTTCGGGATCGGCGCGATCCCGGGCGCGATCATCGGGCTGCTGGTCGTCGGCGGGCAGCCGCTGATCGATTCCGGGTCGGCCTACTTCAGCGGGCAGCCCTGAGAACGCTGATCCTCGGCGGCACCCGGGAAGCCCGGGAACTCGCCGACATCGCGTCCGGCGAGCGGGGATTCGAGATCGTGTCCTCGCTCGCCGGGCGGGTGCGCGCACCCGCCCTCCCGGTCGGCGCGGTGCGGGTGGGCGGATTCGGGGGTGCCGAGGGGTTGCGGGAGTGGCTGTCCGGCAACGGCATCGAGGCCGTGGTGGACGCCACCCATCCGTTCGCGGGCCGGATCACCGCCAATGCGGCGGTCGCGGCGGCGGCGCTCGGACTGCCGGTGCTGCATGTGCGGCGGCCGGGGTGGATCGAGCGGTGCGGGGACCGGTGGGTGCGGGTGCCGGATCTGGAATTGGCGGCGGAAGCCGCTGCGGCGCTGGGTAAACGGGTATTTCTGACCATCGGCCGCCAGGGTGTGGCCGCCTTCGAGCACTCCGACGAGTGGTTCCTGATCCGGGCGATCGACCCACCCGAGGGCGCGGTGCCCGCGCATCACGAATTGCTGCTCGCCCGCGGACCTTTCAGCGTCGAGGACGAGATCGCATTGCTCGTCGAACGGCGCATCGACGTCCTGGTGACCAAGGACAGCGGGGGCGCGCTCACCGAGGCCAAGCTGACCGCGGCCCGGGAACTGGGGCTGGCGGTCGTGATGATCGACCGGCCGCCGCTGCCCGCGGGCGCGGAGCAGGTGGAAACCGTTGCGGCAGCGTGGGATTGGCTGCGCGCCCGGCGCGACGAAGCGTAACGGCATCGGCCGGGCGGCGATCCGGTCAGGACAGGCGGCTGGTGCGGTCCAACAGCTCCGGCAGGCGGTCGAACCATTCCAGGACGGCGCGTTCGTAGCGGATGCCGAAATCCAGTGTGGCCCGCTCGTAGGGCGACATCCGCTGCTCGTCCTGACCGGACAGGTAGCCCGAGAGCCGCTGTTCGTGGACGGTGCGGTTGGCGGCGACGATGCGTTCCAGGCGGGCGGCGTCCACGAATTCCCCGAAGGACAGGGTCAGCAGTAGCGGCACCCGGATGGTCTCCGCGCCCGGATCGCGGGCGATCCATTCGGCGAAGGCCTCCCGGCCGTCCTCGGTGATCCGGTACGGCGTGCGGTCGCGGGCGCCCGAGGCGCCCTTCTCGACCAGGCCGAGGCCGTGCATGGTGGCGAGCTCGCGGTACACCTGGCTCTGGGTGATGGTCCAGAAGTCGCCGATGCGGTCCTGGGCCAGCGCCACCAGATCCCACCCGGACATCTCGCCCTGGTGCAGGAATCCGAGTAGGGACGCGGCCGTCGAGTTGAGCGGGCGTCGAGCGTGATCTTCTGGCACCGGCACTCCTTCCACAGCCTACGTTCTACATAGGAATATTACGGGGCCGGGCGTTCAGGCCTCGTAGCGACGCGAGGTGAACACGCGCGGACCGCCGGCCGCCTCGAACACCGTGGTCGTGGACGCGCCCACGATCAGCAGCGTGCGCATGTCCACCACGGCGGGATCCAGCTCACCCAGCGTCACCACCCGCACCGACTCCGTCGGGCCGCCCACATCGCGGCCGATCACCACCGGCGTCTCCGGCTTGCGGTGCTCGAGCACCAGATCCCGCATGGCCGCCACCTGCCAGGTGCGCTGCGACGACGCCGGGTTGTAGACGGCGAACGCCATATCCGCCGAGGCCACCGCCGAGATCCGTTGCGCCACCGTCTCCCACGGCTTGAGGCGATCCGAGAGCGAGATCATCGCGAAATCGTGGCCCAGGGGCGCGCCCAGCCGGCTCGCCACCGCGCTCGCGGCGGTCACTCCGGGCAGCACCCGCACGGGCACCTCGCGCCACTGCGGATCCGCCGACTCCTCGATCACCGCCGCCGCCATGGCGAACACGCCGGGATCCCCGGACGACACCACCACGACCTTCGCGCCCTGCTTGGCCATGTCCAAAGCCATTCCGGCGCGCTCGGATTCGACGCGATTGTCACTGGCGTGGCGCCGCTGACCCGGCCGCACCGGCACGCGGTTCACGTAGGTGGTGTAGCCGACGATGTCGGTCGCCTCGGCCAGCGCCCGAGACACCTCCGGCGTGGTCCAGGCCTCGTCGCCCGGTCCCAGTCCGATGACGACGACCTCGCCGACCTGGTCCTGCCGCGTCACCGAGGATGCCGGATCTGCTTCGATGGGAACCGCGCTCGAGACGCCGGTCGGAGTCGCTGCCGCCGGCGCACCGGTCGGAGTCGCTACCGCCGCAACCGATTCCGAGCCGTCCCGCGCGGCTGACTCGGTCAGGGTGATGCGGGTCTGCGGGGTGGGTCCCGGAACCACCGTGATCGCGAAGTACGGGACGCTCGACTCGTCGACGTCGGCCGCGCGCAGCACGCGCTGCCGGTCGGAGCTGGCGCGCTCGACGTAATAGGCGTCGTCGAGGCGGCCGGAGTCGGCGAGGGCGCGGCGCACACCGGGGTAGGTGCGGCCGAGCTTCATGATCGCGGCGGCGTCGGTCTCGCGCAGGCGGCGGGTCAGCTCCTCGGGCGGCAGCGTGCCCGGCAGCACGGTGAGAACCTGCTTCTCCTCCACCAAGGGGGTGCCCAGGGCGGCGGAGGCGGCGCTGACCGAGGTGACGCCGGGGATGATCTCGGTGTCGAACCGGTCGGCCAGGCGGCGGTGCATGTGCTGGAACGAGCTGTAGAACAGCGGGTCACCGGCGGCGAGCAGCGCGACGGTGCGGCCCGCCGCGAGGTGCTCGGCCAGGCGGGCGGCGGCGGACTCGTAGAACTCGTCGATCGCGCCCTGGTAGCCGCCGGGGTGGTCGGTGGTCTCGGTGGTGACCGGGTAGATCAGGTGCTCCTCGAGCTGACCTTCGCGCATGTAGGGGGCGGCGATGGCGCGCGAGATGCTGCGCCCGTGCCGGGCGCTGTGGAAGGCGATGACGTCGGCCTCGCCGATCGCCCGGGCGGCCTTGACCGTCACCAGTTCCGGATCGCCGGGTCCGAGCCCGACACCCCAGAGCTTGCTCATTCTTGTTCGCTCGCAATCGCATTGAGGGCGGCGGCGGTGATGGCGCTGCCGCCGCGCCGGCCTCGCACGGTCAGGAATTCGACGCCGCCGTATTCGGCCAGCGCCTCCTTGGATTCCGCGGCCCCGATGAACCCGACCGGGATGCCGAGCACCGCGGCGGGGCGGGGCGCGCCCGCGTCGATCATGTCGAGCAGGTGGAACAGCGCGGTCGGCGCATTGCCGACGGCCACCACCGCGCCGTCGAGGCGGTCGCTCCAGAGCTCCAGGGCCGCAGCCGATCTGGTGTTGTCCATCCGCGCGGCCAGGTCGGGTACGCGCGGGTCGTCGAGCAGGCACAGCACGTCGTTGTCGGCGGGCAGCCGCTTGCGGGTGACGCCGGAGGCGACCATCTTGGCGTCGCACAGGATCGGCGCGCCCGACCGCAGCGCGGCCCGCGCCTTGGCCACCACATCGGTGCTGAACTCGACGTCGCCCGCCAGGTCCACCTGCCCGCAGGCGTGGATCATGCGCACCACCACCTGTGACACGTCCGCCGGGAACCGGGTCAGATCGGCCTCGGCCCGGATGGTCGCGAACGAGCGCCGATAGATCTCGGCCCCGTCTTTGAGGTAGCTGGCACGCACGTCGGACATGGCCTCCACCCTAGATTTCGCCGCCGGGGCGGCGCTGGGCGGGTAGTGCGCCCGGCCACAGTGGACGGTCCGCAGCGGGCGCGGCCGGTGCTTTCGGGCCCGGCCGGGTCAGGTGCGGGGGCGTTCGAGCAGGCGGGACATGACGATATTGCTGCGGGTGCGCCCGACGCGGGCGTTCTCGCGGATGCGTTCGACGGTGGCCTCGATCTCGGCCATGTCGGTGGCCATCACGTGAACCAGTGCGTCGGCCTCACCGGCGATGGTCCACACGCCGACGACCTGGGGAATCGGTTCGAGGCCGCGGCGTAGTTCGGCGGGGGAGATGTTGTCGCGGTAGAAGACCTCGACATACGCCTCGGTGCGCCAGCCCAGGGCGGCCGGGTTCACGACGGCGGTGAAACCGGTGATCTGGCCCGCCGCGACCAGTTTGTCGACGCGGCGTTTGACCGCGGGGGCGGACAGACCGATGACCGCGCCGATGTCCTGGAACGAGGCGCGCGCGTTCTCCAGCAGGTGGGCCAGGATCCGGCGGTCGAGATCGTCCACGGTCGCTCCTTCGCAAGGATCCGGGCATATCGGGCGCGATGATGCCCACGCGTCATTCAGACGCAACGAATCGCTGTTCATAGATCGATCTACGCAACGTTTCGCTATTCCTGACGCAACGGTACGCCACTTATCTTCGTGTCAGATCCGTCCGCGCCGCTTCCGAGGGAGTCCCGTTGACGTCCGTAGCCACGCTGCCCGCCCGCGATCCCGCCGCCCGCCGGCCCGTGCCCCGCCGCTACCTCATGTGCCGCCCCGACCACTTCGACGTCACCTACGCCATCAATCCGTGGATGGACACCGCCGACCCCGTGAACCGGGGGCTCGCCCTGGCCCAGTGGGACGCGCTGCGCGTCGCCTACGAGGGGCATGGACACCGGGTCGACGTCATCGAACCGGTGGCGGGGCTGCCCGACATGGTGTTCGCCGCCAATGGGGGACTGGCCATCGGGGAGCGGGCGCTCTCGGCCCGCTTCGCCAATCCCGAACGTGCGCAGGAAGGCCCGGCCTACCACGACTGGATGGCCGCCCAGTGCTTCACGAGCGTGGCGCGCGCCCGTGAAACCAATGAGGGCGAGGGCGATTTCGCCATCGCGCCCGACCGCATCCTCGCCGGGACCGGGTTCCGCAGCGCCCGCGGCGCGCATCAGGAGGTGGCGGAGTACTTCGGATTGCCGGTCGTCTCACTGGATCTGGTGGACCCGCGCTTCTACCACCTCGACACCGCGCTCATGGTCCTCGACGACACCATCGCCTACTATCCGGCCGCCTTCAGCGGACCCAGCGCGCGGCTGCTCGCGAGCCTGTACCCGGACGCGATTCTCGCCACCGAGGCCGACGCGAATGTGCTGGGCCTCAACGGGGTCTGCGACGGGTACCACGTGTTCCTCAGCGACAAGGCCGTCGACCTGGCCGCGCAATTGGGGGCCCGCGGCTACGAGCCGGTCGGGATCGACATGTCGGAGCTGCTCAAGTCCGGCGGCAGCGTCAAGTGCTGCACCATGGAGTGGCACTCGGTCAGAACGGCAGTCGCGTCCGGAACGGACTGACCCGCGGATCGTTCAGCGGGTGAGCCAGGATCAGGAAGCGCAGCAGCATGATCGCACCGGTTATCTGCAACGCCGCCAACGGGATCTCGCCGATGATCGCCGTGCCCAGTGACAGCCAGAAATCCCCGGCGTCCGCGGTGACGATGTCGAACCAGGCGTCCACCACCAGCAGGATGCCGGTGCCGAACGCCGGGAGCAGCAACACCACCCGCCGCTTCCAGCCCAGATAAGCGGTGGTCGCCATCATCAGCACGAGCACGATGTCGAACCCGATCCAGGCCAGCGACCAATTGCGGGCGTGATATTCCGCCGGCAGCGAGAACCCCAGGTACACGATCCACGGAATCAGCCCCAGACAGCCGCCGACCATGAGCGCCAGCCGCACCCGCCGGTGCAGCCGCACCACCTCCGGGCGCGGCAGCACCCGCTCCGGCGGCGGCTGCAACCGCCGGATCAGCTCGCGACGCTCCTCATCGGACATCGCCAGGATCTCCTGATCGCTGAGCTTCGCGATGGTCATGGCCGCCTCCAGCATCCGATGGTCGTCGCAGCGCGGATAACCCACTGTGCACCAGCAACCGCGCCGCGTGCACCCCGCACCCGTCCCGGACCGGTCGGGCCCGTCCGCGCGCGGGTCGGCGGTGGAATCGAGTAGTCCGCCACCTGGCCGGGAGTGTTGTCCCGCGTTCTCCCGACCGGCTCGCCGCCGCGCCGATCGGCCGGGACCGTGGTGCTCACCCGATCGCCGCGGATCGGGAGGGACCTGACCTTCCCGGCGACCTCGGGGTCCGACGCCCGAGCGTGTCCGTCGGTTCCGGCAGCTCGTTGCCGGTGCGCCTCGGCTCCCGGACCACGTGACCGCCGGTGCGACCGGGTGTCCGCCGATATCCTCATGCCGATGGTCGAGTACCGGCCCGATGCCATCCGCACCAGCGGACACGAACACGCGCGCTACCGCCAAGCCGTGACCGACGCCCTGTCCGGCATCGACCTGCACACGGTGCGGACCGCGCTCGCGGCGTGCCTGTTCACGACACACTGTGATGGTTCACTGCGAACATTCAGACAATCTGTGTAACACTACAATTCGTGACTTTCGGGCCGAACGTGGCACTGTGGCAACGAATCACGCGAGCGGCCCTGGTCGCGACCGTGGTTCAGCAGCCGTGTCCTGCTACCGGCCTGCTCACGCGAATCTCTCTCCCGCGCAACACCGTGATCCGGTCGGGCACGCGTGGCCTCCCGAACCTTCCCCAGCCCACATCGCTGGATGTCGCGTGAAGGTGAGTGGTGCGTCGAACTTCTGACAGGTAATCGCCCGGCTCTCTGTTCCGGACCCGTCACGGTGCCCGCGTAATCACGCAGCAACGCCGGGTACCGGTGCGCCCGAGCGCCGCGATTGCCTCCTATGCCCTCGGCGGACCAGTTGCCGACGGGATCGATTGAATGAGTAGGAGAAGGATCCATGCAGCATGAGCAGACCCCCTTGGCCGGAGTTCTCCGCCACGGCAGCCTCGAGTTCGACCAGCACTTGCAGAAGATCCTGAACAACCCGGCCTACTTCGTCACCGAGGCCCAGAGCCAGGAGCAGCGCCGCCAGAACGCCTACGACCAGCTGCACAACCTGGTCGAGGAGGTCGGCAGCACCCGCGACATCGCCACCGACCTGCCGCGACTCTTCGCCGTCTTCGACTGGTCGGCGGTGCTGGCGACGGATCTGATCCCGCTGATCTCCGGGCACTACAACCTGGCCTCGGGCAGCCTGTCCACCCTGACCGATTCTGATTCGGCCGCACCGTATCTGCAGGACCTCGACAACGGCTCGAGCGTCGGGGTCATGCTGCTGACCGAATACGGGTGCGGGTCCAACATCCAGTTCATGCAGACCCGCGCGACCTGGGACGGCGACGGGTTCGTCATCGACACCCCGAACCCGCGGGCCCGCAAGTTCATGCCCAGCGTCGGCATCCCCGTGTCCCGCGTCTGCGTGGTCGGTGCGCGCTTCATCGACGCCGCGGGCGTCGATCACGGCGTGCATCTGTTCGCGGCACGACTACGAGGACCCGACGGCGCCCCCGCGCCCGGTGTGACCATCACCCAGCTCGACCATCAACCGCTGGTCATCATGGACAACTCCGTCATCGCGTTCGACAAACTGAAGGTCGATCGCAGCGCCTGGCTGAGCAACGACCTCGCCACCATCGACGACCGGGGTGTGCTGACCTGGCGCGACGAGGACAGCCGGAAGAGGTCGTTCGCCTCGGCGATCAGTCAGCTCACGGTCGGCCGGCTCGCGCTCGCGTCCTGCCTCAACGCCGCCGCGCGGGCCTCGCTCTACATCGCGCTGCGGTACGCCGCCAAACGGGTGGTGCCGCTGACCCCCTCCGACACCCCGTACATGGTCGAGCTGCCGCACGTGCGCGACACCCTGCTCACCGACCTGGCCGGCACCATCGCTCGCACGCTCTACGGCAACACGGTGAAAACGTCGCTCGCCAACGCCGACCTCACCAGCCGTGACACGGTCGTCTCGGTGATGCTGGCCAAGCACTTCATCCAGCTGCACGCCCTGGACACGGTGACCCACGCCAGAATTCGGATGGGCGCCCAGGGAATGTTCAGCGCCAATCGGGTGGCCGACTACCTCGGGGTCTGCCACGCGGCCATCACCGGCGAGGGCGATTGCCACGTCCTCGGTTCCGTGGCCGGTCGCGTCCTGGCCAAACACCTGGCCGGAAAGCCGGTACCCGAAGTCGTTCTGCACGATCCCGCCGATCAAGCCGACCGTCTGAGCCTGTTCAGCGCCCGGACCTTGACGATCGTGGAAGAGACCCAGCAATATCTGACGACGCCCGGGCTCGAGGGGCGCTTGGCGGTCATTCCCGAAGCGCTCGCCCTCGCCGAGGCCTTCTCGGCCGAAGAAGCCCTCCAGGTGCTCCACCGATTCGCCGATCACCCCGAGATCGCCGCCGTGCGTGATGTCTTCGCGCTGAACTACCTCGATCAGCACGCCGTCTGGTACCTCACCCACGGACTGCTCGACATCGCCGCGGTCGACACCATCAAACAGCGACTCCGCATGGCCATCGACACCCTGGCCGAGCACCTCCCCGCGTTGCTGGACGCTTTCGGTTTCGACGATGAAATTCTGGCGGCACCGGTCCTTTCCGACGATCTGCCCACTGCCTGGGAAACTCGCTGCCACGATCGGTGACGACCCTGACCTAGGTGCCAGCGGCCAGGCCCGCCCGCGAGCCTGGCCGCTGGCCGTTCACCAGGTCCGAACCCCGGACCAACGGCACCCAGCGGCCGCGGTCAGGTCGATCTGCTCCGTAGCCGGCCGGGCGGAACGCCGAATCTGTCACGGCAGCCCTTGGTGAAGACGGACAAAGCGACAAATCCGCTGTCGTAGGCGATATCCGCGATCGTGTGACCGGCGTTCCGAGGATCGGCCAACCGTTTCGCGGCACGGTCGAGGCGGGTCGCGAGCAGGTAGCTGTGAGGGGATGTACCGAAATCGCGCATCGCCCGCTCGAGTTGGCGCCGGGTGATGCCGAGATGTTCGGCCACCGCGTCCACGGTGAGTCGCGGATCATCCGAACATCGTTGAATGTACACACGCGCATCCCGGGAAATGGCCGCGAATTTCGTGTCTTCCGGGGCTCGGCGTTCGTCGAGGGCGCCGGCGAGCAAGCCCGTCCAATGCGTGCTGATTCTCAGGAACTGGCTGGGCGTCATGGCGTCGCCGTGACGGGAGAGTTGCTCGGTCAGCGCGAGCACGGAACCGAGCAAGGGGTCATGGGTGTCGAGCGCCAGAAACGAGCGGCTGACCGGGGCTTCGGGAAGCCGCAGCGCGTCGGCGGGGATATTGAGGATCCAAGCCCGCACATGGTCGGCATGGGAGAGCACCATGCGTTGCCCCCAATCGACCACACTCATCTGCCCGGGTCGCAACGACACCCGAGTGCCGTGCTGCTCGATGTCGAGGGGCCCACTACGGGCGACGAGCAGCCGAGCGCTGCGGTCACCATCGGCATCGATGTCGGCCATGGTGCGCTCGTACGAGATTCCAGTCGATTCGAAGGCGACATTCTGGAAGTCGCCGAGCCGATAGCTCGCCAGACGTTGAACCCGCAGTGCGCCATGGAAGTTCGGCCAATCGGCGAAGTCGACCCGTGCCCCGCCCTGGTTCGCCGACACCTGCTCACGCCAGTATCCAGGCCTGTCATGCTTCGACAACTCCGTTGTCGTATCGCTCACCACGACGAGTTCGGACACCGGCGCCCCCTTCTTCCGTCGCAAATCCGGACGCGGCTCGTCGCGAATCCGGTGGAACAGAATCTATACGCGCACATAGTCTTTGGCCGAAGCTCCGGTCGATGGCGCCGACGTCGACGACCGGGAACGCCGCTCGCGGTCAGCGAGGCCCGCGGGCGGCGTCAGGCCTTCGCTCAGCTGCTCGACGAAACCGCGCCCGAGCAGGGGACGCGCCCGGGGCTGGTGTGTGCCGGCGGTCTGCTGAAGGGGGGCAGATCTCGAGCATCTACCAGCCCTGGGGCGGGTCGGCGGGGAAATCGAGTAGTCCGGTACCCGTGCCCGTGCGCCCGGCATCGGTGACCATTCGTCAATGTCCGACAACATGTACGGCGGCGCGTCGGTGCAGGTCTACCCGAAAGATGCCACGTTGACCTACCCGCACGCGTGCGTGAGCGGCTTCCTCGACTACGTCGCGAAGTTCAACGGCGTCAACTTCCACGCCAAGGACGACGATGTGCGCGAATGGCGGTACGACCAGGAGTACGACAACTGGCAGGACAGCCTCGGCATGGACTCGGTGCGGGTCTTCTACCACTACGCGCACAGCACCACCATGAGCAATGGCGTGTACCTGACCTCGATGGGCCGCACCTGGGACAACACCATCTACGCCGAATCCGACCGGATGGGCTTCGGCGACCAGCGCCTGCGCTACCTGTTCCTGCACGGCTGCGAATCGCTGCGCACCAACTTCGGACACAGCCCCTACCGCACCTGGCACACGCCGAACCGGGGCGCGCGGATGCTGTTCGGATTCGACAGCCTCACCTTCGACACCGACCAGCAGGGGACACGGTTCTTCAAGGAATGGAACACCGGCAAATCGTTCAGCCAGGCGTGGCAGGACGCGGCGCTGTCGATCTTCCACAACAATCACCGGGTGTCCTCCGCCGCCTGCGGCGCCACCGACCGTGAAGCGCAGGACCGGCTCTGGAACGAGCGGCTGTTCCATGGCGGCGCGGTCTCCGACGACTGGTACTGGTGGCGCTGGGCGGGTCAATTCCCCCTCGAAGTCGACCTGAGCATTCCCCTTCCACGCCAACCGATGTCACTGCGCCTGGCCCGCCGCAGCGCCGACGCCGACACCGCGGCCGCCCTGGGGGAACGGCACGGTCTCCGCGGCCTGCTCGCCGAGTCCGCGTCCCCGGTTACCGAGGAGTCCTGCGCGCGAGCCGAATTCGAACCCCGGCTGGTCATGCACCCCGACGGCGCCTACCAGGCGTTCCACGCCGAGCCGGACCGCACCGCCAACGGCCGCACACCCGAAGAGATTCGCGACCTCGCCGACCTGGCCGTGCGAGAACTGGACCTCGGCCACGACCTGGCCCTGGCCGGAATGTCGGCCACCTTCCACGCGGGCGCGAGCCGCGACGGCGACACGGTGGCGGCGGCGGTGGCCGACTACACCCTGCACTACCGCCAGCTCCACGACGGCGTCCCCGCTGTCGCGGGCGGTGACGGCCAGCTCACCATGACCCTCGATCCGACCGGCCGACTCTGCTCGATCTCCGACACCACCGTCCCGATCCTGAGCGCCGAGCAGGCCCACCCGCCCACCACCGACGACACCGACGCCTGCACGGCCCTGACCGAGGCGACCGCCGCCCGCGCCGAATGCCTCGGCGGCCGTGCCCGTCTCGCCGTCGTCCCCGACTCGCGCGAGATCGGCTACCGCTACGACCGCGACGACGCGGCCCTCGTCGCCCGTCAGACGATCGAGATCACCGGTGGCCGCTTCCGGATCCGCGACATCGTCGAGGTCACTGTCTGAGCGCGCACCGAACTGCCGGATGTCCCGCCGTCAGGAGAACAGCCGTCGGCGCACGGCCGCCTCGAGTTCCGCGGTGCCGCGACGGGAGGACGAGGCATCTCACTCACACCGCCCGATCCCGGCGGTTCGGTTCCTCGGCTAGTCCGCGGGGATGATGCGGTAGCCGTCGGTGGTGGCGATGACGTCGGTGACCGCGCCCTTCGGGCGGCCGCAGCGGCGGTCGCAGCCGGACCAGTGCTGGCGGCCGGCGACCACCACGTCGGCGGTGTCGAGACCTTCGCGGGCGAATCCCGGTGCGCCCGTGGGGAGTACGCGGCCGGAGTCGACGGCCTCGGCGACGTCGGCGCGGACATCGGTGCGGGACTTGGCGCAGCCGGGCATGCCGGCGCAGGCGCTGACCTGGAGCCACGGGGAGGCGGTGTCGAAGATCAGGCCCATGGGGGCCAGGACTCGGACCACCTGTTCGGCGGGCCATTCGTCGAGGTCGGCGAGGATCAGGCTGCGCCACGGGGTGACGATGATCGGGCATTCGACGGCGGCGAGGAATTCGGCGGTGCGGGCGGGGAGGGAGCCGAGGCGCACGCCCGCGCCGAGGGCCACCCGGCCGTCGGACTGGGTCATCCAACCGATCGGAATGTCCTGGGGGCCGGGCGGTTCCAGGAGGTCGGTGGCGACGTCGAGGTCGGGGTGGGCGGCGCGGAGGCGGTCGGTCAGCCGGGCCGCGCCGTCGGGGATCTCGTGCAGACGCCAGTGGCCGTCGCGGAGGTCGAGGAAGCCGTCGGCGGCGGCGAGCATGTGGTCGACCGCGGCGTCGGCGGGCAGGCGGAGGCCGGAGTCCTTACCCGCCAACAGGAGTGCGTAGGTGTGCTCGTCGAGCGCGTGCACGCCGATGTCGCCGCCCAGGCCGCTGACATCGCCGCGGCCGTCGTCGAGGGTGAACAGGACCCGGCCGGGCAGCTCGGCGTAGCGCGGCCGTGCGCGCAGTCCTTCGTCGAGAGTCGGAACCAGGGGATATACATCGGTCCAGCCCCCGACGCGTCCCGACAGCGGCGAGGCGATGATGTTGCGCACCCGTTCATGGGTGGCGCTGGGCAGCAGTCCGGCCGCGGTGAGCCGCTCGGTGAGCGCGGCCGCGTCGCGGACCTGCCGGAACTGGATGTTCCCGCGCGAGGTGAGCTCGATGTTCCCGTCGCCGAGGTCGGCGGCCGCTTCCGCGAGGGCCTGGAGCTGGGTGGGGGAGAGGAGTCCGCCGGGCACCCGGATACGGGCGAGGGGACCGTCGGCTGCTTCGTGCAGGCGCAGCACGCCCGGGCAGGAGTCGGGATCGGTTCGCGTCATGACGCCACCCAGCGTACGGAGGACGCCGAGACCGGGCACGGCCGCCCGGGGTCGGGTTCCCATCTCTGACTATCTGCATTTGGAGATATTGCAATCTAAATATGCGTTCCGGTGCGGCGGGATGAAGACAAAAGAAGACTCTGCGACGGGGGAGTCTCGGAGTCTGGTTGCCGGATCGATCGATTCGCCGGGCGGTTCAGCCCGCACGGTGCGGTTCGATGGCCGCCGGCGCCCCGCGGCGGCGGGCGAAGGCGGGTGTGGTTTCCCAGGTGTCGTTGAGCAGGCTGGGGACGTTGTGGTGGTCGGCGTGATCGCGGTGCACGGTGGTGCTCATGACCGTGAGGCCGAACAGGATGGTCGCCGCGCAGATGATCCCGGCGATGAGCGCCCACTGCGAGTGACCGGAGCCGGCGGCCGTGAGAGCCATGGCCAGCGTCGCGAAGGCAACCAGTACGCAAAAGTATCCCGACCAGGCAGCAAAGCGGTTCCGCCTGACCCATCCTGGAGTGAGTGGCATACCGGCAGCGTACGCGCGGACCGGTCGGTTCCGCAGGGGTGCGAGCCAGGATTGGCCGCACTGTGATCGGTGCCCGCGGGCGGCGACACGGGCGCGATATCGGGCCCGCGACGGCGGCGCGATAGCATCGGCGAGCTCGTCGAACGGAAGAAAGCCGGTGCAATTCCGGTGCGGTCGCGCCACTGTGACAGTCAGACCTTCCCGGCGAGCGCCGAACCGTGCTGGGCGCGTCACCCTAGGAAGGCCGAGACCCTTGATCCTGTTGCTGTCCACCTCCGACACCGATCTGCTGAGCGCGCGCGCCAGCGGCGCCGCCTACCGGCTGGCCAATCCGGCCCGGCTGCTGCCGGAGGACCTGCCGGTCCTGCTGAACGGTGTGTCGCTGGTGATCGTGCGCGTGCTGGGCGGGAAGCGGGCCTGGGAGGAGGGCCTCGAGACGGTGCGCGCCAGCGGAATTCCGGTGGTCGCCCTCGGCGGTGAGATCGCGCCCGACGCCGAGCTGATGGAGTGCTCGACCGTGCCCGGCGGTGTCGCCGCCGACGCCCACAACTACCTGGCCGCGGGCGGCCCGCGAAACCTGCTGCAGCTGCACAACTTCCTGTCCGACACGGTGCTGCTCACCGGCGAGGGGTTCGAGCCGCCGGTCGAGATGCCGAGCTGGGGTGAGCTGGAACGGCACGCCTGCCCGGCCCCGGACGACGCGCCGACCGTGGCCGTGGTCTACTACCGCGCCCAGCACCTGGCCGGGAACACCGCCTACATCGACGCGCTGTGCACCGCCATCGAGGCCAAGGGCGCTCGCGCGCTGCCGATCTACTGCGCCTCGCTGCGCACCGCGGAGCCGGAGCTGCTCGCCACGCTCGGCACCGCCGACGCTCTGGTGGTGACCGTGCTCGCGGCGGGCGGCACCAAGCCCGCGACCGCCTCGGCCGGCGGCGACGACGAGGCCTGGGACGTGGGCGCGCTCGCGGACCTGGATGTGCCGATCCTGCAGGGCCTGTGCCTGACCAGCGGCCGCGAGCAGTGGGAGGCCAATGACGACGGCCTGTCGCCGCTGGATGTCGCCACCCAGGTGGCGGTGCCGGAGTTCGACGGTCGCATCATCACGGTCCCGTTCTCGTTCAAGGAGTTCGACGCGGACGGGCTGTCGTCGTACGTCCCCGACGCCGAGCGCGCGGCCCGGGTGGCGGGTATCGCGGTGCGCTACGCGCGGCTGCGCCACATTCCGGCCGAGCGCAAGAAGGTCGCGATCGTGCTGTCGGCGTACCCGACCAAGCACGCCCGCATCGGCAATGCCGTCGGTCTGGACACTCCCGCCAGCGCCATCCGGCTGCTCACCGAGATGCGCGAGGCCGGATACGACCTCGGCGCGCCCGGTGAGATCCCGGGTCTGGAGGCCGCGGACGGTGACGCCCTGATCCACGCCCTCATCGCGGCGGGCGGGCAGGACCCGGACTGGCTGAGCCAGGAACAGCTGGAGGGCAACCCGATTCGCATCGGCGCCGACCTCTACACCCGCTGGTTCGAGACGCTGCCGGAGGATCTGCGCGAGGCGGTCGTCGAGGCGTGGGGCCCGCCGCCGGGTGAGCTGTACGTGGACCGCTCCGCCGACCCGAAGGGCGAGATCGTCATCGCCGCCTTGCGTTTCGGCAATGTGGTGCTGATCGTGCAGCCGCCGCGCGGTTTCGGCGAGAACCCGGTCGCCATCTACCACGATCCGGACCTGCCGCCGAGCCACCACTACCTGGCCGCGTACCGCTGGCTGGCCGCCGCGGAGGGCTTCGCCGCCGACGCCGTGGTGCACCTGGGCAAGCACGGCAACCTGGAGTGGCTGCCCGGCAAGACCCTCGGCATGTCCGCCTCCTGCGGCACCGATGCCGCCCTCGGCGATCTGCCGCTGATCTACCCGTTCCTGGTCAACGACCCGGGCGAGGGCACCCAGGCCAAGCGCCGCGCCCACGCCACCCTGGTCGACCACCTGATCCCGCCGATGGCGCGCGCCGAGACCTACGGCGACATCTCACGGCTCGAGCAGCTGCTCGACGAGCACGCCAATATCTCCGCGCTCGACCCGGCCAAGCTGCCCGCCATCCGCCAGCAGATCTGGACGCTCATGCGCGCGGCCAAGATGGACCACGACCTCGGGCTCACCGAACGCCCGGACGAAGAGGTCTTCGACGACATGCTGCTGCACGTCGACGGCTGGCTGTGCGAGATCAAGGACGTGCAGATCCGTGACGGCCTGCACGTGCTCGGCCAGGCCCCGGCGGGGGAGGCCGAGGTCGACCTGGTGCTGGCCATGCTGCGCGCCCGCCAGCTGTGGGGCGGCGAGGTCAATGTGCCGGGCCTGCGAGAAGCGCTGGGGCTCAGCGAATCCGGTGACGAGAAGCGCGACCGGGTGGACGCCTTCGAGCAGTTGGCGCGCGAACTGGTCTCGGGCATGCAGGAAGTCGACTGGGACGTCGACTCCATCGACGCGGTGACCGCGGGCGTGTTCGGCGGGGAGGCGGCCGCGGCCGCGGGCCTCACCGACGTCCCCGGGCGCCTGGCGGAGACGCGCCGGGTGCTGGGCTTCGCCGCCACCGAGGTGGTGCCGCGACTGCGACAGACCGGTGTCGAGGTGGCTCGCATCCTGCACGCGCTGAATGGCGGTTTCATTCCGGCCGGACCGAGTGGTTCGCCGCTGCGCGGTCTGATCAACGTGCTGCCCACCGGCCGCAACTTCTACTCGGTCGACCCGAAGGCGGTGCCGTCGCGGCTGGCCTGGGAAACCGGTCAGGCCATGGCGGATTCGCTGCTGGCCCGCTACCTGGCCGACCACGGCGAGTACCCGCGATCGGTGGGTCTGTCGGTGTGGGGCACCTCGGCCATGCGCACCTCCGGCGACGATATCGCCGAGGTGTTCGCGCTGCTGGGCGTGCGGCCGGTGTGGGACGAGGCCAGCCGCCGTGTCACCCGCCTGGAAGCCATCACCCTCGAGGAGCTGGGCCGTCCGCGCATCGACGTGACCGTGCGGATCAGCGGCTTCTTCCGCGACGCCTTCCCGCACGTGCTGGCCCTGCTCGACGACGCGGTGCGCCTGGCCGCCGGACTCGACGAGCCCGCCGACCGGAACTACGTGCGCGCCCACGCCCAGGCCGACCTGGCCGAGCACGGCGACGAACGCCGCGCCACCACACGCATTTTCGGCTCCAAGCCCGGCACCTACGGGGCGGGCCTGCTGCAGCTCATCGACTCCAAGAGCTGGCGCACCGACGATGACCTGGCCCGGGTGTACACCGCGTGGGGCGGCTTCGCCTACGGTCGCGACCTCGACGGCGCGCCCGCCGCCGACGACATGCGGACCGCCTACAAGCGAATCGCGGTGGCGGCCAAGAACACCGACACCCGTGAACACGATATCGCCGACTCCGACGACTACTTCCAGTACCACGGCGGCATGGTGGCCGCGGTGCGCGCGTTCACCGGCTCGAACCCCGAGGCGTACATCGGCGACAGCACCCGCCCGGACGCGGTCCGCACCCGCACCCTGTCGGAGGAGACCACCCGGGTGTTCCGGGCGCGCGTGGTGAATCCGCGCTGGATCGAGGCCATGCGCCGGCACGGCTACAAGGGCGCCTTCGAGATGGCCGCCACCGTCGACTATCTGTTCGGTTACGACGCCACCACCAATGTGGTCGCCGACTGGATGTACGAAAAGCTGGCCGAGTCCTACGTTTTCGACGAGACCAACCGCAAGTTCATGGAGCAGTCCAATCCCTGGGCGCTGCACGGGATCGCGGAACGTCTGCTGGAGGCGGCGGAGCGGAAGCTGTGGGAGCAGCCTGACCCCGCCACGCTGGATCGGCTGCGGCAGGTCTACCTGGAGACCGAAGGCGAACTGGAGTAGGCGATTTCGCGTACCCGGACCGGGGTGGCCCGCAGGACAGCAGCGGACAATCCCGGTGCAGGGGGGGTTCCCACCGCCGGTTCGTAAGAGGAGTATGAGAACCGGACCCGGCGTCGGGCTCGGGGAAGCGGCGGGGCCTCCGGTGATATGCGAGTCATATTGCCGGACCGAATAATTCGAAGTGGGGAATCCCCGATTCGCAGCGGTCCGGGTGTGTGCGTCCGAGTCGTGTCTCACGGCGTCCCATGATGGTACGGACGTCTACTCGGTCATGCGGTGAATCGGTCCCTCGACGTAGGGAACCATCATGAGAATCGCCAAGATCGCCGCTACCGCTCTGCTGTCCGTCGCCGCGCTGTGCGTGGCCACGGTGACCGCCCACGGCGAACCCGCTGTCGCGGCACCGGGAATCAGCGGGGTGGACCGGGGTGTCGACTACTCCATCTCCCTGGCCCAGGACCGCAGCGCGGTCACCACCACGCTGGCCTCGGGCCATTTCGAGCTCGCCGGCGGCGCGGTGAACATCATCGCGCCCTCGGGGGAGACCCTCGCGGCGCTGCCGCTGGTCTACCAGGCCGCCGACCGCACCCTCACCGTCGTCCCCGAGGTGAACGCCGACGCCACCGAATTGACGGTGCGACCGGCGAATCCAGCCGATGTCGCCGCACCCAACGGTGATGTCGTCGCGTTGCAGAGCGTGGCCAATGCCGGATCGATCGTCGCCGGGGCGCTCATCGGCTGTGTGGTCGGGGCTGTGATCGGCGTCTGGTTCTTCCTGGTCGGCGCCGTGATCGGTTGCGGTGTCGGCGGTTTGGTCGGCGCGATCATCGCGAACGACCAGCCGTGATCGACCGATCCGGAAGCAGATAGCGCGAAACCACGTCGCCGGACCGGTCGGTACGGCGACGTGGCGTGAATTCGCTTATGCCGGAAGGATCTCGATGCCGATGGTGCCCGCGTTGCCGCGGCGCAGCTTGCTTCCCATGATGGTCAGCCAGCCCAGGATCCCGTACTTGCGCTTGATGAGATCCCGCACGCGGTCGCTGCCCGCGTCGTCGAGCACCGTCGCGCGCCCCTTGACGATCTCGCCGTGCGTCTTGCCGCGCACATCGCACGGTTGCAGCGTCACGTCGGGATTGCGCCGGATGCGCTTGACCTTCCAGCTGTCGGTGACCGTCCACACGTAGAGGCGGCCGCCGTCGAGCGCGGCCCACAGCGGCGTCGCCACCGCGGTGCCGTCCTTCTTGTAGGTGGTCAGGTTGACGTAGTTCGCGGTGCCCACGGGCCCGAACGGGTTGTCCACGCCCGCAGCCTATCCGGTATGGGCGCCGGACGCTCCCAGGCGCACGAGGTCCCGGGACGCGGCGAAATCGGCGACCAGGTCGGCGAAGGCCGCACCGTGGGTGAGCGGGAGATAGTGCCCCGAACGCGGCACGACCAGCAGCCGGGCGTCGGGGGCGGCGTGCAGGAAGCGCTGTTCGCCGAGGCGGAAGTGGTCGTGGCCGCCGTTGATCAGGCGCACGGGCCCGCGATACTCGGCCAGCGCGGCGAGCGGATCGAATGCGGTGAGGGCCGCCATCACCTCGGGAATGGCCTCGGTCGCGATGCCGCCGCGTGCGATGTCGGCGGCGACCCGGGGCGGCAGCACCCGCTCGAAGACCTGCTCGCTGAAGTCCTTTCCGCCGTCGGCGCGGGCGGTCAGGACGCGGTGCATGAGCAGGAACGGGGTCGCGAGGGCCCGGCTCGGAGTCACGCTCGCGCCCGCCACGACCAGGCCGGTCACCCGCTCGGGGTGGGCCGCGGCGGCCGCGACCGAGACCTGGCCGCCCAGTGAATGGCCCACGACCACCGCCTCGCCGCCGAGTTGATCGATCCCCGCGCGCACGGCCTCGATCGCGCCCGGCAGCGTGAATCGCTCGCCGCGGCGGCGGCCGTGCCCGGGCAGATCGATGGCCAGCACCGGGTGCCGCGGGGTGAGGTGTTCGCTGACCTGCCCCCAGCAGGCGGAGCTCAATCGAATGCCGTGGACCAGCAGGATCGGTGTTGTCGTCATGGCGTCCTCCCGACTCGAATGCAACGCTACGTTGCGTTGCAATCAAAACAGGGATCCGTTCACAACGCAACGTTGTGTTGTATTTTGGTGGGGTGACGACACCGGAACGGCGAACCGCGGGCGCGCCGCGGCAGGCGGCCGCGATCTTCGCCGCGGCCCTGGAACTGCTGGCGGACAAGGGATATGACGGCCTCACCATGGAGGCGGTGGCCGCGCGATCCGGGGTGAACAAGACGACGCTGTACCGGTGGTGGCCCGCCAAGGACGCGCTGCTGGCCGCAGCGCTCACCGACTCCGACCTGCTGAGCTTCCCGATGCCGGACACCGGCAGCCTGCGCGGCGATCTGCTGGGGCTGGCGCGGGCCATCGCCGGACTGCTCACCGACCCCGCGACCGCGCCCGTGGCGACCGCGGTACTGGCCGCGGCGCCCGCGCGGCCGCAGCTCGCGGCGGTCGGGGCCGCGTTCTTCGCCGAACGGCTCGGCCGCGAGCAACCGGTGTTCGAACGAGCCGTCGCACGCGGCGAACTCGACCCCGGCTGTGATCCCGCGGCCATCATGGATCTGCTGGCCGGGGCCATCTGGTTCCGGCTGCTCCTGCGCGGCCGGCCGCTGACACCCGAATATCTCTCCGGTGCGGTCGATCTCGTGGTGGACGGGTTGCCCGGGGCGGGCTGAGGTGGGCGCGAGGCCGGGTCATAGGCGCGTACCCGCCCCGATCCGTACGTTGGGTTCCGACGACCCGAACGGCACGAGGAGGCGCACGATGGCGGCAGTTTCGGTACCGATGCTCTGGGGCGGCGAGCTACCCAAGACCCTGGATTTCTACCGGACACTGGGATACGCCGTCACCTACGAGATGACCCGGCCCTATACCTACGGAATCGTCGAACGCGATGGCTTCCAGCTGCATTTCGGGCCCACACCGCAGGATCTGTCCGCGGAAGGAGCCCATATCGGCTGTCTGGTGCTCGTGGACGAGGTCGAGCCCTGGCACGCGGAATTCAAGGCCGCGCTGCGTGCCCGCTACGGCAAGGTGCCCGGTCGGGGCGCCCCGCGCATCACCCGATTCCGCACCGGGCAGACCCGGTTCACGGTCGTGGATCCGGTCGGCAATACCGTCATCTACATCCAGCGCGACGAACCCGATCCCGAATACGGCGGCTCGAAACAGCTCGAGGGCCTGGCCCGGGTGCTCGACAACGCGCGCATCTTCCGTGATTCGAAGAACGACGACGCCACCGCGGTCCGCGTACTCGAGACCGGGCTGCGTCGTCACGCCGCCACCGCCCCGCTGGTCGACCGGGCCCGGGCGCTGGCGATGCTCGCCGAAATCGCCACGGTCGCAGGCGAAGCCGCGCGGGTGGCCGAATTACGGGCCGAGATCGAGGGATTGGGACTCTGCGACGCCGATCGTGCGGCGATGGCGGGAGACCTGGACGCCATCGCCGCCGCCGGGGAGTGATCAGGCGGGGCGGGCACCGACTATCCGCAGGGCCACGGCCGCGTAGTCGGCGCCGATCTCGTCGGGGGTACGGCGGTAGTCGCCGTGGTACCAGCGGGAGGTGTCCACGCACAGCGACATGAGCGCCAAGGTGGCGGCGTGGGTGTCGGCGACATCGAACACGCCCTCGCCGACCCCGCGGGCGACGAGGTCGCGGACCAGGCGGTGAATGGCGAGCTGGAGGTCGGTGACCTCGGCGCGGTGCTCGGGGGTGAGGTCGGTGAGATGGTGCAGGACCACCCGGACCGAGGCGGCGTGCTCGGCGTGCCAGACCGTCAGGTCGCGCACCACGGCGGCGAGCCGCTCGGCCACGGTGCCCGCACCCCCGGCCGCGGTGGTGGCGACCTGTTCGGTCAGCCGCATCGACGACAGCGAGATGCGGTAGAGGACTTCCTCTTTGGAGCCGAAATGCACGTACAACCCGGCCGGGCTCAGACCCGCGCGGGCGGCGATGTCGCGGGTCGTGGTGGCGTGGAAGCCGCGTTCGGCGAAGGCGTCGATGGCGGCCAGGAAGATGCGGCGCTGGCCCTCGGGGAAGCGGCGCTGGATGAGCTCCTGCTGCGCGACCGCGACCGTGCCACGGGCGGCGTCACGCGCCGCGTCGTCGTCGATACCCATCGAATGAGTATCTCCCAGCGAGTGTTTCACCCGCTCACCGGCCGGGGAACCCCGGTGTGATCTCGCGGCGCCGACACACGCGCCGGGAGCTTGACTCATCGCGGGGGGCGGCGACCGTAACTTGGTTGTCGGAGCCACCTCGTGGGTGGACGACCAGGGAAGGGACGCATGGCGATGAGCAGGCGGAGTTTCGTGGTGGGTAGCGCCGTGGCGGCGTCGGCCGCGGTCGCGGCGTGCGGGACCGACGACTCGGGATCGGGTGCGTTGGCGGATGTCATCTTCTCCGGTGGGCCGATCGTCACCGTGGCCGGCGGGGCGCCCGAGGCCGAGGCGCTGGCCGTCACCGGCGGGTGGATCAGTGCGGTGGGCGCCGAATCCGAGGTGATGGCTCACCGGGGACCCGCGACGACGATGGTCGATCTGCGGGGGCGGGCGCTGTTGCCCGCGTTCGTGGAACCGCACAGCCATCCCTCGCAGATCGCCGCCGCCCTCGCCCCGCCCGCGGTCGACGTGCGGCCGTTCACCGTGCCGACCGGGGACGGCGTGAGCGCGAAGCTGGCCGAGGCGGTGCGGAACGCGCAGCCGGGGGAGTCGATCCTGTTGTACGGGATCGATGTGCTGTTGCAGACCGGCCTGGTGCTGCCGACCGTGCGGAGTCTCGATGCCGCCGCGCCCGCGAATCCGGTTGTGGTGGTGGCCAACAGCGGGCACGCCGCATACGGCAATACCGCGGCGCTGGTACGGGCCGGGATCACTCGCGACACCCCGAATCCGCCGGGGGCGGAGTTCGTCCACGGGCCCGACGGCGAACTGACCGGCGAGGTGCGGGAGGCGGCCGCGATCCTGACACTGACCGAGCCGTTGCAGGCATCGGTCAGCGGCGGGATGCCCGACCGATTGCGCTGGGCCTACGGACAATTGGCGGCCGCCGGATACGCCACCGCCAGCGAGCACACCGGCAGCGCCGACTCCGGGACGCTGTACACCGCGATGGCCGCGGACCCGGCCTGCCCGATCCGGATTCGCTCCTACACCATGGGAACCCCGGAACTGGCCACCAATGCCGCCCACGTGCCCGGCCCGGCCGTCGGCGGGGACGCCCTGTTCGGAGTCATCGGCATGAAACTGTGGGCGGACGGATCGCCCTGGCAGGGCAATATCTTCACCACGTTCCCGTATCTCACGAACGAGGCCACCGCCCGCATGGGTCTCGAGCCGCACCACCACGGCGGCATGAACTACACCCCCGAACAGATCACCGACCTGTCGGCCGCGTTCGTCGGGCAGGGCTGGCAGCCCGCCTGCCACGTGCACGGCGACGCGGCCGTGGATGTCGTGCTCGACGCCTACGAAAAGGCCCTCGCCGGGAAGAGCGGCGAGCTGCGGCCGCGGCTCGAGCACTGTGGGGCGATGCGGCCCGACCAGTTCGCTCGCGCCGCCGAGCTCGGGGTGACGGTGAGCTTCTTCATCGAGCACGTCTACTACTGGGGTGACGTGCTGCTGGACGAACTGTTCGGTCCCGAACACGGCGCGCACTGGATGTCGGCGAAATCGGCGCTGGACGCGGGGCTGCGGATCTCGTTCCACAATGACGGCACCGTCACCCCGCCCGACCCCATCGGCAATATCGCCACCGCCGTCACCCGCACCGCGCGCGGCAGCGGGCGCGTCCTGGCCGCCGAGCAGTGCCTGAGCGTCGACGCCGCGATCAAGGCGCAGACCCTCGACGCGGCCTGGCAGCTGCACCTCGACACCGAGATCGGCAGCCTGGAACCGGGCAAGTACGCGGATCTGGTGGTGCTGTCGGGCAATCCGCGCGCCGTGCCGCCGGAGTCGTTGCGCGCCTTGACGGTCGAGGCCACCTACCTCATGGGTCGCCAGACCTTCGGCGAACCGCTCGCCTGACCCGTCACCCGACGCGGGTCAGCACCTGCGGGCCCGCCTCGGTGATGGCGATGGTGTGCTCGGAGTGGGCGGTGCGCGAACCGTCGGCCGAGCGCAGGGTCCAGCCGTCGGGGTCGGTGACGATGCGGTCGGTGCCGCGCGCGAACCACGGCTCGATCGCCAGGGTCAGGCCCGGGCGCAGCCGGAAACCGCGCCCGGCGCGCCCGGCATTGGGGACGTGCGGGTCCTCGTGCATGGTGCGGCCCAGGCCGTGCCCGCCGTACTCGGTGTTGATCGGGTAGCCGTGGTCGCGGGCCACGGCGGCGATGGCCGCGGACAGGTCGCCGATGCTGTTGCCGGGCTCGGCGACCGCGATGGCCGCGTCCAGTGCCGCTTCGGTGGCGCGGATCAGCCGTTCGTCCTCGGGATCGGGGCTGCCCACGATGACCGTGACCGCGGAGTCGGCGACCCAGCCGTCGATGCTCACCGCCAGATCCATGCTCAGCACGTCGCCGTCGCGCAGCGTGTAGTCGAACGGGAGCCCGTGCAGCACGGCATCGTTCACCGACAGGCAGATGGTGTTGCGGAACGGTCCGCGACCGAAACTCGGGGAGTAGTCCCAGTAGCAGGAGATCGCGCCGCGCTCCCGGATGCGTTCGCGGACCACGGCCTCCAGCTCCAGCAGGTTGACCCCGATCCGGGCCCGCTCCCGCAGTTCGGCGAGCACGCCGGCCACGAACTGCCCGGTCACGCGCATGCTGTCGATCTCGGCGGGGCTCTTGAGTTCCACCATGACTACCTCCATCAATCGGTATTTTAATACCGACCATAGCGGCTTGCGGTATTTAAATACCAACCGTAGGGTGGCCGGTATGGTCCGACTGCCCCTCACGCCCGCCCAGCTCGAAGCCGGACGCCGCCTGGGCGCGGCCCTGCGCACCGCCCGCGACGGCCGCGATCCGGTGGAAGTGGCCGCGAGCGCCGGCATCTCGCCGGAGACCCTGCGCAAGATCGAATCGGGGCGCCTGCCCACGCCCGCGTTCGGGACCGTGGTGGCGTTGAGCCGCACCCTTGACATTCCCCTCGACGAGCTGGCCGAGATCTGGCATCCCGGCGACGCGGAGCAGCGCTCGGCCTCGTAACCGATTGCCGGGAACCGTGACCGGCCGGTTCAGTCGCCGGTCAGCTCGACCGGCACCGCCAGCACATCCACCATCGCGCCATTGCGCAGCACCGTCACCGGCAGCGTGCGCCCGATGGCGTCGGCGAACAACTGTCGCTGGATGCCCTGCGCGTCGCGGATCTCGGTGCGGGCGATGCTGAGCACCAGGTCCCCGCGCCGCAGCCCGGCCTGTTCGGCGGGCCCGCCGCGCACCACCTCCACGATCCGCAGTCCCGCGTCCTGCCCGGTGCGGGCGGCGACCGCGGTCGGCAGGGGAGCGGGCACCCCGACCACGCCCAGATAGGCGCGCCGGACCCGGCCCTCGGTGAGCAGCGTGCTGATGATGCGGCGGGTGGTGACATTGATCGGAATCGCCAGACCCAGCCCGATCCCGGCGACCGCGGTATTGATCCCCACCACCCGGCCCGCCGAATCCGCCAGCGCGCCACCGGAATTGCCGGGATTGAGGGCGGCATCGGTCTGGATCACGTCCTCGATGACGCGCGCGGTGCGCCGGTTGCCGACCGGCACCGAGCGGCCCAGCGCGCTCACCACGCCCGCGGTCACCGACCCGGCCAGCCCCAGCGGAGAACCGACCGCCACCACCAGCTGCCCGACCACCAGGCTGTCGGCGTCCCCGAGCCGCACCGCGTCGGGCGCGCCGCTGCGGGCGCGCAGGACCGCCAGATCCGAGAGCGGATCCACCCCCACCACGTCGAAGGCCGATTCGAGGCCGTCGGCGAACACCACGGTCCCCTTGCTCGCCTCGCCGACCACGTGCGCGTTGGTGAGCAGGAATCCGTCGGCGGTGAACACCACCGCCGATCCGCCGCCGTGCCGGGTCTGCACGCTGGCCACGTGCGGGGTCACCGAGGCGGCGACCGCGATCACGGTGCGCGAGTAGGCGTCCAGGGCCGCGGGGTCCGGATCGCCGAAACCCGGCGGCGGCGCGGGGTCGGGGTTCTCGTCCCACGGCGA
This sequence comes from Nocardia sp. NPDC004151, assembly GCF_042874235.1. Classification (NCBI taxonomy): domain Bacteria; kingdom Bacillati; phylum Actinomycetota; class Actinomycetes; order Mycobacteriales; family Nocardiaceae; genus Nocardia; species Nocardia sp. NPDC004151. The sequence goes on along the minus strand of NZ_JBIAMR010000004.1, from coordinate 273,471 downwards.
GAGTTCGTCGTCCACGACGACCACCATCCGATTACGTGATTACAGTGCGTAATCCCAGGATGCGCGCGTCCACGGCGCCGCGACAACCGGTTCGCCGACAGCGCAAACCGGCGACGCGGTTCAGCGCAGGCGGTACTTCAGGTGGGTGACACGGGAGCCGGGCACGATCTCCGGATCGTCCAGCAGCACCGGCGCATTCGCCAGCTCACCCAGCAGCGGCACCCCGCTGCCCAGCAGCACCGGCACCAGATCGACCCAGACCTCGTCGAGCAGGCCCTCGTCGAGGCACTGCCGGGCCACATCACCGCCGCTGACACCGACCATCCGGTCCCCGGCGATGCCGCGCGCCACGTCGATGGCCTCCTTCACCCCGCCGGTCACGAAGGTGAACGGCGCGTCGGGGTGCTCGGCGATCCACTGCTCGGGCACGGTGTGGGTGACCACCACGATCGGCTTGTCCGCCGGATGCACCCCGCCCCAGCCGTCGGTCAGCGTGAACAGCCGCTTGCCGACCACATAGACCCCGACCCCGTCGAGCCAGGCTCGCAGGTATTCGGCGTCGGAGGCGGTCAGCGTGAACGGGATCTCGGGGTGGGTGCCGGCGATCGGCACGTCGCCACTCTGGTACCAGGCGAACAGGTGCTCGAAACCGGTTTCGCCGGGGCCCGCGATGAATCCGTCGAGGGACATGCTCGCGCCGGTGACTACCTTGCTCATGGCCGTACTCCTTCAGCAGGGGAACGAATCGGCGTGTTTCGCCGTCTCTGCCTGGAAGTCGGCGCCGCCTCCCGGAAATCATCGTTGTCGCGCGACGAACTTTTCCGGGAAACGGACCGGTCCGACCGGATCAGGTCGCCTGGCTCACCGAGGACATGTGGAAATCGGGAATCCGCAACGGCGGCATGGCCGTCCGGGTGAACCAGTCCTTCCACTCGCGCGGCAGGGTGATCTCGGTGCGGCCAGCCTCCGACACGCGCCGCAGCAGGTCCAGGGGGCTCTCGTTGAAGCGGAAATTGTTGACCGCGCCGGTCACCTCGCCGTTCTCGACCAGGTAGACGCCGTCGCGGGTGAGGCCGGTGAGCAGCAGCGTGGCCGGATCGACCTCGCGGATGTACCACAGGCAGGTCAGCAGCAGGCCGCGCTCGGTGCGCGCGATCATGTCGGTCAGGGTGGCGTCGCCGCCGCCGGTCAGGAGCAGGTTCTCGCCGGGCAGCGTGACGGGGGCGTCGAATTCGGCGGCGGTGGCACGCGGATACACCAGCGACTCGATCACGCCCTCGCGCACCCAGTCGGTGCGCTGCGCGGTCAGGCCGTTGTCGAACACCGACAGCGACTCCGACGACGACGGCGTCGCCACGAACGGCCGGTACTCCAGACCTGCCGCGCTCGGATCCGAGGACAGGGTCAGCGGAATCCCGGTGAGCCGCTCCCCGATTCGGGTGCCGCCCGCCCGCGAGAAGGCCGTGTGGCCCTCGTGCGCGCCGCGGCCCTCCATGGACCAGGCCATGTAGATCATCAGATCCGCGACCGCGGACGGCGGCAGCAGCGTCTCGTAGCGGCCCGCGGGCAGCTCGACGCGCCGCGTGGACCAGTCCAGCCGCCGCGACAGCTCCGCCAGCAGACCGGGGGTGTCGACATCGGCGAAATCGGTGGTGCCCGTGCCGACCCACGCGCTGGCCAGCTCCGCGCCCGCACCGCGCTTGCCGTTGATCTCCACCGAACCCGTCGGCTGCACCCAGCGCCGCCGCAACCCGGTGGAGGTGCCCAGCCAGGTGGAGTGCATCTGGTGGTGCGCGAAACCGTACAGGCGGTCGGAACCGTCGAAACCGGCGGCGAGATCGCGTGCCAGCGTGGTGAACACGCCGATGTCGGTGGTGGCCGGATCACCGTCCCAGTCCAGCAGCCGGTCCAGGGTGTCGGCGTCGACGGCGCCGGGATCCAGCAGCGGCATGGCGTCGCGCGCCGGCTCGGCGTCGCGGGCGGCCCGCTCGCTGGCCCGCACCACGGCCTCGATCTCGGCCGGATCCACGCTCGTGGAACTCACGCTGCCGACCCGCGCGACGGCCGGGCCCTCCCGGAACACCGAGACCACCGCCCAGTCGCGCGCCACCGAGGAACCGTTGGTGGTCATGGAGTTTCCGGCCCAGCGCAGCGACGCCTCGTGCGCGTCGGTGACGATCACCATGGCCTCGTCGGCGCGCGAGGCCCGCAGCGCGCGTTCGACGACCTCGGGGGCGGGGAGCACACTCACCGTGTCGGTCCTTTCCTACTGTCCGGCTTCGGCGCGGGTATTGAGAATATTGATGCCGCGCACCAGCACCGACGGGCAGCCGTGCGAGACCGCCGCCACCTGACCGGGTTGCGCCTTACCGCAGTTGAACGCCCCGCCCAGCACCCAGGTCGAGGGCCCGCCGACGGCCTCCATCGCGCCCCAGAAGTCGGTGGTGGTGGCCTGGTAGGCGACATCGCGCACCTGCCCGGCCAGCTCACCGTGACGAATCCGGAAGAAGCGCTGACCGGTGAACTGGAAGTTGTAGCGCTGCATGTCGATCGACCACGACTTGTCGCCGACGATGTAGAGACCGTTCTCCACCCGGGAGATGAGCTCGGCGGTGCTGGTGTCGCGCTCCAGGTCGGGTTGCAGCGACACATTGGCCATGCGCTGGATCGGCACGTGGTGCGCGGAATCGGCGTAGGAGCAGCCGTTGGAGCGCTCCAGGCCCAGCTTGGGCGCGAACACCCGGTCGAGCTGGTAGCCGACCAGCACCCCGTCGCGCACCAGATCCCAGCGCTGCCCGGCCACGCCCTCGTCGTCCCAGCCGACGGTGGCCAGGCCGTGCTCCTGGGTGCGGTCACCGGTGACGTGCATGATCGGCGTGCCGTAGCGCAGCGTGCCGAGCTGGTCGGGGGTGGCGAACGAAGTTCCCGCGTAGGCGGATTCATAGCCGATGGCGCGGTCGTACTCGGTGGCGTGGCCGATGGACTCGTGAATGGTGAGCCACAGATTGCTCGGATCGATGACCAGATCGGTGGGGCCCGCCTCGACGGTGGGGGCCTTCACCTTCTCCGCCAGCCACTCCGGCATCCGCGCGAGTTCGCCCGCCCAATCCCAGCTTCCGTCCGCGCCGGTCACGTACTCCCAGCCGCGCCCGGCCGGAGCGGCCAGGGTGCGCATGGTCTCGAACACGCCCGCCGCCGGATCGACGGTGATGGCCTCGAACTGCGGGTGCAGGCGCACCCGCTGCTGGGTGATGCGCGAGCCGAAGGTGTCGGCGTAGAAGGTCTGCTCCTTGACCTGCAGTACCGCCGCCGTCACGTGATCCACGCCGTCGGCGGAACTCAGCCGCCCCGAATAGTCCAGCAGCAGCGCCACTTTCTCCGGTGTCGGCACCTCGAAGGGGTCGACGTCGTAGGCGGAGACGTACTCGGCGTCGTCGTAGCGTGGCTCCGGAGCCAGTTCCACGCGTTCGCGATTGAGCGCGCGCAAGGTCCGCGCCACCGTCACCGCGCGCTGCGCCACCTGGGCGGCGGTTTCGGTGGTGAGGTCGGCGTGTGAGGCGAAACCCCAGGTGCCGTCGACGATCACGCGCACCGCGAACCCGAGATCGGTACTGTCGGACACCGATTCGACGCGGCCGTCGCGCAATCTGATGGACTGCTGCACGAGTCGATGGACCCGCAGGTCCGCGTACTCGGCCCCGGCCGCGCGGGCCGCGCTCAACGCGGCGTCGGCGAGCGCGGACAGCGGCAGCGCGCGGAACTGGCCGTCGATGACCTTGGTAGCGATGCTCACCCGCACCACGCTAGAGGGCGACACGCCGGGGGTTCAAGAAACCACGCAGCCCGAACGAAATTCATCCCGCGCAAATCTGCATACGCTGCAACGATGCGCGAAGTGCGAAGGAGCACACCGGGAAACGGCACGCTCAACGGCCTGACATTCCGCGGATTGCCGATCGGATGCCGTACTGTCTGCCCGCGTGCCGCCATCCGCACTCCGCGATCGCAAACGGGAACGTACCCGCCGAGCCCTGCTCGAAGCCGCCGTAGAACAATTCGAGAGCCGAGGATACGAGGCGGCCACCGTCGCCGACATCGCGGCCGCCGCCGAAGTCGGCACCCGGACGTTCTTCAACTACTTCGCCAGCAAAGAGGAACTATTGTTCCCCGAGCCGGACGAACGCGTACAGGCCGCCGTGCGCGCCATCGCCACCCGCCGCCCCGGTGAACGACCCGTCGAGGTGCTGCTGCGCGCGCTGCGCGCCGCCGGTGACAATCCCGGCGACCACCTGGGCGACGACCTCGCCGCGCGCATCGCCGTACTCCGCGCCCAGGTATCACGCACCGTGCCCGCGGTGTCGGGCCGGGCCGCCTACGCCCAGCTCGCGTCGCAGCAGGAGATCGCGCGCCAGCTGCGCGCCGCGTTCCCCGAGGAACTCGACGACGTCGGCGCGGCCGCCCTGGTCGGCGCGGTCGTCGGCGCCGTATCCGGGGCGCTGACCGTGCTGTTCCAACGGCCCGGCCTCGAGGACGGCGAAGCGCTGCAACGCAAGATCCAGGAGACCACCTCGAAGGTGCTGGCGCCGTGGCTGTCCCAGCCCGCACCGGAGCTGCCCGCCGACCACCAACCGGTGATCGCCGACGTTCCACTACGCCCGGAACCCGAAGCCTTTCGCCCCCTGAGCTCGGCACACCGGCTGGCCCGCGTCTGAACCCGGTCAGCCGAACTGCTGCCAGCCCAGGCGGATCACCATGGCGGTGACCACCACCAGCAGAACGACCCGGACGAAACCGGCGCCCTTGGCCAGGGCCATGCGGGACCCGGCGATCGAACCGGCCACATTCGCCACCGCCATGGACAGCCCCAGCGCCCACAGCACGTGACCCGTGCTCGCCAGGAACAGCAGCGAACCCAGGTTGGATCCGCAGTTGATCACCTTCGCCATGGCCGCGGCCCGCACGAACTCGGTGCCGAGCAGGGTGGCGAAGGTGATGATCAGGAACGTGCCCGTCCCCGGCCCGAGAACGCCGTCGTAGAGGCCGATCAGACCCGCGGCCAGCGCCACAACCAGGATGGTCTTGCGGCGGGTCGGGGGATGGGTGGCCATCGTGACCCCGATCGAGGGGCGCAGCGTCACGAACACCGCCACCCCGATCAGCACCACCATGACGATCGGAATGAAGTACCGGCGGTCGATGAGGGCCACCGCCGCCGAACCGCACGCGGCCGCCACCGCCGCGATGATGGCGCCCGGGATCAGCACCTTCCAGCGCATCGGCACCTTGCGGGCGAAGGTGAACACCGCGGCGCTGGTGCCGGAGAACGCGGCGATCTTGTTGGTGCCCAGGGCCGTTTGCGGCGCCAGGCCGGGCAGCACCACGAACAGGGTCGGCAACACGATCAGCCCGCCGCCGCCGACCACGGCGTCGACCCAGCCGGCCGCTGTCGCCGCGGTCAACAGGATCGCCCAGTCCGCAATGCTCACTCCGCGACCCAACCAGACGCCGCCACCGCGATTCAAACCGCCGGGTCTGGCAGCGAGTTGTCAGCGAACCGGCCCGTAGGGTGGACGGGTGCGCCGATTCAGTCTCTGGCTGCGCGGAAAACCGCTGATCACCGATTCGGCGGTCGCGCTGCTGTTGTTCGTCATCGATGTGCTCGCCCTGAGCAACAGCCAGTACAAGCCCACCTACCTCGTGCTCAGCGTGCTGCTGCCGCTGCCGATCGTGTTCCGCCGCACCCACACCCGCGCCGCCGCGGCCGCCATGGTCGTGCTGTCCATGACCGCGTCGCTGGTGCACTGGAGCGTCAGCGACCACGCCGTGCACCCGGCGCTGCTGGGCCTGGGCATCATGCTCTACACCCTCGTCGCCTACGTCGGCCGCCGCCAAGGACTCGTCTACCTGGTGATCCTGCTCGTCGACGGGATCGTCGCCGCGGCCGCCATCGGCACACCGCAGGGCACCGACATCCTGTTCAACGCCCTCTACTACGCGCTGTGCTGGACCCTGGCCGAATTCGTCGGCGCCCGCCACGCCTACGACGCCGAGGTCGCCGCCCGCCTGGCCGTCGCCGACTACGACCGCGAACGCCGCGCCCACGACGCCGTCGCCGCCGAACGCACCCGCATCGCCCGCGAACTGCACGACGTGGTCGCGCACGCGGTCAGCGTCATCATCGTGCAGGCCGACGGCGCCCGCTACGCCCTGCGCCACGACCCCGACACCGCCGAGCAAGCGCTCACCACCATCGCCGGCACCGGCCGCGAAGCCCTGCGCGAACTGCGCCGCACCGTCGAGCTGCTACGCACCGAGCATGCGCCCGAACAACTTCCGCAACACGGCACCGCGGGCATCGCCAAGCTCGCCGACATGATGCGCAGCGCCGGACTGGACGTGTCCCTCGAACTGCGCGGCGAACTCGACACCGTCACCCCCGAGGTCAGCCTCGGCATCCACCGCATCGTGCAGGAATCGCTCACCAACACCCTGCGCCACGCCGGACCCGACCCGCACGCCGAAGTCCGCGTCACCCGCCGCGACACCGACGTGCTGCTCGAGATCACCGACACCGGCGGCGCCCCGCTCACCGCGCCCCCCGACAGCGGCTGCCCCGCCGGATCCGCCACCGCCCTGCCCGTGCTCGCCACCCGCATCCCCGGCAGCGGACTGGGACTGGTCGGGATGCGCGAACGCATCGCCGTCCTGGGCGGCACCCTCACCACGGGCCGGAATCCGCACGGCGGCTGGACCGTCCGCGCCACCATCCCGCTCGACCGCGACGACGTGCAGGACTGAACCGCCCCACCTGCACCGACCGTGACGGGCCGCCGCCCGGCTACCCGCCCGCATCCCGGCGCCGGATAGGTTGGGGGCGTGCCGATCACCGTGCTCGTCGTCGATGACCAGGAACTCATGCGCGCCGGATTGCGAATGGTGCTCGGCGCGCACCCCGACATCGACGTGGTCGGGGAGGCCGACAACGGCGCCACCGCCATCGCCCGCGCCACCGAACTCGTCCCCGACGTCGTCCTCATGGATGTCCGCATGCCCGTCACCGACGGCGTCACCGCCACCGCCCGCATCATCGAATCCGGCTGCGGCAGCCGCGTTCTCGTCATGACCACCTTCGATCTCGACGAACACGCCCTCGGCGCGCTGCGCGCGGGAGCCAGCGGCTTCCTGCTCAAGGACACCCCGCCCGAAGACCTCATCTCCGCCATCCGCAGCGTCGCCGCCGGCGACGCCGTCGTCTCCCCGAAGGTCACCAAACGCCTGCTCGACCGCCTCATCGCCGAGGACCCGGCCGCCGGGCGCGACCCCGGCGTCCTCAACGTCCTCACCGCCCGCGAACGCGAGGTCCTCGAACACATCGCCGCGGGCCGCTCCAACGCCGAGATCGCGGGCGCCCTCTACCTCTCCGAGGCCACCGTCAAAACCCACGTCGGCCGCGTCCTCACCAAACTCGGCCTCCGCGACCGGGTCCAGGCCGTCGTCCTGGCCTACGAGACCGGCCTGGTCCGGCCCGGCGGCGCCTGACCGGTGTGACCGGGACCGCACCCGGGAGAAAATTCGGGGCCTCGCGCGTTGTCACGGGTAGACCGATCGAAAGGATCGCCTGATGCCCGCCCTGTTGTTCCTCGCCTGGTTCGCCGCCGAGATCGCCACCCTGATCGGGGTCGGCCACCTCATCGGCGTCTTCCCCACGATCCTGCTGCTGCTGGCCGGATCGGCCGTGGGTCTGGTGCTCGTGCGCTCGCAGGGCCGCCGCGTGTTCGAGGGATTCCGCCGCGCCGCGCGCGGTGAACTCGAACCCAGCACCGCCGTCGCCGACGGCGCGCTGGTCGGCGTGGGCGCGGTCCTGATGTTCGTGCCCGGCCTGCTCACCACCGCGCTCGGCCTGCTGGCCCTGCTGCCGTTCACCCGATTCCTGCTCCGCCCGATCGTGGCCGCCTTCGCGGCGCGCCGACTGAACCGGGTCGCCACCGCCGTCGGACCCTACGGGTACCGCAATGTCGTGATCGATCCCGACGGCGAGGTCATCGACGCGACCGTGGTCACCGAGTACTACGACGACGGTCAGGGCAACGGATACAAGATGATCGATCCCCGCTGAGCGGGAACCCACACCTCGATCCCTACCGCCCGCGGGGCCGATCACCAGCACGGTGATCGGCCCCGCGGCCTTGCGGCAGGGGTCCTGGTCACAGTCGGCGAGTGCGATTGCCGGGACCGGCGGGCCGTGCGGCAGACTGGGCAGTCGTGAGTACCCAGTTGCTGGTCGGCGGCCGTATCTACAGTTCGAGCAATCCCGACGCGACGGCCATGGCCGTCACCGACGGGACCGTGGTGTGGGTCGGGCTGGACAAGCCGGGGCGGGCGCTGCATCCCGACGCGGAGATCATCGACCTCGACGGGGCGTTCGTCGCGCCGGGATTCGTCGACCCGCACGTGCACGTCACCGCACTGGGGTTGAAGCTGACGGGACTCGATCTGGCGCAAGCCGGTTCACTGCGGGAATGCCTGGAACTGGTGCGGGACTTCGCCTCCGGCCACCCCGACGGCGTGATCCTCGGCGAGGGCTGGGACGAGACCCGCTGGGCCGAGGGCCGGACTCCGACCCGCGAGGAACTCGACGCGGCCGCGCCGGGACGACAGGTGTATCTGGCTCGCGTGGACGCGCATTCGGCCGTCGCCTCGACCGCGCTGCTCGACGCCGTCGACGGAATCACCGAGGCCGACGGGTTCACCCGCGGCGAGCCGCTGCGCGGGGACGCCCACCACCGGGTGCGCGGGGCCGCGCTCGGCGCGCTGAGCCGGGCGCAGCGCGACGCGGCCCGGCAGGCGGCGTTGGACTCGGCCGCCGCCAACGGGGTTGTGGCCGTGCACGAATGCGCGGGACCCGAGATCTCCGGCGCCGACGACGTGCGCGAACTCCTCGACTTCACCCACGGCGTCGAGGTCCGCGCCTACTGGGGACAGGCCGTCCGCACCGCCGACGAAGCCCGCACCCTGGTCGAGGAACTCGGCGTGCACGCCCTCGGCGGCGACTTGTTCGTCGACGGGGCCATCGGCTCGCACACCGCCTGGCTGCGCGACCCCTACGCCGACCGCGACAGCGCCGGCACCGCCTACCTGGACGCCGAAGCCATTGCGGCCCACGTGCTCGCCTGCACCGAAGCCGGCATCCAGACCGGCTTCCACGTCATCGGCGACGCCGCCATGGACGCCGTCGTCACCGGATTCGAACGGGCCGTGGACGCCCTCGGCGGACCGGCCGTCGCCTCGCGCGGGCACCGGCTCGAACACGCCGAGATGATGACGGCCGACCAGATCGGCAAACTCGCCGCCTGGGGTGTGATCGCCAGCGTCCAACCGGGATTCGACGCCGCCTGGGGCGGCCCCGACGGCATGTACGCCACCCGCCTCGGCGCCGACCGGGCCGCCACCCTGAACCCGTTCGCCGCCATGGCCGCCGCGGGCATCTCCCTCGCCATCGGCTCCGACGCCCCGGTCACCGCGCTGAACCCGTGGGAAGCGCTGCGCGCCGCGGTCAACCACCGCACCCCCGGCCACCAGATCTCCCCGCGCGCCGCCTTCGCCGCCGCCACCCGGGGCGCCTGGCGCGCGGGCGGCGTCCGCGACGGCGTCGCCGGAACCCTGGTCCCCGGCGCACCCGCCTCCTACGCGATCTGGGACTCGCGCGAACTGGTCGTCGCGGCCGCCGCCGACACCGTCCAGCGCTGGTCCACCGACCCCCGCTCCCGCGTCCCCGGCCTGCCGCCGCTCACCCCGGCCGCCACCCTGCCGCAATGCCTGCGCACCGTGCACCGCGGGGTCACCATCCATGAAGCCTGACACCGATCCCGAAAGGAACCTCCGGGCATCGGCTTCCGCCGCCGATGCGGGTGGTGCGTCCGAAACCGGCTCGCGCCCGGACGGTTCGGACGACGTGACGGGTGGCGTGGACCAGGGGCCCGGGGCCCGCGCCGCGAATCCGGAACAGATCGCCGCGACCACCGCCGATGCGGGCGGTCCGTCCGAAACCGGCTCGCGCCCGGACGGTTCGGACGACGTGACGGGTGGCGTGGACCAGCGGCCCGTCACCCGCGCCGCGAATCCGGAACAGATCGCCGCGACCACCGACGGGGATTCAGCAGCCGCAGAGGGTTCGGCGGCCGCTCGTTCGGCTGACGCAGCGGCCGCCGGTGCCGGTTCGGTTCTCGGATCGGCTGCGGTTGAGGGTGGTTCGGCCAGTGGCGCGGTGCCGCCGAGGTTCGGGATCGGTAGGTCGCTCGCCGCGATCGCGGCGGTCGCAGAGCGCTGGCCCAGGGCGGCACGCCTGCTCGCGGCCGTCGTGGCCGGGCTGCTGCTCTACGCGAGCTTCCCACCGCGGACCCTGTGGTTCCTCGCGCCGGTCGGGATCGCGATCCTGACGCTGGCGGTGCGTGGAACCGGCCGGGCGCGTGCGGGATTCGGGTACGGGTATGTGGCGGGGCTCGCGTTCTTCCTGCCGCTGTTGCCGTGGACCGGGATCTATGTCGGTCCCGCGCCGTGGCTCGCCCTGTCGGCGGTATGCGCCGTCTACGTCGGGCTTTTCGGGCTGCTGACCCGGTGGGTGGCGACCCTGCCGGGGTGGCCGCTGTGGGTGGCGACGGTGTGGTCGCTCACCGAATGGGGACGCGCCAGTTTCCCGTTCGGCGGGTTTCCCTGGGGGAAGCTGGCTTTCGGGCAGGCCGACGGCTGGTACCTGCCGTACGCGATGGTCGGCGGCGCACCGCTGGTGAGTTTCGCGGTGGCGCTCACCGGCACCGGACTCGCCGCGCTCGCCGCGGGATTGCCGGGCCGCCTCACCGCCCGTGCCGGCGATAGCGGAGGAGTGGCCGGGGCCACATCGGATTCTCCCAGATGGAGAGCATCGCATCTCACATCGTGGAACCGGATTGTTGCTGCGGCAATGCTTGTGGCTATAGTTCCCCTGGCCGGAGTGATCCTCCGGACCGCGCTGCCCGGCCCGGAGGACGGCAACCGGCCGATCACGGTCGCCGCCATCCAGGGCAGCGTGCCGCGCCTGGGCCTGGACTTCAATGCCCAGCGCCGCGCGGTTCTCGACAATCACGTCAAGCGCACCGAGGAACTCGCCCGCGACATCGCGGCCGGGAAGGCCCCGCAGCCCGACGTGGTGATCTGGCCGGAGAACTCCTCCGATATCGATCCGCTGCGCAACGCCGATGCGGCGCAGGAGATCTCGCAGGCGTCGGTCGCGGTGAAGGCCCCCATCCTGGTGGGCGCGGTGCTCGTGAACTCCGATCGCACCACCACCAACTCGGTCATCGTGTGGAACGGCGACGCGGGCCCGGCCGAGCGGCACGACAAGAAGATCATCCAGCCCTTCGGCGAGTATCTGCCCTACCGGGAGTTCTTCCGCCACTTCTCCGAATACGCCGACCGTGCGGGCTATTTCGTGCCCGGCCACGGTGACGGCGTGGTGCACGTGCGGCCGGCGGGCGGCGGCGCCCCGGTCGCCATCGGCGTGGCCACCTGTTACGAGGTCGCCTTCGACCGCGCCTTCGAGCAGTCGGTGCGCGCCGGCGCGCAGCTGCTCTCCGTGCCGTCCAACAACGCCACCTTCGGCCGCAGTGAGATGACCTATCAGCAGCTGGCCATGTCGCGGGTGCGCGCGGTCGAGCACGGCCGCGCGGTGGTGGTGTCGGTGACCACCGGCGTCAGCGCCATGATCACCGCCGATGGCGTGATCCGGCAGCAGACGCCGCAGTTCGAGCCCGCGGCGCTGGTCGCGACGTTGCCGCTGCGGAACAATACGACACTCGCGTCCCGTTTGGGCCCCACGCCCGAGACTGTTGTGTGTATTCTGGCCGCGGCCGCTACAGCGGCCGCGCTGTTCCGGAGGCGTTATCGCACCCCGCGCGGGTGAAATCTGAATCGGTCATAACCAACCGGACGGCCGGAGAATTCATCCGGCGTGGTACCGCGGGCACGTGTGTGAGGGCCGTTCCCGTACTCGGCGACTGAGATTCGCCAGTTTGTTGCCAGGGCTTGTGGAGTTCCCCGATAGGTCCGAACCAAAACCGTTCCAATATGTGAGTTGGGCGCATATTGTGAGGTTGCTGTTCGGTAACTGAACTACAGCCGCGTTCCGCCAACGCTGTTCGTTGCGGCAACTCGAGATCACCACCGATCCACTCGGCGGGATGCTCCGAATCATAGGACGTGGATCACGTCCTACGGCTCGCGCATGCGCGCGCACGCCGGGCATCCAGGACCTTGTGATCACTCTTTCGGGGCTCGGGGAGTTGCGTCTACAGCGTCAGAACGGAGTGTTTGATGAGTTCATTGGCCACCGACCGTGTCGACCAATGTTCTTCGGGTGAATTCTCGGCCCAACCTTTCGTGCTCTCCCCGGCGCAGACAGCCCTCTGGTACGCCCAGCGGATCAGGCCAGACATCCCCCTCACCATCGCGCAGTTCGTCGAGATCCACGGCGACCTCGATGTCGGCCGCCTGCTCTACGCCATCGAACGCTTCGGCGCCGAGAGCGAGGTCGGCCACGTCCGCCTGCTCGAGATCGACGGCGTCCCGCACCAGGTGGTCGACCTCAACCGGCGCCCCGGCTGGGCCCGGGTCGACCTGCGCGGCGAGCCGGACCCGCGCGCCGCGGCCCACGCCTGGATGAACGAGCACGCCAGCTCGCCCATCGACATCGAGCGCGACCCGCTCACCACCAATGTGGTGATCCAGATCGGCGATGCCGACTGGATCTGGTACACCCGCGGCCACCACATCGTGATCGACGGCTACGGCGCCATGAACGCCACCACCCGCGCCGCCGAGATCTACACCGCGCTCGAGGATCACACCGAACCGACGGTCTCCCGCGCCACGCCGCTGGCCACCATCTACGGCGACGAGAACCGCTACCGCGACACCACCCGCTTCGTCTCCGACTGCGACTACTGGCGCGCCCAGCTCGCCGGCGTCGGCGAACCCCTCACGCTGTCGGCCAACGGCACCGTCGCCCCGATCTCCGACGCCGGTCGCCGCAGCGCCACCGCGGTGCTCACGCCCGAGGTCGAGGCCGCTATCGAGGCCGCCGCCACCGCATTCGGCTCCAACACCTCCGCGCTGTTCGTCGCCGCCCTGGCCGGCTACGTGCGCGCGGTCACCGGCACCCAGGACGTGGTGCTCAGCCTGCCCGTCTCCGCGCGCACCACGGTGGCGTTGCGGCGTTCGGCGGGCGTGGTGTCGAACGTGGTGCCCATCCGCGTGCAGTTCACCGGCGCCGAGACCGTCGCCGACACCGTGCGCGCCGTCGAGTTACAGATCACCGGCGCGCTGCGCCACCAGCGCTACCGCAGTGACGACATCCGCCGCGACTGCGGCTACTCACGCGATTCGCGCGGCTTCTTCGGGCCCATGGTCAACCTCATGCTCTTCCACAGCGAGCTGAAGTTCGGCAGCCTGATGGGCTCGATCAACGTGCTGTCCACCGGCCCGGTCGAGGACCTCTCGATCAACCTCTACAACGGCCTGGGCGACCGCACCCACATCGACTTCGAGGCCAACCCGCGCCTCTACGGCGACGCCGAACTGTCCATGCACCACGGCCGGTTCCTGGACTACCTGGGCCGATTCGTCTCCGCCGCACCCGAATCCGTGGTCGTGGACATGCCGGTACTCACCGATGTCGAACGCGACCGCGTCCTGCGTGAATGGAATTCGACCGAGGTCGCCCGCCAGGAGGGCACCCTGGCCGGGCTGTTCGCCGACCGGGCAGCCATGTCCGCCGACCGGATCGCACTGGATTTCGAGGGCGAGACCCTCACCTACGGCGCGCTCGACGAGCGCGCCAACCGCCTCGCGCGCGAACTCGTCGCGCGCGGCGCGGGCCCCGACACCCTGGTCGGCCTGGCCATGCGCCGCAGCCTCGACCTGCTGGTCGGCATGTACGCCGTCGTCAAGGCGGGCGCGGCCTACCTGCCCATCGATTCCGACCACCCGGCCGACCGCATCGCCGCCGTCCTCGAGCAGGGCCGGCCGCTGTGCGTGCTCACCACCGCCGCCGACGGCGTCGAACTGCCCGATCTCGCACCGCGATTCGACATCGACACCGCTGATCTGTCCGCCCACTCCGGCCGACCGGTCACCGACGCCGACCGCACCGCCCCGCTGCGCGCCGACCACCTGGCGTACGTCATCTTCACCTCCGGCTCCACCGGCAAGCCCAAGGGCGTCGGCGTCAGCCACGCCGCCATCGTGAACCGGCTGCGCTGGATGCAGCACGCCTACCCGCTCGACACCTCCGACGTCGTGCTGCAGAAGACCCCCGCCACCTTCGACGTGTCGGTGTGGGAGTTCTTCTGGCCCTTGCAGATCGGCGCCCGCCTGGTCATCGCCGCCCCCGACGGCCACCGCGACCCGGCCTACCTGGCCCGAGTCATCGCCGAGAAGGGCGTCACCACGGCCCATTTCGTGCCGTCCATGCTGTCGGTGTTCCTCACCGACACCGAGGTGAGCGGCTGCACCGGCCTGGTACGGGTGTTCTGCAGCGGTGAGGCGCTGCCCGCCGCCACCGTCGCCGAATTCCACGCCGCCCTGGGCACCGGACCCGAAGCGCCGCAACTGCACAACCTCTACGGACCCACCGAGGCCGCCGTCGACGTCACCGCCTGGCACTGCACGCCCGGCAGCACCGACGTGCCGATCGGCGCGCCCGTCTGGAACACCCACACCTACGTCCTCGACGCCCGCCTGCAGCCCGTCGCCCCCGGCGTGGTCGGCGAGCTGTACCTGGCGGGCGTGCAGCTGGCCCGCGGCTACCTGGGCCGCGCCGCCCTCACCGGCGACCGGTTCGTGGCCAACCCGTTCACCCCCGGCGCCCGCATGTACCGCACCGGCGACCTGGTGCGCTGGCGCGGCAGCGGCCACTCCGGCGTACTGGAGTACCTGGGCCGCAGCGACTTCCAGGTCAAGGTGCGCGGCCTGCGCATCGAACTCGGCGACATCGAGGCCGCCCTGCTCGCCGACCCCCGGGTCGCGCGCGCGGTGTGCGTCGCCCGCCGCGGCCGCGGCGGCGACGAACTGGTCGGCTACGCGGTCGCCGGCCCCGGCGTCGAGGTGCTGGACCCCATCGAGCTCACCGCCGGGCTGCGCCGCACCCTGCCCGGCTACATGGTGCCCTCGGTCGTGATGGTCATCGACGAACTACCGTTGAGCGCCAACGGCAAGGTGGATCGCAAGGCGCTGCCCGAGCCGGACGCGGGGGCCCGACGGCCCGACCGACCCGTGGCCGAGCCCAGCACCGATATGGAACGCCAGCTCCTCGCCATCTTCGCCGAGGTGCTCGGCACCGACGAACTCGACGTCCAGGACAGCTTCTTCGACCTGGGCGGCAACTCGCTGACCGCGGCCCGCGCCATGGCGCGCGTCAATGCCGCGCTCGGCGTCTCGCTCACCATTCGCGACCTGTTCGAAACCTCCACCGTGGCCGCGCTCGCCGCCCGGCTCTCCGCCGCGCGGCTCGACGGGACCGCGCGCCCCGAGCCGCTGCTGACGGCCGGGCCACGGCCGCAGCAGATTCCGCTGTCCCTGGCCCAGCAGCGGCTGTGGATCCTCAACCGGTTCGCCGAGCACGCGGCCGCCTACAATATGCCGTTCGCGGTGAAACTGACCGGGCCGCTGGACATTCCGGCCCTGCGCGCCGGACTGGTGGACGTGCTGGAACGGCACGAGAGCCTGCGCACCACCTTCCCCGACACCCCCGACGGGCCCTGCCAGCTCATCCACCCGGCGGCCGAGATCCCGCTCACCCTCGACCCCATCGACGCGGACGCCGACGCCGTCGCGCTGGCCACCGAATTCGCCGGGTACGGTTTCGACCTGCGCAGTCAGGCCCCCGTGCGGGTGGCGTTGTACCGCACCGGCCCCGACACCCACCTGCTGCTGGTGGTGCTGCACCACATCAGCGGTGATGGCTGGTCGATCGACCCGCTCACCCGCGACCTGATGACCGCGGTCGCCGCCCGCGCCCGGGGCGAGGCCCCGGTGTGGACGCCGCTGCCGGTGCAGTACGCCGATTTCGCGCTGTGGCAACGGGAACTGCTCGGCGACGAAGCCGATCCGGCCAGCGCCCTGGCCCGGCAGCTGGCCTACTGGCGTGCCGCCCTCGCCGACCTGCCCGACCAGCTGGACCTGCCCCTGGACCGTCCGCGTCCGCGGCAGCGGTCCACCGACGGCGGGACCGTCGAATTCACCATCCCCGCCGAGGTCCGCCGCGCCCTGGCCACCGTCGCCCACGACCGCGGCGTCAGCACGTTCATGGTGTTGCACGCCGCGCTGGCCGTGGTGCTCTCGCGCCTGTGCAACACCGCCGACATCGCCATCGGCACGCCGATCGCCGGGCGCAGCGATCCCGCGCTCGACGACCTGGTCGGCATGTTCGTCAACACCCTGGTGCTGCGCACCCGGGTGGATCCGGCCGCCGGATTCGACCGCATGCTCACCGAGGTCCGCGACACCGACCTCAACGCCTTCGCCAATGCCGACGTGCCGTTCGAGCGGCTCGTCGAGGTGGTCAACCCGGAGCGGTCCGCGTCCCGGCACCCGCTGTTCCAGGTCATGCTGTCCTACGACAACGGGCCCGAGACGCGCGTCGACCTGCCCGGCGTGGACAGCGAAGTGGTGCCGATGGCCACCGACGTCGCCAAGTTCGACCTGCAGCTGACCGTGCACGACCCGGCCGGGGCCCCGGCCGAGGACGCCGAGATGTCGGCCGAATTCGGTTACGCCGCCGATGTTTTCGACCACGCCACGGTCGCGGCCATCGCCCGCCGCTTCGGCGCGCTGCTGGCCGCCGCGGTCACCGAACCCGCGCTGCCGGTCGGCGATCTGCCACTGCTGGACGTGCGCGAGACCGCGAGACTGGTGCCCATCATGGGTGCGCCCGGCGAACCCGCCACCACCCTGGCGCGGCTGCTCACCGACACCGCCGAACGCGTCCCCGACGCGGTGGCCGTGCGCTACCTGGGCGAGGACACCACCTACCGCGAACTCGACGAACGCTCGAACCGCTTGGCGCGGGTGCTGATCGAGCACGGCGCCGGGCCCGAGGTGGTCGTCGCCGTCGCGCTGTCGCGCAGCCTCGACAGCATCCTCGCGGTGTGGTCGGTCGCCAAGACCGGCGCCGCCTACGTGCCCATCGACCCCGACTACCCGTCGGACCGCATCGCCCACATGCTCGCCGACTCCGGGGCCATGCTCGGTATCACCAATGCCGAACGGCGCGCGGACATGCCGACCACCTGGCCCGGCAACCGGGGGCGGCACCGCAAGAGCTACGTGGACTGGCTGCTGCTCGGCTCCGAACAGCTCGGCACGGAATGCGCGCAGTTCCCCGACACCGCGGTCACCGACATCGAACGGCACCACCCGCTGCGCACCGGTGGCCCGGCCTACCTCATCTACACCTCCGGCTCCACCGGCAAGCCCAAGGCCGTGGTGGTCACCAACGCGGGCATCGCCTCGCTGGCGCACGAGCAGATGCACCTGTTCAAGGTCACCGATTCGGCTCGCACCCTGCACTTCTCGTCGCCCAGCTTCGACGCCTCGGTGCTGGAGCTGCTGCTCGGCTTCGCGGCCGGCGCCACCATCGTGGTCGCGCCGGCGGGCGTCTTCGGTGGTGAGGAGCTCGCGCGCATCCTGCGCGAGGAGCACGTGACGCACGCGTTCGTCACCCCCGCCGCCCTGGGCACCGTACCCGCCGCCGACCTGCCCGAACTCGAGGCCGTCATCGTCGGCGGCGAGGCCTGCCCCGAGGACCTGGTGACGGTGTGGACCGCGCCGGAATCGCGGCCCGGGAAGCCCGCCCGGCGCATGCACAACATGTACGGCCCGTCCGAGGCCACCGTCGCCGCCACCGCCACCGGACCCATGGTGGCCGGGCAGCCGGTGCCGATCGGCCTGCCCGTGCGCGGAATGCGGCTGTTCGTGCTCGACGGCCGCCTGCACCCGGTGCCGCCGGGCGTGGCGGGGGAGCTGTACCTGTCCGGCCCCGGCCTGGCGCGCGGCTACCTGGGCCGGCACGCCCTGACCGCGCAACGCTTCCCGGCCAACCCGCACGGCCGCCGCGGCGAACGCATGTACCGCACCGGCGATCTGGTGGTCGCCGACGACGCCGGGCAGCTGCGCTTCCTGGGCCGCGCCGACGATCAGATCAAGATCCGCGGCTTCCGCATCGAACTCGCCGAGATCGACCACGTGCTCGCCGCGCACCCGGGCGTCACGTTCGCGCTCACCCTCGTCCACCACGACGAGCGCGGAATCCCGCGCCTGGTCTCCTATCTCACCGCCGACACCGCCCTCGACGCGGCCCAGGTGCTCGGCACCGCGCGCGGACGGCTGCCCGGCTACATGGTGCCCTCGGCGCTGACCGTGCTCGACGCCATGCCCGTCACCCCGTCGGGCAAGCTGGACCGCAAGGCGCTGCCCGCGCCCGAGTTCATGGCCGCCGCGGCCTCCCGCGCTCCGGAAACCGAACTGGAACAGCAGGTCGCGCTGGCGTTCGGCTCGATCCTGGGCGGGATCGCGCCCGGCGTGGACGACAACTTCTTCGAGATCGGCGGCAACTCGCTGCTGGCGACCCGCCTCACCGCGGCCCTGTACGCCGAATTCGGGGTGGAGCTGCCGGTGCGCGACATCTTCGAGTCGCCCACTGTGGCCGGGGTGGCCGTACGTCTGGCGGCTGTCACTACTCCCGGCTTCGCGGGTGCGCCCCGGGCGCAGCGTGTCGCGCTGGCTGTGCACTCGCCGCGCCCGGAGCGCGTACCACTGTCGCTGCCGCAACAGCGACTGTGGTTCCTCAACAGATATTCCCCCGAATCCAGTGCTTACAACATCGCATTCGTGCTGCGGATCGACGGCGATCCGGACATCGACGCCCTGCGGGCCGCTCTGGCCGACGTGGTCGAACGCCACGAGGTACTGCGCACCGTCTTCCCTGCGGACGAGCAGGGCGCCTACCAGGTCGTCCTCGACACCGCGGGCTGCCTTCCGGTGCCCGAGGTCGTCGAGACCGACGATGTCGGCGCCCGCAATGCGCTGCGCTCGCTGGCCCGGCGCGGCTTCGATCTGGCGCACGAGATCCCGCTGCACATGGCGTTGCTGCGCACCGGAACCCGCCGGCACCTGCTCGGCATCGCGCTGCACCACATCGCCGCCGACGGCTGGTCGCTGGGCCCGCTGACCCAGGACCTGGCCATCGCCTACGCCGCCCGCCACGGCGGCGTGGCCCCCGCGTGGACGCCGCTGCCGGTGCAGTACGCCGACTTCAGCCTGTGGCAGCGCGAGATCCTGGGCGCCGACACCGACGCCGAGAGCGCCGCCGCCGCGCAGCTCGCCTACTGGCGGGCCGCCCTGGCCGACCTGCCCGAGGAACTGCCGTTGCCCTACGACCGGCCCCGTCCGGCCGAACCCACCGGCCGGGCCGGGACGGTGCGGTTCGAGGTGCCGGAAGCCTTGCAGCGCAGGCTCGGCGAGGTCGCGCGGGCGCACGGCGTCAGCCTGTTCATGGTGCTGCACTCCACCCTCGCCGTCATGCTGCGGGTGGTCACCGGTGGCCGCGACATCGTCATCGGCACCCCGATCGCCGGGCGCTCCGATACCCGCCTCGACGACCTGGTCGGCATGTTCGTCAACACGCTGATCCTGCGTTCGGACGTGGACCCCGACCACACCTTCGCCGAACTGCTGCAGGCCGACCGCGACACCGAACTGGCCGCCATGGCCAACGCCGAGGTGCCCTACGAGCGGGTCGTGGAGGAACTGCATTCCGGCGAGGACCGGCACCGCCGGTTCGGCGCGAGCCCGCTGCTGCAGGTGGCGCTGAGCGTGCAGGACACCCCGGCGCCCGTGCTGCGGCTGCCCGGACTGTCGCTGCACGCCGAGGAACTCGACATCGCGCTGGCCAAGTTCGATCTGGAACTGCGGGTGCTGCCCGGCCTCGCCGCCGACGAACGCGTCTTCGAATTCGTCTACGCCGCCGAGCTGTTCGAGCAGCAGACGGTGACCGTCCTGGCCGAACGCCTGGTCCAGGTGTTCGAGGCCGTCACCGGTGACGCGCAGGTGCGGGTCCGCGACATCGACGCGCGCACCGAACTCGAGCGCGAGATGTTCACCCCCGCCTGGGGTCCGGTGCCCGAACCGCAGTGCAGCCTGGCCGCCTACTTCGCGGCCACCGCGCACCTCAACGCGGACCGGGTGTTCCTGCGTCTCGACGAGACCGAACTGACCTACCGCGAAGCCGACATCTACTCGAACCGCCTGGCGCGGGCCCTGATCGATCGCGGCCTGGGCCCCGGCGACCGGGTCGCGCTCGGCCTGACCCGCTCGATGGAATCGGTCCTGGCGGCACTGTCCGTCACCAAGTGCGGCGCCGCGTTCGTCCCGGTGGACCCGAACTATCCGGCGGATCGGGTGCGGCACATGCTCTCCGACTCCGGCTGCCGGGTCGGCATCAGCATGACCGAGCACGCGGCCGCGCTGCACACCGCCGCCGGGGAGCACCCGGTGGACTGGCTGCTGCTCGACGACCCCGAGCTGCTCGAAGTGCTCGAGGTGCTCGACGAGACCGCGATCACCGACGCCGACCGCACCGCCGCCCTGTGGACGGGGGACCTCGCCTACATCGTCTACACCTCCGGTTCGACCGGAAAACCCAAGGGCGTGGCCGTCACCCACGGGGGCCTGTCCAACTTCGCCGACGAGATCCGCGAGCGCATGCGGGTCGAACGGGACTCGCGGGCCATGCATTTCGCGTCCCCGAGCTTCGACGCCGCCATACTCGACCTGCTACTGGCGATCGGGGCCGGCGCGACCATGATCATCGTCCCGCCCGACGTGTACGGCGGCGACGAACTGGCCTCGCTCATGGACCGCGAACAGGTCAGCCACACCTTCATGACCCCGGCCGCGCTGGCCACCATCGACCGCGAGCGCTGGCCGCTGCCGCACCTGCGGTCGGTCATGGTCGGCGGCGAGGCCTGCGGTCCGGAACTGGTGGCGCGCTGGGCTCCCGGCCGCATGATGTTCAACGGCTACGGGCCCACCGAGACCACCGTCGTCGCCACTATCGCCGGACCGCTGGCGGTCGGGGAGCCGATCACCATCGGCAAGCTGGTGCGCGGCGCGCGGGCCCTGGTCCTCGACGAACGCCTGCGGGCGGTCCCGGTCGGCGTCCCCGGCGAGCTGTACCTGGGCGGACAGGGTTGCGCGCGTGGCTATCTCGAACGGTTCGAGCTGACCGCGGCCCGCTTCGTGGCCGACCCGTACGGGCCGCCCGGATCACGGATCTACCGCACCGGTGACGTGGTGCGCTGGAGCGCCGACGGCGACATCGTCTACCTGGGTCGCACCGACCACCAGGTGAAGGTGCGCGGCTTCCGCATCGAGCTCGGCGAGATCGACGGCGTGCTCACCGCGCATCCCGCGATCCGCTTCGCGCACACCGAGGTCCGCGAGATCGCGGGCGTGCGGCGCATCGTGTCGTTCGTGCTGCCCGCCGACGGCGGCACGCCCGACCTCGAGCAGCTGCGCGGCCACTGCGCCGGACACCTGCCCGCGCATATGGTTCCGAGTTCGCTCACCGTGCTCGACCGCATTCCGCTCACCCCGGTCGGCAAGCTGGACCGCGACGCGCTGCCGCCGCCCGCGACGCCGCTCGCCTCGGTCTCGCGCGCACCGGAGACCGACACCGAGCGCCTGGTCGCCGAGGTGATAGGGGAACTGGTCGGTGCGCCGGGGATCGGCGCGGACGACAGCTTCTTCGAGGTCGGCGGAAACTCGCTGCTGGCCACCCAATTGGTGGCCCGGCTGGCCACCGCCACCGGGGTACGGCTCGAGGTGCGGGCCGTGTTCGCCGCCCCGACCGTGGCCGGTCTCGCGGCCGCGCTCGACGCCGGCTCCGCCTCGGACGACCTGCGTCCGGAACCGCGCCGGCGCACCCGACCCGAGCGGATCCCGCTCTCGGCGGCGCAGCGACGGCTGTGGTTCCTGGAGAAGTTCAACGCCTCCGTGGAGAACGGGGAAGCGCTGGGCGCCTACAACGTTCCGGTCGCCCTGCGCCTGCGCGGCGAACTGAACGTCGCGGCCCTGCGCGCGGCCCTGCACCAGGTGCAGGAACGGCACGAGACGCTGCGCACCGTGTTCCCCGAGATCGACGGCGAACCGTGCCAGCAGATCCTGGAACCGGGCGAGGCCACCGTCGGGCTGCCGATCCGGACCGTGACCGAGGCCGAGGTGCCGGGCGAGATCCGCCGGGTCACCGCCGGCGGCTTCGACCTGGCCACCAGCGTGCCGCTGCGCGCGGCCCTGCTGCGGCTGCCGGGCGACCAGACCGAGCACGTGCTGGTGCTGGTCGTGCACCACATCGCCATGGACGGCTGGTCGCTGCAACCGCTCGCGGCCGACGTGGCCGCCGCCTACCGGGCGCACGTCGCCAAGCAGGCCCCCGAATGGCCCGAACTGCCCATCCAGTACGCCGATTACACGCTGTGGCAGCAGGATGTGCTGGGCCGTGAGGACGATCCGGAATCGGTGATCAGCGGCCAGCTCGGCTACTGGCGGCGCGCCCTGGACGGTCTGCCCGAGCTGCTCGCGGTGCCGTCGGACCGGCCGCGCCCGCCCGCCCCGACCTATCGCGGCGGCACGGTGGAATGCGGGCTGGACCCGTTCACACACCGCGAATTGCAGGCGCTGGCAGCCGAACACGGCGTCACCATGTTCATGGTGCTGCACGCCGCACTGGCGGCACTGTTGCATCGACTGACCGCGGGCGACGACATCGCCGTGGGCACGCCCATTGCCGGACGTGGCCACCCCGCGCTGGACCGGCTGGTCGGCATGTTCGTCGGAACCCTGGTGCTG
Source organism: Nocardia sp. NPDC004151 (assembly GCF_042874235.1). NCBI lineage: Bacteria > Bacillati > Actinomycetota > Actinomycetes > Mycobacteriales > Nocardiaceae > Nocardia > Nocardia sp. NPDC004151. Next base: position 250,536 of record NZ_JBIAMR010000004.1, on the reverse strand, counting down.
CGCACCAGCATCGACGGCGGCACCAGCTTCGCCGATCTGCTGCGCACGGTCCGCGACACCGACCTGGAGGCGTTCGCGCACGCCGACGTGCCGTTCGAGCGACTGGTCGAGGTGCTCAACCCGGTCCGCTCGCAGGCGCATCACCCGATGTTCCAGGTGATGCTGTCGGTGCAGAACCAGCCGGTGCGGGTGCTCGAACTGCCGGGTCTGCGCATCGAGGCCGACGACGCCGACCCCGGCATCGCCAAGTTCGACCTGCAGTTCACCCTCACCGAATCCTGGACCGCGGCACGCGAACCCGACGGCATCACCGTCTCGGTCAACTACGCCGCCGACCTCTTCGACGAGGACACCGCCCAGGGACTGGCCCAGCGGTTCGTGCGGCTGCTCGGCGCGGCCGCCGGGCACCCGGGCACCGCGATCGGTGATCTTGACCTGCTCGACGCCGCCGAGTGGACGGCCCTGGCGCCGGTGCGCGGCGCGGAACCCGGTCTGCCGATCACCTTCCCGGAGGTGTTCGAGGCCGCCGCCAACCTGAACCGGGCCGCCATCGCGGTCCGCTCGGCGGGCACCCAGATCTCCTACGACGCCCTCGACCGCTGGACCAACCGGCTCGCCCGGGTCCTGATCGGCTACGGCGTCGGACCGGAAACCCTGGTCGCCATGGGCATTCCGCGGTCGGCCGAATCGGTGGCGGTGACCCTCGCCATCGCCAAGGCCGGCGCCGCGTTCGTGCCCGTCGACCCCGGGTACCCGGAGCAGCGGATCAGCCACATGCTGCTGGATTCCGGTGCGGCCGTGGGCATCACCCTGTCCACACACCGCGGGCGCATGCCCGACGGCGCCAACTGGACCGTGCTGGACGCGCCGTCGTTCCGGCGTCGCGTGCTGGCCACCTCCGACGCGCCCATCCGTGACAGCGAGCGGACCTCGCCGCTGCGCATGGACAACCCGGCGTACGTCATCTACACCTCCGGGTCCACGGGCATCCCGAAGGGCGTCGTCGTCACCCACGGCGGCCTGTCCAACTTCGCCGCCGAGACCGCGCAGCGGTTCGACGTCGGACCCGGCTGCCGCGTGCTGCACTTCGCCACACCGAGTTTCGACGCCGCCATGCTCGACCTGCTGTTCGCCCTCGGCGGCGCCGCGACCCTCGTCATCACTCCGCCCGGCGTGGTCGGCGGCGAGGAGCTGGGGAAGGTGTTCGCCGACGAGGGCATCACCCACGCCTTCATCACCACCTCGGCGCTCGGGACCGTCGACCCGGCGGGCGCGACCGCGCTGCGGCACGTCCTGGTCGGCGGCGAGGCGTTGCCGCCGGACCTGGTCACCCGGTGGGCTCCCGGCCGCAAGCTGTACAACGTGTACGGGCCGACGGAAACCACCATCGTCACGGTGATCTCGCAGCCGTTGACGCCCGGCGGGCCGATCACCATCGGCGGACCCATCCGCGGCGTCGGCGCGACCGTCCTGGACGTGCGCCTGCACCCGGCCCCGGCCGGAGTCACCGGTGAACTGCACCTGGCGGGCGCGGCCCTGGCCCGCGGCTACCTGCGCCGCCCGGGCCTGACCGCGCAGCGGTTCGTGGCCAACCCGTTCGGCAAGCCGGGCGCCCGCATGTACCGCACCGGCGACCTGGTCCGCTGGCTCGAACGCGACGGCAGCGCACGGGATCTGGACTACGTGGGCCGCACCGACCATCAGGTCAAGATCCGCGGCTTCCGCATCGAGCTCGGCGAGATCGACGCGGCGCTGGCCAAGCACCCGGCGGTGGAGTTCGCGACGACCATCGGCCACCGCACCACGGCCGGGTCCACCGCGCTGGTGGCCTACGTGAAGCCGCGCACCGGAACCGCGCCCACCCCGGCCGAACTCACCGCGCACATGGCCGCGTTGGTGCCCAACTACATGGTGCCGCAGTCGATCATGCTGCTGGACCGGGTGCCGCTGTCGCCGGTCGGCAAACTGGACCGGAAGGCGTTGCCGGAACCGGTGTTCGCGGCCCGCGAGGGCTACCGGGCGCCGACCGGCCCGATCGAGACGGCCCTGTGCGCGGCCTTCGCGGACGTGCTCGGCCTCGGCGCGGAGCGCCAGGTCGGCGTGGACGACGGGTTCTTCGAACTCGGCGGCAACTCGCTGCTGGCCACCAAGGTGGTCGCGCAGTTGCGGGCCGCCGGGATCGACCTGCCCGTGCAGGCCATGTTCGGAGAATCCACGCCGGCCGCCATCGCCGCCCGCCTGTCCTCGGCCGAGGGCGACGTCGGGGCGGCGCTGAGCGCGGCGCTCGGCGCGGTGCTGCCGCTGCGCCCGAGCACGGATTCGACGGTGCCGCCGCTGTTCTGCGTACATCCGGCGATCGGCCTGTCCTGGTGCTTCGCCGGACTGCTGTCGCACCTGCCGCCCGAACGGCCGGTGTACGGCCTGCAGGCGCCGCACGTGGCGGGCGAGGAAAGCCACCGGACCATCGCCGAAGCCGCGAAATACTATGTGGCGCACATGAAATCGGTGCAGCCGGAGGGTCCTTACCATGTGCTGGGCTGGTCGCTGGGCGGGCTCATCGCCCACGAGGTGGCGGTGCAGCTGCAGGAGGGCGGCGACGAGGTGGCGCTGCTCGGCATGATGGACAGCTACCAGCTCTCCGACCGGTGGCTCGAGCAGGCCATGCCGACGGTGGCCTCGATCATCGCCGAATTCGGATCCGACCTGCTCGGCGGTGACGCCGACATCGATCCGCGCGTGACCCTGCAGGAGGCGGCCGAACTGCTGCGCGGCCGCTCCGGGCCGTTCGCGGCGCTCACGATCGAACACCTGGAACGGCTCTACACCGGTTACGAGAACGGCACGGCCCAGGCGCACGGCTTCCGGCCGCGGGTCTTCGACGGCGACCTGGTGTTCTTCACCGCCGCCGACGACGAGATCAACCGGGCGGACCCGGCGCGCTGCGCCGCGGCCTGGCAGTCCCACGTCACCGGCGTGGTGCACGACCAGCTGGTGCGCTGCACGCACGCCGGCATGACCACGCCGGAATCCCTCGCCGTCATCGGGCCGGTGCTGCGGGAACAGCTGGCGGAGATCGAAGCCCGGCGGGAGGGAACGCGATGAGTCTGGCCGTGGAAGTCCAAGGGCTGGTGAAGTATTACGGCAAGGTCCGGGTGCTGGACGGGATCGATCTGGAGATCCCGAGTGGCACCGTGATGGGACTGCTCGGGCCCAACGGCGCGGGCAAGACCACCACCGTGCGCATCGTCACCACCCTCTTACGCCCGAGCTCCGGCTCGGTGCAGGTGGCAGGCGTGGACGTGCTGAAGCATCCGGCCCGCGCCCGCACCCGGATCGGTCTGTCGGGTCAGTACGCGGCCATCGACGCCAATCTGTCCGGCTTCGAGAACCTGCGCATGGTGGCCCGGCTGTACGGCATGAACCACAAGAAAGCCACCGACCGCGCCACCGAGCTCTTGTCGGCGCTGGGCCTCGACCACGCGGCCGGGCGCCGGGCGGGCACCTACTCCGGCGGTATGGCGCGGCGCCTCGACCTCGCCGGGGCGCTGGTGTGCAGACCCCTGGTGGTGGTGCTCGACGAGCCCACCACCGGGCTGGATCCCCGTGGGCGACTGGACATGTGGCGCGTCATCGGCGAACTCGTCGACGACGGCACCACCGTGCTGCTCACCACCCAGTACCTGGAAGAGGCCGACCTGCTGGCCGACCGCATCACCGTCATCGACCGCGGGCGCGTCATCGCCCGCGGGTCGGCCGACGAACTCAAGACCTCCATCGGCGGCGACAAACTCACCGTCACCCTGGCCGCCGGCCAGAATCCCGCCCCCGCCCGCCGTGTGCTGGCCGGGGTCGGCATCGGTGAACCCGAGTACGACGAGTCGACCGACGGGCTGACCGTGGTGGTGAGCGACGGCACCCGCACCATGGTCGAAGCGCTGCGCCGCCTCGACGACGTCGGTGTGCACGTGCTCGACGCGACCGTGCACCGGCCCAGCCTCGACGACGTATTCCTGTCTCTCACCGGCAAATCCGCCGACCGCACGATCGATGTGCCCGCCACCGAGTCAGTTCAAGAGGAGATCCTGTCGTGACGACCCTGCCCGCCGACCCGGAAGCGCCTCCGGGCGAGGAGACAGCGGCCACCGCCGAGCAGCGGAACGTCCGCCCGGCCGGTGAGGGGCCCGCCATCCTGTTACCGCGGGTGGTGCGCGACAGCGCCATCGTCGCCTATCGCAACCTGATCACCATCCTGCGCGTGCCGACCCTGCTGGTGACCGCCACCATCCAGCCGCTGATGTTCGTGTTCCTGTTCGCCTACATCTTCGGCGCGTCCCTGGGCGGCAGCCAGTATCGGGAGTTCCTGCTCGCCGGAATCTTCACGCAGACAGTCGCTTTCAACGCGGCGTTCACCACCGTCGGCCTGGCGAACGACCTGCACAAGGGCATCATCGACCGGATGCGGACACTGCCCATGTCGCGGCTGGCGGTGCTGATGGGCCGCACCCTGTCCGACCTGGTGGTCAATATCCTGGCGCTCGCGGTCATGGTGGCGTGCGGGTACGTGGTCGGCTGGCGGATCAACGGGGCGATCATGGACGCGGTGCTGGCGTTCGCCGTCATCCTGCTGTTCGCCTTCGCCATGTCGTGGGTGGGCGCGATCACCGGGCTCATGTCGCCGAGCGTCGAGGTGGCCCAGAGTGCCGGGCTCATCTGGCTTTTCCCGCTGACGTTCATCTCCTCGGCGTTCATCTCCGGGGAGACGCTGCCGGGTCCGCTGCGCACGGTGGCCGCCTGGAATCCGATCACCGCGGTGTCGGCGGCCGGGCGCAAACTGTTCGGCAACGGGTCACCGCCCTCGTTCACCCCGGCCACCGGCTGGGCCGCCGACCACTGCGTCGAGTACTCGATCCTGTGCTCGGTGGGCATCCTGGCGATCGCGGTGCCGCTGGCCCTGGTGCAGTACCGCAAGGTCGCCAGTCACTGAGCAGGCTGGGCCTGCGGCAGTGCGCCGAGCTGGCCCAGCAGGCCGGACATGTCGAAAGAGCCACGGAATTCGCTGATCCGGCCGTCGCGCACGCGGTAGAACACGACACCGGGCACCACCACCGTGCGGCCGGTCGCCGGAATTCCCTGGAACTCGCCGAGCTGGGTGCCGCGGCCGGTCCAGCGTTCGGCCACCCGATCACCTTCCGCCACCACCTCTTCCAGGGTCGAATGCCAGTCGGGGAAGGCGGTGCGCAGGGTGGTGTTGAACGCTTCGAGGCCCTCGATCCCGCCGACCTCGGGGGCGTGGATGACGACGTCGGGGGCCATCAGCTCGTCGGCCGCCGCCAGTCGGCCCGCATTCCAGAATTCGTTCACGAAGCGCTCGATCAGCGCCTTGTTCGACTCGGACATGATCACTCCTCGATCGATGGTCGGGGCTCGCGGTGAGCCCTCGTACCGACTGTGCGCGCTCGCGGCCGCCGGGAACATTCCAGAAAACTGGTATCCCGTGGGTGTGGGCCCGGCCGTAGCCTGAGATGGTGGGGCAGCACCGATCGACGGATCGGGCACGGCGTGAGATCGTCCGCCTGTGCCATTCCGGGCTGGACGCGGGCACGGTTCTCACCGAATCGTTGACCGCGCTGCGGGCGGCCGTTCCGATCGCCGCCTACTGGGCGGCCACCACCGACCCGGCCACCGTCCTGTTCACCGGGTCGGTCATCGACGAGATTCCCGCCGCGGCCACGCCCCTGTTCCTGGCCAACGAGTTCCTCGACGACGACGTGAACCATTTCCGGGCGCTGGCCGGCGCCCCCGACCCGGTCCGGACCCTGTTCGACGCCACCCGAGGCGCCCCCGAGGCCAGCGCCCGCTATCGCGACATCCTCGCTCCGCTCGGCATGGGCGACGAACTGCGCGCCGCGCTGCGGACGGGGGCGAGCTGCTGGGGTGTGCTGTGCCTGCACCGGGAGCCCTCGCCGGAGGGCTTCCGCGCCGACGAGGTCGGGTTCGTGCACGCCATGACCGCGCATCTGGCCGAGGGTCTGCGCGCGGCGGTACTGCTGTCGGAGGTGGAGACAGGTGCGGACGGGCCGCCCCCGCCCTGCCTGCTGCTGCTCGACGACGCCGGGACCGTGCTGGCCCGCACGCCCGAGGCGAGCGTTCTCCTGGCCGAGCTCGCCGACCAACCCGCGCGCGAGACGCTGCCGCAGGCGATCGTGGCGGTCGCCGTGCGCCTGCGCAGTCTGGAACTGGATCCGAATTCGCCTGCGGTGCCCCGTGTTCGACTGCGCACCCGGTCGGGTCGCTGGCTGGTGGCCCACGCCTCCCGGCTGCACACCGATCCGGGCGCGGACCCCGAGGGACCCATCGCGGTCATCCTCGAACCGGCCCGCGCCCCGGAGATCGCGCCGCTGAAACTGGCCGCTTACCCGCTGACCCCGCGCGAACACCAGATCGCGGCCCTGGTCCTGGCGGGCAATTCGACCCGGCGGATCGCCGACGCGTTGGTGGTCTCACCGCTGACGGTGCAGCAGCACCTGAAGTCGATCTTCGAGAAGTCCGGGGTGCGCAGCCGTCGCGATCTGGTCGCCAATCTGCTTGCCGCCCAGTACGGCCCACCTCACTGACCCCCTGACACAGAACGGGTCCCCCGCACCGGTGGTGCGGGGGACCCGTGTCGTCGTGTCGCTGTGCGGCTAGCCGCGCCGGCGGGACTTGATCAAGTCCATGCGCTCCTGCAGCAGCTCCTCGAGCTCTTCCTTGCTGCGACGCTCGAGCAGCATGTCCCAGTGGGTGCGGGGCGGCTTGACCTTCTTGGGCTCCTGGGTGGTGCCCTCCATGAGCGTGCCCTCCTGGCCGTTGCGGCACAGCCAGGTGGGGGGGATTTCGGCGTCGTCGGCGAACGGGACGTCGAATTCCTCGCCGTTGTCGGTGCGGTACCGCGCCATCCGACGCGGCGCCAGGTCGTGGTCGCGGTCGGTCTCGTAGCTCACCGCTCCGAGCCGAGACCCCCGGAGTACGCGATCTGCCATGAGTGCGGTCCCTTCTCGCCTGTCGGCAATGTTCTACTTCAGTGTTTCTGCAGCTGCGGTACGTAGTGTCAACGTAGCCACGCACGTTTCGGTTCCCGTGGGGAGAACCCTGCCATCCTACCCGTGCGGGTCGCCCGGTTTGCTGCGGCGTGCCACTGCACCCGGTCGGGGCCGGAAACCGCTATTGTCTCGGACCATGTCTCGACGCGTGCTGTCCTGCTGCCAGTGGTGCGGGCGGGAGATCGCCGAATCGGAGATCGGACGCCGCCGCCGGTACTGCCGGCAATCGTGTCGCCAGCGGGCGTACGAGCATCGGAACAGTGTGAAGGGCACCGGTATTCCCGAGGATTCGGTGGTCCTGAGCGCACAGGAGGTGTCGGATCTGTCCGACCGCTGGTTCGCCGCCCGCTGTGCCGCCGAGGATGTGGCCACCGCGGTCTCCGAGGGCGCGGAGATGATCGAACTCGCCGATCTCACCGCGACTTTGGTGGCGTTGACCCGCGAGGCCGAGCGGCTGCGCTGACCCCGCCGGTGCGTCCGCTCAGCGCGTACACGATCGCGATCCCCGCGGCCGTGACGGCGGCGACAAGGCCGAGCGCGGTGAGGGTTTCGGCATCGGGCGAGGTCACGGGCTGCCCGCGCAGCGCCTGCCGCAGCAGCGTCGCCACCAGGCCGCTGTAGCCGAGCGCGAGCACCCCGATCAGCCGGGCGCGGGTGCGTTCGGCGCGCAGCCACCCCACGGTGGGGGCGAGGCGGGTCAGCACGATGGCGGCGATGATGAGCAGCTGGATGCCGTGCAGGCCCGCGAAGTGCGCGATCCGCACGTCACCACCGTTCGTGCTCCAGTGCGTGATCGGCACGGTCGCGATACCGTCGCGGACCGCGTCGGACTGCCCGTGCCCGACGGTGTGGCCCGCGACCAGGGTGATCGGGCGTCCGTAGGCGTCGGTGGTCTGCTGCTTGCCGCTGTATCCCATCAGGTAGCCCAGCGCCATTCCGAACACCGCGATTCCCAGGCCCGCGCGGATGGCCATCGAGGTGGGCCGGTCGGTGACGCGCTGCCACGAAAGGGTCACCGCGATCACCAGATTCGCCAGGAACAGGCCCGGCACGCCGATCATGAACACCTTCTGGCCGATGGTGTTGAACGCGTCGGTCTGGGTGTTGAAGTGGCTGAAGGTGCCGCGCGCGGCCTGCACCACGACGAATCCGACATCGGCGACGGCGGTGCCGGCGAAGACGGTACCCATCCACCAGGTCAGGCGCTGCCCGCGGTGCGGGAAGGACACCAGCCAGGCCAGGGTGCCGCAGTACAGGACCATGGCTATGGCGAACTTGAGGGGTTTGAGCCACACCGTCTCGCCGAGCAGCACGCGGTCGTCGAAGACCATGGCGCACAGGGAGAACAGGGCCAGGGCGGCCATGGCGGCGGTGGTGGCGAGCAGGGGCCGGTGCAGTCGGCGGGCGGGGGCGAGGTCGGTGAGCGGCGCGAGCGTCGGGCGATCGAGCGTGGTCATGGGGCTGACGGTAGGTTCGCGATCCGCTGGTTCACGTCCCCCGGCGGTGGTGTGGCGACCCCGTACCCGGGTATGAGAAACGGCCCCGGCGGTAGCGCCGGGGCCGTTCTCCATCGTGCGGACGACGTTGTCGCACAAACCGATCCGTGCATCCCTCATCGGTGCTCGGAGTGGTCGGGGGGTTGGGGTGGGTCTAGTCCGCGGGGGCGAACCCGAAGTCGACGCCGCGGCCGGCCAGCCAGCCGATCGGGTCGATGGGCGCGCCGGGGGCGGTGTGCACCTCGTAGTGCAGGTGCGGGCCGGTGGAGTAGCCGCGGCTGCCGACGGTGGCGAGCACGTCGCCGGCGCGCAGCTGCTGGCCGACGCCGACCAGGATGTCCTGCATGTGGCCGTAGACGCCGATGGTGCCGTCGTCCTGCTGCACACGCACCCACAGGCCGAAGCCGGAGGCGGGGCCGGCCTCGATCACGGTACCGTCGGTGATGGCGCGGATCGGGGTGCCGAAGCCGTCGCCGAAGTCGATGCCGGCGTGCATGGCGCCCCAGCGGATGCCGAAGCCGGAGGTCAGCGGGCCGTCGACGGGTCGCACGGTGGCCGGGCGCGGTGCCGGGATGCCGGGCAGCGGCGGCAGCGGCGGCAGCGGGATGTTGAGGCCGTTGAGGTAGTCCAGCACCTCCTGCGGCACGATCTGCGGCTGCTGGGCCTCGCGCGGGGTGAAGGCGGTGAACTGGATGTCGTCGGCGGCGGAGGCGTTGGCGATGGCCACGGTGTCGTGGGCGGCATCGGGGCCGGTGGCGGCGAGGGCGGCCATGGACGCGCCGACGAGGGCGGTCACGGCTGCGGCGCGGGTCGCGGCTGCTCGGTATCGGCCGGTTCCCCAGAAGCGGGATAACGAATCGGTTACGGGCATGTCTCGAAGCTACGAGATCTCAGCTTGCGTTCAGAAACCCTGTTGCTACCGTCACATTGGTACAAAAGCCCAGTTCGATGATTACGAGTCGATAACGACACGCGAGTAATTCTGTGATGACGTTGGATTGTGCCGATAACGCGTGTATTGACCGTTGATCGATCTGGCGGCACACTATGTAAGTGCCCACTAACGGAGTGAAGGTGATCGGCGCGCTCGCCGACGACACCCGGCGCGCGGTCTTCGAGTCCCTGCCGCAGGGCCCGAAGGCGGTCGGGGAGATCGCCGAGGCCCTGGGCGTGACCAGCTCGGCGGTCTCGCAGCATCTGAAGGTGCTGCGCGAGGCCCGCCTGGTGATGATGCGCCCGCAGGGCAACCGCCGCCTGTACTCCCTGGACCCGCGTGGCCTGGCCGATGCCCGCGACTATCTCGAACAGTTCTGGCCCAGCGCCATCGCCGCCTACTCGGCCGCCCTGTCGGAGGCGAAGGCCGCGCCGGAAGGGGAGTAGCCGGTCGGGTTCGCGCATAGACGCGATGGTGTTCCCCGGGCCGGGACCGTGCGGACGTGCCGCGGCCTGCCCGCTCGAGCGGGCGATACGGTGTCGAGGTGGGTACGTCGGTCGGAGTGCAGCGGCAACGCCGCGTGGGTCTGCCCGGCTGGTCGGTCCCGCTGGTCTTCATCGTCAGCGGGGTGTCGCTGTACGCGGGCGCGGCGATCGGCGTGCGGTTGTTCGACACGGTCGAGCCCGCGACGGTGGCCTGGTTGCGGGCCGCGGCGGCCGGGGTGGCGCTGCTGATCTGGCGGCGGCCGTGGCGCTCGCGCTGGACGCGGCGCGCGGTGCTGGTGGCCTCGGGGTTCGGGGTGGTCACCCTCGGCATGAACATCGCCTTCTATGAGGCGATCGCGCGGATTCCGCTCGGCACCGCGGTGGCCATCGAGTTCCTGGGTCCGATCGCGGTGGCGGCGCTGGGTTCACGCCGGGCCCGCGATCTGCTGGCCGTCGCGCTCGTGGCGGCCGGTGTCTTCCTGCTGGCGGGGGTGTCGTCGGAGGCCGGGCCCGGCGGTGTCGGGTTCGCGGTGCTGGCGGGTGTGTTGTGGGCGGGCTACATCCTGCTGGGTAAGCGGGTGGCCGATACGGGTTCGGGGATGGACGCGCTGGCGATCGGGACGACGGTGTCGGCGATCGTGCTGGCCCCGATCCTGGTGACCCGCCAATGTGTGCTCGCCCCGGCCGTTTTCGCCGATCCGCGCACCTGGCTGCTGGGTGTGGGCGTCGGGGTGTTGTCGAGCGCGGTGCCCTATGCCCTGGATCAGGTGGTGTTGCGCCGGGTGGGCCGCGCCCGGTTCGCGCTGTTGCTGGCCTTGCTGCCCGCGACGGCGGCGGTGATCGGGGCGGTGGCGCTGGCCCAGCGGCCCGGTGCGGCGGAGCTGGCCGGGATCGGGTTGGTGATGGCGGCGTTGAGTATCAGTGCCGGGCAACGGGATCCGCGGGTCCCGGCCACCGATTCGGGGGCCTAGCCGACGCGCCGGTAGGCCTGCTGGGCGCGGCGGTCGAGGCCGGTGCCGGGCCAGGGGCGTTTGCGCAGTTGCTTGTCGACGGCGTTGATCACCTCGGGGACACCGATCTTCAGCAGACCGGGGTCGATGGCGTCGGCGTCCGGGTCGCCGGACTGCCCGGCCCACAGCACGGCGTGGCGGCCCAGCAGGTGCGGAGGCGGGCCGCTGCGGCTGGGCGGGTTGGGTCCGAACAGCTGCACGGTACGGGTGCCGAAGGCGGCGGCCAGGTGGGCGACGCCGGTGTCGCCGCATACCACGAGCGCGGCTTCGGCGACGGTGGCGGCCAGCTCGATGAGGTTCTGCTGTCCTGCGAGGACTCGCGCCGGTGAGAGTCCCGCGCGGGAGGCGACGCCGAACGCGGTCTCGCGTTCGGATTCGTCGCCGGTCAGCACGACCTCGCGGTCCTGCACCAGCAGGTGCCGGACCACCGCGGCGAACCGGTCGGCCGGCCAGCGGCGGGCTGGTGCGCCCGCGCCGATGTGGACGACCACGGCGTCGCGGTGGCTGGTGGTGGCCACCGGCGGCACCAGGCCGAGGTTGCGGCGGTCGGCGGCGATGCCGTCGTATTCGAGGAGATGGCACCAGCGGTCCACGTCGTGCAGGTCGGGTTCCCAGGCGGGGCCGGCGAGGTCGGGGAAGGCCGGATTGCGGTAGGACAGGATGCGTCCGGGGTGGGTGCGCGAGAGTTCCACGATGCCGTCGGCGCCGGGGCCGTTGAGGTTGACCGCGAGCGCGGGGGCGGGACCGTCCCAGCGCAGCCCGACGGGGTCGCTGACCGGGATCATCTCGTCGACGCAGGCGATGAGGTCGACGATCGGTTTGAGGCGGTGGGGTGCGGCGAGTGCGATGTGGTCACCGGGCCGGGCCCGGCGCAACGCGCGCAACGCGGGAACCGCGGTGAGCAGGTCACCGAGTCCACGTGCTCGCAGCACTAGTACAACCGCCACTGAAACCTCTCCTAGCCGGCCACGCTGCCCACGACGCCTGATCCACCACGTGCGGGGACCATCGGGTGAGGACTACCCGGCCTGTCCGAGGGCGAAACCCTCGGACCGGTCCGCACGGACAGTTGGTGCCGCCCTGTCCGATTCGCGAAAGATCGCGGGTACTACCGGCTGTCGTTGTGGGGTTCCGATCGACTACCGTGACACCCATGACCTTCGTCTACAACCTCATGGTGACGGCTCATCTGCTGGGTATGGCGGCCGTGGTCGGCGGGTACGCCGCCGCGCAGCCGCGAGTGTCGGAACTGATGGTGTGGGGCGCGCGCGTGATGGTCCTCACCGGCGTGATCCTGGTGGGCATGGCCGAGTCGATCGACTCGCTGCACAAGGACCCGAACATGGCGAAGATCATCACCAAGCTGGTGGTGGCCGTGGCGGTGGCCGCGTTCGCCGAGATGGGTCGCGCGGACGCCAAGCGCGGCAAGGAGGTGGCGTGGATGACCCACGCCGCGGGTGGCCTGGCGATCCTGAACGTCCTGATCGCCGCCCTGTGGAAGTGACCCCGTGAGAGGGCCTGCGCGGACAGGACCTCGGATGGCGGCGATGCCGCATCGGGTGCGTAGTCGCATCCGATGCGGCATCGGTCGGTTTCGGGGTCAGGATCGCCCGATGAGCTCCGGCGGCACCTCCCGGGCGTGGTGACGGGCCAGGCTCTTGGCGAGTTCGGCCGCGACCACGGCGTGCCCGGCCATGGTGAGGTGGATCCGGTCCGCGGAGAGCCAGTCCTCGCGCAGCCGCGCGGGGTGGTCCCAGAACTCGGTGAGGATGGCGTCGCGGCGGTGGGCGATGCGACGGACCGACTGCGCGAACTCGGCGAAACGCGGCCGCAGCGGGGCCAGCCGCCCGACGTAGGCGTCGGCGAGGGTGAACAGCGCGAGCCGGGCGCCGGTGGCGGCGACGCTCGCGCACAGGTCGTCGAGGTCGGCTTCCACGGTCAGCGGACCGGCGTCGCGCAGGAACAGGTCGTTGCCGCCGCAGGTGACGACCACCAGATCCGGTCCGAACTCCTCGAGCGCGCGGAGTTGCCCGGCGCGCACGTCGGCGATGACCGCGCCGACCACGCCGGTGTTGAGGTAGGCGGCGTCGGGGTGCGCGGCGTGCAGCCAGCGGCCCAATCGGTCTGCCCAGGACACGGTTTCGTAGCCGGGCCGCGGGTCACCGGTGCCCGCGGCGGTCGAGTCGCCGATGACGGCGAGTCGGCGGAACGGCACCGCGCGCAACATGGTGGCGGCCGCCGCATCGGAGAGCGTGTAGGGATCGGTGTTCTCGGTGTGGTCGGTCATGAGGTGGTCTCCTCGGTGCGGACGGGCAGCGCCGCGAGCACGGCCGTGACGACGGCGATGGCGGCACAGCATGCGAACAGGGTGTGGAAAGCGGTCAGCGGCTGCCCGGGATGGGCGGCGAACACCGCGGCCAGCAGGGCGACCCCGAGCGCGCCGCCGGATTGGCGGGCGGTGATGTTCATGCCGACCCCGGCCGCGAACCGCTGCGGCGGCAGCGCTCGCGCGGCGGCGGTGCCCAGCACGGTGACGAGGATGCCGATGCCGCCGCCGCCCAGGATTCCGGCGGGCACCCATCCGGACCAGAGCGCGGGCTCGGTGTCGAAGACCCCGGTGCTCATGTAGAAGGTGGACGCGGCGAACAGCAACGCGCCCAGCACGCCGAGCCATCGCTGCCACGGGACGGGTGCGCGTCCGGCGACGACCGCGGTGACCATGGAGGCGACCGCGCCGATGCTCATGGCCGCCGCGGACTCCAGTACGGAGTACTGCCAGATGGCGTCGAGCCAGAGCGGTCCGGCCAGCAGCCACGCGAACATGGTGGCGCCGAAGACGAACGAGACGGCATTGACGAGGGCGTAGGCGTGGCTGCGCCACAGTCCGATGGCGATGGCGGGGCGCGGATGCCGCCGCGACCGCCACAACGCCAGGGCCAGCAGGGCGACTCCGATCAGCGCGCTGCCCAGGGTGCGGGCGTCGGTCCAACCCCATTGCGGGCCTTGGGTGACCGCGGCGACGACAGTGCCGATACCGAGTCCGGTCGCGACGGCCCCGAGGAGATCGGGCAGTCCGTGCGGTTGCCGGTGCTCGCCGCGGGCCAGCCGCCATCCGGCGGCGACGAGCGCGGCCGCGATGGGCACGTTGATGACGAAGACCGACCGCCACCCGAACCAGTCCACGAGCGCCCCGCCCACGGCCGGGCCGACGGTCGCGGCGAATCCGCCCGCCGCGGTCCAGGCGGCCATGGCCATGCCGACGCGTTCGGGCGGGCTGCTGCTCAGGACGAGCGCGAGCCCTGCGGGAATGAGGAAGGCCGCGGTGCCGCCTTGCAGGAACCGTCCCGCGATGAGCCATTCGGCGCCGGGCGCGAGGGCGCACAACAGGGAGGTGAGGGCGAATCCGGCCAGGGCGGTGAGGAATACGCGGCCGCGGCCGAGGGTGTCGGCGAGTTGCCCGGCGGGGGTGAGCAGGGCGGCGAAGGCGACGGCGTAGCCGCTGACCACCCAGGTGAGGGTGCCGGCGGCGGTGTCGGGGTAGTCGCGGGTGATCTCGGGGAAGGCGATATTGACCACGGACAGGTCGAGGAAGGACATGAATGCCGCGCCGGAGGCGACGAGCAGGGCGAGTTTCGCCGCGCGGCCGGAGTCGGCGGGTGCCGTCGCGGTGGTGCCGGTGGTGGGCGGTTCGGGTGGGGAGGTGTCGGGGCTCGGACGGTGAGTGGTGTCGGTCATGACGGGCTCTCTGGGTGAGGGTCGGGAGCGGGATCAAAACTGTACGCACGATCGTTCGTATTGTTGAAAAGTACGACCGATCGTGCGTTTACGCAACAGGTGATGCGAGGATGGATCCATGGACGAACCGGTGCGCGCTTCCGACCAGGAGATTTCCGATCAGCGTCGGCTCAAGGGCGCGCGGGCCCGCGCGAGCATCGCCCGCCACGCCGCCGACGTCGCCTCCGTCGAGGGGCTGACGGGATTGAGTCTCGGGCGGCTGGCCGAGGACCTCGGGGTCAGCAAGTCCGGGGTGGCGACCCTGTTCGGCAGCAAGGAGAACCTGCAACTGGCCGCGGTGGCCGCGGCGCGCGAGGTGTTCATCGACAATGTCGTGCGCCCGGCCCTCACCGCGGACCCGGGCCTGCCGCGGCTGCGCGCGCTGATGGACCGCTGGTTCGACTACATCGGTGAGCCGGTGCTGCCCGGCGGCTGCTTCCGGGGCGCGTGCCAGCCGGAGTTCGACAGCCGTCCCGGCCCGGTGCGTGACGCGCTGGCAGCCGACCGCGAGGACTGGTTCACGATGCTGGCCGCGGAGATCGGCCGCGCCCAGCAGCAGGGCGCGATGACCGGACTGGATCCGCGCGCGGTCGCGTTCCAGTTCGACGCGGTGGTGTCGGCGGCCAACACCGCGACCCGTCTGGGTGATGAGGCGGCGCTGCCGACGGCGCGCGCGATCATCGACGGCCTGCTCGGCGCGGCACCTCACCGGTGATCATGGCCGTGACCTGCGGGAATTCGTAATCGGTTCGCGTATCGCGGTGTTGCATTCGATGCACCGATCGCCAACCCTCGACCTTTATGCGCGGAATGCGTGAATGCAGTTCGGGCGCAGCCGGTTTCACGTGGAGCAATGCATCGGTGTGTCTCACACCGAGCGTGGCGCGTACATGATGAGCGCGACCCCCAGCACGCACACCAGGGCCCCGATCACATCCCAGCGGTCGGGCCGGAACCCGTCGAACACCATGCCCCACAGCAGTGATCCCGCCACGAACACGCCACCGTAGGCGGCCAGGATCCGACCGAAGTGGGCGTCGGGTTGCAGGGTGGCGACGAACCCGTAGCAGCCGAGCGCGACCACCCCCGCGCCCATCCACGCCCAGCCGCGCTGCTCCCGGACTCCCTGCCAGATCAGCCAGGCGCCACCGATTTCGGCGATGGCGGCCAACCCGAACAACACGATCGATCGCAACACGGTCATGGGGTCACCCTAGGTCCCGTGCCGGGCAACCGGCCGGACCGCCCGGGAGCGGTCCGGCCGGTCGCGATCAGCGTTGCGCCGGGGCGCTGTCGAACAACTGCTGACCGAGATAGCCGCCCGGTCCGGGCACCCCCGGCGGGATGGCGAACACCGCCGACCCGACCGGCGTCGTCCACTGGTTGAGCGCGTCGAAGTCGGCCAGCCGCTGCTGCACCGGCAGGTACTGGGCGTCCACGTCGCGCTGGAACGAGGCGAACAGCAGCCCCGAGTTCGACACGTGCCCGGGGGCGGGCGCGTCGTCGTAGTTGTAGCCGCGGCGCAGGAACCGCTCCCCGTCGTGGGCATGGTGGGCGCGAGCGATATGGGAGGACGGCGGGATCTTCGGGATGCCGTAGCGGTCGGTGGCCGCGAAGTCGGCTTCGTCGAATTCGCGGGTGCCCGACAAGGGCGCCCCGGTGTCGACGGTGCGCCCGACGGTGATCGCGCGGCCGTCGGCGTCGAGTTCGTCCCAGGTGTCGAGGTTCATCGCGATGCGCCGCAACACCATCGAGGTGCCCCCGGCCAGCCACGGCCGGACCGCGCCGTCGTCCCACACCAGGCGGTCGAAATCCGGTGTGGCCGGGGCGATGTTGACCGTCCCGTCGACCGAGCCCATCAGATTGCGCATGGTCTGGCCTCGCGGTGCGTCCCGGAAGCCGCGTTGCACCCACTTCACCGAGACCAGCGATTTGACGTGCTTGGACAGCACGCGCACCGCGTGCGCGACGGTGGTCGCCTCCTCACCGCACACCTGCAACAGCAGATCGCCCCCGCACCAGGCGGGATCGAGCCGGTCGATGGTGAACGGCGGCAACGGTTCGAGCCAGTGCGGGCGCTGGGATTCCAGCCCGGCCGCGGTGAACATCCCGGGACCGAACCCGGCGGTCACGGTGAGCCGGGCGGGCCGGGCGGCCAGCTCCGGTTCGGTGTCGGCGAGCGCGGGCTTGCCCTGGGTGAGGCGCGCGGCGTCGTCGGTCCAGATCTTCAACAGCCCGATGACGTCCTCGCGCCCCAGACCCGGTTTCAGGTCGAAGGCCACGAACGCCGCGTGCCGGGGCGGTTCGGTGGCGATTCCCGCCTGGTGGGGGCCGTAGAACGCGACCGTGTCCGATCCGGGGTCGCGATCGTGCTCGCGGTGGGTGAGGGTGGCCGCGCCCCAGCCGATGCCGGCGGCCCCGGCCGCGCCCGCCGCGACGGCGCCGCCGCCCAGCAGCCGCCGCCGCGACAGCCGGGCGGGCCGCGGTGCCGGATCAGCCACCGTGGGCGGCGTTGTCGCCGGAGGGCTGGTAGTTCTCCTTGCCGCCGGCGAAGTCACGCACCTGCGCGGTGATGGTCTTGGTGGAGCCGTCGGAGAAGGTGAGGGTGAGCGCGGCCTCCGAGCCGGTGCGCAGCGGGCCCTTCAGATCCATGAACATGAGGTGTTCCGCGCCGGGCTTGAGGGTCGCGGTGCCGTGGGCGGGGATGACGAGACCGCCGGCCTTGGGGCGCATCGCCTTGTCGCCCGAGGCGTCGGCCACGACTTCGTGGATCTCCACCCGCGCCGAGGCCGGGCTGCTGGCCGCGACCAGGTTCACCGGCTGGTCGGAGGAATTGGCCAGGGTGCCGAACGCGGCGGACATCCCGCTGTCGGCGGCCTTGACCCACTGATCGGTCAGGGTGATCGCCGCCGCCGCGGTGGCGGGGGACGACGAGGCGGTCTGCGAGGACGAGCAGGCGACGGGCAGCAGCGCCAGCGTCGTCACCGCCGCGACCGCGCCGACCCGGCGGGCGAATCCGCCGGTGCGCAGACGGAAGCCGTGGCAGAAGGGCATCTGGGACATGTGAGAACTCCGTAGGTAGAAGACGGTGAAAGCCACCCCGGCGGAACGGTCGAGCCCGGATCGGCGCCGGATGCGCTCGGCCGCAACGCAGTGCGTCGGCGTCAGCGCGGCACGCGTCCGGCAGCGCGCTCGCCGCCTTCGGTCACAGCGCGGCGTTGCTCTGCTCGGCTGCCGCGCGGCGTCTCCGTCGGGCACTGTGCGTGGCGTATTCGGCGCTGCGCGGGTGTGTCCGTCGGTCGCCGTGCTCGGCCTCGGTGCGGGGTGTGTCGGCGGTTGGTGGGCATCGGTCACCGAGCGCGGTCGCGTCCGGCGATGGCGCGGTGCACGATTCGGGCGTCAGCGCCGGATCGAGGGGTGTCAGGCCGGAACGAGGTCGGTGTACCGTGCGGCGGCCGGAGGCGGTCCGCGGCGTCCGATCCCGGGGCTCACCAGCAGCCGTCGCGCCACGGCGCGGTCATCGGCCGGCCTGGGCCGCATCCGGCGCACCGGCGGCGCGAGGATCGCGCTCAGCGCGAGCAGGAACCTGCGCACACCGGTGACGGCCCGCCGCAGGCCCGCCTCGGCGGCGCGAATCAGCAACGCGCCCACCGGAATCGCCACCAGGTGGGCGATCAGCATGGCCGCGGACGACGAATGATGGTGGTGCCCCGGCGACATCGACAGCGCGGCGTGCCCGATCGCCTGCCCGGCCGCCAGCATCCCGATGGTTCCGGGCAGCCCGTAGCGTGGCCGCATCGACGACGCCACGACCCCGATCACGGTGCACGCGGCCAGGAGCAGGGCCAGCGCCGAACCGTCGGTCAGGGACGCGCCGCCGCCGAGCCCGTGGGCGAGGATCGCGACCGCACCCGAGGACGCGCCGGCGGCAGCGCCGCGCAGGCGCGCGGTGTGATCCGTCGGTGAGCGCACCCCGTCATGCTACGACGTCGCGTCGTTGTCGACGTTTCCAGGTGGTATGACCGGCGTCTCCACAACATCTCCACACGCGAGGCGAACGATCTCCACGCCGGTTGCCTAATGTCGGCTGCATGGAAACCAGTGCGCGCCGGATCCTGGTGGTCGAGGACGAGCCGACCATCGCCGAATCGATCGCCGCCCGCCTGCGCGCCGAGGGCTACACCGTCGACATCGCCCACGACGGGCCCGCCGGGGTGGCGGCCGAGGCGGCCGGGGACCCGGACCTGGTGGTGCTGGATGTGATGCTGCCCGGTTTCGACGGTCTCGAGGTGTGCCGCCGCATCCAGGCCCGCCGCCCCGTGCCGGTGCTCATGCTGACCGCCCGCACCGACGAGACCGACATGCTCGTCGGGCTCGGCGTCGGCGCGGACGACTATCTGACCAAACCGTTCTCCATGCGAGTGCTCGCCGCCCGCGTCCACGCCCTGCTGCGCCGGGTGGAACGCACCGCCGCACCGGTGGCCACCATCCTCGTCGGTGACCTGCGGATCGACACCGACCAGCGGCGGGTGTGGCGCGCGGACAGCGAAACCCAGCTCACGCCACTGGAATTCGAACTGCTCGTGCATCTGGCGCGGCGGCCGCGCACGGTGCTGGCGCGCGAACGACTACTGAGCGAGGTGTGGGGGTGGGCCGACGCGTCGGGCACCCGCGCGGTCGACAGCCACATCAAGGCGTTGCGCCGCAAGCTGGGCGCGGACCTGATCCGCACCGTGCACGGCGTCGGCTACAGCCTGGAGGCGCGATGATCGGCGATGCCGTGGCTCCGGTGACCGGGGTGCGGGCGGTCGCGAACCGGGTGGCGGCACGGCTGCCGCGGCCCCTGGACCGGGTGCCGTCGATCAAGGCGAAGCTGGCGATCCTCATGGTCGGCTCCGGTGCGGGCGCGTTCGGCTACTTCGCGATCCGCATCGGCGTGCTGCCGCCGCGCGCCACCGTCGTCGCCATGGTGTTCGCGCTGCTGATCTCCCAGGTACTGGCCCACGGGATGACGATGCCGTTGCGGGAGATGACCGCCGCGGCCAAACACATGGCGCAGGGCGACTATTCGCGCCGCGTGCGCGCCACCTCCCGTGACGAGGTGGGCCAGCTGGCGGTGGCGTTCAATCAGATGGCCGCCGACCTGGCCGCAGCCGATCAGCAGCGGCGCGAGTTCATCGCCAATGTGTCCCACGAACTGCGCACCCCGATCACCGCCCTGGGCGCGGTGCTGGAGAACCTGGTCGACGGTGTCGCCCAACCGGATCCGGCGACCCTGCGCACCGCCCACGCCCAGACCCAGCGGCTGAGCCTGCTGGTATCGGAACTGCTGGCCTTGTCGAGCATCGAGGCGGGCGCGGTGCGCCTGGACCGCGAACCGGTGGATCTCGAGCCGCTGCTGAGCGAGGTGGTCGCCGAGGCCGAGGTGATGGCCGCCGCCGTGGACCGTCCCGTCCGCTTCACCATGGCCCTCGCCCCCGGCCTGACCGTGCACGCCGACCCCGCCCGCCTGCACCAGGTGCTGCTCAACCTGCTCGACAACGCCACCCGCCACGGCCCCGCCCACGGCGAGGTCCGCGTCCACGTCCGCACCGCCCATGGCCACACCGTCATCGAGGTCTCCGACGACGGCCCCGGCATCCCCGCCGCCGAACGCGCACGCGTCTTCGAACGCTTCACCCGCGGCGGCCGCGCCACCGGCGGCGGCACCGGCCTGGGCCTGGCCATCGCCCGCTGGATCGTGGACCTGCACGGCGGCACCATCGCCGTCGCGGACCCGGGCTCGTGCATCCGCATCACCTTGCCCCCACCCTGACCCGCACTCTCTTCTCACCGATTCCCGACCGTGCCCCGGCTGCGCACCGCGCTCCCCGGGCCGGTCCCGTTCACCCGATGGAGGAACACATGCCCGACACGCCCACACCGCCTCCCGATCCGAAACCGGATGCGGCGAGCACCCCTGCTCCCGCACCCGCGACATCGGCCGAACAATCCGTCACGCCTGTTCCGGAGTCGGCATCCTCGACCGAAGGGTCCGACGCGCACGCTCCCGCCTCGGCGACCGAAGGGTCCGCGGCGGATGCTCTTGATCGGGCTGCTGAACCGGCCATGGCCACCGTGAGTTCCGCGCCTGTGCGGGACCCGGTGAGAGCCGCGTTCGTCCCCGGCGGTCCGCCGCCCCTCGTACCGGCTGCGGCGGCACCGGCGTTCGCCCCGGCGATGGCGGGTGCCGCGCCGACGGGCGCCGGTGGACCCGCGCCGTGGCCCGCCGCGTGGCCGCCCTATCCCACCCCGGTGCCGCAATCGGGTGTGGCGGGGCTCTATCGTGTTGCACCGCAAGCGATTCCGTCGCGATCGGAGCGGGTTCCGGTGCCGAACGGGTTGCTTGCCGCCACGGCCGCTGCGGGGTGTGCGGCCGCGGTACTGGTACCCCTGGACCGTCCCGGCATCGGATGGCTGCTCACCGGACTGGCGATCACCGGCATGGTGTACGCGGTCGATCGCGCGGCACGGAACGCGGATTGGGGCGATGAAGAGGACGACTCGGACCGGAGTGACGTCGACCGCGCGGATCAGGGATCGGACAAGGGCCTGAGCGGTGCCGGTGACCGCCGGGACGACGTCGCGAATGGCAGCGCAGCGCGCGCTGACAGCGGTGACAGCCCAGCCCGCGATGGCGTCGGGGGCAGCCCAGCCCGCGATGGCGTCGGGGGCAGCGTCGACGGTCACGAGGCCGGCGCCGACGCCGCACGCGAGGAGGACACCGGTCGCTCCGGTGCCGCCGATCACGACGATGCGGCTGCGGCACGCGTGGTCGCCGCATCCGGCGCCGATCGGGCAGCGTCCGAAACACATTCGTCGGCCGGGACGGGTCCTGTCGCGGGTATCGCCGGTCTGCTGCCCGCTGCTATCAGGGAGGTGCCCTGGGGTCGTGTCTGGTGGACAGGTGTGGCGCTGGCGCTGCTGTCGGTGGGTGCCTTCCGTGCCGCGCCGTGGCTTTTCGTGCTGTGCCTGGCGGGTGCGGCGGTGGCCGGGTCGCTGGCGGTGGTGCCGCGTTCGGCGTACGGAATGTGGTTCGACGTGCTCGCGGTGCCGTTCGCGGGGCTGAATTCATGGCCGTGGCTGTATCGGGCGATGACTCGCACCCGGGAGCGGGCGGGGACGGGCACGCAGCGGGTGTGGTGGTCGATCGGTGCGGCGGCGGCGCTGCTGCTGATCATGGTGCCGTTGCTGGCGGGGGCCGACGCGGTGTTCGCGGGTCTGGTGGACGGGCTGATCCCGGCCGTCGACGTCCCGGCGGTGCTGCGGTGGGTCGCGGTGTTCGTGGTCGCCGGGTCCGGGGTGGCCGGGGCGTTGTACCTGCTGGCCGGTCCGGCCCCGGCGGCCGACGATGACTCGTTCTCCGACCGGGGCCGGGGCGTGCGCCGGTTCTCGCCGCTGGAGTGGGGAATCCCGGTGGGCGCGTTGACGATCGTGTTCGCGGCGTTCGTCGCCACCCAGGTGGCGGTGCTGTTCGGTGGCGACGGCTATGTGCAGCGCACCGCGAGCCTCACCTACGCCGAGTACGCGCGCAGCGGCTTCTGGCAGTTGTCGATCGTGAGCCTGCTGACTCTCGCTGTGATCGGGGTCGTGCTGCGTTTCGCCGCGCAGGACGACGCCGCCGAGCGTCGCTGGCTGCGAATCGCGATCGCCGTGGTGATCGGTCTGGCGCTGGTGATCGTGGCGTCGGCGCTGCACCGCATGTGGACCTATCAGCAGGCGTACGGCTTCACCCTGCTGCGGCTGCTGGTGGAGGTGTTCGAAGGCTGGATCGCGCTGGTGTACCTGCTGCTGCTCGCCAGCCTGGTGGGCTTGCGCCGGTACTGGGTGCCGCGTGTGGCCGTGGGCGCCGCCCTGACGACCCTGTTCGCCTTGTCGGTCCTGAACCCGGAAGGTTTCGTCGCCGACCGCAATATCGCGCGCTGGCAGTCGGGCAAGTCCCTCGACAGCGACTACCTGTCGAGCCTGTCCCCGGACGCGCTGCCCGCCACCGACCGGCTGCCCGACCCCCAGCGCACAGCCATCGCGAACGCCATCCGCGAAAGCCTGAAAGACGATTCCTGGCAGGGCTGGAACTACTCGCGCGCGACCGCGGACCGCTGATCAGCCGAAGCCGACCGGTGTCCAGCTCTGACCCCCGTCGCGGGTGGCGAGCATCATGGTGGGCACCGGCCCGCTTCCCGGGTGGCCCAGCACCACGAAACCCGTTGTCTCGGTGACGAACTCGCCGGACAACGGCTGCCAGCCGCGGTCGGGTGCGGTGTAGGTGGTGGTCCAGGTCTCGCCGCCGTCGGTGGAGGTCAGCAGGCGTTCGTCGACGGCGGCGACCAGATGGTTGCCATCGGCGGCCAGCAGCACGGCCTTGGCCGGCCGCGACGGCGACAGCTGCCCGGTCTCGGTGAACGTGACGCCACCGTCGACCGAGGTCACCACACGGGTGGTGCCGCCGTCGCCGGACGCCGGGAGACCGCACAGCGCCACCAGCCGCTTCTCCGACACCGCGTGCCAGTCCGCGGGCCCGTTGCCGCCGCACGGCAGCTGCCACGGCGTCCACGTGCCGTCGACCATGCGGGCGCCGCTCCTGCCGCGCCCGGTGACCACCATCCAGGCACGGCTTCCGGTCGCCGACACCTCGGGGACCGGGTAGGGGCCGCCGGCACCGGGCACCGCGACCTCGACGGGTCCGGTCCACGCGTCGCGGGTGATCGGGCTGGTGAACAACGCGGTCCGCTCATCGGCCCGCGCGGACGCCACCCAGACGGTGTCCTCGGACACGGTGAGCGACCAGGCCGGTTCCGCCGTCTTGATGTCGACATCGATCTCGCGCCAGGTGGATCCGCCGTCGTGGGTGGCGAACAGTGTGTCGCGGGTCCCGATCCAGCCGTTGCGGGCGTCGGCGAACTTCACCCAACCACCGTGGTGCCCGGCGTCGCGCAGCGGGGCCGGGAGCGGCGTCTCCCGCCAGGTGCGCCCGCCATCGGTGGTGTGCCGCAACGACTGGCACAGCTGGGCCGGGCACGGATAGCTGCGGCCCAGCACCCAGCCCTCGTCCGCGGAGACGAAGTTGATCGAATCGGGTTGGAAGCCCACCGGATCCGGGTCCGCGGCGCGCGTGGCCGCCGGTGTCGCGGTCGGCGCGGCCGGGATGGGACGAGGAGTCACCGCCGCGTCCGGTGCGGCCGAGGCTCCGCTCGCCGAATCCGGCCCGCTGTCACCGTCGTCCATGGTGAGCCCCGCGATCACCCCCGCGGCGAGCACCGGCATTCCGACCCCGATGACTCCGGCCAGTACGACCGGATTCGCCCGCAACCGCACCGGCCGGGACTCCCTTCGACACGAACCCGGGCCCCGTTCCCGGGCGGTCGCCCGGCGGCCCTGCGGCACAACGGGATCGAGTATGCCCGGTGCCGGCCGGTTACGCCCATCCCGTGGTCAGCGGCCTCCGCGCTGCGCGGCCAGCCGGACCGCGACATCGCCGATGAGGTCGTAGGGGATGGGGTCGCGCAGCGGGAACTTCAACGTCCCCCTGCCCTTCAGGTAGGGCGCGATCGCCTGCTGGAACCCGTCGTCGCCGGTGGGCACCGGATACACCGACAGGAAGGTCTTCCAGCCCGCGAAATACATGACGGCCTTGCCGTTCACCTGGACCGCGGGGATCTGGTAGCTGATGGTCTCCGACGCGTCGGGCAGGGCGGCGTGGATGGTGGCGCGAATCCTCTCGAGGGCGGCGCGGGCCGGGGCGGGCTGGGCGGCCAGGTAGTCGTCGACGGTCTCGGGCTCTGTCATGCACGGCCACCCTTCCGTGGCTCGGGGAGAGAGCTTCGTCCGATTCGACGGTACCGGGCCACTCGCCCGCGCCGGACCGATGCCACGCCGTTCAGCCGCGCAGCCGCTCCAGCAGCCGCAACGCCGCGTCCCGCATACCGTCGACGGAGTCGGTGACATAGAGCAGGTCGATGAAGAAATCGTCGAATCCGGTGTCGGCCGCGACCGTTTCGACGGTCTGCGCCACCTGCTCGAGATCGGTGCCCGCGGCCACGTTCACCCGCAGCACCGTCCCGATGGCGGCGGGATCACGACCCGCCGCGACCGCCGCGTCGTCGATGAACCCCCGCAAGGCCAGCAGCTGCTTGCCCCACCCGGGCGGACCCGGCACCGGCACCACCGGCAGCCACCCGTCCCCACGCCGCCCGATGCGGGCCAGCGCCGCCGGATTGAACGCGCCCAGGTGAATCGGGGGCCGCCGCACCGGCTTCAACGCACTGCGATGCTCGGGCACCGACACGAACCGGCCCTCGTACCCGGCCGGGTCGCTGGACCAGATGGCCTCGAGCGCGTCGAGGGTCTCCTCCAGCCGTGCCCCGCGCTGCGCGAACGGCACGCCCGCGGCCGCGTACTCCTCCGGCGACCACCCGATCCCGAACCCCGGAATCAGCCGCCCCTGGCTCACCACGTCGATCGTCGTCAGCGACCGCGCCAGCAGCGCGGGCCGATACATCGGCGCGATCAGCACATTCGCACCCAACCGCACCCGCTCGGTGACCGCCGCCGCGATCCCCAGCACCAGGAACGGATCCAGCACCGCGTTGAACTCGTCGGGAATCCGGTCGGTCCCGCCGTACCCGACCGACGGGTTGGTGGCCGCGATGAGCCGGTCACCCACCCACAGACTGTCGGCTCCCGCCTCCTCCAACGCGGTCGCGTACTGCGCGATCCGCGCGCCCTCCCGAGCCTGGGCACCGAACTGTGGAAGCGAGAAGCCAATTTTCACTCCTCCGGTGATACCAGACAGGATGGGAGCGTGGGTGAACACAAGGACCGCATGCTCGCCGGTGAGCTCTACCGCGACGACGACCCCGAACTCGTCGCCGAACGCCGCCGCTGCCAAGAACTGCTCGACACCTTCAACGCCACCCGCGCCGGGCAGGACACCCAACGGCGCGCCGTGCTCGAACAACTGCTCGGCGCCATCGGCGAGGGCTCCTGGATCATGCCGCGCTTCCAATGCGACTACGGCCACCTGATCCGGCTGGGCAGCAACAGCTTCCTCAACTACGACGCCATCATCCTCGACTGCGCCCCGGTCACCATCGGCGACGACGTCTCCATCGGCCCGCGCGCCCAACTGCTCACCGCCCTGCACCCGATGGACGACCACGAACTGCGCCGCGCCCGCTGGGAGACCGCCGCACCCATCAGCATCGGCGACAACGTATGGCTCGGCGGCGGCGTCATCGTCTGCCCGGGGGTGACCATCGGCGCGAACACCGTGGTCGGCGCGGGCAGCGTCGTCACCCGCGGCCTGCCCGCGAAGGTGTTCGCCGCCGGCAATCCGGCCCGCGTCATCCGCGAACTGTGAGCCTTACCCCCGGGGTAATGGCTTGGCGTGGTTGATCGTTCGTAGGATCGGAGAATGGCGACACCCACCGCCGGCGACCTGCTGCGACACTGGCGCACCGCGCGCCGGCTCAGCCAGCTCGAACTCGCCGGCCGCGCGGACACCTCCACCCGGCACCTGAGCTTCATCGAAACCGGCCGCGCCACCCCCAGCCGCCACATGCTGCTGCACCTGTCCGACGAACTCGACATCCCGCTGCGCGAACGCAACCGGATGCTGCTCGCCGCCGGATACGCCCCCGTGTACGCCGAACCCGAACTCGACACCCCCGCCATGCGCCCCATCCGCGACGCCGTCCGGCAGATCCTCACCGGCCTCGAACCCCACCCCGCCCTCGCTATCGACGCCGCCTGGACCATGATCGACGCCAATGCCGGGATCGCCCTGTTCCTCGACGGACTCGACCCCGCGCTGCTGCGTCCACCGGTGAACGCGCTGCGGTTGACCCTGCACCCCGACGGTCTCGCGGGCAGCATCATCAACCTCGCCGAATGGCGCGGGCACCTGTTCGAACGGCTGCAACGCCAGATCGACGTCACCGGATCACCCGAACTCACCGACCTGCTCGACGAAATGCGCACCTACCCCGGCGGCGAGGACGGCCCCGGCCTGCCGGAACCCGACCAGGCTGTGGTGCCGCTGCGGCTGCGGCTCGACGGACACGAACTCGCCTTCCTCAGCGCCACCACGGTTTTCGGCACACCCATGAATGTGACCGTCGCCGAGCTGGCCATCGAAGCGTTCCTGCCCGCCGACGCCGCCACTGCCGCCCTGCTCCGGGAACGACTCACTCCATCCGACTAGTCGGTCCGCGCGGGTGGTCCGATACCGCACAATGAGGATCCATGGACGTGCCCGCGCACCTCGCCCACCTCACCGGCACCCCCGTCGCGCACCTGCACCCACTCGGCCACAACCACGCCTGGACCCTCCACCGCGCCGACATGACGGACGGACGAGCGCTATTCGTCAAAGCCGTCGACGACAACACCCCCGGCGTCGACGCAGTCCTGACCGCCGAAGCCGCCGGGCTGCGCTGGCTCGCAACCGGCCACGCGGGCCTCGTCCCACCCGTCGTCGCCGCCGACGAACGCATGCTCGTCCTGCCCTGGCAGCCACCACAACCCGCGGACCCGGCAGCCGCCGAACACCTCGGACACGACCTCGCCACCCTGCACGCCACCCGCCCCGAGACCTTCGGGGCACCCTGGCCCGGATACATCGCCACCCTGCCCCTGGACAACACACTCGCCACGGGGGAGTGGGGAACCTGGTACACCGAACATCGCCTGGCCCCCTACCTCCCCGCCGCCGCCCCCGAACTCGGCCGCGACGGCATCCGACTGATCGAACGCGTCATCGACCGCATCACCGACCTCGCCGGACCACCCGAACCACCCGCCCGCCTGCACGGAGACCTCTGGTCCGGAAACATCCTGTGGTCCGGCGGCCGCGCACTCCTCATCGACCCGGCCGCACACGGCGGACACCGGGAGACGGACCTGGCCATGCTGGCCCTGTTCGGCGCGCCCTACCTGGACCGCATCCTCGGCGCCTACCAGAACGCCACACCCCTGAGTTCCGGATGGCGGCAACGGGTCCCACTGCACCAGCTGCATCCACTGCTGGTGCACGTGGTGCTCTTCGGCGGGTCCTACCGGGGGATGCTGCTCGCCGCCGCGGCCTCAGCCCTCGCGGGTTAGCGTCTCTGCCTCGCCGGTCGGTCAGGCACCGACCGCGGGAGCCAGGACCTGCTCACACCACGCACGGAACGTCGTCGGGCTCGCGGCCGCCTCCGCGCGCGGCACACCATCATCGAGACCCTCGTTCTTGGCGCGCATCATGTCGACGAACGCGGTCGCCATCACATCACTCACCCCACGCGCGATCTGCACGGCGCGAGCCTGCTCCAGAGACAGACACTCGTACCGCACCGGCCGGCCGAGCACCTCGGACACGATGTGCGCCATGTCGTTCGGCGACAGATCCTCCGGCCCCAGCAACGCCACCTCCCCGGCACCCGACCAGGAACGGTCCAGCAGCAGCCGCGCGGCCGCCGCCGCGATATCACGCGTCGCCACCGTCGCGGCCTTGCGATCGGCCGGCACCGTGCCCGTGAACACCCCGTCCTCGCGGATCGAGTTCGCCTGCCACACCAGGTTGTCCATGAAAGACGGGTTGGCCAGCGCCCGATACGCCACACCCGAACCCGCGATGAGGTCGTCCATCGCCAGCGACGCCGTCACATGCCCGGCACGACCCGCGACCGCCGTACCGCGCCCGAGCGCGGACACACCCACCACATGCCCGACCCCGTGCGCTGTGAACGCCTTCGCCGCCGCCGCGGTGAACCCGGAGAACGCGGCATCCAGACTCGCCCCGCCGGGAGCCGGCGGAACCAGCCAGAAGACCGCGTCCGCACCGGCGAACGCCCGATCCACCACATCGGGATCGCCGTGCGACCCGGCGACGACGTCGACCCGGGACCGGACCGACTCCGGCAACGTCGCTGGATCACGCACGACGACACGCAATTCATCGGTGCGAGTAGAGGTTTCGAGGAGGAGCTGCAACAACTGGCCACCGATGTGCCCGGTGGGAGCGGTAAGAACGATCATGCTTCGAGTCTCGTGACGGGCCGTCGCGACGTCCAAGACCCTTTCCGGCAATTGATACCGTGAGGGTATGGATCTGGACCTGCGCAAGCTCCGCTACTTCGCCGCCGTAGCCGAGCACCGCAACTTCGGCCGCGCCGCGCAACAGCTCTACATCGCCCAACCCGTCCTCAGCCGCCAGATCAAAGCCTTCGAACGCGAACTCGACTGCACCCTGCTCCTCCGCACCACCCGCACCGTCGAACTCACCGCCGCCGGACACCAGCTCTACGAGGAAGCCCAAGGCATCCTCGCCGCCGTCGACGCCGCCGTCCGCCGCGTCCACAACGCCGACCGCGGCGTCCGCCGCCTGGTCGTCGCCTTCTCCGTCGGACTCCACGTCTCCGAGATCCTCCGCGAATTCTCCACCCGCCATCCCGACGTCGAAACCGACGTCGTCCCCGCCCGCTGGTGGGAGCGCGACGCACCCCTGCGCGACGGTCGCGCCCAGATCGCCTACCTCCGACGGCCTTTCGGCGAAACCGGCCTCCGCGTCATCCCCATCGGCCACGACCCCGGCGTAGCCTGCCTGCCCGCCGCCCACCCCCTCGCCGCTCGCCCCGAACTCACCCTCGCCGACTTCGACGGTGAACGCATGCTCGACATCGCGGCCCGCCGAACCCCCTCCCTCGAAGAGAAATTCGAACTCATAGCCTCCGGCCACGGCCTCCTCATCGTGCCCCGCAGCGTCGCGCGCGCCTATGTCCGCCCCGACCTCGTCCACCGCCCCGTCATCGACGCCCCCGGCTCCGAAACCTGCCTGGCCGTCGCCGCCGACCCTGCCAAACTCGTCCGCGAATTCCTCGACCTCGCCATTCCCGCCTTGCGCAATGGTGTGCGTTAGCGTTGCCGAGGTGCAGCTGCTGCGAATTCACCACGTCGCGATCATCGCGTCGGATTACGAGAAGTCGAAGTCCTTTTACGCCGAAATTCTCGGCCTGCGGATTCTCGCGGAGAACTATCGGGCTGAAAGGCGCTCGTACAAGCTGGATCTCGCCCTGCCGGATGGCGGGCAGCTGGAGCTGTTCTCGTTTCCGGAGCCGCCGCCACGCCCCTCGCGGCCCGAGGCGGCCGGCCTGCGGCACCTGGCGTTCGTGGTGCCGAATGTGGGGGAGGCCCTGGCCGAACTGCGGGGGAGGGGAGTGGTCGTGGAGGAGGAGCGGGTCGACGAGTACACGGGGAAGCGGTTCGCGTTCTTCGCCGATCCCGACGGGCTACCGCTCGAACTGTACGAAGCATGAGGTCGGGTCCCGGGCGCGCCGGGGCCATCCGAATCAGCCATTAGGAAATGGAAATATGCGCATCTACGCATGTATCTCCATTTAGAACAAACTCCGACACTCACTACCGTGCGCACCTTCCTGACCACACCCATCACCAGCGAACCTCGAAGAGGGGAGCGAGTATTCGATACCGCTCGGTCGCTGGATCGGGCGCTCCCATACGATGGGCAACATGACCAAAGTGCTCCTGAAGACCTCCGCCGGGGACATCACCCTGGAACTGGACGACGCCAAGGCACCGAAGACCGTTGCCAACTTCGTCGACTACGTGAAGTCGGGCCACTACGCGGACACCGTGTTCCACCGCGTGATCCCGAACTTCATGATTCAGGGTGGCGGCCTGACTGCGAACATGCAGCAGAAGCCGGCCCCGCAGACGGTCGAGAACGAGGCCGCGAACGGTCTCAAGAACGACAAGTACACCGTCGCCATGGCGCGCACCTCGGCCCCGCATTCGGCCAGCGCGCAGTTCTTCATCAACACCAGCAACAACGGTTTCCTGAACTACCCGGGCCAGGACGGCTTCGGGTACGCGGTGTTCGGCAAGGTCGTCGACGGCGAGGCTGTCGTGGACGCCATCGAGGGTGTGCAGACCGGCAACAAGTCCGGCCACCAGGATGTGCCGGTCGAGGCCATCACCATCCTGTCCGCCGAGCTGGTCTGACCTACTCGCGACAATTGAACGAACGGCCCGGAACCGTCTGGTTCCGGGCCGTTGTCATTGCCACGTACAAGTTTTGGCTCAGGCGTCCAGGACGCGGGGTTTGCGTTCCACCACCGGCGGCTGCACCGACCAGGGGAAGTTGATCCATTTGTCGGTGCGTTTCCACACGTATTCGCAGTCCACCTCGGAATGCGGCTTCTGGTAGATGACCGCGCAGCGGACCTCGGCGACGTGGTCGGAGCAGAAGTCGCGCACCAGTTTCAGCGTCTTGCCGGTGTCGGCGACGTCGTCGGCGACCAGCACGGTGGCGCCGGTCAGGTCGACAGCGCTGGGCACGGGCGGCAGCATGACCGGCAGGTCGAGGCGCTGGTCGACGCCGGTGTAGAACTCGACGTTCATGACGTGCAGGTTCTTGACGTCGAGGGCGTAGCCGAGGGAGCCGGCGACGAAGAGTCCGCCGCGGGCGATGGACAGGATGAGGTCGGGTTCGAAGCCGTCGTCGGCGATGATCTGGGCCAGTTCCCGGCCGGCGTTTCCGAACAGTTCCCAGCTCAGTTCTTCGCGGTCGCTCATGCCCGACTCCGTTCTGGCCGCTGCGGTGGTCTTCGTGATCATACGAGCCGGGGTCAGGGCTGGTGGGTGATCGTGTACCAGAGCAGGGCGAGGGTGGCCAGGGCGAACAGCGGCACCAGCACCATGGTTTCGACCTTGTTGCCGGTGCGGTCGATGATCGGGACGCGGGTGCGGAGTTTGAGCGGCCACAGCAGTCGGCAGCCTCGGTCGGTGAGGCAGTCGCCGATGAGGTGGGCGAGGGCCCCGAGGCCGACGGAGAACGGCAGCCAGGCCGGTTTGTCGCTGATCCAGTGGTCGATGGCGAAGGTGCCGCAGACGGCGAGGATGATGACGGTGCCCCAGGATTTGAGGCCGTCGCCGCTGGGGGCCAGGCCCAGCGCCTTGACCGCGAGGGCGAGCAGGAAGAACACGAGGGCGAGGGTGAAGTGGCGGCCGAGCAGGTGTTCCCCGGCCCAGGTGCCGTAGGTGACGGCGGCGACGAAGGCGAAGGAGTGGGTGCCGTGGCGGTGGCCGCCGGAGATCCACGAGATGAACTTGCACGCGTAGTGCGAGATCGGCCCGAGCACATGGGAAATGGTTCCCGAGGGGTGGTCAGCGTCGGGGAGCAGGGCGGCGCCCGCGGTGAGGAAGGTGCCCATCACCAGATCGACGGAGCCGATGGCCCCGGATTGCACTGCGGGATAGGTCAAGACGGTGAGCGGT
Source organism: Nocardia sp. NPDC004151 (assembly GCF_042874235.1). Lineage (NCBI taxonomy): Bacteria > Bacillati > Actinomycetota > Actinomycetes > Mycobacteriales > Nocardiaceae > Nocardia > Nocardia sp. NPDC004151. The sequence continues at coordinate 218,445 of NZ_JBIAMR010000004.1, read as the reverse complement.
AGCGCCGCGGCAGCCGCCGACCAGGCGAGCGCGCCGCTGGTCGCATGTGAATGTCCTAGCACCACTTGAAGGTTAACGTACGGGTTCGAAACCCTTTTCAGGGCAGCCGGTTTGGTTTTCGGGGTGTGTTCCGGATCGCTTTCGGGTGACCCGGGTGCATGGGGTGGAGGGCCTCCAATAGTCTCGGATCGATTGCGCTTTCCGTTCAGAGAGGATCGGACATGTCGGTAGCGTCCGCGGTGAAGGATCAGATTCAGCAGATCGGCGGGGGATTCATGTTCTCCCGGGAGGCCCGATCCTTCGCCGAGAGCACCGGTGTCCCCGGTTTCCTGCCGGGCTATACGCGTGGCCGTGGCGGCGTGCTGGGTGACGTGGACGCGGATGTGGTGACCGCGGCGTTCGGGTTCTTCCGTCCCGAGGCCATCCGGCAAGCGTGGGAGTCGACCGCGGCGATGTCGGCGGAGGCAGGCGCGGCGGGCTATCTGAAGGCCGGCCAGGACTTCGGCCGCCGCAAGCTGGCGGACTTCGATGATTCGGGCCGGTTGGCGGAGCTGCTGCTGCCGGTGGTGGCCGCGGCGAATCCGGTCGGTGTGCCGTTGTTCGCGGGGTGGCGGGCGCTGCCACTGGCGGAGGACGCGCCGGGCCTGGTGCTGCAGCTGATCCACATTCTGCGGGAGCTGCGCGGCGGGCTGCATCTGATCGGTGTGCTGGGCAGCGGTCTGACGCCGTTGCAGGCGGTGCTGATCGCGGGGTCGCCGTTGAAGCCGGGTCCGGATCAGGCGCGTAATTTCGGCTGGCCGGAGCCGTTCGACGAGATCACCGCGGAGTTGAAGGGCCGCTGGATGCAGGCCGAGCAGATCACCGAGGATCTGATCGCGCCCGCGTTCGCGGTGCTGGACGACAAGCAGGGCGACGAGCTGGTGGCGCTGCTCACCTCGTGTCACGCGACGGTGTTCGGCGGTCGCTGAGCGTGATCCGGGTGGGCTGGTCGCGGCCCACCCGGTGGTCCTGTTCAGCGATGCAGGAATTCGAGGGTGACGCGTTCGAAGGCTTCCTTGGCCTCGTACATCACCCAGTGCCCGCATTTGGGGAAGACGTGCAGTTCGGCGTTGGGGATCTGCCGTAGCGGGATGAGGGCCATGTCGGTGGGACATTGGCGGTCGTCGCCGCCCCAGGTCATGAGCACCGGGCTCTTGATCGTGTGCAGCATGGACCAGTAGGGCGGGGTGGGGGAGTTCTCCAGGAACTGCTGTTGCAGCGCAAGCGCTTCCGACCCGTACATGGCTTTGAGGCTGGCCTGCGCGGCGGGATCGGTGGCGGCGGCCCAGCGTTCCTCGACGAGGTCGTCGGTGATCATCGTGGGGTCGTAGATCATGCAGCGCAGCCACCGCATGAGGCCTTCGTGCGAGGGCGCGTCGGCGAATTCGGACAGCAGTCGGGTGCCTTCGCTGGGGGTCATGGCGAGCAGGCTCTGCCCGACGGCGCCGATGGCGATGATCTTCTCGACCCGCTGCGGGTGTGCCATGGCGACATTGAAGGCGACGACGCCGCCCATGGAGTTGCCGATCATGGCCGCGGAGTCGAGGTCGAGGGCGTCCATGAACCGGATGACGGAGTCGACGGCGGTGAGCACGGGGTGTCCGGGAACCGGGTCGCTGACGCCGAATCCGGGGAATTCCAGGACGTAGCAATGGAAGTGGTCGGCGTAGAAGCCCAGGTTGTTGCGGAAGTTCCGCCACCCGTTGACGCCGATCCCGGATCCGTGGAGCAGCAGTAGGGGAGGGCCGTCCCCGGCTTCGTGGTAGCGCAGAACGCCTTTGTCCGTGGCGATTTCGCGTCGGGTGTTCTCGTATGTGACATCCACTCCACCACGATAGAACAGGTTTCACTTTTATGTCACCGATATGTCGGCGAAAGATCTATAGTCGCATGCGGACATGCGTATGCATCACTTTCCGCTCAAAGGATCGTAGCCGGCAACCCCGGCCATGACAGGGCAGGGCGCTGGCATGATCGAGGTGCCACGGCGAAAGGGGAGGGCATGCCCACAGGAACGATCGGCCGAATCCAGCGGCTGCGCAGTCTGATCGAGCATCCGCGCACCGGGGTCGCGGAACGCGCGGCCGCGCAACGCATGCTGGATCGGATACTGGCCAAGACCAGTCGGCCCGCCGCGCGCCCGGGGGAGCGCAGTTGCGGTGCGCGCCACGCACGTCCGGGTCGGCACGCGAGCCTGTCGCGCATCGCGGAGATGATCACCGAGGACATCGCCGTGCTGAGTGCGGTGCATGATGCACCGGACCTGCTCACCTACTCGGTGGAAGCCCCTGCCGAGGCGGGCATTCTGATCACGGTCGGCGCCGTTCCCCGCGAGTGGGCCACCGACGCCGACGGTGTCGACTCCCCGGCCTTGCGGGCACTGGTCGATGAACTCACCGATCTGATGAACGCCTACAACCACGAGGGCGCCGACATCGCGCGCCGGTTCATCGGCCGTGTCCGCACCCAGATCGTCGACTGACCGATCCCCGGGACGCGCGATGCCCCCGAACCCTTCGGTTCGGGGGCATCGTGTCAACCGGTCACACCGGCCGGATCAACCTCAGGCGAGGTCGAAGCGGTCCAGTTCCATGACCTTCGTCCAGGCCGCGACGAAGTCCTTGACGAACTTCTCCTTGGAGTCGTCCTCGGCGTACACCTCGGCCAGGGCCCGCAGCTGCGAGTTGGAGCCGAAGGCGAGGTCGACGCGGGAGGCGGTCCACACGGCCTTGCCGGTGGCGCGGTCGGTGCCGACGTAGCTGCTGTCCTCGGAGTCGGCCGGAGCCCACTTGGTGGACATGTCGAGCAGGTTCACGAAGAAGTCGGTGCTCAGCACACCGGGCTTGTCGGTGAACACACCCAGCTGCGAACCCTGGTAGTTGGCGCCGAGCACGCGCAGGCCGCCGACGAGGACGGTCATCTCGGGCGCGGACAGGGTCAGCAGGTTGGCCTTGTCGAGCAGCAGGTACTCCGCGGGGACGCGGGTGCCCTTGCCGACGTAGTTGCGGAAGCCGTCGGCGGCGGTCTCGAGCATCGCGAACGACTCCACGTCGGTCTGCTCCTGGGTGGCGTCGGTGCGGCCCGCGTGGAACGGCACCTCGACGGCGAAACCGCCTGCCTCGGCGGCCTTCTCGACGCCGGCGTTACCGGCCAGCACGACCAGGTCGGCGAAGGAGACCGGCTTGCCGAAGTCGGCCTGGATTCCTTCGAGGACCCGGATCACCTGGGCGAGCTCGTCGGGCTGGTTGACCTCCCAGCCGGCCTGCGGCTGCAGGCGGATGCGGCCGCCGTTGACGCCACCGCGCATGTCCGAGCCGCGGTAGGACGAGGCCGCGGCCCACGCGGTGGAGACCAGCTGCGCCACGGTCAGACCCGAGTCGAGGATCTTGGCCTTGAGGGCCTTGGCGTCGGCGTCGGAGATGAGCTCGTGGTCGACGGCCGGGATCGGGTCCTGCCACAGCAGGGTCTCCGCGGGCACCTCGGGTCCGAGGTAGCGGACCTTGGGGCCCATGTCGCGGTGGGTGAGCTTGTACCAGGCCTTGGCGAAGGCTTCGGCCAGCTCTTCGGGGTGGTCGAGCCAGCGGCGGGTGATCCGCTCGTAGATCGGGTCCAGCCGCATGGACAGGTCGGTGGTCAGCATGGTGGGCAGCCACCGCTTGGTGTTGTCGAACGCGTCGGGGATGATCGCCTGACCGTCCTTGGCGACCCACTGGTGGGCGCCGGCGGGGGACTTGGTGAGTTCCCACTCGTTGCCGTAGAGGGTCTCGAGGAAGGTGTTGTCCCACTTGGTCGGGGTGGGGGTCCAGGTGACCTCGAGGCCGGAGGTGATGGCGTAGCGGCCGACGCCGGTGCCGAAGTCGGAGCGCCAGCCCAGGCCCTGCTCCTCGAGCGGGGCGGCTTCGGGCTCGGGACCGACGTGATCGGCCGGGCCCGCGCCGTGGGTCTTGCCGAAGGTGTGGCCGCCGACGATCAGGGCGGCGGTCTCCTCGTCGTTCATCGCCATGCGCGCGAAGGTCTCACGGATGTCGATGGCGGCGAGGACCGGGTCGGGGTTGGCGTTGGGGCCTTCGGGGTTGACGTAGATCAGACCCATCTGGACCGCGGCCAGCGGGTTGTCGAGGTCGCGCTTGCCGGTGTAGCGGGCGTCGCCGAGCCATTCGGTCTCGGGACCCCAGTACACGTCCTCCTCGGGCTCCCACTGGTCGACGCGGCCGCCGCCGAAGCCGAAGGTGTCGAAGCCCATGTCCTCGAGGGCGACGTTGCCGGCGTAGACGATGAGGTCGGCCCACGACAGCTTCTTGCCGTACTTCTTCTTGACCGGCCACAGCAGGCGGCGGGCCTTGTCGAGGGAGGCGTTGTCGGGCCAGGAGTTCAGGGGCGCGAAGCGCTGCATGCCGGCTCCGGCGCCGCCGCGGCCGTCCTGGACGCGGTAGGTGCCGGCGGCATGCCAGGACATGCGGATGAAGAAGGGGCCGTAGTGACCGAAGTCGGCGGGCCACCAGTCCTGGGAGGTGTGCATGACCTCGACGATGTCGGCCTTGACGGCGGCCAGGTCGAGGGTCTTGAACTCGGCGGCGTAGTCGAAGCCCTCGTCCATGGGGTTGGCGACGGCCGGGTTCTTCTGCAGGATCTTCAGGTTGAGCTGGTTGGGCCACCACTGACGGTTGGCGTTACCGCCCTCGGCCGGGTCGGAATTCCGGTCGTGCAAGACGGGGCAGCCACCGGCGGCGGGTTCGGTATTGGCTTCACCGATGGGCGGGTGTTCAGGCACGGTGTGTCGTCCTTCCATGGATGTGATCTTGTTGTCGACCACGAGTGTGGCCGCTACTTGTTTTGTGTGGCAGCGGTTTTGGAGCATTCGGGGCACAAACCCCAATAGATGACCTCGGCTTCGTCGAGGGCGAAGCCGTTGGTGTCGGAGGCGGTGAGGCAGGGGGCCTCACCGACGGCGCAGTCCACGTCGGCGATGACGCCGCAGGTGCGGCACACGACGTGGTGGTGGTTGTCACCGACGCGTGTTTCGTAGAGCGCGACCGATCCCATGGGTTGGATTCGGCGGATCAGCCCCGCGGTGGTCAGGGCTTTGAGTACGTCGTACACGGCCTGGTGGGACACGCCGCCCAGGGTTTCGCGGACGAAGCCGAGGATCGTGTCGGTGTCGGAGTGGGGGTGGTCGTGCACAGCGGTCAGTACCGCGAGCCGCGGTGCGGTCACGCGCAGAGCGGCCCCGCGCAACATGCGCTCGAAATCGGTAGGCGTGGGCACAGCACGAAGTCTGCCCCTTTTTCTGGAATCAATCAAGTATTGGTTCGGCGTGTGGGGAGAATTCCCGGGGGAGAGGCCGGCCAGGCGACCTGCTCCCGACAGTAGGCGATGTTCTCGCCCGGGAGGGTGAACGACGTCCACGCGTCGCTCGGGCCAGGGCGGTCCATCGGGCCCGCCGATCGGTGATCCGAGCGCTGACCTTGCGGCGGGGGAGCAGCGCCTCGTTCGGCCCCATCTTTTGGGGGCACAAAAAGATCGGGTACCTGTTAACGGTTTCGCCAAGCGCACCCGGATCAGGGGTTTTCGCGGCAGTCTACGACGAACTGCATTGACCCACAGGCGATTCCACGGATTTCTCGCCTGGAGCGCCGTAACAGCCGCTTCGACCCCACTGATGTGCACCATGCATGTCTTTGGTCGGGTTTCGCATCTGGAGGTTTCTCATGGGAATCAAGTCACTGGTTGTCGCCGCACTCGCCGCGGGGGTCGTTCTCGGCACCACCGCCTGCGACCCGTCCGACACACCCAAGCCACTGCCCACCACGGCCCCCGCCGGCCAGACAACCCAGCCCACTCAACCGGGCGAGCCCACCCAGCCGGGGCAGCCCACCCAGCCTGGCGGCGGCACCCCCGGAACCCCCGGAACCACCGACGCCCCGGTCCCGACGACCGGAGCCCCGGCGGGCGACCCCACCACCAAGGCCCCCGCCGGCACCGCGAAATGCACTACGTCCCAACTGATCCTGGACAAGGGCCACGGCGGCCAGATCGGCGGAACCTGGTTCCTGAAGTTCATCAACAAGAGCTCCACCGCCTGCACCCTCGAAGGCTTCCCGGGCGTCTCCCAAACCAACGGCCCCCAGGGCGACCCGGTCGGCGAGCCCGCCGAACGAGACAAGGGTCCCCAAGCCCCGCAGGCCACCACGGTCACCCTGTCCGCCAACGGCGGCGCCGCCCAATTCGAATTCATCAGCTACCCCAAGCAGGTGAACGACTGCGCCGCCCTGCGCACCAGCACCCTGCGCGTCTACCCGCCCGACAACACCGAATCCCTGTCCCTGCCCTGGGACAACCTGATCTGCCCGAGCCCCCAGCGCATGCTGGTCGTCCGCGCCATCACGTCTATGTAGAGCGGCGTCGGCACCCCGAGGGCTCGGTTCGGTCGCGGGCTGCGGTGTCTTGGATCGTATTCGGGCCGTGAGTGCCACGCTGATGGCATGAATTTCGACGTGGAGCAGGCGGGCGCACCGTTCTACGACGCGGGCAAGGCGCCGGCCGAGGTCGCCGCCGCGGATCTGGGGCCGGGGGCGGTGGTGGTCAGCAATACCGCCGCCCCGGCAACGGCCGCTACCGAAGCCCTGCCCGACCTGACCATCTCCCTCGACCGAGTCGTCGACCCGCGCAGCGGCCGTGAGGAGTTCCGGCTACTGCACCGGATCGGATACGACGATGATGTACCCGGTGGCGTCGGCCCTATCCGCGTCCCCGCCGACCTGGAGCGCTGGACCACCGACCTCACTTCGGTGCCGTCGTTCCTGACCTGGCTGGTTCCGAAGACCGGCGCGCACCTGCCCGCGGCGATCCTGCACGACGGGCTGGTGCTCGACAAGGACGAGACGGTCAGCTATATCGCCGGCCGGACGGTCCACCGTGACGAGGCCGACCGCATCTTCCGGGACGCCATGGCCAGAACCGGCACCGGGGTGGTCCGCCGCTGGATGATCTGGGCCGCGGTCACCTGTGCCACGATGCATCACTGCCGTCAGGTCGATTGGAGCCCGATCCGCAAGTGGCACTATCGCTCAGCGTTGTGGGGGACCGGCCTGGTCATCGTCCTGATCGGTCTGTGGTGCACTCTCGACCTGATCGGCATTCCCGGTGTCCCGGGCGTGCCGTGGATCGGGGAGGGGCCGTGGTGGGCGCTGGCCGGTGGGGTCGCCGGAGCGGTCGTGATCCCGCTCGCGTTGGGCGTCACGTGGGGCAAGTTCCGGATGGCGGGCTGGATCGTGGGCCCGTTGGTCGCGCTGATCGTGCCCGCCGTCGTGCCGATCGTGTTGGTCGGTGCACTGTTCGTCGGTATCGATACCGTCCAGAGGTGGCGGCCCGATATCGCGAAGGCGATGGCGATCACCGGCGTCGCCGTGGCATGCGGCGTGTTCGTCGCGGCGCTGTGGCACACATTGCGGTAGGGGGCACGACCTCAGCGCAACTTGACATAATGTTGATTATCGGCGTGCTTACGGCAACGGTGTTGATCTTGAAAGATGTTGTGTGCGTTGCGTGTTCGTGTGCATGTGGCGCTGCCTGCTCGGCTGGCGGCGCCTTGTGTGCGTGTACTTCCCTGCATGAAAACGCTGGCGCGCGCAGGGCGCAAATCGGCTCGGATGAATATTTCTGGCCTACATGCCATTTGATGGAAAATTTCCTGTTCGGCATGGATTGGCTGGATGTGGCCCCGGGGTTGGCATCGGTGACCTCCCTTGGGCCGCTCCCCTAGGCTCGCGAGATCCCCTCAATACGTCACTGTGACGTATTGAGGTGGGCTGGCTGGGTGGTGGAAGTTGTTGGTGTTCGGGCGAATTGGAGCCACCGGTAGGCCGGTCACCACCATCCCAGGATCGGCTGGAGTTCTCGGCCGAGCGCGGGGGCCAGAGACCTGGAATAGCTGGCGGTGAAGTGATGCTCGTCGTGGTAGATGAGGATGTTGCCCTCGACCACGGGGCAGATATCAGGTTCGCAGACAGCATCGGTGAGGTCGATCGGGAATACGTTGGGGTAGGCCGCCGCGGGCTCGAGAGCCGGGTCGACCGGATTGAGGGCATCGTCGCGTTTCATGCCGCAGCTGAGCCGGTCGCCACCTTTGCTCAAACAGTCGATCCCGCTGTAGCGAATACCATTGCGCCGCAACCACGGGGTGTCGCGGACGGCGATGACATTGAGATTGCGGGCGGACAGTTGGGACCACACATCCAGGTAGTCCTGGGGCGTTTCGTCACCACCGTCGTCCACGGGCCGGGTGCCAGTGGTGAACACCCAGTCCGGGCGGTCGGCACCGAGACGGTCGATCACCTCGCGGGACCAGTCTCGGCAGTCCGGATTGGGCTGGCCTTTGTGCATGGGGTCCGCGGCGACGGTGAGCGGACAGCCCATCTTCAAGTAGACGACAATCCGGAAATCGTTCTCGGCGGCGAGAATCTGCAGAGCGGGCAGCCAGTGCTCGGCGTGTGAACTACCCACCACCGCCAGCGTGCGCTCCGCGGTGGTATCTCCGTACGTACAAGTCACAACGTCGCGGGTGTTCCAGTCGGCGATACAGCCATCGAGGGTGGGCGGCGGCAATTCCGAGGGCGCTTCCAACACCGTGGGCCGCATCTTCGCGAGTGGTGCGGATGCACCGCTGACCAATGCCTCAGCGCCGGGGTAGATCGCAGGATCCAAGGCAAATGCACTGACGGCCGATGTGGATTGGGTGCGTATGACGAAATGCCAGGCCGAGGTCACGCCGATCACCGATACGCCGAGCACCGCGATCATCGACCACGCGGCCCGCCGATATCCGGTGGGCCGGGCCGGGGTCCGTGTCCCCGAACGCAGCGGCTGCTCGATCCATCGGTGGGTCGTCCAGGCGAGTACGAGCGAAGCGCCGATGATCAACACACCGTCGGTGAATCCCGCCAGCGGGCGGCCGGTTTCGACGAGAAGGAAGATCAGGAGCGGCCAATGCCACAGATACAGCGCGTAGGCCAGTTCTCCCAGCCGAACCGCCGGCGGAGTGCCGAGCAGTCTGTTGGGCAGGGGCCGCGACGCGGGATCGGTGTTGGCGCCGCTGGCGATCAACGCGATGGTCGCTCCGACCGGAAGCAAGGCGGCCGGGCCCGGGAACAGATCGGCGCCGTCGAGGACCACTCCACACGCCAGCACCCCGGCCACACCGGCTATCGCCAGTAGCCACCGCACCGGCCGCGGCGGCGAGATCATCGGGGCCACGATCACGCATGCCGCACCGGCCAGCAGCTCCCACAATCGCGCGAAACTGTCGTAGTAGTTCCAGCCCTGATGCGTGGCCGCGCCGTGCGTGGCATACGCGAAAGATGCCACACCAACAGAGCTGATGACAGTCAGCAGCACGGGGCGCAGCAAACGGGCGGTGCCCGCGCGACGGGACAGCACCCAGGCGACGCCGGCCACGACGGTGATGGCGAGCAGGTAGTACTGGCCTTGCACCGACATCGACCACAAGTGTTGCAGTGGACTCACACTCGGGTCTGCGGCCAGGTAGTTCGACCACGACAGCGCTAACTGCCAATTCTGGTAGTAGAACATCGAAGCCACCGTCTGGGTGGCGATGTCGGACCACCGCGTGTACGGGCTGATGTAGAACGCCGCGACAACCACCGCGGCCAGCACCGCGACCATTGCCGGGACCAGTCGCGCGAGCGTACGTCGCACCATGGCGACCACGTCGACCGACCCGGTCGACTCGGCTCGGCGTATCAGCATCCCGGTGAAGAAGAAGCCCGACAGCGCCAGGAAGACATCGACGCCGCCGGACACGCGGCCCATCCAGATGTGGAACATCACGACCAGCGCGACAGCCAGTCCACGTAATCCGTCCAGGTCCAGCCGGTATTCCGAGCCCACCGTTCGACGTGGCGCATCCCGGTTCTCCTCGCGGACGCGAGTCGACAACCTCATCGGCTACCCCTGACAGCAAAGATCCTGCAGTGCGCCGAACGCGTCGGCTGATGCAGGGCGGGCGGAAAGTGGACAGCGGACTGTTTACCACGATCGGTAGCAGTGCAAACGAACGCACCCGTCACTCACACCACACTCACAGCTCCCGCCTCGGGCGTATTCCGGCGAACGGGTGGACCGTGCCCCCAGGTCGCGGCGACGGGTGGGCCGAGCTCGCCACTCCCCCGTGGGCTGAGCTCGACCCACCCTCACGCTCGCGGATCTGCGGGAAACACTCCAGCGGTGATCGCCGGTGCGAGCCCGTTGTCAGGCCGCGCGTGCCCGTAGCCGATCAACGCTATGGAGAATTCACCGCGGGCACGAGCGCGGATCCAGCGCGAGCACGTCCGTAGCGGGACGCCCCCGGCCCGCCCGGCAGCCCCGCCAGCCGGCGATCTTGGTGGACGCCGTGACCACCGCCAGCAGCACTGCCCAGCCCAGCACCGGCGGCATGCTCGCCGGATCGGTACTCAGCCCGAACAGCAGGATGACACCGATCTCGCTGGCGAGTTCGATGAATTCGTCGACATGGTGAAGTTCGATGAGACCGCCGGTGCCGAACACCAGACCGCCCACCAGGTGGAGCGGGAATCGACAGTGGTCAGGACTCGTCGATGCTCAGGAAGATCCATTGCAGAGCAAAGGGTTCCGAGTATGCGCGGCCAACGGCAGACCCGGACAGCTCGTCACTCCGTCACCAGGTTGGTGGCCGAAAGGCGAAGACCTCGTAGAGCGCCGTTCCGCGCAGGAACGCGTCCTGACGCACCTCCGTAGCCAAACCATGGGAGCGCAACAGCGCGCAGAACTGTGCCAGGCGATCGCCACAGTCGTGGACTTCGGCGACGACGGTTCGCATCCGAGCCCAGTCCGATTCGGCTATGCCGCGGACGACATCCAGTTCCGCTCGCTCGACATCGATCTTGACCAAACCGATTTCGCCTGCCGGTGCCTGGTTCGCCAGTAATTCCGACACCGTGGTGACCTCCACGTCGATCTGTTCGCCGTCCTGGAGGTCGTTCGTGACGAGAGCGATCGCCTCCTGATCGAGGCCGCAGTTCTGCAGGAAGATCGTCGTCTGGTTGTCACGCTGACGGTCCGCGTACAGGCTGTAGTTCGCTGACGCTCGTGGGTACCAGGTGAACTGTGCGGTGCCCTTCGCTGCGCCTACCCCGATTTCGAGCGCGATGCCGTCGGGGACGTGCGCAACCATGTTGCGGCGCAAGCACTCGAATGTCAGTGGAGCGGGCTCGACGGCGATGACGCGCACGCCGGGACAGGCATCCGCGAAGGCTATTGCGCTGAGACCGATGTTCGCACCGATATCGAGCACGATGTCGTCCGGGCGCAGTTGGGCGGCCGCCCGTCGGTAGTACCCTTGCGTCGACATCTCGTCCCAGAGCATCCGGGCCTCGGCGGGGCTCGTGCAGGACAGCGATCTGCCGTCCTCGAGAGTGAGTCGTTTGACGGAAGTCAGCATTCGTCAAGCACCTTTCCGGAACAGGGCCGATCGCGGCCGGCATTGTGGGGTGTATCAATTCGGGTGACGCGTATCGACGACGGTGTGGCAGATGGCCGCTGATGAAGAGCCGCCACGCGTTCACGACTGCTGCGTCGAAAACCCATCAACGTGACGAACCGGACCAACAGGGCTGTGTCAGCCATGCGAAAACTGTTGAGCCCATGGAAGAGTCGGTCGCCGCCCCACCGCAGCGAGTTACCCGGCGGTCGCCACCCCGACCCCGGACCTTCGTCGTATCGAAGCTCGATGAGCCCGCTCGAACGGTGCCGCGCCGGGACCGCCTTCGGTCCCGTGCGCGATGGCACGTATCGGATCCACCGCGCCGATACACCTAACCACAACCAGATTTCGAATCGCCGGAACCCCGCAGCCCGGCGTCGACGGTCGTCGTACACCTAGCGGGTCACTCTAGCCCTCACGACGACTCGCGTCCTGTATTTACCGGAAGGGGTCGCATTAAATCTGAGCAAGTATGTCCGTTTGGTCTGGACTTCAGTCGCTCTGAACGGCACCGCCAGGCGGCCTGTGACGCCGCGACAGCCTTGTTAGCGAACACTTTGCCGCCGAATCGGTCTCGCTTGACTGTCGAGAGGATGTCGCGCTGACGCGCCGTGGATTCGCATCTGAGGCGGTGCGAACAGCGTGTGTGTCCCGTGAGATTTGGAGGATCCAGATCATGTCAAATTGCGAGACAGTTGCCACACACTGTGCCTATCATCTATCGGCGGCTGCTGGCCCGCCGCGTCGTGCCGCTGTACCGATCGAGTGTCTCGAGACTCTGCGGGCGCCTGTGAAGCCGGCGGCAGCCGCGCGAGGAGCCTCACGAGAATTCCGAGAAACATGTGAGCAGATTTGGGACGGATTGATGACTTCACCGGAAGTGGCCGAGCACCTCGCAACCCTGGTATCCCCCACAGGGATAGACGTGGAGTTGGGCGGAGTCGCCCGTATTCTCTCGTCGGCCCCTGCTGGTCGGACGACGACGCTGTCCGGCGACGAGCGCGAACAGCTTCTGATGGAGTGCCTCGGGAGTCTGACTCGGAGCAGTCCCGCCGCTGTTGTGTTGCGCGGCACCACAACAGCGTTCGTCGCGATTCCATCGAAGCGACCGTTCCGCCTGATCGGCCGCCGGGCGACGAACGACGTCGGCGGGTCCTCGCCGACGTTCGCCGCGCCCGCCCGTCAGTTGATCAAGGTCAAAGTCGGTGCTCTGGGCGAGGTCACCGCCCGCCTGGTCGACCCCGACAAGCCGAACAGGCCGAAACTGTTGCACTGACGTAGCACTCGGTCAGCGCCTGCCTGAGCCCCGGGCCGCAGGACCAATTCCATCGCCGTGCAGGGGATTTGGGTCCCTGCCGAACGGAGTACTTTCGGCGGCCTACCGCGGAGAATGAAGACCTTCTCGAGTTCGGCGAAGGGCCGGTCGCCTCTTGCTCGGAGCTTCCCTGGGTGATCTCACGCAGTGCGTCATTCTCAGAATTGTCGATACCACTGCCCGGTCGTGATGATCTCTCTTCCCTCCAGGATCTGATCGCGGCCGACGGGACGCCGATGCCGTTCGGTCCCACTCGCTGGACACCACTACCACGAATATGGCTATTTTGTGGCAATAGAATCGAACGGCTGACCCTGCGCCGTACGCGACGCCGGCCCTCGGGTTCAACTGCGGAAATATAGCTCCATAGCATCCATTTTGTCCGTTATGGGCCGGTCATTAAATGGACAAATCGGAATTTCTTTCGGTTAATGTTTAAAGATGAGCTCCCTAGCGGTAATCTGGCGAATGATCCGCAATCCCTCAATACGGATCCCGATTGGGACGTGCCCACCCACGTCCCCAATGTTGCACGGTGGTGCCGCCGAGCCCAGCGGCACCACCGTCCGGGTTTCCGCACCGTGCGATACGAAGCGAACAGGAAGAGGAAATGGTCGTTACGCCATCGACGGCGCCGTCCTCCGCGGGCGCCGCCCGGCAAGCCTTGCGTCGCCATCCACGAGTTTTATTTCGGCAAGTCCCCTTCCGTCGCTCTTCCGAAACATCGAATCGCGAGTCAAGTAAGACAACACGATGACGTCGGGGAGCGTAACGTTCGGCAATGTCCAGGTCGTATGGAGCAGCGAGAGGTCACTCTTCATAGCCTTCAGTGCGGACTTCCCGGGGCTGTACGCCAAAGACCGGTGGTCCGCCGTGCGTGCTCGCCGGCTCATGGAAGAGCGTGTACGAAGTCTTTTGATCGCCAACGAGCTGTGAGGTTCGAATGGCAACACGCAAAGTAATTGTTCCCTTGGCGGAGGTCAGTGGTTGGCAACTGCAGCACTTGTCGTCCTTTTTGTTGTCATTTGGACGATCCTGTCATTCATTATCGGGTGGGCCTTGATGGGGCGCCGGCGCTGACTTCGACCCGAGGAGGAAAAACCTGTGTGTCCGCGCAAGTCAGCGGAATCAGCACTGTTGGCTGGACTGGAAATTGGGCGCGGAGTCACTGGGCGGGGGTGTGTACCCCTCGGGCCACACCGTCTTGTCGTCGTAGGCCAGATGGTCGATGCTCCGGAGCTGGTGGAGATCGGCATCCGCAAGGTTCGCTCCTTCCAGATGAGCGTAACTGAGGTCCGCCATGAAGAAATTGGCGCGCGAGAGATTCGCGCCCCGCAACGACGTCGCGTGCAGATCTGCGTGCGCCAAGTCCGCACCTCTGCCGTCCAACGCCGATAGGTTCACACGGTCCAACCTCGAGTAGGACAGATTCGCAAATTCGAGGTTGGCGCCGGACAGATCTGCACCCTCCAGGTTTGCGAAGTCCACTCGCCCGCCCTGCAAGTTGGCGCCATCCAGTTTGGTCGCGCAGAGCTTGGACCATGTCAATCACGCATGCATGAAGACCGTATGGCTGAAACGCTTGCCGGACAGATCGATCATGACCAGGCAGGTCTTCCGGAGATCGAGCTGGTGGTCCCGGAACGGCGTGTACATGTGACTGATGGCCGCCGCGGCGGCCCACAGGTCTGCCGGTGCCGGCTCCGCAACCGGAGAAGTGTCCACCGGCAGCTCGACATCCGGGCAATTGGTCAATTCTCGCGACCGCAGAAACGCACTGAGTACCTCGACCACCGTTTGCGAGTCGGCCGCGGAATCTCGCGCGATGCGCTCCAACGCGTAGACCCCGCCTACTCGTACAGTCTGCTGGTCGGAACCCAGATGCTCGACGGACTTACCGAAACGATCAGTGACTTCCACTTGCTGAGACAGACCGTACTGGTGCCGCGTCTCGCGCAGATTCAGACCCGTGAAGACCAGCGCCCCGACCGCCGCCGACGCGGTGGTGATGGCTGCCAATGCGGTCCACAAGTCCTTGTTGGCCCAGCCGCGCACAGCACCCGCCGCAGTCCGCGGCGGCCGCTGTCCTCCCGGTGCTTTCGGCGCTTCTGACGACGTCGGCTCACTCGAGGTCACCACGGCATCATGACGCTGGACCTGAGCTAGCGAAGGGCACCACGCCGTAGGTGACCAGCATCGACGCATTGTGCTGCTGCTGGGACGAAGTGAGAGATTTCGCCCCGGCAGCAGCAGTGTTCGTCAGTTCAGCGGATGGTGCCGAAGCCGGGGATCAGTGGGAGGTCCAGGGGGGTGGCCCAGCCCGGCGGGAGGGCGTTGACGGCGGGGACGGCGTTGAGGGCGCGCATGCCGGTGGACAGGCAGCCCGCTACCGCCGGGGTGCGGCCGGAGCCGTCGGTGAAGCGGAACGAGGTTTCCTGGGCGATGGAGGGGCTGCCGAGGATGTCGACGCGGTAGACGTCGTCCTTGGTGCCGGCGGGCCAATCGGGGGCGGCGTCGAGGCCGATGCGGTTGACGTGTTCGAGGGTGATGACCTCGCGGCCGTTGTAGACGCCATTGATGGTGAAGCGGATGGCGGCGACGGTGCCTGCTTTGACGCCGCCCTTGGCGGAAGGACGGTCGGTCGGGGTGACCCACTTGTCCCAGGTGGTGGTGATGGCGTCGAGTTCGATGCCCGCGGCCGCGGCGATCATGGGAACGGTTGCGCCCCACGCCATGATGAGCATGTCGGGGTGTTCGAGCAGGGCTTTGAATTCGGGCGGGTGGCCGATGCCCATCTCGAATTCGTAGTCGCCCTCGTAATCGGTGTAGTCGAGCAGTTCGGAGGCGCGCACCGACTGCACCTCACCGCACAGGCCCATGAGGGTCAGCGGGAACAGGTCGTTGGCGAAGCCGGGGTCGATGCCGGTGGTGAAGCACGACGCTCCCCCGGCCTGGCAGGCTTCGGTGATCGGGTCGCGCCACACCGCGGGCAGCTGCTTCATCTGCGGCCACACCCACGGGGTCATGGCGGTCGAGCAGACGTCGATGCCGGCGCGCAGGAATGCGCCGATGACGCGCATGTTCTCGTCGGCGAAGGCGGCGGTGGGCCCGTAGTGGACGACGGCGTCGGGGCGCAGTGCGATGAGTTCGTCGACCGAATCGGTGGCCAGGACACCGGTTTTCGCGGCCCCGCACAGGTCTCCGGCGTCGCGGCCGACCTTGTCGGGGTTGCTGACGCCGACGCCGACGAGCTCGAAGGCGGGGTGGCGCAGGATTTCGGCCAGCACCATGGAGCCGACGACGCCGGTCCCCCACAGCACGATGCGTTTGGTGGTCATGCTGACTCCTGGATTCATCGGTGGAATTCGCCGCAGTCGACGGTGAGCATCTGGCCGGTGACGGCGGTGGCGAGGTCGCTGGCCAGGAACAGGGCCGCGCGGGCGACCTCTTCGGGTCCGGCGAGGCGGCCCAGGTCGGTGGGTGCGGCCTTCTGCCGGTAGATGTCGTCGTGGGTGACCCCGGCTTGGCTTGCCAGCCAGTCGAAGTAGGCCTTGTTGATGTCCTCGTACACATACGACGGGGCGACGGAGTTGACGCGGATGCCGCGCGGACCCAGTTCGGTGGCCAGTGAGGACGCCAGGTGGGCGAGGGCGCCCTTGGACAGTTTGTAGCCGGAGTATTCGGGCTGCGAGCTGTAGGACACGCACGAGTTGAGCATGATGATCGACCCGCGGGACGCGGCGAGCGCGTCGGCGAACAGGGCCGAGAGCCGCAGCGGCGCGAACACATTGGTTTCGTTGGCGTCGCGCAGCGCTTCGACGTCGATCTGGGTGATCGGGTACATGGGCGGGATGGCGAAGGCGTTGTTGATCAGGCAGTCGACGCGGCCGGCCGCGGCGACCGCGCGTTCGGCGAGTGCGCGGCGCTGATCTTCCTCGGTGATATCGGCGCGCACGACGTGGGCGGTGGCGCCGAGGGCGCGGGCTTCGTCGGCGTATTCGTGCAGGCGTTTCTCGGTGCGTCCGGCCAGTACGAGGGTGGCGCCCATGTGGGCGGCTTCGATGGCCAGGGAGTGGCCCAGTCCGGGGCCGACGCCGGAGATGACGACGACCTTGCCGGCCAGCAGCGGTACCGGGCGATAGGTGTCGGGGATGTGCGGGGCGGCTGACACGACTCCTCCTCGAGTCCTCAGCCGTTACAGAGCGTAACGACTTAGTTGTGACAGACTGTAACGACTCGTGCCCGCAGCGACAAGGACGAAATCCGTGACCACACGCCACCGGCTCGGCCCGCACCGCGATCCGGCGGTGGACACCGCGGTCCTCGACGCCGCCCGCGCCCTGGTCGTCGAACAGGGTTATGCCGCAACATCGATCGACGCCATCGCCGCCCGCGCCGGAGTGTCCCGCCCGGCCATCTACCGCCGCTGGCCGTCCAAAGCGCACCTGATCGCGCAGGCGGTGTTCCCCGACGTCGGGTCCGCGGTGGTGGCGCCGGATCTGCTCGGGGAGATCCGCAAGGTCATCCGCGGCACCATCCAGCTGTTCGGGTCCGCCGAGACCCGCGCCGCCATGCCCGGTCTCATGGCCGAGATGCGGGAGGACTCCGGGCTCTACGAGAAGTTGTCCGCCCGCCTGGACTCCCCCACCCGCGACGAGCTCGGCGACTACCTGCCCGGCCGGGACACCCGCCCGGGACTGGACCCGAACACGGTGCTCGACACCATCGCCGGGGCGGCGTTGTTCGCCATGTGCATTCGCGATATCGATGACCTCGACGGCTTCGCCGCCTCTCTCGAGGACCTGCTCCTCTACGGTATTCTCGGCCGCCCGGCCGCCGGGTAGCCCCGGAAGCGTGTTCAGGTATCGGCGGGCCCGACGCCCGGACCGAGGGTGAGCGCATCGAACAGCGGCCGGAATTCGGCGACCACTCTCAGCGCCCCGCTGCATTTCCGTCTCGGACAGTTCGATCATGGGGCCGGTTGGCGGTGCGGACCGGGATTCACCGGTATGCATCTCGCGCAGGCGCGATCACGCCCACCCCGGCGACTCGGATCCTGCGCCACTCCCCCAGGCCCGGACGTCGATCGCTGGTGGTTCGCTGCGCGAATATCTGTGGGCCGAACGGTCTTTCGCCGGTAGCCTGCCCGCCATGGCGGCGAAGAACAACAGCTATCTCGATCAGGTCGTGGCACAACAGGCCGAACTGGAGGAGGACCTGCGGCCCGCGTTCGCGCGGTCCGCGCCCGCCCCCGCGGCGATGCCGATCCCGCTGGGCGCCCCGGGTCCGCGTGGCGCGCTGGCCAAACGGGCCGGGCGCGTGGGGTCGGTGCGCGAGAGCACCCCGCAGGGTCCGGTGGAGGTGCGGGTCAGCGGCTGGTGGCGGTGGCGCACGGTGCTGGTGCCGCCCAACGCGTTCGTGGTGCACACCCGCCGCGGCGCGGCCGAGCCCCTGCACATCGGTCTGGGTGTGTCGTTCCGGTTCGATCCGACCAAGGACTCCTACCTGGTGGTGCCCGGCGCGATCCAGACGATCCTGATCAACGCCTACTGCATCTGCAGTGAACTGCAGGGCGTGCTGGTGCAGGGGTATGTGCAGTGGATCATCGACGATTTCGCCACCGCCTACCGCAAACTCGACTTCTCCGATCCGGAGGATCCGATGCGGCTGGTCAACGTGCAGCTGCGGGAGCAGGCCGAGGCCGCGATCAAGGACAAGGTGTCCACGATGGCGGTCCGTGATGTGCTCTCGGACAAGCAGCCCATCATCGAGGAGCTCACCGCGCGGCTGCGCACGGTCGCCGAGGGCGCGGGTGACGGTGCGCGCGGGCTGGGCTTGTCGATCGTGACCGTGCAGATCAAGGAGGCCGTCGTCTCCTCGAACACGTTGTGGGAGAACCTGCAGAAGCCCTACCGCAGCGAACAGAACCGGGTCGCGCGCCTGGCCGAACTCGACGCGCAGGAAGCGGTGTCGGTGCGGGAGGCCGCCGCGGGGCGGGCCGCCGAGCAGCGGCGCATCGAGAACGAGCGGGAGCTGGCCGAACTGCGCGCCCGCAACGATGCCGCGTCCTTCGATCGCGAATCCGCCGAACGACTGCGCCGCACCGAACGCGAGCACGAGGTGAACCGGGAGGTAGCCGACCTGGCGCAGCAGTCGGCGTTGCACGCGCTGCGGCTGGAACGCGAACAGCACGCCGAGAAGCTCGACAATGCCCGCCGCGAGGCCGAGCGGGTCGCGCAGCGTCAGGAAGCCGATCTGGCGTTGGCGCAGGCCAAAACCCGGGTCGCGCACGAGGCCGCGTTGCTGGAGCTGGATCGGCAGCGGGTCGGTATCGATATTGCCAACAGTCGCAATGCCGCCACCATGCAGGCGGAGTTGATCGAGGCGTTGCCCGCGATCGTGGACAACCTGCCCACTCCGACGGAGTTGCGGACGGTGCAGATCGGCGGCGACACCTCCGGTTTGGCGAGCGTGGTGGCGCAGTTGTCGGACATCATCACCGCCATCCGCAAAACCGGGCAATCCTGACGCGTCGGGTGTCGTCATTCGGCCTCGCCACGCCCACGCGCCGTCATACCGTCTGAGAAGGCTTCGACGGTGGGAGTGGATCGAGAATGGTGATGAGCGAACCGAATACGACACCCGCAGTGTTCCAGGCGACCGCCGCGATCGACCCCGACGCGATCGCGGTCCGTTCGATCGGCGGCGCCGTGACCCTCACCTGGCGCGACTACGCCGCCCAGGTTCGCGAGATCGCCGCGGGCCTGGCCGCTTTGGGCGTGGGCCGCGGGGACACGGTGGCGTTCATGATGGCCAACCGCGTCGAGTTCTACCCCCTCGAGGTCGGCGCCCAGCACACCGGCGCCACCTCGTTCTCGGTGTACAACACCCTGTCCGCCGAGCAACTGCACTACGTGTTCAGCAATGCCGGCAACCGGGTCGTGGTGTGCGAGGCGCAGTACGTGGACCGGATCCGCGCGTGCGGGGTGCCCATGCAGACCATCGTGTGCGTGGACACCCCCGCGCCCGGCACCCTGAGCGTGGCGCAGCTCAAACAGCTGGGGCGCAGCGACTTCGACTTCGACGCCACCTGGCAGGCGGTGACCGGCGAGGACATCGTGACCCTCTGCTACACCTCCGGCACCACCGGCAATCCGAAAGGCGTGGAGATCTCCCACGCTGCTCTGGCGTTCGAATGCCGCGCCTACGCCTCGGTCATGCCGGTGGAGTTCGGCGACCGCATCACCTCGTTCCTGCCGACCGCGCACATGGCCGACCGTGTCACCGGCCTGTACCTGCACGAGTATTTCGGCACCCAGATCACCGTCGTCCCCGACCGCACCCAGCTCGGCGCCGCGCTGGCCGAGGTGCACCCCACGATCTGGGGAGCGGTGCCGCGGGTGTGGGAGAAACTCAAAGCGGCCGTGGAGTATTCGGTCGCCGCAGAAACCGATCCCACCCGGAAGGCGGCGCTGGTGTGGGCGCTGGAGGTGGCCGCGCGCAAGGCCGCGGCCCACCTGGCCGGGCAGCCGCTCGCTGACGGGGCGGCGCAGGAATGGGCGCGCGCCGACGCCGCCGTGCTGGGGGCGTTGCGCGCCAAACTGGGCCTGGATCAACTCAAATGGGCGCTCTCGGGTGCCGCGCCGATCCCGGCGGAAACCCTCGGCTTCTTCTTCGGGCTCGGCATTCCGATCTCGGAGGTGTGGGGCATGTCGGAGTTGACCTGCATCGTCAGTGTCGCCCCGCCCGCGCAGGCGCGGTTGGGCACCGTGGGGCGGCTGCTTCCCGGCCTGGAATCCAGGATCGCCGAGGACGGTGAGTTCCTGGTGCGGGGGCCGCTGGTCATGCGCGAATACCGCAAGGAACCGCAGAAGACCGCCGACACCCTCGACGCGCACGGGTGGCTGGCCACCGGTGACATCATCACCTGCGACGCCGACGGGTACCTGCGGGTGGTGGACCGCAAGAAGGAACTCATCATCAACTCCGCGGGAAAGAACATGTCCCCGGCCAATATCGAGAACACCATCAAAGCCGCCGCCCCGCTCATCGGGGCGCTGGCCACCATCGGCGACAACCGCGCCTACAACACCGCCCTCATCGTCCTCGACGCCGAATCCGCGCCCCCCTACGCCGCCCAGCGCGACCTACCCGACGCCTCGGCGGCGACACTGGCGACCGACAAAACGGTGATCGCCGAGATCGCGCGCGGCATCGCCGCGGGGAACGCGAAACTCTCGCGCGTGGAACAGATCAAGCGATTCACGATCCTGCCCACCTTCTGGGAGCCCGGCGGCGACGAGATCACCCTCACCATGAAGCTGCGGCGCAGACCGATCGCCGAGAAGTACGCCGCTGATATCGACCGCATGTACGCACCCGACCTGGCCGAAGGCGTCCACGAACCCGGTCCCGCCTGACCTCTTGCCGTGACACCGGGACTCCGGCGACAGCGCTGGGGTCCGAATTCACCCCTTCATAACAGAGCAAATGCTCTGTTATGGTCGGTGCATGCCCCGCCCCCGCACCCACGACCCCGACCGGGTGCTCGACGCCGCCGAAGCGCTCGCCGTGCGCTCCGGACCCGCCGCGGTCACCATCCGCGCCGTGGCCACCGCCACCGGCGTCTCCAACGGCGCGCTCTACCACACCTTCGGTTCCCGCGCGGAACTGCTGGGCCGCACCTGGATTCGCGCCGCCCACCGCTTCCTCGCCCTGCAAGCCGACCTGGTCGCCGCCGCCGGCGACGGCATCGACGCGGTCATCGCCGCCGCCGAAGCCCCCGCCGAATTCGCCGCCCGCCACCCGATGTCGACCCAGCTGTTCTTCACCGTCCGCCGCGACGACCTGCTCGGCGACGACCTGCCCGACACCGTCCGCACCGAACTCGCGGCCACCCAGAAAACCCTGGTCGAGCTGATGAAAACCCTCGCCCACCGGCTCTGGCGGCGCCGCGACGCCCACGCCGTGGACACCCTCACCATCTGCCTGGTCGACCTGCCGACAGCGATCCTGCTCGACCGCGACCGGCTCGATAATCCCGTGGCCCGACAGCAGTTGCGGGCCGCCGTCCGCGCGGTCCTCGACATCGGGCCCGCACCCGCCTGACCCACATCGCGAAGGAACCCCATGCCCACTCTGAGCTACCGCGACAAGATCGCCGTCCTCGACCTCGGCGGCGACGAGAACCGCTTCTCACCCGAATTCCTGACCTCCGTCGGCGAACACCTCGACACCGTCCTCGCCGACGGCGCCCACGCGCTGGTCACCACCGCGTCGGGCAAGTTCTACTCCAACGGCCTCGACCTGGACTGGCTGTCCAGCAATGGCGAGCGGGCCGAATGGTATGTCGCGCAAGTCCAGTCGCTGCTGGCGCGCGTGCTCACCTTCCCGCTGCCCACCGCCGCCGCCCTGCCCGGACACGCCTTCGGGGCCGGCGCCATGCTCGCTCTGGCCCACGACTACCGGGTGATGCGCGAGGACCGCGGCTACTTCTGCTTCCCCGAAGCCGACATCCGCATCCCGTTCACCCGCGGCATGTCCGCGCTCATCCAAGCCAAACTCACGCCCAAATCGGCGATCGCGTCCATGACGACCGGACGCCGTTTCGGTGGACCCGACGCCCTGGCCTACGACCTCGTCGACGCCATCGGCGACCTCGACACCCTCACCGACACCGCACTGGCCATGCTCGGCCCGATCGGCGCCAAAGACCACGACACCCTCGGCGCGATCAAGGCCACCATGTTCGCCGACGCCGTCTCCGCCCTCCACAACGCCTGACCCCGGGTCACCGGGTGCGGCGCACCGCGAACACCGCCAGCCGCACCCGGTTGTCACACCCGGTCCTGTCCATCAACCGCACCAGGTGCTTCTTCACCGCCGTCACCCCCAGATGCAGACGCGCCGCGATCTCGTCATTGCTGACACCCTCACCGACCAAACCCAGCACATCCCGCTCGCGTGGCGTCAGATCCACGGGGGCAGAGACGGTTTCGGCGGGCGTGTCGAGGGCGCGCCGGATCAGGCGCTGCAACAGGGACGGGGAGAACAGCAGTTCCCTGTCCATCACCCCGCCACCGATGAGCGACATGCCCAGAGCGACAGGCGAATCCGGCTCCCACGGCGGTCATCGACCGCCGGTCGCCGAACCGCCCACGTCGGGCTCGAAGTCAGCGGCCCTGCCAGACCGGGGGACGCTTCTCCACGAACGCGCGCATCCCCTCACCCGCGTCCATCGACGACAGCGCCGCCGCGGCCACCTGACCCTGCTTGCCGAACGCCTCGGCGACCGACCAATCCGGGGCCCGCTCGATGATCTGCTTGCTCGCATCGATACTCAACGGCGCGTTCACCGCCACCCGCGCCGCCAACTCCAACGCGGCATCGAGAGCCTTGCCCGGTTCGGCGACCTGATTGATCAACCCGATCTCCGCCGCCCGCGCCGCCGAGATCGGATCACCGGTCAACGACAGCTCCATCGCGATCGCGCGGGGCAGGCGCTGCGACAGGCGCAGGACCCCACCGCCGACCGCGACCAGACCACGCTTGACCTCCGGGATGCCGAAGGTCGAATCACTCGCGGCGACAATGAGATCCGCGGCCAACGCCAGTTCGCAGCCGCCCGCCAGCGCCGGGCCCTCCACCGCGGCGATGAGCGGTTTGCGTGGCGGCTGGGACACGATGCCCAGGATGCCGCGCTTCTCGGTCACCGGCACCTCACCGCGCGCGGCCGCCTTGAGATCCATGCCGGCACTGAAATAGCCGCCCGCACCGGTCAGAATCGCGATCCGGGCGTTCGGATCGGCCTCGTAGGCGTCGATCGCCCGCTCCAAACCCAGCGCCGCCGCCAGATTGATCGCGTTGCGGACGTGGGGGCGATTGATCGTGATGATCATGATGTGGCCGCGGCGCTCGATCAGCACCGGCGCGGGCGGCGGAGGCGGCAACGGCACCCGCGCCACCCCCGCGGTACTCGACACCGGCTCCGCGCCCGATTCCCCCGCGCCCGATTCCTCAGCGCCCGAACCCGACTCGGGACGCTGCGCGGCCACCGGGGTGATCGTGTCACCGGCCACGGTCACCGGCAGACCCAGCCAGTCGTCCTCGGCCAACGCGGTCACCAGCGTGGACTCGGTGGAACGCAACAGCACTCGATCACCGGTGGGGGTCAGCAGGCTCACGATCGCGGCCTCGGGCAGACCGTCACGACCATAAGGCAGGGTGTAGGCCTCCACCACGGCCTCGCCGTCGTAGCCGGTGCGCGCCGGGCGGGCCGGGGGATGCTCGATCACCGGAGTCAGATGCCGGTAGGGCTGTGCGGGCGGGGTCGCCGAATACACGCCCATCGCGTGCTTGGTCAGATACCAGCCCAGAGACGTGGCCAGACCGAAGGATTCGGGTTCGGCGCGCAACCGGCCCACCAGCGACGCCACCGCGTGCCCGCCGTAATTGTTGCCCGGACCGCCGCCGAAGGTCAGCCCACCGGTCACCGACAGCGGCCGCTTCGGGTCGTCGACCGGCAAACCCAGCTCGCGCGCCGCGATCTGCACCGCCACCGGGAAACACGCGTACAGGTCCACCGGGCCCAGATCCTCGGCCGTGATCCCGGCATGCTCGAATACCGCCGCACCCAGCGCCCCGATCGCCGGAGACGCCGCCAATTCGGCACGCTCGCTGACGAACCACTCATCGGTGCCCGACGCGCCCGCGTGCAGGAACACCCACTTGTCCTGCGGGATACCCGCCGCCTCGGCCGCGGCGGCGGAGGCCACGATGATGCCCGAGGCCATATCCACCGTCAGATTCGCGCACTCGAGCTTCGTGTACGGGGCCGAGATCATCCGATTGGTCTCGGTCACCGCCGCGATCTGGGTCGCGGTGAACTCCTGCGGCTGCCAGGCATGCGGATTGGCCGCCGCCACCGCCGAGAACCGCGACCACAACTCCGCCACCGCGGCCGCGTGCTCGGCCGGCGTGCGACCCAACCGGTGCCGGAGGGCCGACTCGAGCAGCGCGTACATATTGATCGGGGCCTGCAACCCGGCCGCGGACTCCGCGGCATTGTTGGCCGCCTTGTCGATCCCCACCGTCCGCGTCGGCGACACCGAGACGTCCTGCACCGGCCACGCCACCTCGACCCCGGCCCGCTGTGCCGCCGCCTGTGTCGCCCCGGCCTCCGCGCCGGTCACCAACACCAGGTCGTAGTCGCCCGCCGCGATCGCCGCGGCCGCCTCGTTGATCACCAACTGGCCGCCGTCACCACCGAACGGACTCGACTGCACCGTGTCCACCCCGTCCGCGCCGACCGCGGCCGCCACCAGAGCCCCCAGATCCCGGTACTGCCACGACGTCGGCGACACCGCGAACACCGCGTCCGCGCGCGCCAGCAACCCGTCCCCGAGCCCGGTGTCGGCGGCCGCGGCCCGCAACGCCCGCACCGCCAACCGCGACGGATCGGCCCAGGACGCGTCGGGGGTGCGCTGCACGATCTGACCCACCCCCACCAGCACCGGCGTCGTCGGCGCCAACACCACCCCGGAAGCCCGGTGCCGCACCGCCTTCCGCTCCGCTCGCCCCGACCCCGGCGCGGCCGCCGCCAGCACCGCCGGCAATCCCGCCAGGGACTCGGTCAACGCGTCACCGAGCGCGCGGGCCACCGTGCCACCGAGCGGGCCCTCGATCGGCTGCCCCGACAACCCCGCGTCGATGTACACGCTCGACCCGGAACCGTTGGGCACCACCGTGATCCACAACCCCAGGCCCAAACCCTGCGGGCCGTGCCCGCGCAACCCGAGCCGCGAGTCGCTCACCTCGGTCACCAGCCACTGCACATCGGCGGGAATGCCCATGAACTTGGCCACCTGCGTGTACTCCACGCCCATGGCCGCCGGCCCCGGCGCCTGCCCACGCCAGCCCGCGTGGAAACTCACCCACTCCGGAAGCCGCTGCAACTGCGCCAGATACGCCAGCGTCGCCGCCGCGCCGGTCTCGAGATCGTGATGCGCGTGCGCGGTGCGCAGATAGTCCGACAGGCCCTCGGGCAGGGTGTGTTCGACCGGCGCGGCCTCCACGGGCACCCCTTGGCCGGTCACGCCCGCGATGAACTCCCGCACGATCCGCGGATCGCGGCGCACCGTGTCCAGTAACCGGCCCCCGGCACGCACCTGTTCGCGCAGCGACGCGCCCTTACCCAGTCCCTGCTCCAGCACCGCACGCACACGATCGAAACCCGGCACCGTACTCACGGCCCACCTCCTCGCTGAGGGTCCACACCATCCGGCCCTCACGGTATCGGCCGTTCACCTGCCACGGGAAGAGTCGGCGCAACTTCGCACCCCACCAGATTTCGGGCGCGAATGTCGGTTCACAATTCGGGCGCGGTCACGGCCCGGCCACCACGGGTGGCGCCACGGCCGATGCTCGTGGTTCGCCGCCCGTGAGCGGGTCAGTAGCCGTGCAGATGGCGGGCGGTGGGTGAGGTCGCGACGGTGGCCGGGTCGGGGGCGGTGCCGAACAGGCGGTCGGCGGTGTTGGCGGTGGTCACGGTGAACCAGTAGTGCTCGTTCTTGTAGTGGTGGTGGCGGTGGTGACGCCAGACCGACCGGTAGGCGGCGTGTTTGGGCTTGTAGTCGGTGTGGATGAGGTAATGGGTCCACTCATAGATCAGTCCGACGATGGTGATGGTGAGCACGAACGTCAGACCCGCCTCGATCCGGGGGAACACCAGCAGGGCCACCGCGACCACAGCGGCGATGACCACCGCGAGCGACCGGGTCGGGATGAAGATGAGCGGGACCGCGCGAGGATCGGCGTGATGCTTGCGGTGTTCGCGGGCCAGTTCGCTGTCGAGGGTGAACCGGCCCAGCGCGCGCGGCCGCCAGTGCAGGATCGTCACGTGGATCACCCACTCGTACACCGGGAACAGCGCCACGATCGCCAGCGGGATGATCGCGTCGACGAGGTGCCAGTCGCCCAGCAGAATTCGTGTCGTGAGGGCGGCCACCAGGGTGACCCCGATCATCCACGGCGAGGGGTGCCGGGCGAATTCGCGGGCCGCGGCCGCCACGGTGAGGTCGCGGCGCAGTGCGCGTCCGGCAGTGGTCTTGGGATCGGTCATGGTCGTACCTCGTGGTCGGGTCACGCCTGGTCGAGAGCGTGGAGCAGGGTGGTGGTCGCGGGGGTGAGCAGGGCGCGCGCCCGGTCCGCGGCCCGCTCCGGCTCGCCCGCGCCGATGGCGGCGGCCAGATCGCGGTAGGCGTCGATATTGCCCACCTCGGCCGACATCACCGCAGCCAGCGCCCCCAGCGCGGGCTCGTAGGCCGCGCGCAGCATGGAATACATGAGCCGGAAGGCGATCGAATCCGCCAGATCCAGGATGTGATCCCAGAACTCCAGCGCGATGAGCTGCTGATCCAGCGGATCAGCGGACGCGGCCAGCCGCTCGGTCGTCGCGTCCAGCGCCCGCAACGCCTCGGTGACGTCGCGGCGGTCCGGTCGCGCGCCCACGCGCGCGGCCGCCAGCTCGGCGATCTTGGGCCCATTGTGCAGGCGCGCCTCGAGCACGCTGCGAGCCACGGCCACATCGATGGTCGCGCCCCGCAGCAGCAGCCGCGGCAGCACCTCGAGTCCGGCGCTGCGGCGGTAGTCCAGGACCGTGGTCGCCTCGCCCTGGCGCACCGAGACCAGTCCGGCCGCCGAGAGTCGTTGCAGCGCTTCCCGCACCGCCGGTCGTGACACGCCCAGCGCTTCGGCCAGTTGCCGTTCGCTGGGCAGGGTGCTGCCGGCCGCCAGTTCACCGCTGAGCACCTCCGCGGTGATCTGTTCGAACACATCACCGGCGACGGAGCGTTTCACCACGGGGGTCCATGCCATGCCGATCAGTGTGCGCCGCCACGGACTGGTGGTCAAGTGGTAAGACCAGTTGGCCGGTGAGGGGGTCAGGAGACCCCGATACGACTCACAACTCGCGGGCGAACCAGACCTGATCCAACATCCGGATCCCATCGACCATCACCAGCTCCGAATACCCGGCCGCCGCGGTGAACACATCCGGCACGATCCGCGTCATCCGGAACCCACACCGCTGGTAGAAGCGCAGATTCCCGGCATCGGCGGTCGCGGTCGCCACCTCCAGCCGCCGCACTCCCGCCGCCGTCGCGGCCGCCACCACCGTGTCGATCATCCGCCGCCCCACCCCGGCCCCGCGCAACGGGCGCACCACCGCGGTATTGACGATCTCCCACGTCGACTCATCCGCCTCCGGCGCCGCCTGGATATGGCCGACCACCTCCCCGCGCGCGTTGCGCGCCACCCACACCCGCCCGCGCCCGATATACCCGGCCAGCAGCGGCTCGGAGTCCTCGGCCATCCGGAACGACCACGCGATCTCGTCGCGATCACCGGTGAACTCCTCGATCCGCACCGCGTCCGCATCGTCCTCGGGTGGCACCACGATCAGCATCCAGCCCTCGGGGTCCAGCACCGCGAACGCGCCCGCCGCCACCCAATACGGATTGTCCGGAATCACCTCGGCCACACCATGATCGGCCAGCCGTTCACGCAACGCCTCGAACCCGCCGCGCAGATACAGCACCACCGCGTCCTCGGGATCCACCGGCGGCGGGGCGGGCGCGTCGTCACGGCGCACCAGCTCGAGCTGCGCGCGCGACCCCGGCAACCCGAACAGGAACCCGCTGTAGCCCGCGTGATCGGAGAACGCGAAAAGCTGTGTCAGACCGACGATCTCCCGATAGAACGCCGCGCACTCGTCGAGCCGGGCCGTCGCTCGCGCGAACCGCGCCGCGCCCACCGCCAACCCGTCCACACCGGACTCCGCCGCACCCACCGAACAGCCCTCCTCACGACCGACGACACACCGCTCCCCAGGATGCGCCGTCCACCACCGCCCGGTCGACTCATTAACACGCCCACCGCACACAAGAACGCGCGAGCCCGGACATCCGGGCTCGCGCGTCGGTTCGTCGCGGCAGTGCGGCTACAGGGCGATGCCCAGCAGCGCGTCGACGGTGTCGGTGATCAACGCCGGAGCCGTCGTGTCGGGGCCGCCGTAGGCCAGCGCCTGCTGCGCCCACGCGTCCAGCGCCGCCAGCGCCTTGGGGGTGTCCAGGTCATCGGCCAGGTGCCGACGCACCCGCGCCACCGTGTCGGTCGCATCGGGAGCCGAGTCCAGCGCCACCGCCGAACGCCACCGCGCGAGCCGCGAAACCGCTTCGGCCAGTACCGCATCCGACCACTCGCGGTCACTGCGGTAGTGCCCGGAGAACACGCCCAGCCGGATCGCGCCCGGATCGGTGCCCGCCGCGCGCAGCTTGGACACGAACACCAGATTGCCGCGCGACTTCGACATCTTCTCGCCGTCGAGCCCGATCAGGCCCGCGTGCACGTAATGCCGGGCGAAGCGGCGGCCCTTCACCAGCGCCTCGGCGTGCGCGGCGGAGTACTCGTGGTGGGGGTAGATCAGGTCGCTGCCCCCGCCCTGCACATCGAACTCGCTGCCCAGACGGTTGAGCGCGATCGCCGCACACTCGATGTGCCAGCCCGGGCGGCCCGCCCCGAACGGCGCCGGCCACGACGGCTCACCCGGCCGCTCGGCCCGCCACAACAGCGCGTCGATCGGATCGCGCTTGCCCGGCCGCTGCGGATCCCCGCCGCGCTCGGCGAACAACCGGTCCATCGTGTCGCGGTCATAGCCCGACTCGTAGCCGAACTGCTCGGTCGCGTCGTGGCGGAAGTAGATGTCGGGATACTGCGGGTCCTCGACCACGTACGCCGCGCCCGAGGCCAGCAGCTTGTCGACCAGGTCCACGACCTCCTGCACCGACTCGATCGCGCCGATGTAGTCGCGCGGCGGGATCACCCGCAACGCCGCCATGTCCTCGCGGAACAGGTTGATCTCGCGGGTGCCCAGCTCGCGCCAGTCGATGCCGTCGCGTTCGGCCCGCTCGAACAGCGGATCATCCACATCGGTGGTGTTCTGCACGTAGTGCACCGCGTGGCCGGCGTCGCGCCACAACCGGTTGACCAGGTCGAAGGTCAGGTAGGTGGCGGCGTGGCCGAGGTGGGTGGCGTCATAGGGGGTGATGCCGCAGACGTACATCGTCGCGGTCGCGCCGGGGGTCACCGGGCGCACCTGCTTGTCGGCGGTGTCGAACAAACGCAACGCTGGTCCGGATCCGGGGACGGTCGGGACAGCGGTATCGGACCAGGACTGCATGATTCGAGGTTATCCCTGGGATCGGGCCGCGACGTCGCCGCCCCCGCACCGGTGTGCCCCACGACACGCGCCCGACCGGGCCGACCTGCACCCTAGTCGCCGACCCGGCGGTGTCAATGATTGCAATCAGCGCGACGAGAACGCCGGGGTGTCCGCGACGCAGGGGTCAGAACGCGGGCCAGGGAATCGGCCGCTGACTGGCGGGCAGCGGCATCACCGGCTCGTCGAGCAACGCCCGCCCCCGCGCCTCGAGCGCGTCGATCTCGGCGTCGGTGATCAACGCCGCCAGCCGCTCACCCAGCTCCCCGGGCAGCGCCTTCACCAAAACCGTGATGTCGGTGAGCAATTCGTCCGCCACCGGCTCACCGGCCCACCCCCACAACACCGTGCGCAGCTTCGGCTCGGTATGCAGGCAGATCCCGTGATCCACCCCGTACACGCGCCCGTCCAGACCCAGCAGGGCGTGCCCGCCCTTGCGGTCGGCATTGTTGATCAGCACATCGAGCACCGCCATACGCTGCAGCCGCTCGTCGTCGGCGTGCACCAGCGACACCGGATGCCCGCCCGGATCCAACGCCCGCAACACCTCCCGATACCCGTCGGGGATCGCGCCCACCGGGCACAGATCCACCAGACCCGGACTCGGTTCGTCCTCGGCGGTGTCGATCCAGCGTTGCACCATGCCGGGCCCGAAAGGCCCCTCCCGCAACACCGTTTCCGGGATCACGCCCCACCCCAGCGCCTGCGACACCAGATACGAGGCCACCTCCCGCCCGGCCAAGGTGCCGTCGGGGAAGTCCCACAACGGCCGCTCCCCACGCTCGGGCTTGTACACCACCCGCTGCCCGCCCGCACCCGCCTCGCACACCAGGGTGACGTTGCTGGCGGTGGTGACCTGGCCGATCACCGTCAACTCGGCGGTCTGCCACGGCCGGTCTACCGCGGGGCTGTCAGAGGCCGACACCGGATCAGTCCTCGTCGTCGGAGTCGTCATCGGATTCGGTGGCGCCGAAGATGTCGCCGCGCTTGTAGCCGTTGGTGCGCACACACATGTGCCCGGCCGTGGACAGCGGCTCCCCGCACAGCGGGCACGGCGGGCGGCCCGCCGCGATCACCCGCGCCGACCGCAACGCGAACTCCCGCGCCTGCACCGGGGTCAGGAACACCCGCACCGCGTCGGGACCCTCCTCGGTGTCGTCGAGAACCACCGATTCGTCGACCTCGGTCTCGGTGATCGCCAACAGCTCCACCACCACCGCGCCCGCGTCGGCGTCCCAGCCCAAACCCATGGTGCCGACCCGGAATTCGGCGTCGATCGGCGTCACCAGCGGCGCGGTGTCGGCCACGTCGGCGGCCTGCGGGGGCACCGAGGTCCCGAAGCGCCGTTGCACCTCGTCGAGCAGCAGACCCATCCGATCGGCCAGCACCTTCACCTGCTGCTTCTCGAGCAGCACGCTGATCACCCGCGGCTCCTGCACCGCCTGCAGGTAGAACGCGCGGTCGCCCGGCTCGCCGACGGTGCCGGCGACGAAACGATCGGGGGTGCGGAAGATATGGATTGCCCGGCCCATTGCACCTCCATTCGGTTCACTCACACTGATGAATCGGGGCGTTCGCCAGCCCCATTATCCGTACTGTCGGTGGTACCCGTTTCTCCGCCGGGAACCGGCCCCGAGCGCGATTCGCCGCCTGTTCGCGGTGAAATCGCCGCCAACCCGGACAGATCGGTACCCGTGTCATTGAGCCGCCACACATAGGGGGCGTTCGGGGTGTAGCGGACGACGCTGATCGACGCCGGTTCCACCACGATCCGCTGGAAGCCGTCGAGGTGAAGGCCGAACGCGTCGGCCAGCACCGACTTGATGACATCGCCGTGCGTGCACGCAATCCACAACACATCGCTACCATGCCGCTCGGCGAACTGCCGATCCCGTTCGCGCACAGCGGACACGGCACGGAACTGCACCTCCGCCAGCGACTCACCCGAGGGGAAGCGCGCCGCCGACGCCTGCCGCTGCACCACCTTCCACAACGGCTCGGTGACCAGGTCGGCCAGGGCCTTGCCCGTCCAGTCGCCGTAGTCGACCTCGAGCAGCCGCTCATCCGGGTCGGCCTCGAGGCCCAGCTTGTCGGCGAGGGGGGCGACGGTGCGCTGGCAGCGCAGCAGCGGCGAGCACACGATGTGCTCGATCGGCAGCGATCCCAGCCGCTCGACCAGGCTCGCGGCCTGCTCACGGCCACGGTCGGTCAGATCGACGCCGGCGCTGCGCCCGGCCAGGGTGCGGGCAATGTTCGACGTGGACACGCCGTGCCGCAACAGGATCACCGTCACCGGGACAGCCTACCGACTAGGTCGCCGACACGACGCCGGTCGCCAGCAGCGCGATCACCGTCAACCCCAGCACGATGCGGTAGCCCACGAACCAGTCCAGCGAATGGCGCGCCACGAACTTCAACAGCCACGCCACCGACGCGTAACCGACCGCGAACGACAGCACGGTGGCCACCAGCAGCTGCGGGCCCGACGCGTTGAGGCCCTCACCAGCGGGTTCGAAGGCATCGGGGAGGCTGAACAGGCCCGA
Source organism: Nocardia sp. NPDC004151 (assembly GCF_042874235.1). Classification (NCBI taxonomy): domain Bacteria; kingdom Bacillati; phylum Actinomycetota; class Actinomycetes; order Mycobacteriales; family Nocardiaceae; genus Nocardia; species Nocardia sp. NPDC004151. Next base: position 185,755 of record NZ_JBIAMR010000004.1, on the reverse strand, counting down.
GGCCAGCACCGCGGGGATGGCCAGCAGGAACGAGAACCGCACCGCCGCCTCACGAGTCAGACCGCAGAACAGGCCCGCCGAGCTCGTCGCGCCCGAACGCGACACGCCCGGGATGAGGGCCAGGCACTGGGCCAGGCCCATGATCAGGCCGTCGCGGGTGGTGAGCAGTTCGATCGGGCGGCGCGCCCGCCCGTAGGTCTTGCCCGAGTAGTACTCCGCCGCCGCGATCACCAGCGCGAACACGATCAGCATGATCGAGATCAGCCACAGATTCCGTGCGCCGGTACGGATCTGGTCCTTGAAGAGCAGGCCCAGCACCCCGATCGGGATGGTGGCGATGATCACATACCAGCCGATGCGGTAGTCCAGTTCGCGCTGGGTGTCGGGATCGGGGCCGTAGGTGAAGGAGCCGTCCTCGGTCAGTACCGGCAGCTGGGTGGTGGCGCGCTCGTGCAGCGGCACCGAATCGCGTTGGCGCCCAGCGACCTTCATCCACACCGTGGTGCACCAGGCCACCAGGATCCGCCAGATGTCCTTGGCGAAGTACACCAGCACCGCCGCCTCGGTGCCCAGCTGGGTGACCGCGGTGAACGACGCGCCCGCGTCATCGCCGAAGAACACCGCCGAGACGATCCGCAGATGCGCCGAGGAAGAGATCGGCAGAAATTCCGTCAGACCCTGCACCAGGCCCAGCACCAGTGCCTGCACCCACGTCATCGACTCGCCCACGCAGCCTCCAGTCCCGAATCATCAGCTCCCGGTGAGCATTTCGATGCCCCGGGCCGCCGGCGGCGCGGCGTTCGCGCCCCGCCGCAACGCTGCGACCCTACCGGGCGGCGATGGCGGGCCCGATACCCCCGGGTGGAATCGGGTTCCGGCTCGCACGCGCCGGAATTCGCCGCGCTCGGCGCGGGCCGTAGCCGGGCGCGGGCCGCCGGTGCGCCTAGGCTGACGCGTGTGACGAAAGGGCAAGCGCGGTGATGCAACAACGGACGGTCGGCCGCAGCGGACTGCGGGTGTCGAGGCTCGGGCTGGCCACCCACACCTGGGGCAGGGAGACCGACGCCGAGGACGCCGCGGCCCAGCTGCTGGCCTTCGTCGAAGCCGGCGGCAACCTCGTCGACACCTCCCCGGCCTACGGTGACGGCGCCGCCCAGCACATCCTCGGCGAGCTGATCGCCGAAGTCGGCCGCGAGGACCTGGTGCTGTCCGGAAGTGCCGGATACACACCGATACTCAGCGACGCCGCCGCCGACGCGCCCGCCGCGGTGCGCTGGACCGTGGACGCCTCCCGGCGCACCATGCGCCGCCAGCTCGATCACACCCTCACCCAGCTCGGCACCGACCACCTCGACCTGTGGACCGTCGCCGCCTGGGACCCGCACACCCCGCTCGAGGAGATCGCCGACACCCTGTCGTGGGCGGTGCGCTCGGGACGCGTGCGCTACGCGGGAGCACGCGGCTACGACGGCTGGCAGCTGGCCACCCTCGCCGCCGCCGCGCCGCTGACCGCCGCGAAGACCCCCTACTCGCTGCTGGCGCGCGGCGTGGAACACGAATTCGTGCCCGCCGCACAGCATCACGGCATCGGCGTCATCGCCACCGCGCCGCTGGCCGGGGGAATCCTCACCGGCAAATACCGCGACGGGGTGCCCGCCGATTCGCGCGGCGCCGACGAGTCGACCGCCGCCGAGATCACCGCGCATCTCGACGACCGGGCGGTGCGGGTGGTCGACGCGGTCGTCACCGCCGCCGACGGGCTGGGGACCTCGCCGCTGGCGGTGGCGCTGGCCTGGATCCGAGATCAGCCCGCGGTCGCCTCGATGCTGGTCGGAGCCCGCGATATCGGGCAGCTCACCGGCATCCTGGCCGCCGAGACCCTCGAACTTCCCCGCGCCATCGCCGCGGCCCTCGGAGACGTGAGCGCACGCACAGAATGAGCCAGGCTAGCCTTGCCTGCATGAGGTGTCTCGTGAATGCCCACACCGCCGCCCGCACGCTGGTGATCCTGCTGCTCGGTGTCGGTCTCGTCGCCGGGGTCACCGCCTGCGGCTCGGGCACCACGAGTACCGGCGGCCGCGGACCGGTCACCGCCGAGATCGGCGACCTCGACCCCGTCACGCTGGGTCCCGAACCGGTTGCCTCGCTGCCGGTCACCGTCACCTCCTTCGACGGCACCCCGGTCACCGTCACCGACACCTCCCGCATCATCGCCGCCGACCGCTACGGCACCCTCGCCCAGACCGTCGTCGCCCTCGGACTGCGCTCGAAACTGATCGGGCGCTCCAACTCCGCGGCGTTCCCCGCCGTGCGCGAGCTGCCGACCGTGTCCTCGGGCAGCGGCACCCTGAGCGTGGAAGCCGTTGCGGCACTGCGGCCCACGGTGTTCCTCACCGACACCACCACCGTCACCCCCGCCCTGCGCGACCAGCTGCGCGCCCTGGGCATCACCGTCGTCTACTTCGACACCGAACGCACCATCGCCGGAGTCGTCCCGCAGATCGAGGCCGTCGGCGCCGCGCTCGGCGTGCCCGACGCGGGCAAGGCGCTGGGGCAGCGCACCCGCGCCGAGATCGACGCCGCCATCGCCTCGGTGCCGCATCAGGACGCCAAACCCAAGATCGCGTTCCTGTACCTGCGCAGCGCCGCCATCACCATGATCGCCGGACCCGGCTCGGGCGCCGACTCGCTGATCACCGCCATCGGCGGCATCGACGCCGGAACCGCGTCGGGCATCACCAAGGACTTCCTGCCCATCACCAGCGAGGCCATGATCGCCGCCGCCCCCGACGCGCTGCTGCTGATGAGCGACGGTCTGGCGTCGGTCGGTGGGGTCGACGGCCTCGAGAAGGTCCCCGGCATCGCCCAGACCCCCGCCGGACGCGACCGGCGCGTCATCGACATGTCCGATGCCGTCCTGCTGTCCTTCGGCCCCAACACCGGCCGCGTGCTGTCGGCCCTCGTGAAGGCCGTCTACGGCCCCGCCGCCGCATGAGCGAGCGCCCCGGAGCGGCCGACAACCAAGGCCCCCACATGGATTCACCGAACAACACACCCGACGACCGCACCGCGGCGCGCAACGGCGCTGCCACCGCGCTCGGCCCCGGCGACTCACACGATGGTGCGGCCGACTCGGCACACGATGTGTCCGCCGACGCGGGCCATGACGGTCCCGCCGATCCGGAGCCCGACGGCCCGGCGCCCCGCGCCCAGGACGGCCCGGCCGAGCGCTCGACCGGCGGGACTGGCGGGCAGACACCGGCGGGTGCGGCGAAGACGCAGGCCGGGTCCGGCCACGAGGCAGCTCCCCCCGGCGAGGAGTCGGTGACCGCGGAGGAGCCGGCGACCACGGTCGCGGTGGTCCCGAGCGCTCGCCGCACGTGGTCGCGCAACACGGTGATCTTCGCCGGTGCGCTGGCCGCGCTGGTGGCGCTGGCGCTGATCTCGGCGGCCATCGGCCAGGTGCCGACCAGCCCCGCCGAGGTCGCGGGCGCGTTCCTGCACCGCATCGGCCTGGACTGGGGTCCCATGCCCGCCCACCCGGCCGGGTACGTGACCCTGTGGGAGGTGCGGTTCCCGCGCGTCGTGCTCGGCATGCTCGTCGGCGCGGCCCTGGCCACCGCGGGCGCCCTGTTGCAGGGCGTGTTCGCCAATCCGCTCGCCGAACCCGGCGTGATCGGCGTGTCCGCGGGCGCCGCGGTCGGTGCGGGCACCGTCATCGTGGCCGGGGGCGCGTTCGTGGCCGCCTGGTCGGTCGCGGCGGGCGCGTTCGCCGCCGGACTGGCCACGACACTGCTGGTGTATCTGCTGGCCCGCTCCAACGGCCGCACCGAAGTGGTGACCCTGGTGCTGACCGGTGTCGCCATCAACGCCTTCGCCGGTGGCCTGATCTCGTTCCTGCTGTTCTCCGCGTCGCCCGCGGCGCGCGACCAGATCGTGTTCTGGCAGATGGGCAGCCTCAACGGCGCCACCTGGCAGTCGGTGAACGTGGTGTGGCCGCTGACGCTGCTCGGGCTGGCCGCCGCGGTCTGGATGGCCCCACGCCTGGACCTGCTCGCCCTGGGCGAGTCCGCGGCCCGGCATCTGGGCGTGGACGTGGAACGGCTGAGGCGCAACGTGATCGTCGTGGTCGCGGTGCTGGCCACCGCCGGTGTCGCGTTCACCGGCATCATCTTGTTCGTCGGGTTGATCGTGCCGCACCTGGTGCGCATGCTGGTCGGGCCCGGCCACCGGGTGCTGATCCCGCTGTCGGCCATCGTCGGCGCGGTCGTGCTGGTGGCCGCCGACATCGGCGCGCGCGCCCTGGTCCACAACGCGGACCTGCCGCTGGGCATGATCACCTCACTGGTCGGCGGGCCGTTCTTCTTCTGGCTGCTGCGCCGCACCCGCTCACGATCGGGAGGCTGGGCATGAGCGGCCTACGCGAGCTCACAACGATCTTCGGGCGCACCCCCGCCCTGCCGGAGACACCCGAACCGGGTGCGGCGACCCTGCGCGCCCGCAAGGTCAGCGCCAAACGCGGCGACCGGACCGTGCTCGACGGCATCGATTTCGATGTCGTCGCCGGGCAGATCGTGGCTTTGGTCGGTCCGAACGGTGCGGGCAAGTCGACGCTGCTGGCCGCGCTGGCCGGGGAGCTCGAGTTGAGTGGCGGCAGCGTCGAACTCGACGGGCACGCCCTCACGCACTGGACGCATCTGGACATGGCCCGCCGCCGCGCGGTGCTGCCCCAGTCGCACACCGTCGGGTTCCCGTTCAGCGCCCGCGACGTCGTCGCCATGGGTCGTTCCCCGTGGGCGCGGACCGCGCGTCAGGAGGACGACCAGCGGGCCATCGCCGCGGCCATGGCGGCCACCGACGTCGAACGTTTCGCCGCGCGGCCGTTCCCGGCGCTGTCCGGCGGTGAACGCGCCCGCGTCGCCCTGGCCCGCGTGCTGGCCCAGGACACCGCGACGCTGCTGCTCGACGAACCCACCGCCGCACTCGATCTCGGTCATCAGGAACAGGTCCTGCGCCTGGCCCGCGACCGCGCCACCGCGGGCGCGGCGGTCGTGGTCGTGCTGCACGACCTCGGTGTCGCCGCGGCCTACGCCGACCGCGTCGCCGTGCTCGATGCCGGCCGCATCGCCGCCGACGGCCCGCCACGGCAGATCCTCACCGCCGAACTGCTCACCCGCGTCTACCAGCATCCGGTCGACGTCTTCGACCACCCGGTCACCGGCGCGCAGTTGGTGCTGCCCGTCCGGGGCTGAGCGCCCGAGGGCGGGGTCAGAGCTGCTGCTGACCCCACACCAGCCGCAGGACGCCGTTGGCCACCCAGATCGCGAAGAACACGATCCCGGCCACCGGGGTCCACGCCAGGCCCAGCAGCACCGCCGCCGCGCCGAACCACACGACTTCCAAAGCGATCCGCCGCCACCCGGTCTGCGGGAACCGTGCGTCCTTGGCCGCGCCGAACAGCGCCCACACCACGATGAACACCGCCGGGACCGCCAGCCCCGCCACGACGCGCACCGCCAGTGGCGCGGACACGGTGAACCCCCACCACGCGCCCGCGGCCAGCACCCCCAGTTCCAGCAGGAACATCAACAGCAGGTTCGCGCCCTTGAGCACGCTCATCGCCAGACCAACCTCAACACCGCAGGAGTCAACAGCATGCGAATCACGGTGGCGTCCAACACCAATGCCGCGATCATGCCGTAGGCAATGTATTTCATCAGCACCAGATCCGAGAACCCGAACGCACCGGTCACCACGATCAGGATCGCGGCCGCCGAGGTGATCACGCCACCGGTGTGGGCGATGCCGTAGCGGATCGCCTCGGGCGCATCCGCGCCGGAGGCGCGTGCCTCGGCCATGCGAGATTGCAGGAACACCTCGTAGTCGGTCGACAGGCCGAACAGCACCGTCACGATCAGCACCAGTACCGCGAACATCAGGGGGCCGGGGGTGAAGTCGAACAGTCGCGCCCCGTGCCCCTCGACGAAAATCCAGGTCAGCACGCCCAGCGTCGCGCCCAGGCTGAGCGCGCTCATCACCACCGCCTTGATCGCCAGCACCAGCGACCGGAACGCCGCGTACATCAACGCGATCGCCGCGGCGACCAGGATCAGCACCAGCAGCGGCAGGCCCTTGATCAACCCCTGGATGCTGTCGCGTTCCAGCGCGGGCACGCCCGCCACCATCACCACGACCCCGTCCGGTGCCGGGATCGAGCGCAGTGCCGCGATCACCGAGTCGGCGTCGCGTTTGTCGGACAGGCCGCTGGCCAGCACCGTCACCTGATCCTTGGTCGGCGCGGCCGGATCGAACGGACCCGTCATCCGCGGACCGACCAGCTGGTTGGCCTCGTAGCGGAGATCGGAGAGCTGCTGCGCATTCGCGCCCACCACCACCAGTTTCAGCGGCTCGGTGCGGAAATGCGGGAACAGCCGGTCGAAGTCCTGCTGCGCCACCCGCGCCGGATTGTCCGCGGCCAGATACCGCTCACTCAACCCACCGAACTCGATACTGCGGAACGGCAGGATCAACGCCAGCAGCATCAACACCACCGGCACGATCACCAGCCACGGCTTGCGCATCGCGAAAACCGCCAGCCGCGAGAAGAATCCGCGATCGATCTGCTCGGCGGTGCGGATACTGGCCAGCCGATGCCAGCCCCACAGATCGATGCGCGGCCCCACGATCGACAACACCGCCGGCAACGCCGTCACCGACAGCACCGCCGCCAGGAGCACCGAGGAGATACCGCCCAACGGCACCGACCGCAGCACCCCGTTCGGGTAGATGAACAACGCCCCCAGGCTCACCGCGATGATCGCCGCCGAGAACAACACCGTGCGCCCGGCCGTGGCGATGGTCCGCGCGGTGGCCTCCTCCACGCTGCGTCCCGCCGCCAGCTCCTCGCGGAACCGGGTCACCGCGAACAGCCCGTAGTCGATGGCCAGGCCCAGGCTCACCAGCGTCACCACCGCCGAGGCGAACACATTGACCTGCAGATGGTTGGTGAGCAGCCGCATGATGCCCTGGCTGCCCAGGATCGTCATGCCGCCGATCAGCACCGGCAGCAGCGCCCCCACCACGCCGCCGAACACGAAATACAGCAGGATCGCCACCAGTGGCAGCGCGATCAGCTCCGCACGCTCGATATCGCGCTGCATGCCGGTGTTGATGCCCTCCACCACCGGCTGCAGCCCGGCCAGTTGCACCGTGGTGCCGCCCGGCCCGGAACCGGTTGTCCCGGCCTGGAATTCGTTCTTGATGGCCAGATAGTTGTCGACGGTGTCGGTGCCGCCGTCACCGCGCAACCCGATACTGGCGAAGGCGTGGGTGCGGGAGGCGTCGGCGAACTGTCCCATCAGCGCGCCGTCCCAATACGAATCGATCTTGAGGATGCGGTCGGCGTGCTCGGTACGCAACCGCGTCAACTCCGCCGCCACCGCCGACCGCACCGGCTCGTCGTCGACGGTCATCCCCGCCGGGGCGGTGTAGATCGCGATCAGGTCGGCGTCGGTGTCGCGGCCGAAGGTGGAGTCGGCCAGCTTCGACGCCGCCACCGACTGACTGGATTCGTCGAACCAGCCCTCCTGGGTCAGATGATCGCCCAGGTCGCGCCCATAGAACCCGGACACCAGCACGGCCAGGCCGAACACGGCGAACACCAGGAACCGGAAGCGGTGGATCAGACGCCCCCACCGCAGGGATCCGGCCTCGAGCATCAGCCGCAGGCCGCGGTCTTGTAGTCGGCCGACCGCAGGATCCCGCACAGATCCGTGCGCGAGATCTTCCAGTGCCCGTCCTTGGCCACGAAATGCACGACCGTGGTGCGCACGTTCGTGCCGGTGCCGTCCTTGTCCAGGCTCAGCGTCGCGGTCAGGGTGCCGTCATGGTTGTCGAACACCGGGTCCTTGACCCCGTACACCGCGCGCGGATTGTCGGCCAGCGCCTTGTACATGTCGGGGATCGCGTCCTTGAACGCCTCGCCGTCCTCGATCAGCGCGGTGCGCTCGCTGTCGGGCAGGTTCGGGTCCAGCGCCCGCTTGATCTGCGAGTCCAGCTCCGCGGCGCTCGGGATCCCGGGCCGGTTGGCGCTGCTCTGCGCGGCGGCGGCCTGCGAGGACGAACTCAACGCCGCATACGCCGAAGAGCGGGCCTGGGCGACCTTCGATTCGTCGTCGGAGCCGCCGCACGCGGCGAGCGATGCGCCCAGCACGGTCAGCAGCAGCGCGGTGGCGGCCGGTCGTCGAAGTCGCATCAACATCCTCGGGAGTTCGAACTGCGGTTGTGTGCCGCTAGTTTGGCACGCCCCGCGCCCGGAAGTGATCTCTGTGTCACAGACAGCGCCGCCCGTGGACGTCAGCGTCCCTCGATCACCGCGCCCAACCGGCCCAGCAGTGCGCGCACCGTGGTCGCCTCGCGCGGCTGGGCCGCCGGGACCGGTACGGCCTGCGGGATCAGGTCGCGCACCAGGGCCACCACGCTGCGTTCGTCGTCGAGATCGATGTCGGTGACCGGGGCCACCGCGATCGCCTCGACGTCCTCCGGGGCCGGGACCGCGGTGGTCACGCCGGGGCGGTAGATCTCCACGGTGAGGGTGGATCGATGGGTTCGGAAGGCGAAGGACCGCCCGTCCCCGGTGACGCCGAAGCCGTGCGCGTAGCGCCCGACGGTCACGTCCTCGACGGTGAACCCCGCGCTCTGGTCGGCAACCAACAGATCTCCCTGATACAGACCGCTTTTGCACTCCACGGTAACCGCATGCCCCGACACCGCCACCGAAACCCCATGTCACATCATGCAAGTCGGCGCCGGATGCGTGCGCGAGATCGGCACGCGGACCCCCGGTCACACGGCTGGAACCCGGGACATGGTCAGATTAGAGAGCACGCATGATTTCGTCGGTCAGTTCGGTCAGTAAGGAGTTCGCTGCATGCGCCGTCGCGGCTGGATCGGTTCAGTCCTCGCGGGTGTGACCGTGGTGACCCTGCTGACCGGATGTTCGGACCAGCCGGACAACGCGAACAACGCCACCCGCGACCCGGCCACCCCGGCCGCCGCGCCCACCGCCACCCCGGCCCCCGTCGGGCAGGTGACCGCGAGCGCGCCCATCGCGCTGCTGCTCGACGAACCGGCCACCGGCATCCTGGCCGCGGTAGTGGACTCCGGCACCACCGTGAACCTGATCGACAAGGGCGTCACCCGCCCGGTCACCCTGCCCGGCAAAGCCGCCGCCCTCGTCGCGGGCAAGCCCGGCGAGGTGCTGATCGCGGTGCCCAACAAGATCGTTCGCGTCGACGTCGCCAGCGGCGCGCTCACCACCGTCGCCGTCGACGGCGACCTGCACTCGGTGGGCCTGCGCGCCGACGGGTCGCTGGTGGCGGGGCTGGCCGACGGCCGGGTGCTGCTGCTCGACGCGGACGGCACTGTGCGCCACACCATTACGGGCCTGTCGGCCGCCGACGCGATCGACACCGGCGACGGCTCGGTGGTCGTGGTGGACCGCCGCCAGTCCGCGATCGTGGAGCTCGACCTCGACGCCCACAAGCTCGGCCTGGCGCTGCGCGCCGGTGACGGGGTGACCAACATGATCGGCGACCACTTCGGCCGACGCCTGGTCACCGACACCGCCGGAGCCGAACTGCTGGTCTACACCACCGATCCTTTGGTCCTGCACCAGCGTTTCCCGGTAGGCTCTTCGCCCTACGCGCTCGCCTACGATCAGCGGTCGGAGACCGTGTGGGTGACGCTGACAGGCAGCAACGAAGTCGTCGGCTACGAGCTGTCGACGGGTATACCGGTAGAGGTGGGGCGTTACCCGACGGTGCGCCAGCCCAACTCGGCGACCGTCGATGCCCGCACCGGTGACCTGTTCGTGGGATCCGCGACCGGCGACGGTCTGCAGCGGATCGGCGCGGACCAGCGGAAGAGAGGGCAGTGATGGCTCGGGCCTCACGATCGGCGCACCAATCGCGCACATTACCCGAAGGCTGGGAGGAATCCAGCGACGAATGGGAGTACGTGCCCCTGCGGCTGCCACCCGGCATCACCAGGGTCACCGCCACCATGCGACTGTCCATTCACGCCGAATTCGGTGGCTGGGAACTCTCGCGGGTGCGCGCCTACACCGACGGCAGCCGCCGCGTGTTACTGCGCCGCCGCAAGACCACTCCCCTGCTATCCCCGACACCCGAGGCGGTGATGTAACCCCCTATGTATGAGCGCCTGTACGCCCTGCTGCTGAAGCTGATGTTCCTGCTCCCGCCGGAACGCATCCACCATCTGGCCTTCGCCGCGATGAAGCTGGCGACCCGGTTCACCCCGGGCCGCGCCCTCACCGGCAAGGTCCTGGTGGCCGACGATCCGATCCTGCGCACCCGCGTGTTCGGCGTGGACTTCCCCGCGCCGCTGGGTCTGGCCGCCGGCTTCGACAAGAACGCCGACGGCGTCGACGCGTGGGGCCCGCTCGGTTTCGGCTACGCCGAGATCGGCACCGTCACCGCTCAGGCCCAGCCCGGCAATCCCGCGCCGCGGCTGTTCCGCCTGCCCGCGGACCGGGCGCTCATCAACCGCATGGGGTTCAACAACTTCGGCGCCGCCGCCGCGGCCGAGCATCTCGCGCACCGGCTGCCCGGCGGCGTCCCCATCGGCGCCAATATCGGCAAGACCAAGGTCGTCGAACCCGAGGACGCCGCCACCGATTACGCGATCTCGGCGAAACTGCTGGGCCCGCTGGCCGACTTCATGGTCGTCAACGTCAGCTCCCCCAACACCCCCGGCCTGCGTGACCTGCAGGCCGTCGCCTCGCTGCGCCCGATTCTGCAGGCCGTGCTCGACTCGGTGTCGGTCCCGGTGCTGGTCAAGATCGCCCCCGACCTGTCCGACGACGACATCGACGCCGTCGCCGACCTCGCCGTCGAACTCGGTCTGGCGGGCATCGTGGCCACCAACACCACCATCCGCCGCGACGGCCTGGCCACCCCCGCCGCCACCGTCGAACCCATCGGCGCCGGCGGCCTGTCCGGCCCCCCGGTCGCCGACCGCTCCCTCGAGGTGCTGCGCCGCCTCTACACCCGCGTCGGCGACAAACTGGTCCTCATCTCCGTCGGCGGCATCGAAACCCCCGACCAGGCCTGGGCCCGCATCCTCGCCGGCGCCTCGCTGCTGCAGGGCTACACCGGCTTCATCTACGGCGGACCGCTGTGGGCCAAGCACATTCACCGCGGCCTGGCCGCCAAACTCCGCGAACACGGCTACGCCAACCTCTCCGAAGCCGTCGGCGCCGAACACCGCGCCCGCGCCTGACCCGTTCGCGGGCAACACCTTTCGATTCGCCCGGAAGACCGCACGGCCGGTTGGTCGTGCGGTCAGCCCCACAGATGCCGGGAGACCGGTCTGTGGTGCACTCTCGACCTGATCGGCATTCCCGGTGGGGCCCCCGTCGACGCCGCCCCGTGCGCGGCGGTGCCCCAGCCCCACAGCATCGCCGCCGGCGACTCGGGCTCCTCGTCGAGCAGCTCGCGGTGCAGACGTTCGGCCAATCGCTGTGCCAGCAGAATCACCGCGCGCTCGACCCCGATCCCCAGCCGGGTGGCCAGATCGGCGGCCCACCGGTGCGCGGCCTCGTCGTAGACGACCTCCGGATCGGAGAGCACCTCGTCGAGTTCCATCCCCGCCCGGGCCTGATCGTGGGTGAGGTGCTGTGCCGGAAGCCAACTCAACCGCCACACCACCTCACCGCGGCGGTACTCGCGCAGCGCGTACTCGGGGCTGATGTCACTGGTCATCGCCCGCGTCGTGATATCGATCGTCATCAGGACCTCCCAAGGCCATCGGCGCACGCCACGGGATCTCCGTGCGTCCACCGTCTTCGGCCCGCCGCGACCGGTCGCCGCGCGGGCCCTGCCATCCCCTCATCGACTCTGCCCCACCCCTCGGATCGGATCGGTCGGTAGGTCAAGCCGTCCGGCGCCGCAGCAGCAGAAACACCGCCTGCTCCAACGGAATCCCCACTTCGCCCGCCGCGGCGACCATCCGCCCCTGCGCGGCCTCCGCGCGCGGAGACGGGTCGACGGCCACCACCTCGGCCGGCACCATCGCCGCCAGCGCCTGCGCACAGGTCAGCAATCGATCCGGCATCCAGCTGCACCGCCACGCCAGCGTCCAGCGGCCGGCCGCCCGCACCGCGCTCTCATCGGTCAGATCGCTGGTCATCGTCCAGTCGTCGGTGGTGTAGATGGTCATGACTCTCCCCGTTCCCTGCGACGCTCGCGCAAGACGATGCGGGCATCCTCGACATCGATGCCCAGGGCGGCGCCGAGGGCGCACGCGCGTGTCCAGGCCGGGCCGCTGCCACTGGGTTCGCGCCGCAGGAGCTCGGTCAGCTCCATGGCCGCCAGCGCTTCCTCCCGCGTCAGCAGCGGCGACTGCCGCCAGCTGAGCCGCCAGGCCGGTTCGGGGTGGCGGGGCAGCCGTTCGGCGCACTCGCCGGTGACGCTGCTGGTGATCGAGCTGGCGCTCGGGTAGATCATGATGGCCTCCGATGAGACGAGGAGGCGTCACCGCCGGATCGAATGTGACGCGGAGCTGGGCCGAGGCGACGTGGACGGGCGAATTCGCCTATCGCAGCGCGATGTTCGCCCCGAGATCGGTATCCGCCGCACCACACGCGCGGGGCGCGCGCCGCTGGATCCGCCGGATCGTGAGTAGTCCGGTCATCGGGAACCTCCCGGTACATCTGGTCGGGCGGCGCTCATTTGCCAATTCCAGGATGGCATTTGGCACTTCCGAATCGCAGTTTGACGCTGTCACAATTGGATTGCCGTTTCCGCCGACGTTCAAACGTGGACGGTCTTATGGTTGGGGCGAATGATGATGCAGCCGAACCTGGGAAGCAGTGGCGCCGACACGGCCGCGCAGGACAACGACGTGCGCGCCGTGCGTGACACCCTGCTGCAACTGCGCAAGCGCTGGGCCATGGGCGGCGACCGCGACCGCTCGGTCGACCTCGGCGCGTTGCTCGGCCTGGTCATCGTCCGCAGGGTCGCTCACCTCACCGGCCGCGACCCGAAAGCGGCGCTCCCCGAAGCGTTGCGCTACATCGCGGGCACCCTCGACCCGGCCGACCGCCTGATCGTCGACGCGGAACTGAACCTGTCCATGCTGGCCGATCAGCTGCCGGCATCGATCGCCGAAGAGCTCTACGGCCCCGAGCTGGGGCAGCGACGAGACAGTCTCGCGCTGCACTGGGTGACGCTGCACGAACATCTGGGCGTGCCGGTCGCTCAGGTGCCGCGCAATAATCGCGCCTTGCGTGGCCGGCGGGAGGAGGACGCGTTCACCGCGCTGGCACGGGTGCTCACCCTCGAGTCCGTTGCCGCCGACGGCCTTCCCTGTGCGACGACACGGCCGAGCGCCGTGGTGATCGGCGACGCCGCGTGGGACCGCATCTGTACCGTCGATGTCCTGCCGCGGGCCGGGGACTCGCTGTACGGGGAATTCTCCGAGCACGCCGGAGGTAAAGGACTGAACCGGGCAGTCGCTCTGGCCAGGCTCGGAGTGGACGCGCGTCTGTTCGCGGCCGTCGGCGACGACGACAAGGCCGGGCTGATCGTCGACTATCTCCGCGCGCGCGGTGTGGACACCAGTCTGCTGCGTGCGCGGCGCGGGCCCACCCCGACCGCGGCGGTGACCGTTGCCCGCGACGGCGGGAACTACTCGGTGGCGGGCAAGGACGACCGGATCCGCTTCGACGCCAGGGATATCGCCGACATCCCGATCACGCGTGCGCTCGTCCACGCCGATGCCGTGCTGCTGACCTTCGAGCAGAACGTCGAGGTGCTCGCGGCGGTAGCGGACGCGATCGCCGACCGGGAGTCGCGGCCGTGGCTGTTCGTCAGCGCCACGCCGCCGCCGAAACGATTCCCCGCTCAGTTGCCCGGCTATCTCCGGACGGTCGACTACCTGATCGCCTCGGTCGGTGAACTGGCCGCGCTGCGCCCAGGGGCCGAAACCGCCGATATCGCAGCGCAATTGGTGACGCACGGGGTCGGGTCGGTCGTGGTCCTGCACGGCGAAAGCTGCGCGATGTACTCGGCCGGGGACCCGGCTGCGGAGCCGGTGTGGGCCGACATCCAGACCGACCGGCCGGGAGCGCCCGGAGCTTCGTCGGCGTTCGCTTCTGCGTTCATCGCCCGATTGATGACCCAACCCCGGCCCGCCGACCCCGACCACCGCCGGCAGGCCGGGCACGCCAACCTGGTGTGGGCCGCCGCGGCGATTCCCGCGCGTGCCAGCAAGGAGACGAGCATCCCCGACTCCATGCCCACCCGCGAGGCGATCGACGCGACCCTGGACGCGTTCTAGAGGTCGGGCGACCACGGTGGGTCGGCGGTCGGAATCCAGTGCCCGTGGCGGCGTTTGGCCTGCTGGTAGTCGGCTTCCCGGCGAGTCCGCGGCGCGGTGCGCAGCGGGATGACGGTGGCGTGGATCTCGGCGTCGCGCACGGCCTGCAGTTTGTGCGGATTATTGGTCATCAACCGCACCCGGGTCAGCCCGAGAGCGACCAGCGCCTGTGCGGCGTGGGTGTAGTCGCGCTTGTCCTCGCTGTACCCCAACGTCCGATAGCTGTCGTAGGTGTCGAGGCGGTTGCGCTCGCTGATCTCGTAGCCGCGAGCCTTCGCCAGCAGCCCGTACCCGCGGCCTTCCTGTTCGAGGTAGACCAGGATGCCCGATCCGGCGGCCTGGATCAGGTCGAGGGAGCGTTCGAGTTGGGGTCCGCAGTCGCAGTCCTGGAACGACAGCGATTCACCGTAGAGGCACTGCGAGTGGATGCGGACCAGGCAGTCGTCGTCGATGGATCCGAAGGCCAGAATGTGCCCGGTTTCCGCGTCGGTGGGCAGGTCGGTGACCCGGACGCGGAGCTCTTGGCCCTTGCGGGAGATCCAGTGGCTGGCGTGGTCGAGGCTGGCCCATATCGCTTGTCGGCTAACGTCTTTCGCCGGCCGAGAACCCATCAGTGAATGGTATGTCCCGATGCCGTCCTGATTGTCCGGATCGCTGAACAGGGCATAACGGCGCGCGCTGGAATCGGTGGCCGATGATTCTCTCCGGATACGCTCGGTGATCGCCGGGAAAGGGTAGGCTTCGGCACCGTCTGCGTGTGCCGCCTGGCAACTCTGCAGCAACGGTCGGATCGCTGCCGCTGCGCACCTTCCTGACCGGCGGTTACCACACACTAACGGACACTGTCGGGCGGCGGATCGCGGCCCGCGGGGATACGAGGCGGTCACGTGAGCGTTGCGGACGAGTCGATTGCTGTTGCGGATCTGGTGAATTCACAGAAACTCGCCTGCACCAGTCATCTTCTCACCCGCAAGGGTGCCGAGATCCGCGTGCGGGTCCACTCGATACCGGGACGCGACGGCGGCCAGGCCCTCATCTTCGGCGATATCGACCGCCTCCGGGCCCCGCTGGTGCGCATCCACTCCCGCTGCCTCTACGGCGACGCCCTGCACTCCGACGACTGCGACTGCGGCCCCGAACTCGACCAGGCCATGGACATGATCCAGCGCGCCGACGCCGGCGTGCTGCTCTACCTCGAACAGGAAGGCCGCGGCGCGGGCCTCGAAGTGAAAGCGAAAGGCCTGCGCGTCACACAAACCGAGGGACGCAACACCTTCGACGCCTATCGGGCCCTCGGCTTCGAGCCCGACTCTCGCGAGTTCGACACCGCCGCCCGCTTCCTCACCGAACAGCTCGGCCTGCACGCGGTCAGCCTGCTGACCAACAACCCCGACAAGGTGCACGCCCTGCAACGAGGCGACATCACCGTCACCCCGGTGCCCCTGATCACCGAACCCCGCAGCCACTGGGCGCGGGAGTACATGGAAGCCAAGCGAATCCACCGCGGGCATCGCCTGCCGCCCTACTCGTTCCGCCGAATCGGCCGGAGGATCGAACAAACCTGCTTCGCCCTCGGCGTGGTGGCCACCACCGCCGCGATCTACTGGGCCCCACGCGAACTCGCGGTCCTCGCCTTCATGGCATTGGCCGCGACCGCCGTAACCTGGCACCCCGCCCGCACCTCGGTGCGCCTCCGTCTGCGGGCCTGGCGTCGTCAACTCGCCCAACGCCCGCGGCACCCCACCCCCGCCGGCTGAACCGTCGCCGAGGCTCAATTGACAATTCCGGCCACCCCGCTGACCGCTGTTGCACGCGACACAGTCGCGAAAGTCTGGTTACGATGAGTGAGCCGCGCCACAGGTGACGCGTGGCCATCGCGTGACGGGTTGGTCGTGGTCTCGGACTTCGAAGGTTCGCGCGGG
Organism: Nocardia sp. NPDC004151; assembly: GCF_042874235.1. Classification (NCBI taxonomy): domain Bacteria; kingdom Bacillati; phylum Actinomycetota; class Actinomycetes; order Mycobacteriales; family Nocardiaceae; genus Nocardia; species Nocardia sp. NPDC004151. The sequence continues at coordinate 169,433 of NZ_JBIAMR010000004.1, read as the reverse complement.
TGGACGCGCGGGTGGACGGCGAAGCGAGAGGCTATCGGGAAAAGGGCATATGACGACTGACATCGGGTACGCGCACGCATCGGGCAAGACCGTCCACACGATTCCGGAGGCGTTCCAGGAAACCTTGACGCTGCGGCCGGGGCAGGTGGCATTGCGGACCGTGGGGGGCACACGGCAATTCACCTGGCGCGAGTACGGCGAGCGGGTGCGCGCGATCGCCGGCGGGCTGGCGGCGCTCGGGGTAGGGCGCGGGGACGCGGTGGGCATCATGCTCACCAACCGGCCCGAGTTCAATCTGGTCGACACCGCGGCGCTGCACCTGGGCGCGACGCCGTTCTCGATCTACAACACCAGCTCCCCCGAACAGATCGCGCACCTGTTCACCAATGCCGAGAACCGCGTGGTCATCACCGAACCCGCGTTCCTGGACGTGGTCCGCGGCGCCGGCGTGGAGATGGAACACATTGTGCTGGTCGAGGGTTCGGCCGCGGGCACACTGACGCTGGCCGAGGTGGAGGCCGCCCCGCAACCCGACTTCGATTTCGACGCCGCCTGGCGGGCCGTGCAGCCCGACGACGTGGCGACGCTGATCTACACCTCCGGCACCACCGGCCCGTCCAAGGGCGTGGAGCTGACCCACCGCAATGTGGTCGCCCAGATCGTGGGCCTGGTCGATGGCCCGCTGACCGTCGGCCTCGACGACCGCTCGGTGTCCTACCTGCCCGCCGCCCATGTGGCCGACCGGATCTCGGGACACTGCGCCAACCTGTTCACCGGCGTCCAGATGACGTGCGTGCCCGACCCGCGCGAAATCGCCGCCGCCCTGCCCGACGCCCGCCCGACCGCGTTCTTCGGCGTGCCGCGCGTGTGGCAGAAGATCAAGGCCGGTATCGACGCCAAGCTGGCCACCGAGGCCAGCCCGGTGAAGAAGGCCCTCGCGAACTGGGCGCTGGGCGTCGGCGCACAGGCCGCGCGCGCCGATCTGGCCGGCACCGGCCGCGGCGCCCTGCTGGATGTGCAGCACAAGCTGGCCGACGCGCTGGTGCTGTCGAAGCTGCGCCACGCCCTGGGCTTCGACGAGCTGCGCGTGGCCGCCTCCGGCGCGGCCGCCATCCCGCCGGAGACCCTGGAATACCTGCTGGGCCTGGGCTTCACGGTGACCGAGGTGTGGGGCATGTCCGAGACCAGCGGTGTCGGCACCTACACCCCGCTGGCCAAGCCGAAGCCGGGCACCGTCGGCATCCCGCTGCGCGGGGTCGAGGTGCGCCTGGCCGAGGACGGGGAGCTGCTGCTGCGCGGCGGCATCGTCACCCACGGCTACCGCAAGATGCCCGACAAGACCGCCGAGGCCATCGACGCCGACGGCTGGCTGCACACCGGCGACGTAGCCACCATCGACGGCGAGGGCTACATCTCCATCGTCGACCGCAAGAAGGAACTCATCATCACCGAGGCGGGTAAGAACCTGTCTCCCACCAATATCGAGAACACCGTGAAGGCGGCGTCCTCGCTGGTCGGTCAGGTGGTGGCGATCGGCGATGCCAAGCCCTACATCTCCGCGCTGATCGTGCTCGACCCCGATATCGCGGTGGTGCGGGCCAAGGCGCTGGGCATGCCCGACGCCGACCTGAAAACCCTTGCCGCGCACCCGGAGATCATCACCGAGATCAAGGCCGCTATCTCGGCCGCCAACGCCAAGCTGAACCGGGTCGAGTCGATCAAGCGGTTCACCATCCTGGATCTGGGCTGGGAGCCGGGTGGTGACGAACTCACCCCGACCCTCAAGCTCAAGCGCAACCCGATCGCGGCCAAGTACGCCACCGAGATCGCCGCGCTGTACCTGACCCCCGCACCCGAGGGCGTCATCAACCTGAGCTGATCCCGGGGCGCTGCACCCCCGGAATCGATGTGGGCCCGGACGTGATGTCCGGGCCCACAGCCGTTCTCAGCCCCGCACCGCCACTGTCAACCGCGCACGGCCACCCGGGTGACGCGTGCGAGCCGATCGCTCATCGCCTCGGCCACCCGGCCCATGCGGGTATGACTGTGCTCGGCGGTGTCGTACTCCACCTGCACCGTCAACCGCCCGCCGACGGTGAAGATCGTCATCTTCGGCGGCATGCCCGCCGCCATCGCGAACACCTCGTCGCGCACGAACTCCAGCCCGGCGGGCATCGGATGGGCGGGCAGCCGGCCCATATTCGACAAGGCGATCGCCGGCGGCTGCGACAGCATCGCGGCCACGTGCGGCGCGAGCGGGCGCTGCGCGGCGCGCAGGAACAACGCCGGGAACCGGCTCTCGCGCAGGACCCGCATGCCGGCGTCGACGACCGCGCCCACCGCCAGCGGATCGGCGTCGCGATCCACCAGCGCCGGTGTCCCCGCGCCCGAGGCGCAGTTGAGGACCGTCGACACCGGCACCTGTGGCGACAGATCGGGCCGCAGATCCGCGGCATGCCCGCACATCAACGGAATCGGCCCGGCCCCCGCGAGTTCCCCGCGCACCGCCGCCAGCGCCGCCCCGGCCAGCACACTGTTGACCGAGATCCCCCGCCCCCGAGCCACGTCGACCAGTTCCGCGGTCTGGCCCGGCGACAACTCGATGCGCCGCAACGCCAATCGCCCACCGGCATCCCCGACCCCGTCCCCGTCGTGCGGCATCGTGCGCGGCGCATCCGCCGGTGCGGCCGCGGCGATCTCCTGCCCGAGGTGCGCCAGGAACCCGTCCACCTCCGCCTCGCCGACCACCGCGGCCAGCAGGTCGTCGACCCCGCCGATCAGCGCGTCGTCCGAATCATGCAGCGGCAGTTCGACACCCGCCGCGTGACCGGCATAGCGCCGCCACATCTCCTCGAGCAGCGCGAATGCCGAACGCCCGTCACTGATCCCGTGATGGATGACCAGTACGATCCGGCTCTCGCGGACCCCGCGCAGCAGCACCGCCCGGAACAGTCCCGCCTCCCAGTCCTGCGGACTGTTCACCAGCTCCCAGTACTCGTCCACGCCGCCCTCACGCACGGTCAGCGTCGGTGTCACCGGATCCCCGGCCACGAACCGCGCGACCCCGTCGACGGTGACCACGCGACTGCGCAGCAGCACATGCCCGGCGGCGAGCTCGCCCAGCACCCGTCTGAGGATGCGTTCGTCGACCCCGCCGCGCACGGCCGAGCCGATGAACAGCGGCATCCCGCCGACGGGCACGCTGCCCAGCCGGGCGTCCGCGGCGAAATATCCGAATTCGAAGGGAGACAACGGTCGTGCGGTCATATCGGACTCGTCTTCCGTGCGATGGGTTCGTGCCACCACCGACCATACACACGTTTCATACAAACGTTCAAAACAAATGTTTTAAACACGCGTTACAAACAACCGTTCACCCCGCTGTTAGGCTGACCCGCGTGGGAACCCGAGAAGACCTGCTGGCCGCCGCCAAGCACTGCCTGGCCGAACGCGGCTACGCCCGCACCACCGTGCGCGACATCGTCGCCGCGTCCGGGGCCAACCTGGCCGCCATCAACTACCACTTCGGCACCCGCGACAGGCTGCTCAACCAGGCCATGCTCGAGGCGACCGCGGCGGCGGTATCGCACATCCTCGACTCCCTGCCCGCCGACGACGCCGGAGATCCCACCGCGCGCCTGAACACCTTCTGGCAGCGGCTGATCGACTCCTTCACCAGCGACCGGGTGATCTGGGCCGCCAATGTCGAATCCATGGCCCAGGCCATGCACTCCCCCGGCCTGCGCGCGGAAATCGGTGCCGCGCAGGAACAAGCGCGTGCGGGCCTGTCACAGGACCTGGGCGGCGGCGACCCCGCGGTCGGCGCGGTGCTGCAAACCCTCATCGCGGGCCTGCTGGTCCAGTACCTGATCGACCCCGAGCACGCGCCCGCGGCGCAGGACCTCGCGGCGGGACTGCGCGGTCTGGCCGAGCAGTCGGCCGCCGATTAGCGCTCGATCACGACCCGGTCGTCGATCGTCCGTCCTCGGCCGGGGTCCTCGATCGCGGCGCGGCCGGGACGCCCGCCGGCCGGGACGCCCCGGGACATGACTGTGGCCCCGAGCGAATCGCCCAGGGCCACAGTCGGTTCGGCGTGAACGACTACTTCTGCTCGTGCGTTCCGATCAGGGTGGCGCGCCCGATCGCGTTCATGAACAAGTTGAACCCCAGGTAGGCGGGCGAGGCGTTCTCATCGACCTCGAGCCGCTCCACCCCGACCGCGTGCACCACGACGAAATAGCGGTGCGGACCGTGTCCGGCGGGCGGGAACGCACCCGTGTACTCGTGCAGGCCCGCGTCGTTGCGCAGGTGCAGAGCCCCGGCGGGCAGCGAGCCGCCCTTGCTCGCCTGCCCCGTCTCGAGGCTGGTGGTGGTGACCGGCACATTGGCCAGCACCCAGTGCCAGAATCCGGAGGCCGTCGGCGCGTCCGGGTCGTACATGGTGACGGTGAAACTCTTGGTCTCGGCGGGGAATCCGGACCAGCTCAGCTGCGGGGAGATGTCGGATCCACCCGCACCGGCCAGCGCGCTGACCTGATCCAGCGCCAGCGGCTTGCCCTCACTGATATCGGTGGAGGTCAGGGTGAATTCCGGCAGCTGCGGCAGCGCGGCGTACGGGTCGTACGAATAGTCGGGCACGAGCAGTCCTTTCGAATCGTCAGCTGTGCAACAGGAAGTGTTCCAGCACGCGGGCGCCGAATTCGAGCGACTCCACCGGAACCCGCTCGTCGACCCCGTGGAACAGCGCCGAGAAATCCAGTTCGGGCGGCAGCCGCAGCGGCGCGAACCCGAAGCAGCGAATCCCGAGCTTGGCGAACGCTTTCGCGTCGGTGCCGCCCGAGAGCATGTAGGGCACGGTGCGCCCGGCCGGATCGTGGGCCAGGATGGCGTCGTTCATGGCGTCGACCAGATGCCCGTCGAAGGTGGTCTCGTAGGAGTCGAGCTTGGTGATCCACTCCCGTTCCACATCCGGGCCGATGAGCGCGTCCACCTCCCGCTCGAACTCGGCCTGACGCCCCGGCACCACCCGGCAGTCGACGACGGCCTCGGCGGTCTGGGGAATCACATTGGCCTTGTACCCGGCGCGCAGCATGGTCGGATTGGCGGTGTCGCGCAGCGTCGCGCCGATGATCCGCGAGATGGTGCCCAGCTTGGCCAGCTGATCCTCGATACCCGGTGCGGCGGGATCGAATTCGAGCCCCGACTCCTCCGACACCGCGGCCAGGAACTCGGCCACCGAATCCGACACCACCAGCGGGAAGGTGTGGGTGCCCAACCGGGCCACCGCCTGCGCCAGGATCGTCACCGCGTTGTCGTCGTGCAGGAACGAGCCGTGCCCGGCGCGCGCCTTGGCGCGCAGCCGCATCCAGCCCAGCCCCTTCTCCGCGGTCTCGACCAGGTACAACCGCCGCTCACCGCCGTCGGGCCGCGGCACGGTCAGCGAGAACCCGCCGACCTCCCCGACCGCCTCGGTGACGCCCTCGAACAGGTCGGGCCGGTTCTCGACCAGCCACTGGCAGCCCCAGCGGCCGCCGTTCTCCTCGTCGGCCACGAACGCCCACACGATGTCGCGCGGCGGTACCGTGCCCTCGATCTTGAACTGGCGGGCCACGGCCAGCATCATGCCGACCATGTCCTTCATGTCGATGGCCCCGCGCCCCCACACGTAGCCGTCGCGGACCGCGCCGGAGAACGGGTGCACACTCCAGTCGGCGGCCTCGGCGGGCACCACGTCCAGGTGCCCGTGCATCATCAGCGCACCGCGCGAGGAGTCCGCGCCCTTCAGGCGCGCGAACACATTGCCGCGCCCCGGCGCGCCGGACTCGACGTACTCGGTCTCGTACCCGGCGGCCTCGAGTTGCTCGGCCACCCACTGCGCGCATTCACGCTCGCCCTTGGTGGTCTCCAGTTCGCCGGTATTGGAGGTATCGAACTGGATCAGCCTGCTGACCAGGTTCACCACTTCCGACACGGCACGGGGGGTGTGGGTTTCGGCGGTTTCGGGCACGTCACTTTCCTACCACCTTCGCGCGCCCGGGTGTCGGCCCGCCGCCCTCGGCACCGCGGCGCGCCGCAGGTCGGGCCGCCACGGACGGTTGAAATCAGTGATCGCGCAAGGATTCCCGGGTCAGCGCAACACCCGGATGGTGGTGGTGAGGGTGGCGAGCGTCGACTCCAGGCGCTGGTCGGCGATGCGGCGTTCGAGAACGTCGAGGTCCAGCCGGGTCGCGGTGGCCCACAGTTCCCCGATGCGCGACTGCACATCGACATCGGTGGCGGCCAGCACCCACAGCAGCGGCGGCCACAACCGTGCGGCCTGGGCCAGGGCGGGCAGGGTGAGCAGGGTGGCCGCGTCGAGGCGGGCCAGCCGCATCCCGGCGCGGCGGCGCACCTCGTCGGGGGTGCGCGCCAGCGGTTCCAGCAGCCCGCGCCACACCCCGACATCGCTGCTGCCGTCGACGGCGTCGACGAGCGCGTCGGCGATCTCGGGTAGCACCGGATTCAGCGCCAGCCGGGTCAGCGCATGCGGGCTGAGCCTGCCCACGAAACGCAGCATGTCCTCGGTGGCGTCGGCGGCGATGAAGGTGGTCAGCAGATCGGCCACCGCGGAGGGCGGGGCCACCTCGAAGAGGATGTCGCCGACCGCGGCGATCACATCGGGCGCACAACGCGCGAACACCGACAGCGCCTCGAGCCGTAACTCCTTGGAGCCGTTGATGACCGTGCCCAGCATCCGCGGCAGCCGCCGGCCCTCGCCGGTGAGCAGCCGGCGCATCACCGCGCTGATCGCTTCGGAGGAGTAGGCGTAGGCGGCCGAGCGGATCAGGCCCTCGTCATCGGGCACGCCCTGCTCGACCGCGCTGATCAATTCCGGTGTCGCGTAGGCCAGGAACGGTCCGGCGGTGATGTAGTCGCGGCGCGCGAGCAGTTCGTTGAGAATCGCCACCACCGGGGCGGGCGGGGCGTCGTCGGTGAGCTGGCCGACAGTCCGTGGATCCAGGTACGGGCCGCAGTCCGCGGCATAGCCGACATCCAGGCGCAGCAGGGCCTCGACCGCCTTGGCCGGATACTTCACGCCGATCGCCCCGGCGGCGCGGCCGGTCATCGACGGCGGCACCAGCCGCTGCACGATGGGCAGCGAGATCGCCAGCGGAATGATCGGGACCAGCGTGGCCATGCGCTCGAAGACCGGGGTGTGCTGGTCGAAAAGGTTGGCCGCCATGCGCTGCTGGAGTTCGTGCAGCCGGTGCGGGCCGAGGTGTTCGAGGTGGGCGAGCCGTTCCACCGGCACGTGCAGGGTCCGGGCCAGCAGGACGAGCTGGGCTCGCGTCACCAGGTCGGTCATAATCGCGGCCGCTCCGTGTCCGCCTGGCAACCCGCGAATTCGACTGTGGCGGACATGTTTTCCCCGTTTCCTCGAGCGCGTGGACCCGGCTTCCCGATGTCGAGGGCCCATCATAGAGGTGACTACCCGGCAAAAAGTGCAAAAAGTGCAGAGTCCCTGTACGACGTTAGGATTCGGGCCATGAGTCAACCCGCGGGGTGGTATCCCGAGCGTCCCGGATCTCCAGTTCTGCGCTGGTGGGACGGCAGCCAATGGACCAATCACACGCAGCCCCAACAGCAACCCGCCCCGGCCCAGCAACCCGGCCGGCCGCAGCAGCCGCAACAGCAGCACGCCCAGCAGCAGCACGCTCCCCAGCATCACCAGCAGGGTTCCGGCCAGCAGCAATACGGGCAACAGGGCACGGGCCCGCAGCATTTCGCGCAGCAGAGCGCACCGCAACAGCAGTACGCCCAGCAGAACGCGCCTCACCAGCAGTTCGCGCAGCAAGGCGCGCCCCAGCAGCCCCACGCCCAGCAGGGGTATGCCCCGCAGCAGCCCCAGCAGTTCGCCCCGCGCAGTGAGGCCAGCCCCTGGGAGATCGAGGTCGGCAGCGCGAACAACCCCGGCGACATCCAGCGTCAGGTGCAGCAGCAGGCCGGAGTCGTGCCGACCCAGAACGGCGGCGGGACCGTGTTCACCGAGCCCGTGCTGGTGGTGAACCAGAAGGTCAAGTTGATCGAAATGGTCAACGAGTACAGCGTCTTCGACCAGCACGGCCGCCAGATCGGAGCGGTCGCCGAGGTCGGGCAGTCGGCGCTGAAGAAGGCCGTGCGCTTCCTGTCCAGCTACGACCAGTTCATGACCCACAAGCTGGAGATCCGCGACGCCCACGGCCAGTGCCTGATGCGGATCACCCGGCCCGCCAAGGTGTTCAAGTCGAGGTTCCTGCTCGAGCACGGCAATGGCGCGCCGATCGGTGAGATCATCCAGGAGAACATGATCGGCAAGATCAACTTCGCCTTCATGGTCAACGGCCAGCAGATCGGCGGCATTCGCGCCGAGAACTGGCGGGCCTGGAACTTCGCCATCCACGACCACACCGGTCAGGAGGTCGCCCGCATCACCAAGACGTGGGAGGGCCTGCTCAAGACCATGTTCACCTCCGCCGACAACTACGTCGTGCAGATCCACCACCGGCTGCCCCAGCCGCTGCTGTCGATGGTGGTCGCGTCCGGACTGGCCATCGACACCGCCCTCAAGCAGGACCAGCGCGGCTGGAACTGACGGGATGAACCGCGCCTCGCGCGTGTAAGCCGCACGCAAGCCGACGCAAGACTCCGGCAATCGGCCACCACCACAGTGATTCCCATGAACGAGACACGAGATGTGGTGGTGGTCGGGGCCGGACCGGTCGGACTCATGCTGGCGTGCGAACTGCGGCTGGCGGGCGTGGACGTCCTGGTCGTCGAACGGCTGGCCGCACCGGATATGACCATCAAGGCGGGCGGGATCAACGTGCCCACCGCCCAAGCCCTGGACCGGCGGGGCCTGCTGCCACGGATGCGCGAGGTCCAGGAGGCGGCCCTGGCGCGCATGGGCCAGATCTTCGGTGGCCGCGACCAGAGCCACATCGCACCGGTGCGGCGGCCCGCGGGCGCGCACTTCGCCGGAATCATGCTCTGGCAGGACAATATCGACGGCGAGGACCCGGCCTTCGCCGATGTCGGCCCGGCCGGAGAATTCCGCTTCATCGCCCAGCAGTCCATCGAGGCCATGCTCGCCGAGCGTGCCGCCGAACTCGGTGTGCCGGTGCGCCGCGGCGTCGAGGTGACCGGTGTCGCCGACGACGGGATCGGCGTCACCGTCGTCTGCGGCGGTCACGCCATCCGCGCGGGCTGGCTGGTCGGCTGCGACGGCGGCCGCAGCACGGTGCGCAAGCTCACCGGATTCGAATTCCCCGGTCTCGACCCGGAAATCACCGGCCGCCAGGCCATGGTCGAGATGACCGGCGCGGAGGACGTGCCGCTGGGCTGGCACACCACCCCCACCGGCATCTTCGTCAACGGCCCGGTACCCGGACGCTTCCTCACCGTCGAACTGGACGGCCCGCCCGCCGACCGCGACGCCCCGATCACCGCCCGCGAACTCGAGGACAGCTTCGAACGCGTCACCGGCGTGACAGTGTCCATCGCGAAAGTCATCTCGGCGACCCGCTTCACCGACAACACCCGCCAGGTCCCCGACTACCGCCAGGGCCGGGTGCTGCTCGCCGGCGACGCCGCCCACGTGCACTCCCCTTTCGGCGGCCAAGGCCTCAACCTGGGAGTGGGCGACGCGGTCAACCTCGGCTGGAAACTGGCCGCCGTCATCCGCGGCCGCTCCCCGGAATCATTGCTGGACACCTACTCTCGCGAACGCCACCCGATCGGCGCCTGGGTGCTGGACTGGACCCGCGCGCAGATCGCGCTCATGCGCACCGATCCGCGCAGCCGCGCTCTGCGCGCGGTCACCGCCGAACTGCTCGACACCCGCGCCGCCACCACCCAGGTCCTGGCCAAGATCGCTGGCGTCCTGCACCGCTACGACCTGGGCAGCGCCGATCCCCTCGTTGGTAGAGCCACCCCCGATTTCGAGCTGGCCGACGGCACCCGGGTCGCCGACCACTTCGCCGACGGCCGCGGCGTTCTCCTGGACCTGACCGACTCCACGACCCTGCGAGATGAGCTGGCGCCCTGGTCGGATCGCGTCACGATCGTCACCACCAAACCGGCCCAGCCGCGCGACACCACAGCTCTGCTGATTCGCCCCGACGGCATCGTGTGCTGGACCTCGGCCGAACCCCACGAGCTGGTCGAGGCGCTCACCACCTGGTTCGGCGCGCTCGCCTGACCGGTCGGGTACGTCGGACCGACACCCTTCCAGTCCGACAAGGCGCTGCGCGTCATCCGCACGGCGACGACGAGGTCAACCCGCTCAACGCCGCTCGCCTCGAGCTGGTCAAAGCCACCCGTCAGGTTCTCGCCAACGGCCTCGGCCTGCTAGGCGTCAGTGCTCCGGAGCGTATGTAGATGCGATCGGGTTGCGCAGTGGGAGGAGGATCGGGGTGCGACTGTGTCGGTGGGCGTCCGGTTCGCCGACCGCACCTGGGGCGCGGCACCCGGTCCCCGCGTCGGCACCCGGTGAGTGGGACAGGCGTTTTCGGTCCGCGCGCGGTGCTGGGACCGTTCGCGATGGACGAGACGAGAGGACGGTGCGGTCGTGGTCGACGCGGGAATGTCGTGGGATGTCGAGACCGATGTGGTGGTCGTGGGCTTCGGCGGGGCCGGTTGTGCGGCCGCCATCAGCGCCCACGACGCCGGGGCCCGAGTGCTGGTGCTGGACAAGGAGTCCGGCGCCCGCGCCGGCGGCAGCACCCGGGTCTCGGGCGCGGTGTGGTTCGACAACCAGGACCCCGAGCGGGCCGCGGTCTACCTGCGCAGTCTCAGCGCCGGACGGCCGATCCCCGAACCGGTGATCGAGGTGTGGGCGCGCGAGACCGCCCGTAACAGCGCCTGGATGGAAAGCCTCGGTATCCCGATCGGTCTGGCGGTCGCGCCGCCCGCGGAGTTCCCCGATCTCGAGGGCAGCGACGTCATGCGCGGCTGGATCGGCGTCGAAGGCCGCATGGGCGACGGGCTGCTGTGGGCGGCCCTGTCCGACGCGGTCCGCGCCCGCGATATCGAGGTCCGTCTGGGCGCTGCGGCCCGCGAGCTCGTCACCGACGACGGGACGGTCCTCGGCGTGCTCGCCGAAACCGCCGACGGCAGCCCGCTGCGGATCCGTGCCAGGCGCGGAGTCGTCCTGGCCACCGGTGGTTTCGAGGCCGACCCCGATCTGGTCCGCGACCACCTGCGCCTGACCGACCCGGTCGTGTGGGGCACCCCCGCCGCCACCGGCGACGGCCTGCGCATGGCAGTCAAGGCCGGAGCCGACCTGTGGCACATGTCCAACATGATGACCCTGCCCGGCCTGCGCGCCCCCGGCTACGAAGCCGGCTTCTACACCGCCTTCCCCGCCACCAACGCCTTCGTCTACCTCGGCTTCGACGGCCGCCGCCTCTGCAACGAGCGCGTCGCCCTGGGCCACGGCCACGCCCGCATCAACGGCAGCTACCAGCTGTTCCCCACCACCCCCATGCACATCGTCTTCGACGAGTCCGCCCGTCGCGCGGGCCCGATCGTTCCCGGGCGCGAACGCCTCGCCGTCGGCTGGGCCAGCCTCATCGAAGGCTACGAGTGGAGCTCCGACAACAGCGCCGAGATCGGCAAGGGCTGGATCCACCGCGCCGACACCGTCGAGGAACTGGCCGAGCTGATCCACGTCGACCCGGAGGTCCTGCGCGCCACCCTGGACCGCTACAACGCGGCCTGCGCGGCCGGATCCGACGACCAGTTCGGCCGCCCCGCAAAGACCCTGGCCCCGATCTCGGAGCCGCCCTACTACGCCTTCACCAGCGCCCCCATCCTGGCATGGAGCAATGGCGGACCCCGCCGCAACGAGCACGCCGAAGTCCTCGACCCCTTCGGTGCGACCATTCCCGGCCTCTACGCCGCCGGCAATGTCAGCTCCACCTACTCCTGGTGCAAGGACGGCGGCTTCCACATCGCCGACGCGCTCGCCTTCGGCCGTGTCGCCGGATCCCGGGCCGCCGCTCGCACCACCGACGGGCAATAGCCCACGCCGCGATCGCCTCGCCCGCACAGGATTCGGCGACCGAACCGAATTCTGCACTCGGTGCACACCTGCGTGTGGTGCCGTTCGCACCCGAGAGCTGGACACATACCTTCCGGTCAGTGTCTGAGGAAATAGTGCGTACTTGTCGCCCGGCCCGGAGCCCGGCAACCTCGGTACCGCGCGCGCCGAAAGTCCTCGACCCTGCCAGAAGGAGTTGTCCCGCAATGACGAACACCCAGCACAGCCCGGTCACCGTACTCGGGCTCGGGGCGATGGGCCGCGCGCTGGCCACCCGCTTCGTGGGCACCGGAATCCCGGCCACGGTGTGGAACCGCACACCTGGCCGGGACACCGACGTGGTCGCCGCGGGTGCGGTGGCGGCCGCGACCGCCGGTGCCGCCGTGCGCGGCGGCGAACTGATCATCACGGTCCTGCTCGACCACGCCTCGGTGCACGAGATCCTCGACCCGATCGCCGCCGACCTGACCGGCAAGCAGTGGCTCAATCTGACCAGCACCACACCCGAGCAGTCCCGCGAGCTGGCCGCGTGGGCGGCCGTGCACGGGATCGACTTCCTCGACGGCGGCATCATGGCGGTACCCGACATGATCGGCGGCCCCGGCGCGAGCATCCTCTACAGCGGCTCGGCCACGGTCTTCCAGGCGTGGCGCCCGACCCTCGAATCGCTGGGCGCCGCCGACTATCTCGGAGCCGAACCGGGCGTGGCCGCGTTGTGGGACTTCGCGCTGCTGTCCGCCATGTACGCCATGTTCGGCGGCTTCTTCCAGGGCGCGGCGCTGATGGGTTCGGCCGGAGTGACGGCCTCGGAGTTCGCGACCCGCGCCGCCGGATGGTTGACCGCCATGACCAACACCCTGCCCGCCTACGCGAAGATCATCGACGGCGGCGACTACACCGCCGACGTCTTCCAGGACCTGCTGTTCACCAAATCGGCTCTCGACGCCCTGCGTGGCGCGGCGGCCGACGCCGGAATAACCGACGAACCCCTCAGCGGTCTGGCCACTCTCGTGGACCGGCAGATCGACGCCGGCCACGGCACGGCGGCGTTCGAGCGGACCATCGAGGAGCTGCGAGGTGCGCCCACCCGGCGATAACCGTTGGTGCGGGCCGGAATCCCGGCCCGCACCGCCGCGGTGCGCTACTTCGTCGACTGCGCGGTGAGCGCGGTCAACTCCTCGCCCAATCCCAGCTCGGCGACCCGCTCCAGCGTGGCCGCATCGAATCGCGCGATCGCCGCGGCGAATTCGCCGGCCACGGCCGGTTCAGTGCGGTTGGCCAGGGTCAGCAGGCCCCGCCACGCCGTGGGATCGGTGGAACCGTCCACCGCGTCGGTGAGCGCGGCGAGGGTGGCGGGATCGGCCACAACGGGATTGGCGGCCAGCCGGTTCAAGGCCTCGGGGCTCAGTCCGGCGACGAACCGCAGCGTCTCCGGGATGGCACCCGCGTCGCGGAAAGTGCGGATCAGATCGGCGATCTGCTCGGGCGAACCCTGATCGAACAGGATGTCGCCGATCGCCGGGATCACATCGTCGTCGCAGCGCGCGAAGACCGACAGCGCGGCCAGCCGCAGCTCCTCGGAGCCGGTGAGGATGGTGTCCACCAGTTTCGGAATGCGCTTGCCCTCGCCGGCGAGCAGGTGGCGCAGGATGACGCTGATGTTCTCCCCGGAGTACGCGAACGACGCCGACCGGATCATGCCTTCGTCGTCGTGCACGTCCTCCTCGACCGCGCGCACCAATGTCGGTGTGGCATAGGCCAGGAACGGTCCCGCGGTGATGTAGTCCCCGCGCCGCAGCAGCTCGTTGATGATTCGCATGACCGGCTTGACCGGGGCGATATCGGCGAGTTGGCCCACGCTGTGCGGATCCATGTACGGCGCGGCCTGCGCGGCGTAGGACGGATCCAGCAGCGCCACCGCCTCGGCGGCCTTCTTCGGATGGTCGACCCCGATCGCGCCCGCCGCGCGCCCGGCCATCACCGGCGGCACCATGCGCTGGATCAGCGGGATCGAGATGGACAGCGGGATGACGGGCACCAGCAGCGACAGCCGCGAGAACGTCGCGTTGTGCTCGGCGAACATCACCTTCGCCATGCGTTCCTGCAGTTCGTGCAAGTGGGCGGCGCCCAGCTTCTCGAGGTGGGCCAGCGTCGCCTCGGGCACGTGCAGGGTCCGCGACAGCAGGGCGATCTGCGCGCGGGTGATCAGATCACTCATCGCGTCATCCGAGCCGGTTGCCGAACATGATCTTCTTGGCGGCCGTGCGCAGGGGCCACGGCAGCGCGCCGACGGTCTTGTCGACGGCCTCCACCATGGCGAGGTTCTCGGTGCGCTGCGCCTGCTGGAAGACCGCCAGCAGGTCGGCTGTCTCGGCCTCGTTCAGCAGATCGAGCGCGGGCAGCGGCCCGCCCAGTTCGCGCTCCAGTTCGTCTCTGGCGCCCATTGATTCATCCCCATCCCCCGGAATGATCCGGATCACCCCGTGTGTACGTGTACCAATCTCTACCAAGATCGTCGGCGGTGCGCCAGACCGGTGTGGCGACGAATTCGGCCAATTGAGGTCGGCCGCATGCAGTTCGACGCCCGCTGAGCGGCCGCGATGCGGTTCCTCGGCCCGCGAGACCCGGTCCGGGGCGGACGCACGATGCCGACCACACCCGGTTGGCCGGGTCTTTCGCGGGTGTTCACGTGATGTTGGCGCCGGAGGTGCCGAAGGTAACCCGGTACCCTGCACGATCGGCCTCGTGCGCATCGTTCAGCTGGCGAACTTCTACGGGCCGCGCTCGGGTGGGTTGCGAACCGCACTGCATCACCTCGGCGCGGGCTACGCCGCCGCCGGACACGAGGTGGCGCTGGTGGTGCCCGGCACCCGGCGCGCCGAGGAGTTGCTCGCCACCGGAGTCCTGCGAATCACCCTGCCCGCACCGGAGATTCCGTGGACCGGCGGCTACCGCGCGGCAGATCCCCGCCGCGTCGCCGACACCCTCACCGGATTGCGGCCCGACGTGCTGGAAGTGTCGGACCGGTTGACGCTGCGCGGCTTCGGCCGCTGGGCGCGCCGCCGCGATATCGCGGGCGTCATGATCTCCCATGAGCGCCTCGACCGTCTGCTGGGTCAGGTGCTGCCCGGCCCGCTGGCGCGCCGCGCCGCCGACGCCGCCAACCGGCGCACCGCGCAGACCTACGACGTTGTCGTCTGCACGACCGAGTTCGCACGCGAGGAGTTCCAGCGCATCGACGCCGCCAATGTCGAACTGGTCCCGCTAGGCGTGGATCTGGACATGTTCCGCCCCGATCGCCACGACCACCGCCTGCGCACCGACCTCGGCGCGGACGGCTACCCGCTGCTGGTCCACTGCGGTCGTCTCTCGGTCGAGAAGCGCGTCGACCGCAGCATCGCCGCGGTCGGGGCCCTGCGCCGCGGCGGCCTGGACGCGCGCCTGGTGGTGGCCGGCGACGGACCGCGCCGCGACGCCCTGGAACGCCGCGCCCGCATGATCCCGCCGCTGCCCGACGGCCGGCCCACCGTCCACTTCACCGGATTCATCGACGACCGAACCACTCTGGCAACCCTGCTGGCCACCGCGGACGTCTCCCTGGCCCCGGGCCCGCACGAGACCTTCGGCCTGGCCGCGCTCGAGGCCCTGGCCGCGGGCACCCCGGTGGTGGCGAGCCGCTCCTCGGCCCTGGCCGACATCGTGACCGCCGAGGCGGGCGCGGTGGCCGCCGATCACCCGCGCGCCTTCGCCACCGCCGTCACCGACGTCCTGGCCCGTCCCCGCGCCGAGCGTCGCCGCGCCGCCCGCAGCCGCGCCGAGCAATTCACCTGGCCCGCAGCGGTTTCGGGAATGCTCGACCTGCTGGGCCCGAGCTGACCGCGTCCTACGGACAGCCGGCGCGACGGACCGATCCGAACCCGACCTGATCCGTCAGCTCAGCGGACCGATCCGTACTGCCTGTCGGGCAGGTCGAGCGGCCCGAAGCGCGGCGTCGGACCAGTCAGTCGCGGGTCGGATCCGGTTGCCAGGGCAGGTACTCCCGCCCGTCCGCCGCGGCCGCGTTCTTCGACGAATTCAGCTGATACGGCGTGATTCCGCCGGGCTGCCACGGCCCCGCCGAGCCCGCCGCCACCGCCGACCCGTCCTTGGCGACCAAGCCGATCTCCTCGCGCACCACCGTGATCGGGCGGTCGGCGAGGCCGAACCAGTCCAGGTCGAGGAAGTCGTGGCTGCCGCGGGTGAGCGCGCCCCGGCGCATGGCGTCACCGAGCCGGGTGGCCATGCCTGAGGTGCTCAGGTGCCCGGCGTCGGCCTCGAACAGGCCCGCGCCCGCCCGCAGGTAACCCGTCTCGAACAGCGAGATCACCATGGCCAGCAGGCTGAAAGCGCGCGGATCGTCATTGGCGCGGGCCATGAACGCGAACACCTCGATCTCGTTCTCGAGGGTGGTGCCGTACCCGGCGAGCACGTGCACCCAATCGTGCTGGGCCAGCAGCGGCGGCGCGGACCCGGGCAGTCCCGGGGTGACGAAGCCGCGGTCCCGGTAGAAGTCGGCGACACCGCGCCCCAGGGTCCCGATCGGCAGCTCCCACAACTCGGCCCAGCGCCCGGCCAGTCCCGCGTCATCGGTGACCGCGCTCCACGAACTGTCCAGTCCCGCGGTGTGCAGGGCATCCAGCCGCAGCGTGTCCGTATTGCCCAGATATCCATTGCGGGTGAAATCGACCGCGGCCAGATCCACTGCGCCGTCGGCATAGCGCTGGGCCACCGCGATCATGTCGTCGTCGACGCCGAGCGCGTCGGCGAACTCCCGCAACTGGTTTCCGGTCGCCGCGGGCAGCGGCCGCACCACCAGCGCAGACAGCAGCATCGTCTGCACGATCCGCTCCCGGAAGATCCGATTGCGCAGCGCCATCCCCGCCGCGAACTCCGCGGCCCCGATCGGCGTCACCTCGGCCAACTCCACCGGATGCCCCGTCATCGACAGGAACAGCGCCGGAATCAGCAACTCCTGCAAGGGCGTGAGCCCTCGATCGCAGGTCGCCGCACTCACCACACCCCGCGCCAGGAACCGCACCTCGGCGGCATCCGGCGGCGTGAGCAGCACCTCTTCCATCTCCCACAGCCTCCACAGCATCAGGGGACCGAACGGCCCGCGACCCATTGTCATCGCGAAAAACGGGGTTGTCATCGCGAAAAACCGCGCGTGCGTGCTCATTTCACTCTCGGCGTAGCCCTCGGCGGGAGGGCTCGGCCGCACCCGACCGATTCCTTTGCTCCGCGCCCGAGGTCTACCCGAACAACCGGATGCTCCCCATGCGGGAGCCGTCGAGAACCGCGGAAGGACCCCAGCGATGACCATTCCCGCCACGATGCGCGCGTTGCGCCAGCGCTCCCTGCACGGCCCGCAGGACATGTCCCTGATCACCGACGCGCCGGTGCCGCGACCGGGCCCGGGTCAGGTACTCATCCGCGTGGCGGCCGCCGGAATCAACTTCGCGGATCTGTCGAAATCGCACGGAACGTTCCGCGACGGTCCGCAGCCGCCCTACATCGCGGGCTTCGAAGCAGCCGGAGAGGTCGTCGCACTGGGCGATTCGGTGACCGGTCCCGCACTGGGCGCACGGGTGGTCGGGGTCGGCGACGGCGCGTTCGCCGACTACATGCTGCTACCCGCTGCCGCGGCGGTGCCGGTCCCCGACGGCTGGACCTGCCAACACGCACTGGGTCTCCTGGTGAACATGCCAACCGCGCTCGCCGCGCTGAAACTCGGCGGCCTCGACGCCGGACAGACCGTGCTGATCCACGCCGCCGCGGGCGCGACCGGGCAGGCCGCGACGATCCTGGCCAAGCATCACGGCGCGACGGTCATCGGCACGGCCTCACCGGGCAAGCACGAGACCGTGCTCGGGTTGGGCGCGGACCACGTACTCGATTCGCGCGCAACCGATCTAGCCGTCCGAGTCAAGCAGCTGACCGGGGATGCGGGTGTGGATCTGGTGCTGGAGTCTGCGGGCGGATCCACCTTCGAGCACAGCCTGGCCGCAGCCAAGCGGGTCACCGGCCGCGTGGTGGTCTTCGGCCTGGCGGGCGGGCAAGCGCCGGTCACCAACTGGGACTTGGTCTACAAGCATCAGATCCAGCTGATCGGACTCAATATCGGCGTTCTCATCCACGCGGCCCCGCAGCTGTTCGGCGAGATCATGGGCGAACTGCTCGCGCTCATCGCCGCCGGGGTGCTGAAGCCGGGCGTGAGCACCGCCTTCGACCTGGCCGACGGCTCCGCGGCGCTCGCCGAACTGGAAGCCCGGGCCACCGTCGGCAAGCTGGCCCTGCTCCCCCGGTCGGATGTTCTCTGACCAGGCATTCGATTCCTTTGCCGCGGCCCGGCGGTCGTCAATGGGTGAGGGTCCCGACACGCGGGACCGGCCCGTGTGAGGAGCAGCCCATGACCGATCGATCGACGACACGCCCGCGCCCTACACTCACGGCATGACGGCGCAGCTGCGGCAGGCGGCCGACCGGGACCGCTTCGCCGCCGATACCGAGCGGTTCCGCCGCGAGCTGCTCGCGCACTGCTACCGGCTGGTCGGTTCCTCGCACGATGCCGAGGACCTGGTGCAGGACACCTACCTGCGAGCCTGGCGCGCCTACCCGTCCTTCGAGGGCCGCTCCTCCATCCGCTCCTGGCTCTACACCATCGCCACCAACGTCTGCCTGACCACCTTGCGGCAACGCAGGATCCGGGTCCTGCCCTCAGGACTGGACGGTCCAGCGCCCGGTCCCGGGCATGGGTCGAATCCGGTTGCTCCGGGTGAGGCCTCGTGGCTGGAGCCGTTCCCCGACGAATGGATCGCCCCGGACGCCGACGACCCGGCGACGGTGGTGGTGGCCCGGGAATCCCTGCGCCTGGCGCTCATCGCGAGCCTTCAGCACCTGCCCGCCCGCCAGCGCGCGATCCTGCTACTGCGCGACGTGCTGGCCTTCTCCGCACCGGAGACCGCCGCCATCCTCGGCACCACGACGGCCGCGGTCAAGAGCGGCCTGCAACGAGCCCGCGCTCGCCTGCACGAACTCGAACCCGAACCCGCGCAACTGCTCGAACCCGCCGATCCACGGGCTCGCGCGCTGCTCGACGGCTACATCGCGGCCTTCGAACGCGCCGATGCGAGCCTGCTCGAACAGGTGCTGCGCACCGACGCCACATTGGAGGCGACCCCGTTCCGCGACTGGCAGTCGGGGCTGGCGAACTGTCTTCGAATGCTCGACGCGCAGGTTCTGGACGCGCCCGGCGAGTGGCGCCTCACCGCCACCACCGCCAACGGACAACCCGCCGCTGTCCTCTACCGACGCGGTGCGGACGGAGTTCTCCGGGCGGGCGGGGTGGTCGTGTTGTCCCCCACCGCTTCCGGCGTCTCGCGCGTGGTCGCGTTCCACGACCCGACGCTGGTAGCCCTGTTCGGCTGCGCGGACCGTCTCCCCGACTGACCACAGCGCGCTACTCCGCGAGCGCCGCCTCCAGCAGCGGCCACGAATCGTGCAGATCCTGCTGCCAATACGGCCAGGAATGCGTGCCGCGCGGATGGAAGACGAAGGTCGCCGGAATATCGATCTCGGCGAGCCGCCGCTGGAACGACTCGGTGCACCCGCGCACCAGATACTCCAGCACCGCACCGAAAGTCACCGCCTGCGGCATCAGCGGATCGGTCAGCGATTCCGGTCCCGGCGTCCCGCTACCGGTCGACACATACACCGCTTTACCGCGCAACGCGGCAGCGTTGGTGAGCGGATCGTGGGCCGCCCAGTCGGGGTCGCCGTCGGGCCCCCACATGTTCTCCGGATTGCCGCCGACCCAGCTCACCGAATTCCGGATGGCGAGTTTGGCATTGGTGCTCATGGTGTCCAGGCACCCGCTGAACGCCGCGAATCCGCGATACAGCGCCGGATAGCGGGTGGTGAGCGCCGCCGCCGAGAGCGCGCCCATCGACAACCCCGCGATCGCGTTGCTCCCGCTGCCGTGGAACCGCTGATCGATCAATGGCGGTAGTTCCTGGGTCAGGAACGTCTCCCACATCTGCACCCCGCCGAGTACGGGATCGGGCCGCTCCCAGTCGGAATAGAAACTCCCCTTACCGCCCACCGGGAGCACCACATTGACCCGTTTGTCGGCGAAGAACGACACGACATCGGTCTTCTGCGTCCAATTCGTCTCCATCGCACCGGAATCGACACCGTCGAGCAGGTAGTACGAGGGTCGCGGCTGATCATCGGCGGGATGCAGCACGTCGACGGTCACCGCGCGGTCCATGGCCGCGGAGTACACCGAGATCCTGGTGCGCGAGGGGTCGGAGCCGGTGGCGCTCAGAATGGTCGATTCCCCGGACGGTTCGGCGTGGGCCGCACCGGTGCCGGAGATCAGAATCGCGACGAGGGTGACGATCGCGGCCGCGGCGGCACGAAAATCGGCATTCATCGATGTCCATTCATCAGGCGCGGCATTGAATCGGAAACGATGGGAGCTCTCGGGGCGGGCTACTCAAATGCTAAGTGAAACGTAGGTGATCCCGCGGTAGCGACGCCGCACCGATCTCGCCGGCTGTCGGACAGACCACGAAATCACCGCTGCCCCGCATCGTTTCTCAGTAGCCCGGCCCGGTGCATCCCTGCGGCACCAGCTCTCCGGTGAGCAACTCGTCGACCCATTTCGTGGTCAACGGAATCGAGAGCGCGCCCGCGACGAAGTGCTCACCGGGAAACGGTTGCAACCGAACCCGCGCGCCGAGCCCGCACCAATCGTCGAAAAGCTTCTTCGCGCCCGCGTACGGCACGAAGATCTCGTTGACGCCGTGGAACAGGTAGACCGGCGCGGCAGGCGCTATTCTCCCGGGCCGGTTCTCATTCAGAATCTGCTGCACCATGGGCAGTTTCAGCGGATCCGGGACCACGGTCAGGTCCTCGACCCGCAGCGGCGCGATGACCCCGAGCATGGTCTCCTGCGAAATGCAGATGTCGCGGAACGTGTGGGCGATCCGCCAGCCGTTGTCGTTCAGAATGCTCAGTAGTTCGGGGTATTCCCGGGCCAGCCCGAGCGCGGCCGCCAGCATCACCCCCGAACCCCAGTTGCCGTTCATGACCGGCATCAGCATTTCGTAATCCGCGGGTTCGCCCCCGATGATGATGCCCGCCAATCGAATCTCGGGCGCGTAGCTCGACGCGAGCTGCGCGGCCCAGCTGGTCGCGATGGAACCGCCGGAGTAGCCCGTCATCACCACCGGCGTGTCCGGGCCGAGCTCCAGCGACGTCGAGTGGGTCACCGCGCGAATGGAATCGAGCACCGCGTGCCCACCCATCAGCCCGGCCGCATACGCCTGCTTCGGCCCCTGATGATCGGGAACGACCACCGCGAAATTCTTGGCCAGCAGCAGCGAGATGGCGACGATGTCGGCGGACACCCCCTTCTTCAGCTCCGTCGAGGGCGCGCACGAATACCCCATCGACGAGATCGGAATGTTGTAGGAGACCAGCGGCCTGGGCCCCGGCCCGGGCCATGGGTTGCGCGGCATCAGCAGGGTCGTGGTGATGGCGACCGGACCATTGTGGGAGTCGGTGGACCGCACGAGCAGCTCTGAGGCGTCGGCGGGGAAGAGCATGCCGCCGGTCGGGCGCGCGCTCAGCACGGTGCCCGGCGGCGTGTTCTCGAAGCCGGGTCGGGGCGTGAAGAACGGGTCGGCGGGCGGGGTCGGCAGCACGCTCGCGAGGTCATGGCTCGGGGTGATCAACTCCGAGAACGGATCGGCGTGCGCGTGTAGCGGCAGCAGGGTCGTAACCAGCGCCACCAGTGTCAGGATCTGTGTTGACCGGCGAGTTGCCACGGCCAGGAATCCTCACACGGGAACGGCCCGGACCACCGGATTTGGCTCGGTGCGGCGGGTCCCGCGTGGGCCGTAATCCCGGAACCGCACCGCGACCGGCGGGTTCTGGCACCCTGTCCCCATGAGGTGGTCAATCGTCCTGGTGGCGGTGCTGACCCTCGTGATCGGCTGCGTCGACCGAACCCCGGACTCACCGTGGCGGGAACTGCCGCTCCCCCAGCCCGGCGCGCGGATCCTCGCCTTCGCTCCCACGCCCGGCGGCGTGCTGGCCCTCGGCTCGATCCCCGCCGCCGACGTCCGAGCCCCCGCGGCCTGGTCGACCACCGACGGCACCCACTGGACCGCGGTCCCCGTCCACCCGGAAACCCCGTACGGCGCACGGGCGGAACTGATTTCGGCGGGCACGGGCGATCACACCGTCGTTCTCGGAAGGGCTTTCGGTGGCGCGCACAGCAATCCGCGGATGAGCATCTGGAGCGGCGACGCCCACGGTCTGACCGAACACGAGCAGGCCTTCGAGATGTTCGGCGGCCCGCACGCCGTCGCCGTCAGCGCCGCGGCCGCACTCGGCGGCGCCGACCTGCTGGTGGGCGACTGGGACGGCCCGACCGGCCGGTACGGTGCCGCCTATTGGATATCGGCCGACGGCGCGAACTGGCAGCGTCACGCCGACGACCCCGCGCTGTCGTCCGCACCCGGCGAACAAACCGGCGCGGCCGCCGTCGGCACCGGTCCCCGAGGCTTCGCGATCGTCGGTGAAACGCTGCGGGACAGCATCATTCGTCCATGGGAATGGACCTCTCCCGATGGTGGCCGATGGCAGCGCCTCGAACTGCCCGGCGCGAATGCCCTCGCCAGTGGTATCGGCTGCGCGACCACCTGCACGGTCTTCGGGCAATCCGTCGGTGCCGACCCGCACGTCCTGTGCTGGCCCACGCCTGATGCCGGGGCCCTGCCGGGGCCTGCCGCGCGGAACGTCGAAGTCCAGCAGGTGGTTCCGACGCCTTCGCGAATGCTGGCCCTCATCGCGTTGGACCACCGCGTCAGCCTGGTGTCGGTCTCCTCGAATTGCACCGACTGGCAACAGTTCTCGCTCCCCGCGCCCGCCGATTCGGCGCGCATGACCACCCTGCCGGCGGGCCTGCTGGTGGCCGGAACCGACGCCCAACACACCAGGCTATGGCTGCGCACCCGATGAAAACGCCTCCGACCTGGGCGAATAATTGCCGACCTGGGCGAATAAGTAAAGATTCGAATATGTTTCATTGACGGCGGACCGCTCGGAATACTCGTAAGTCCGGTTGACAGAACATTGCCGTAACTTTTGAATTGCGACACCCTGAACTTCTTGCCGACCAGCGGAGTTCGTGGCACCGTATACGACGGTTTGACTCAGTTCAACTCACAACGAGGAGTTTGGAAATGAGGAACAACCTTTCTTACGATGCGCCGCTCGGGAACGCTTTCGACTTTCTGCAGGTTCAGACCGACAATTCCGCCGTACACGGTGCGAAGAATTCGCGGAACCGATCGCTGCATATCGTTATGGTCGCTCCCCCCTATTTCGACATTCCGCCGGTCGGCTACGGCGGCATCGAGGCGGTCGTCGCGAGCCTGGCCGACGAGCTGGTCGATCAGGGCCACCGCGTCACCCTGCTCGGCGCGGGCCGGGCCGGGACGAAGGCGGACTTCGTGCGGGTCTGGGACGAGGTCCAGACCAAGCGCTTGGGTGAGCCGTACCCCGAGATCGTCAACGCCATGAAGGCCTGGCAGATCATCGAGTCGCTGCACGCATCGGACCCGATCGACATCATTCACGACCACACCTTCGCCGGTCCGGGGAACGCGCCCGCGTACAAGATGCTCGGGATCCCCACCGTCGTCACCGTGCACGGCCCGGTCGACGCCCAGATGGACGAGTACTACCGATCCCTGGACCGCTGTGTGAAGCTGGTGGCGATCAGCGACCGGCAACGTGAGCTGGCGCCGGACCTGAACTGGATCGGGCGTGTGCACAATGCGATTCGCCCCTCGGAGTGGCCGTTCCGCACCGAGAAGCTCGACTACGCGCTGTTCCTGGGCCGCTATGCCCCGTACAAGGGGCCGCACCTCGCGCTCGACGCCGCGCATGCCGCGGGCGTGCGGCTGGTGCTGGCGGGCAAGTTGAACGAGCCGCCCGAGCACGAGTTCTTCGCCGAGTACATCACGCCGCGGCTCACCGAGTCCGACGATGTCTTCGGCGAGGCGGACGCCACCGCGAAACGCCAGCTGCTGGCCGGGGCGCGCTGCCTTTTGTTCCCGATTCGGTGGGAAGAACCCTTCGGGATTGTCATGATCGAAGCCATGGTCTGTGGCACCCCGGTGATCGCACTGCGCGGCGGCGCGGTGGAAGAGGTCGTCGAACACGGCGTGACCGGATTCGTCCTCGACGATCCGGACGAACTGCCCGGCGCGATCGCACGCGCCCATGAGATCGATCCGTACGCCTGCCGGGAACGGGTCGAGAGACTGTTCTCCACCGGGCTGTTCGCGCAAGGCTACGAAGCGGCCTACCGCAAGGCGATCGAACTGGCGAAGTCCCGCACGATCGCCGGCTCGGTCCGGGTGCGGCTGCCCGGTGACTCGCGGATCCTCAGCACCCAGGTGCCGGGTGGTCGCGCGTGAGTGTTTTCAATGCCGGTCCGCCGGTGCTCATCGAGGGTGGCGCGGGCGTCGTCACCCTCGTCGAGGCCGGCACCTTCAGCCTGTCCGACCAGCTCGGCGATATCCACCCGGGCACCGCGCACGGCTTGTACTACCGGGACACGCGCATCCTCACCCGCTGGGAGCTGCGCGTGGACGGTCTTCCACCGGAACAGCTTTCGGTGGTCGTGCGCGAGCCGTTCCAGGCCCGATTCGTGGCGCGCAAACCGCCACCGCACGGGGTGGCCGATGCGACGGTGCTGATCCAGCGCCGTCGCATCGTCGGCGAGGGCATGCAGGAGATCATCAGCGTGCTCAACCTCGGCGACGAGGACACCGCGCTGACGATCGTCCTCGACGCCGAGGCCGATTTCGCCGACCTGTTCGCGGTCAAGGAGGGCCGCGTCGGCGGTGGCGGCGGTGAAACCACAGCCACCGACCACGCCCTGCGCATCACCGACCGCGGTCAGCAGGGCCGCGGCGTGGTCATCACCGCGACCGAGGAGCCCGAGATCCAATCCGGGTCGATGACCTGGCGGATCCTGATCCCCGCGCACAGCAACTGGCAGACGGTGGTGCACTGCCAGCCCATCGATGACCATCGGGCCGTCCCGATGAACTTCGACGACGGCGACGAGGACGGTCCCGAACACAAGATCCGACGCTGGCGCGCAAGCACCACCACGCTCACCGCCAGCGGCGCGGGCCTCAACACCATCCTGCAGCGCACCGAGACCGACCTGGGCGCGCTGCGCCTGGACGACCCCGCCGACGGCACCTCCTATGTGGCCGCCGGCGCGCCCTGGTTCATGGCGTTGTTCGGCCGCGACAGCCTGCTCACCTCTTGGATGGCGCTGCTGCTGGATTCGGACCTGGCCGTGGGCACGCTGCGCCAGCTGGCGAAACTGCAAGGCACCGAGACCAATCCGATCACCGAGGAGGAACCCGGCCGCATCATGCACGAACGGCGGTACGGGCCCGGCAGTGATCGGGTGCTCGGCGGCACCGTCTACTACGGCACCGCCGACGCCAGCCCGCTGTTCGTGATGCTGCTGGCCGAATGCCATCGCTGGGGCGTCGGTGACGCGGCCGTGCGCGAACTGATCCCGGCCGCCGACGCGGCGCTGGGGTGGATCGACACCGACGCCGACCTCGACGGCGACGGATTCGTCGAGTACCGGCGCAAGACCGACCGCGGTCTGGCCAACCAGGGGTGGAAGGACAGCTGGGACGCCATCAGCTTCGCCGACGGCCGCCTCGCCGACCCGCCCATCGCGCTGTGCGAGGTGCAGGGCTACGTCTACGCCGCCCGCATCGGCCGCGCGGAACTGGCCGACGAGTCCGGCGACCACCCCCTCGCCGAACGACTGCGCGCGCAGGCCGCCGACCTGAAAGCCCGGTTCGACGAAGCCTTCTGGATGCCGAAGAGCGGCTGCTACGCGATGGCCCTCGACGGCGCGAAGCAGCCGGTCGACGTCGGATCCAGCAACCCCGGTCACTGCCTGTGGACCGGCATCGTGCCCGACGAGCGCGCCGCCGAACTGATCGAGCGGCTCGGCGCGGCCGACCTGAACAGCGGATTCGGATTGCGCACACTGTCTTCCACCGCGCGCCGGTTCAACCCCATGGGCTACCACACCGGTTCGGTGTGGCCGCACGATACGGCCATCGCGGTGGCCGGTCTCATGCGCTATGGCCACATCCCCGGCGCGGTCGACCTGAGCGTGAAACTGGCGAGCGGGCTGCTCGAGGCCATCCAGGAGTTCGGCGCCCGCCCGCCGGAGCTGTTCTGCGGCTTCGCGCGCGACGAATTCCGTTCCCCGGTGCCCTATCCCACCTCCTGCTCGCCGCAGGCGTGGGCGAGCGCGGCGCCGCTGCTGCTCATGCGCTCGTTCCTGGGCCTCGCGCCCGACGTCCCGAACCGCAGCCTGACCATCGCGCCCCGCCTGCCCGATCGCGCGGGCACGGTCCGGCTGACGGATCTGCGGCTGGGACCGGCCACGATCACCATCGAGGCCTGCGGCATGGACGCGCGCGTCGAGGGCCTGCCGCCGGACTGGCAGCTGAACCGGAAATAGCGGAAGGCGAGCCCGCCGGGCAGTGCCTACACTCTCCCGGTGGACCTGCACATGCGACACCTGCGCTATTTCGTGGCGGTGGCCGAGGAACTGAACTTCACCCGCGCGGCCCACCGCCTGCACATCGCGCAGCAGGCCCTGAGCGCTCAGATCAAGCAGCTCGAGCAGGCCGCGGGGGTGATGCTGTTCGTGCGCAGCACGCGCAGCGTCGAGTTGACCGCGGCCGGGAGAGCGTTCCTCGCCGACGCGCGGGCCCTGCTGGCCGCGGCGGACGCCGCGGTGGAACGGGCGCGCACGATTCAAGCCAGTGAACACGAGCGGCTGACCTTGGGGTTCCTGGAGGGCGCGGCGTTGACCCTCACCGATCCCATCCTCTCGGCTTTCCGCCGGCGGCATCCGGGAGTGCAGCTGGAATTGCGGCAGTTCGGCTACGACGATCCCTCGGCCGGGCTCGGCGACGGCACCGCAGACATCGCCTTGGTCCGGCTGCCGATATCGACGCCCGATATCGACATCGAGCCGCTGTTCAGCGAGCCCGTGGTCGCGGCGCTGTCGTCCGGGCATCGGCTCGCGGCCCGGAGCCTGGTCTCGGTCAGCGATCTGCTGGACGAACCGATTCTCGGGTCGGCCTGCGCCGACCGGACCTGGAACGGGTTCTGGGAACTCGAATCCCACCGTGCCGGACGTCCCGCGCCGGTGGTGTCGCGCTCCACCACCCTGCTCGAGGAGATGCACAAGGTGATGACCGGTGTCGGGTTCGTGGTCACCGCCGCCGCGTGCCGCTGGCTGACCTTCCCCGGCGTGACACTGGTGCCGATCACCGACGCCGCGCCCAGCCGGGTGGCGGTGGCCTGGCGGCGCGGCCGGGCCTCGGCATTGGTGCGATCGTTCGTGGACCTGGCGCGGACGGTGCGTGACGATCGGCCCGATCTGGTGCGGGCATTGGCCGAACCGGACTTCACCGACCGCACCCCGCCCGCGATGCTCGGCTGAGGATTCACAACCCGGTTTTGTCGTTCAGCGGGTTTTGAGTGTTTCCGCGGCGCCGACCGGGAGCAATAGCGTTTGCCCGCATGAGTCGATCCATGTGGCGGAACTTCGCGGGCGATCAGGTGTGTCGCCCGCGTGCCATCGAAAACCCGGGCACCGCGGCGGAATTGAGCGCGGCGCTGGAACGCGCCGACAAGCGCGGCGATATCGTACGTGTGGCGGGGTCGGGGCATTCGTTCAACGACGCGGTGCTCACCGACGGCACCCTCATCACCTTGAACCGGATGAACCGGGTGCTCGATGTCGACCGCGGCTCCGGGCTGGTGCGGTGCGAGGCTGGAATCTCCTTGGGCGCGTTGAGCGCGGCGATGTGGGACCACGGACTCGCCTTCGCGAACCTCGGCGACATCGATGTGCAGTCGATCGCGGGCGCCACCGCGACGGGCACGCACGGCGCGGGCATCGGCCTGCCGAATCTGTCGGCGAGCCTGCGCTCGATCGAGCTGACGCTCGCCGACGGCAGCCGGGTCGAAGTCGACGCCGACCATGATCCGCAGGCCTATCGGGCCGCACGGGTGAGCCTGGGCGCGCTCGGCGTGGTCAGCGCGGTCACCCTGCAGGCGGTGCCGGCGTTCACGCTCTCGGGCGTGGACACGCTCGCCTCGCGTGCCGACGTGCTGGACGGGATCGACGAACTGGCCGATGGCAATGATCATTTCGGGTTCTTCGCCTTCGCGCACAGCCCCCTGGTGATGACCAAGACCTGGAACCGGACCACCGAGCCGCCGCGGCCGCGTACGAAGTCCGCCGAGTGGATTCACGAGGAACTGCTCACCAACTACGCCTTCTGGGCGGTGTGCCGCATGGGTCGCGCCCGGCCGCGATGGATTCCGGCCCTGAATCGACTGTGCAGCAAGCTGTCGGGCACCACGCGCACCGTCGATCGCTCCTATCGGGTCTTCGCCACACCTCGCCGCGTACCGATCACCGAGATGGAGTACGCCATTCCGCGTGAGCACGCCGCGGACGCGGTGCGGCGCGTGCTGGC
This sequence comes from Nocardia sp. NPDC004151, assembly GCF_042874235.1. Taxonomy (NCBI): domain Bacteria; kingdom Bacillati; phylum Actinomycetota; class Actinomycetes; order Mycobacteriales; family Nocardiaceae; genus Nocardia; species Nocardia sp. NPDC004151. The sequence continues at coordinate 140,705 of NZ_JBIAMR010000004.1, read as the reverse complement.
ATTGGCAGAGGAGTCGCGATTCGATGTCCCGGTGCCGATCGAAGTGCGGTTCGTGGCGCCCGACGACGCTTTCCTCAGCCCCGCCGGCGAACGGCCCAGCTGCTATATCGCAGTGCATCAGTTCGAGAAGATGGAGTGGGAACCGTACTTCCGCGCCGTCGAGGACCTCATGATCGGCTACGGCGGGCGGCCGCATTGGGGGAAGCGGCACTTCCGCACCGCCGTCGACCTGGCTCCCGAATACCCGCACTGGGATCGATTCGCGGCGGTACGCGACCGGCTCGACCCGCAGCGGCGTTTCACCAACGCCTACGTCTCGCGCGTATTGGGGGAATGAGCGTGCCACTACTCCACCAGTACTACCCGCCCCTGAGTGACGCCCTGCCGCACCTGGCCCTGGGCACGGCCCCGACCCCGCTGCGCCAACTTCCGTTGCTCCCGGCGTCCGACACCGAGATCTGGATCAAGGACGAGGGCGTGTTCGGCGACGGCGGCTGGGGCGGCAACAAGGTCCGCAAACTCGAATGGCTCCTGCCCGACGCGCTGCGCCGGGGCCGGCGCACCATCCTCACCGTCGGCGGGTTGGGGACCAACTGGGGGCTGGCCACCGCCCTCTACGCCGGGGCCCACGGGCTGGCCACCGCGCTGGCGCTGGTCGACCAGCCGATGGACGAACACGTGCGCGCCCAACTGGAACGGATCCGGAACTCCGGCGCCACAGTACATTTCACGCACACCGTGGCCCGCACCGCGCTGAGCCTGCCGTGGCTGCTGGCCCGCCACAGCAGCGGGACGACCCCGCCCTATTTTCTGCCCGCGGGCGGATCGTCGCGGGTCGGGCTGCTCGGGTATGTCGAGGTAGCGCTGGAACTCGCCGCCCAGGTCGCGGACGGAACGATGCCCGAACCATCGCACATCGTCACCGCCGTCGGATCCGGCGGCACGGCCGCCGGGCTTGCCTTGGGCCTGGCCATGGCCGGCCTGCGAACGCGGGTGGTGGGCGTGGTGGTCAATGACAAACTGCGTCTGGACGAGCCGGGTCTGCTGCGCTTGGCCCGGCGCACCGAACGCCTGCTGCGGGAGCGCGGCGCACGGCTGCCCGAGTCGGCGCTCACCCCGGATCGCCTGCTGCTGGTGCGCGATCAACTCGGTGCCGGTTACGGCCATGCCACCGAACCCGGCCGGCTCGCCCAGCAACTGGCCCACGACCGCGCCGGGCTCGAGCTCGAGCCGGTGTACACCGCCAAAGCCATGGCGGCGGTACTGGACCTCGACCGGCGCGGTGCGCTGAACCACGGGCCGATCGTCTACCTGCACACAGACGGTCCGCGATGACCGGTTCGCGTGATCAGAACGAGGAAACACCCATGGAGACAACAGAACTAGGGCTCGGCGAGCTCGCACGGGCCATCGCAGACGGGCACGTCAGTGCGGTCGCGGCGGTCACCGCGGCCCTCGATCGCATCGACGCGGCCCAGCCCGGACTCAACGCCTTCCGGCTGGTCCGACGCGACCGCGCGCTCGTCGAGGCCGCGGCTGCGGACGCGCGGATCGCTGCCGGGGAGAGGCTACCGTTGCTGGGGGTGCCGATCGCGGTCAAGGACGACACCGATATCGCCGGCGAGCCAACCGCATTCGGCTGCGGTGGCGAGCACCCGCCCGCCACCGCCGACGCCGAGGCGGTCCGGCGGCTCCGCGCCGCCGGTGCGATCGTCGTCGGCAAGACGAATACCTGTGAACTGGGCCAATATCCGTTCACCAGCGGCGACGCGTTCGGGCACACCCGCAATCCGTGGAGTGCCGGGCACACCCCAGGCGGATCTTCGGGTGGCAGCGCCGCGGCCGTCGCGGCCGGACTGGTGCCCGCGGCGCTGGGCTCGGACGGCGCAGGCTCGATCCGGATCCCCTCGGCCTGGACGAATCTGGTGGGTATCAAGCCGCAGCGCGGGCGGGTGTCGACCTGGCCGGAACCGGAGGCGTTCAACGGTCTGACGGTGAACGGCCCACTGGCCCGCACGGTGGCCGACGCCGCGCTGCTGCTCGACGCGTGCGTCGGCAACCACCCGGATGAGCTGCATCGCCCGCCCGCGATCCGCGCCGTAGACGCAGTGGGCAGTGACCCCGGCAGATTGCGTGTCGCGGTATCGCTGCGCGCACCCTTCACCGGGTTCCCGACGCGGCTCGATCCCGAGATCCACGCCGCGACACAACGCATCGCGTCCCGGCTGCGCGCCACGGGCCACGCGGTGGTCGAGGCCGACCTGCCCTACAGCACGCTGCTGACCGCAGCCTTCCTCCCGCGTTCACTGGCCGGAGTGGCGGCCTGGCACGAACGGATGCCCCCATCGGTCCGGGTCGACCGCCGCACCCTGGCCAATGTCCGCACCGGGCGGCTGCTGGCGGGACCGCCACTCACCGCCGCCCGCCGAGCGGAACCACTACTGCACCGGCGGATCGGGGCGATGTTCGGCGAATTCGACCTGGTACTCGCGCCCACCACCGCCACCCCGCCGCTCCCGGTACATTCCCCCGACGGACTGGGCAGCTTCGCCACCGATCACCTGATCGCCGGTAGCTGCCCTTACGCCTGGACCTGGAATGTGCTGGGCTGGCCGGCCGTGAACGTACCCGCTGGATTCACCGACGCGGGACTGCCGATCGGCGCCCAGCTCCTGGGACCGGCGAATTCCGAGCCCCTGTTGATTTCGACGGCGGCGCAACTGGAATCCGAGCTCCGCTGGGACCGAGTGCGTCCGGATCCGTGGTGGCTGCGCCGATAGCTTCGGTGCGACACGAGAAGAGCCCTCCCACTCGGTGGGAGGGCTCTTCGTCATTGTGTCCGGAGGGGGACTTGAACCCCCACGCCCTAATACGGGCACTAGCACCTCAAGCTAGCGCGTCTGCCATTCCGCCACCCGGACCGGTGGTGCTCAGCAAGGTTATCGGATCGGGCCGCGCGGACCAAATCGGTCGATGTAGTGCGTGTTTGCCGAGCGAGCGGAGGCGGTGGGAGTGGTTGCCGCCGGGCCGGATGCCGGCCCGGCAGGCCACCCCCCGATCTCAAGCCTTCAGCGCCTCCAGCAGCGCGGCGCGCTGCCGGGAGCCCAGGCCGCCGATGCGGCGGTCGGCGGGGATCTCGGCCTCGTCCATGAGCTTGGCCGCCTTGACGGGGCCGATACCCGGCAGCGCCTTGATGACAGCCGCCACCTTCGTCTTCTTGACCAAGTCCTCCGCGTCGGCGCGCTTGAGCACCTCGGCGAGACTGACAGACCCCTTCTTGACCTGCGCGATGAGTTCCGAGCGGGCCTTACGAACCGCCGCGGCCTTCGCCAGCGCCTCGGAGCGTTGTTCGGGGGTCATGGTGGGCAGAGCCATATGTCCTTACCTTTCACTCGTTCGCTGGTATTTCGCCGACGATTCAACAGGACAGTGGGCCCTCCGCAAGTACGACACACCGCGTGGACGTGGCCGACACGTCGACCGACCGGCGAAATTTCGACACGGGAGGCCCGTCTCGAGCCTCCCACGACACCGGTCGACTGACCAGAAGTTTGCTGGCAGACGTAGCTGGCAAATACCCGACCCCACGCTGGGCATCGGTACTACGGTGGGCGCGAACATCACCGGGCACCGGCGAAGGGCGGGGCAGATGCAGGGGTCGTATCCGTACGCCGAACCGGCCACGACCGTGCCGTCCCTGGCCGATCGATATGCCAGCGCGGACCCCGTGACCTGGAACGGAGCACAGGTCTACCCGCTGCACTCGGAGACTCTCGGGGACTCCCCCGCCACCATCCGGCTGACCCTGCGCACGGCCGTCGCGCGGGCAGGGGTGCGCAGCCTCGGCATCGGGCTGGCCGTGGACCGGGGGAATGTGTTGCTGGGCGGCCGCCAGATCAGGGGGGGTGACGTCTGGAGCGACGCGATGGACGGCGGGATCGACCTCGAGGTGTGCCCCACCGGCACCGACGCCGCGATCACCGTGACCCCCGTCTGGGTCGACGACACCGGCGCGACCGTCTCCTGGGTCGGCAATTACGGGATGCTCATCACCCGCGAACGAACCGTGACCGTCCTGCACTGCTCGACCGGCGTCGGACCGCCCGATTTCGGAGAACTCGTCGTCGAGCTCACCACTGCCAGGAATCCGCCGCGTCCCGACCTGCCCGCGGAGGCCGGCCGCTACCAGAACGCGCTCTACGAGCTGGGTGTCGCGATGCAGAGCCGCGGCGATGAGGAGCAGGCCTGCCAACTATGGGCGCAGGCAGCCGAATTCGGGCACGTGGGCGCGGCCTATGACCTGGGCGTGTTCCGCTACCGGCGCGGCGACTATCCCGCGGCCGAACATTGGTGGCGCATGGCCGCCACCCACGGCGACACGCGTGCGATGGCGGGCCTGGCCGAGTTGCTCGGTCGCCGCGCCAGCCCCGGTGAGGCGCAGGTCTGGCGCACGGCCGGCGCCACCGAGTCCCGCTGACGACCTCCGACACGTGCTGTGACGCGATTCACGCGACCCGGAGTTGAATCTCCGGGTCCGCCCCCGATTGCGGGGCGGTCGCGCCCATCTACAGTGGCGGTCGATCGCGCGGCCGCCTCGGCCCCGCGCACGACCCACGAGGAACGCATGATGAACACCGCGCGATGGACGGCCGTGGCGGCCGCCGCACTGGCCGTAACCCTGCTCTCGGGTTGCTCGGATGTCGAGAAGGCGCTCAACCAGGGTGGCGACACCAAGTGCAGCGACTACCTGATCCAGAACGTCGACACCCAGCGCATCACCATCACCAAGTTCATCAAGCAGCAGGGCAGCACCCAGAACGAACCCTCTGGCACCCAGGTCGACCTCTCCATGGCGGCAGTCCAGAGCCTCTGCCAGATCCAGGCCAACAAGGACACCCCCATCAAGAACGCCAACCTCCTCGGCATCCTCCACTAGCCCCAATCCCTCCCCCACGCACCCCATTTCGCCTGGCCCAGCCCCGATTTCCGTTTCCGCCAACCCCTCCGCTAATCTTGTCCCGCACCACCGAGTCCGGGTGGCGGAATGGCAGACGCGCTAGCTTGAGGTGCTAGTGCCCGTATTAGGGCGTGGGGGTTCAAGTCCCCCTCCGGACACAGGGATTCGGACAGGGGTTGCCGTGGAGAAGTTCTGTCCACGGCAACCCCTGTTCCGTGTTTAGCGGTCAGTCTCGGAGTTCTTCTCTGACGCAACATGAGCTGATTAAGCGGTCCAGATCCCGACTGTCTGCGACCGCTCACGCGAGTCGAACATCCACCTAACCCGGCGAAGTCCTTGCAGTACAACAGCGTTGCGCGTGGTCAGAGCTGACTGGTGATCTCGTCCAGCGCGACTCGCGCTTTGCCAAGGAATTCTCGCTGTGCAGCGAGGACGGCTTGGTCAGCCATTTCGACTTCATCAGCTCTTGCGACCGGTTCGGACTTACGAGTGGTTGTCGCCTGTAGGAGATCTGGCGATGCCCCTCCGCCACCGCAGGTGTTCGATCTGAAGTTCCCGTATTTGGTTGTCGCGCTGGATAACATCCTGACGATTCTGCTGCCGCTCGACTGCGGCGTGTCGACGAGTCTCCGTCCTGGCTCCGATGTGTATGCCGTCAAAGGGGCACCCAATACCGTTCCCAAGACGCCAACTCCAGTAACCAGAACGCTGATCACTGCGCCCCCACTCGCGCCGAGCCACAAGCCTGATCACCAGCATGCCCCCCTGGTGTGCCGTAGTACCGGGAGTCCGGTGGCCTGTTCCCGTCAACGCACGTGGCGACCCGGTTCGGGATGGTCGGCCTGTCCAGCAGTCCCGTACAGGCCGCTCGCATCACCAATTCGCCGCAGTCGCAGGGCAATAGCCTCGACAGGTGCGGGTGCGTGCGCGGTATCGGCTGCGGCGCCACAGAAATGATGGTTCGGCAGACGGGTGGTCGCGGAAGCGCGAACCTCAACATGGCTCCGTCCGGATCTCCCGATCACTTCATTGTGGGGGTGGGTAGGGTTCCAAAATGGCCAAGTATGGCGCGCCAAGGTGGGCCGGTGGTAGGTCGGATCCGTGTCGAATAGTGACCTCCACTTGGTTCTGTTGGAGGTGAGTGAACAGTGTATTCCGAAGATCGCCAGCGTCGAGCAGCGCTTGCCTGATCTCATTGAGCACTGTTTCTTCGCCGTTTCGCTCGGCGAGCTCTCGATGGACAGCAAGTGCCAGCCCGTAATGCTTTGCGGCTATGGCATAGGCCCCGGTTTTCGTGTGTGCCGTGCCGAGGTTTGTGAGGACGATCGCTTCACCGCTGCGGTCGCCGAGCTCGTGGTAGATGGCCAATGCCTGCTGATGCAGATTGATAGCCCCAGCGTAGTCGCCGGTTCTTGTGTACACGCCGCCGAGGTTTGTCAGGACGATGGCTTCTCCACGGCGGTCGCCCAGCTCACGATCAATCTCTAAGGCTTGCTGGTGCAAGTCTGTGGCCCCGGCGTAGTCGCCCGCGTGCCAGCAGCGTACGAATCCGAGGTTTGTCAGGGCGTGAGCTTCACCGCGGCGGTCGCCGAGTTCTCGGAAAATCGTCAGGGCTTGCAGGTGTAGATCTGCGACCTCGGGGCAATCACCGCTGGTCCACCGTGCGGCACCCAGGCTGGCGATGGCACCGGCCACGCCACGCCGATCGCCGAGTTCTCGGAAGATGACTAATGCCTGCTGGTGTAGGTCGGCGGCCTGGGCATGGTCCCCGCTACTCCAGCGAAGGATTCCGAGGTAGGTGAGCGCGCCGGCCTCACCGCGGCGGTCGCCGAGCTCCCGGTAAATGGCCAACGCCTGTTGATAGAGTTCGGCAGCCCTCGCACGACCTCCGATTCGGCGGTGCACAATGCCAAGGTTGTCGAGGAGCTTGGCTTCACCGTTTCGGTCGCCGAGCTCCCGGTAGATGGTCAGCGCCTGCTGCATCAGGTCGGTAGCTTTCACATAGTCCCCGGTCCTGCGATGCACAATGCCAAGGTTGGCAAGAGCTTCGGCCTCACCGGGCTGGTCGGCGATATCTCGGGCCGTGAAAACAGCACGCGAATGCAGGTCTACGGCCAGCGGCCACGGCCCGTCGCGATCCAATAACCGCGCCAGTGATCTGGTCAGCGCTATCACTCTCATGGGCTCCCGCGCGGCGACGTGCTCTAGGCAGGCCAGCAAGTTCGCACGCTCAGTGCGCATCCAAGTCACTGCCTGGGCTGAGTTCGCGAAATCTCGACCCGCATCACGGAGAACCTCGAGCGGCGGGGCGATGGACTTTGCTGTAGGTCCAATCCTGCGAGCCAGGTGTTCCTCCGCCGCCGCGGCGGTGCGCTGGTAGTAGTCCAGAAGGCGTTGTACGGCTTGCTGAGTGTCGTCCACCGGCTCGGCGGATGTCAAGGCGCCTGCGTATTCGAGCAGCAGGTCGTGTAGCCGATACCGACCTGGTGTCGTCTCCTCGATCAGATGATCGGTGTAGAGCGCCTCCAGTTCCTGCCGCGCAACGTCCACCGGGAGATCGTCAAGGGCCGCTGCGGCATAAGCATCAATGTCCAGGCCCGGATTCAGACTTAACCGCCTGAACAAGCGCTGTCTATCGGGCGACAAGTTCTGATACGACATCTTGAACGCGACGTAGACAGCCCGCTCTCCCGTATCGAGTTCCCCTAGACGATTCTGTGTGGTCGCAAACTCTGATGCGATCGCCCCGATCGTCCAAGCTGGGTGATGGGCTAGGCGCCCGGCCAGCAGTACAATCGCCAGAGGCAAATACCCACAGCGCCATGCAATTTCATGCGCGGCTGCCAGCTCGCTGGCAGCCGCGGGGCGCCGCGCCAACTTGCAGAACAATCTTGCAGCGGCGTCAGATTCTAGTGGCGCCAAAGAAATTGGAATCGCACCGTCGAGCGCGATCAGGCGTCGGCGGCTGGTGATCAGTGTGAGGCATTCACGTCCGGTGGGTAGCAGAGGCTCAACCTGAGCAACATCCTTGGCATCATCCATGACCAATAAGAGTCGCTTGCCAACCGATCGATCACGCCACATATCGCGCCGATCTTCGAAGCTGTCTGGGATCCTGCTCGGATCCAATCCGAGATTGTTAAGTAGGCTGGCCAACACCGCGATCGGGCTCGCGGGCTTCTGTCCCGGGGTATGAGTGCTTAACTCAACGAAGAACCGCCCGTCTGGGAATCGGTGAGCTATCTGATGCGCGGCATGGGTGACAAGCGCCGTCTTACCGACACCCGGCATGCCATCAACCGTGTATACAGCCGGTGATCGTCCCAGCTCTACAGCTGAGAGGATTTGAAGCAGCACCTCCTTGCGGTCGACAAGCGTGGGAACATCCCGTGGCAAGGTATCGGTAATAACGGATTGCGGCGGTGAAGGTGCCTGCTGCAGGTAGATCGGTCCGTAGTTGTTCCCTGCGATGTTCGCCTGTCGTGAACTACCTTCCGCGCCTGGCTGAAACTGGGACACGACAGGTCAGAGGTTGATCTGTCCGAGGTTGTCACCACGGAAATTGACCTGTTTTGCATTATCGAACGCCTGAGCTACGAACCTGTCCGTCGCCGGGTCCTGCCGGGCGAGGGTCAATAGACGCTCGAGTTCGTGTCTGAAGACAGAGTCCACTCGCGCCGCCTCGCTGATTCGAGCCACAACAGTGGCCTGTGCATCCTCATTTGGACCGTTCGTCAAAGCAGCTACCGCGGTTTCAGTTTCATTGTCGCCCTTGAACTTCGCGGCAATTAGTTCCTTGAGGTTCTTGATCGAGGTCCAGGCACTCTCGCCCGCATCTGTAGCGAAGCGTTCACCGAACTTCGAAGCCAACAACGCGGCGGCAGCGATGCCTATGGTGACCGGTTCCACCATTGCGAGATCCTCCCACCCGGCTGCAGCAATGTGCACAAGCTATCCGCTTGTGCCCGACCGAGCTCGGTCGAGTGCTGTACCACCAAGTCTAGTGCTGAGCATCGGATCCCCGGCACATACGAAGCGAATTCGGCCGTTGAGGGTTGGAAGGCGACCACGCTGGTGATTTCGGTTGGGTTGGGTGGAGGATCGCGGCCCCGTGGGCGCTCAGCAGACCGTGGTCGTCGCGGTGCGAGGCGATGGTCCCGGGAGTGAGTCGTGGCAGGGTGGTAGCGATCGAGGCGGTGTCGTCGATCCGGGCGGCGATCGCGCAGGTCGCCGAAGGGCAACCGAACAGGCGGACCAGCGGCCGGGTCCCGCAAGTCCGGCGGACGGCGACCACACCGGCGAAACCCGAGGCGTCCACCGATATTGGGCGACATCGCGTCGAACAGCAGCGCGGCCGCTGTCACGGCGGCGAAGACCACCATGATCCCGATCAGCGTGTCGTACATGGTGAACGCCTGCCGCAGCCGCCGACGCTGTCACCGGATCGCTTGCCGGCCACGAGAAGTCAGCCGTTCGATGTTGTCACCCCGACCAAGACCGTGGTGGTCGGCGAGATGGTGTTTCGACCATATCCGGTCGGCGACGGCCGAATCCCGCATCGACCGGGCGCTACGCCTCGATCGGGGCGTACCAGTCGGCGTTCTCGAGCAGCACCCTCGTGCCCAGGTCGCGGTCCCATTCCGGCGCGATGCCGTGGCGCCGGAAGATCGGAAACACCACGTCGTCGAGCAGCCGGGTCACATCGGCCGTGTAGAGGTCTGCCTTCGCGTCATCGCTGAGCGCGTCGTAGGCGGCCTCGTCGAAGTCCTCGGGCGGGAACGCGCCGTAGCCGATGTACGTCGCGCCGTCCTCGACGAGACGGCCGGTGTCCTGCTGATGGAAGTAGACGTAGCCCTTCCAGTGCCGGCTGTCGTCGCGTTCGTCCCAGATCTCGCCGGACGCGCAGGTGCCGCAGCAGGAGAAGTCCGCTCGCGCGACCACGCCGTTGGCATTGAGCTCCTCGAACGCGGCGATCGTGCGAGAGGTGTACGCGCCGATCTCCGCCTGCTGGAGCAGCCGCGCGGCACGGAGCGCGGCGAAAGCCGCCTCGAGCTGCTCGTCGGTGAGGTCGTAGTCCTCGCCGTAGCTGTCCACGAAATCGTCGGCGTCGCCTCGGCCGGTGATCAGCTGATCCCAGATCTGCCGGGCCAGCTCTTCGCGATCGGCCGCATCGAGAGGCAGATCGGGCAGTGTGGCATAGGGCGGCAACGTGTTCGGGTTCGACAACGCGCTCACGGCGTAACCTCCAGACGACGAGCGAAACCGTGCGAATCACCCGCGCTGGCGATGCTAGCCTCCGTCGATCCGTCTCACCCATGGGCGTCGGACTGTCCGGTGTCGGCATCGCCTGCGAACTGCGCCCGCCCGGTGAAGCCGCTTGCATGGTCGAGGATTTCGACCAGCCCCTTCACTCCCGCACCGCCACGAAGGGCTGGACACAGCACCCTCCGCCTAGGTTATGGTTAGCCTAACCTAGCCTGAAGGAGATCTGCTCATGATTCGCAAGTTCGTCGTCGCCTCGATGCTGTCCGCCAGCTTGTTGGCGCCGGCCGTCGCCGTCGTCGCGACCGCCCCGGCCGCGGTGGCCACGCCGGCCACGCCGTCTACGGGTGAGCTGCAGGGCAAACTGCAGGCGGCGCTGAACGGGTCCGCCGCCGAGCTGGAGTCCGGCGATGCGAGCCAGATCGTCAACGTGGCTCAGGTGATTCAGCGGATTCCGGGGTACAGCTGGGACGTGTCGGGGCCGGTCTCGGTCGACGGCGACGTCCTGTCGGCCACGCTGAACAGCCGGCTGGGATCCTATGCCTTCCCGTTCTCGGTGACCTGGAAGAACGTCGGCGAAACCTGGAAGCTCTCGCGCGAGAGCCAGGACATGCTCGTCAGCTACGCGAACATGGCCTGGTGATAGCGCACAGCCTCTACTGAGGAAAGACGGGAACCGGTACGCGCGTAGCGGCGTTCGGGTTTCAGACCTGCCGAGACCATCGACCTGGTCGAGCGCGCCGAGCCCGGCCCGCCGCGCTCGAAGAAGCACCCGATTTGCTGGACATCGTCGGCGTTCGGGCAGTGCACGCCTCACGCACGAGCGCGCATGTGGTGCCGCCGCCCCGGCGGCGGCACCGGTGTAGCGCATGGCGGGCAACTCGATCGTGGGTTCGCCGACCGCGCGATGCACTCGCGCGAGAAATTCGTCCAACTTCTCCGCGAGTGATGCCGACGTCGCGGCCACGAGGAAAGCCGCTGCGGCGCAGCGGCTTTCTCGGCCGGGGGCGGGCGGTCAGGCGGGTGGGGTGGTGGTGTTGCGGGCGCAGCGAAACCGGTTGGCTTGCAATGGAACTCGCGATCGAGAACGGAGCGGCCTCGTCGCTTTCGGGCGCCTGATCCCGGACGCCGGGAAATTAGGCAAGCGTACGATCGAAGCCGATGTCGGCGCAGGATTTGTCCAGCCGGTAAGAAATCGCTGACCTGGGGTACCAGAATTCGGTAGTCGACGCCTCCGTTTACCGAAATTCGAGTACAGCACTACTCGATACCTGGCGATTGTCCGGCGCGACACTCGATGGGTGTTTACAGGATCAGCGGCGAAGAACATCGTCATCTGTCTCGACGGGACCGGCAATCAACTCCGGGCCACCGGCAGCACCAATGTCGTCCGCCTTTTCGAGATGCTCGATCTGATCGATTCCACCGAACAGATCGCGTTCTACGATCCGGGGGTCGGCACCTTCAGCGCCCGGGGCGCGTGGTCGCCGCCGGCGCGCTGGGTGTCGCGCATGCTCGGGCTGGCGGTGGGCAGCGGTCTGCGCTCCAATCTCGCGGAGGCCTATACCTATCTGATCGAACATTGGCGGCCGGGCGACCGGGTGTTCGTCTTCGGTTTCAGCCGCGGCGCCTACACCGCGCGGGCCCTGGCGGGGCTGCTGCACGAGCCCGGGCTGCTGCGGCCGGGCAGCGAGAATCTCGTCCAATATGTCGTCAGCGCCTACACCCGCAAGACGACGGATTGGCCGGAACTGCGCCGCTATGCCCGCGCGTTCTGTTCGAAGACCCCGGAGGGTGAATTCTCGATTCCCATCGAGTATCTGGGGGTCTGGGACACGGTGAAGGCGGCCGGGTTGTTCCGCTGGAATCTGAAATGGCCGTTCACCCGTCAGATCCCGAATGTCGAACGCGTCCGGCACGCCGTTTCCATCGACGAGAAGCGACGCCCGTACGAGCAATACCTGGTCGTCCCGAAGGGCGAGCGGCCCGTACTCACCGAGGCGTGGTTCGCCGGTGTCCATTCCGATGTCGGCGGCACCTTCGAGGACGATCCGCGCCTGGCCGAAGTCGCACTGAAATGGATAGTCGACGGCGCGATCGAGGCCGGACTGAACGTGAAGCCCAGGGCCTACCGCGATGTCTGCGCCCTGACCGAGAACCACGCGAGCGGCCGGGTGCACCGGATGGGCTGGATCTGGGCGCTGCTCACCTACCGGCACCGCCGCATCCCCGCGGATGCCCTGCTGCACGCGAGCGTGCGGACCCGGTGCCAGACGGATACGAACTACGGCAAGCGAATCCCGCGAGCGGTCCGGTGGGAGGACGAGCAATGGACCAAACCACACCTGTAGTCGCCTACAGCATGGGCGGCATCTGCCCGCCCGCCCGCCGCCGGCTGCGGACCTTCGCCTTCGACCCCATGTCGACGCGCCTGACCGGACGCTTCCTCACCCTCGACATCCCGTTCGAGAAGTTCAAGGGTCCCGGCCCGGACGGCGGACTCGTGCAGGTCGTCGACTACGACGCCAGCCGCGAGAAGTGGTACGCCCCGATCGACCTCGACGACCCGTATCTGCTGGCGCAGGACGGAATTCGCCCGACCGAGAGCGATCCCCGCGCCCACCAGCAGGTCGTCTACGCCGTCGCGATGAGCGTCCTGGAACGCTTCGAACGTTTTATGGGCCGCCGTTTCCGCTGGCATCGTGAGCAGGTTCTGCGCCTGGTTCCGCACGCCTTCGAGGGCCAGAACGCCTACTTCGATCCGAAGCGCCGCGCGGTCCTGTTCGGCTACTACCGGGCCGACGCCGAGAATCCGGGCGCGAATCTGCCCAGCCAGATCATCTTCACCTGCCTGTCGAGCGATATCGTCGCCCACGAGGTGACCCATGCGATCGTGCACCGAATCCGCCGCCTCTACAGCGAATCCACGCACCGGGACGTCTTCGCCTGGCACGAGGCCGTCGCCGATCTGATGGCGCTGTTCCAGCATTTCACCCACCGCGACGTCGTGGTCGACGCGATCACGAAGACCTCAGGCGAGCTGGGAAAGAGCGGCGGACTCCTGGACCTGGCACGCGAATTCGGCGAATCCACCGGCCGCGGCGCGGCTCTGCGCTCGGCGATCCGCAGCCCGGACCGCACCCCGAATCAGTTTCTGGCCGCGCAGGAGCCGCACGAACTGGGCGCGTGCTTCGTGGCCGCGGTCTTCGACGCGTACCTCGACTCCTATCAGAGCGCCATCGCGGACCTGATGCGTATCGCGACCGGCGGCACCGGCGTGCTGCCCCCCGGCCACCTGCACCCGGATCTGGTGTCCCGCATCGCCGACGAGGCGGTCAAGACCGCGGACCGCTTGCTCGGAATGGTGGTGCGCGCCTTCGACTATCTGCCGGTGGTGGATGTCCGCTTCGGTGATGTGGTGCGCGCGATCGTCACCGCCGACCGCGGCCTCTACCCCGAGGACCGCCGGCATCTGCGCGCCACCCTGGTGGAGGCGCTGCGCCGGCGCGGCATCTGGCCGACCAGCGTCACCTCCTTGACCGATGAGGCGCTGGTCTGGCATCAGCCCGATACCGGCCTGAACCTGAGCCGGGGCAAGCACGCGGTCGACCTGTCCAAGGTGATCCTGTCGGCCTCGCGGGATCTCGATCCGGTCGGCGCCGCAGGCGATTTGCGCACACCGCCGGTCCCCGACGGCAATGGCAGTCCCCGCGCCCTGGAGCTCCCGACGACGAGTACGGTCTTCCGGGAGGTCGCCATCGGCATCACCGCCTGGGCCCGCGTCAACGCCCTGCAAATCGGGCTCGATCCGAAGCTGCCGATCAGCTGCGACGGCATCCACGTGTCCTACCGGCAGGCGGGCGATCGGCTGCCGCGCCCGGAACTGGCCATCCAGCTGCTGCAGCGGCGCACCGACCTCGAGGACCCGAAGCAGTACAAGCCCCCGGCGATCCGCGCGGGCACCGCCCTGGTCGTCCGGGCGGACGGCAGCGTCGAATACATCATCGCGAAGCCACTGCCCCTGAGCGATCCGGCGGTGGCGACCGACGACAGCGCCAGACAGTTCCATGAAGCCGGTAAGCAGCGGCTCGCCGAAATGACCCAATGGTTCGAGGACCTGGAGGCCGCGGACCCGTTGAGCGCCTTCACGGCCGAGCACGCGATCCACCGTCTCGGCTTCGCCACGATCCATTCCGACACCGGGGAGTAGGTGCGAGATGGCCACCCGGACAACGATTTCGGTCCGCATGTACAACGTGGGCTTCGGCGACGCGTTCACGGTGACCGTCCGCCGCGGCGAGGACACCTGGCGGATGCTGGTCGACTGCGGTGTCCACAGTCAGGGCCGGGCCCGCCCGATCCGCGAGTCGGTGCGCGCCATCATCGCCGATCTCACCGAGTCCGCGCCCGATCACCGTCCGCACCTCGATGTCGTGGTCGCCACCCACCACCACGCCGACCACATCACCGGATTCGCCTGCGAGGAATGGGAACAGGTGCTGGTGGACGAGGTGTGGGTGCCGTTCGTCGAGGACCCCGACGACGCGGACGCGCGCCGCATCCGCGGCGGTCAGGCCGAGGCCGCGAACGGCCTGCTGGCGCTGAGCGAGCGGCGGGTCGCCGAACTCGACGGCCGCCTGCCCGCCGGTGTCGCACAGGCCCGGATGTTCGCGCTCAACGCGCAGGGCAATGCCGCCGCGACCGATCGTCTGCTGGGCCGCAATCAGCGCGGGTTCGCCGCCCCGCACCGGGTTCGGTTCCTGCCCAGCCGGGCCGAGGCCGAGAACCGGATCGCCGTGGACCGCGTCGGCGTGGTCGCCCACATTCTCGGGCCCTCCCGCGACATCAAGTTCCTCAAACGCATGGATCCGCCCGCCCAGCAGTCGTGGCCGCTGGTCCGGGCGGGCGCCGGCGCCGACTCCGCCGCGCCGCTCACGCCGCTGTTCCACGCGCGGTACATCACCTCCGGTCAGCTGCCGGGCCGGCTTCCGGAGGCGAAAACGGATCTGGCGCTGGAGAATCTGGTGCACGATGACGACCGATTGCTGCGCGCCGCGGCGATTCTGGAGAACGCCGTGAACAACACCAGTGTCTTCTTCGTCCTCGATGTGTCCGGAACGCGGCTGCTGTTCCCCGGGGACGCGCAGCAGGGTGCGTGGGAGTACGTGTTCTCCGACGCCCGCAATATCGACCTGCTGACCGACCTGGCGCTGTACAAGGTCGGCCATCACGGATCGCACAATGCCACTCCTCGCCGATTCGTCGAAAAGGACTGGCAGACATCGGGATACGCGATGGTTCCATTCGGGCCGGTGCAGCGATGGGTGAAGACCATACCCAAGAAGTCGCTGGTCGAGTCGCTCGAACAGCACCATCACACGGTGGTCCGAGCGGACCAGCCGCCCGCAGCCGTACCCGGTCACCTGGCCGTGCACGGCGACCTCTGGACCGAGGTCACCCTCACCGCAACGAATCACCATCAGGAGTGAAAGACATGTCCACCGGAGACGCCATCATCGTGTGCACGCCGCGCAGCCTGCCCGGCGACACCCTGTTCGCGGCCGCCAAGACGGCCGTGGAGATCAATCCCGCGAACCGCCCGTACCTGCGTCCGGTCACCGGATTGGTCGCCCCGGGCACGGTGAACAAGGAGTTCATCTCCGCCCTCACCACCAAATACTGGCGCAGCGGCGGCGTCCACCTGGCCGTCCGGTTCCTCGATACCGACGACTCCGACCTCAAGAAGCGCATCGTCAGCCACATGAACGCGTGGTCGCCGGGCGCGAACATCAAGTTCTCCGAAAGCCGCGGCAAGGACGCGGAAGTGCGGATCGCCCGCACTCCCGGCGACGGCTACTGGTCGTATCTGGGCACCGACATCCTGCACATCGCCGCCGACCAGCCGACCATGAACCTGGACTCCTTCTCCATGGACACCCCCGAGAGCGAGTACAAGCGGGTCGTGCGCCACGAAACCGGCCACACCCTGGGCTTCCCGCACGAGCACATGCGCCGCGAAGTCGTCGAGAACATCGACCCCAAGAAGGCGATCCGGTACTTCCAGGAGACCGACGGCTGGAGCCCGGACACCACCCGCGCCCAGGTGCTGACCCCGCTCGAGGACGTCAGCCTCATCGCCACGCCGGCCGACACCGTGTCGATCATGTGCTACCAGCTGCCGGGCTCGATCATGCGCGACGGCAAGCCCGTCCCCGGCGGGCTGGACATCGACGCCCAGGACCGCAAGTTCGCTCAGACGCTCTACCCGGCGGCCCTGGTGGGCACACCCCACCCGGCCGCGAAGGCCACCGCGCACGCCCGGTGACCGCTTCGATACGAGGGGACGGCCGAAGCCGTTGCATCGCAACGGCTTCGGCCGATCGAAGTTGGTGAGTATCGGCGCGTCACGCGCCCGTGCGCTCGATCAGCGTCCGCAGTGCGGCGATATCGCGGTCGAGATTGCGCTGCAGCATGCGGGCCAGCAGCGCGCCGAACGGTCGCTGCACGCCGTGCGGAGTGACCCGCAGTTCCACGCGAATCCGGGATCGATCGGTGCCGATCGGGGTCACGGTGCGGGCGCCCTCGGCATCGGCTCCCGAGGTGGTGCGCCAGGTCATCCGGGTGCCGGGGTCGACCGTGCGGACTTCGCCGCCATTGCGCCAGGTGCGTCCGGCGAATCGGAGTTCCTCGGCGGTGCGGGTACCGGGTGAGACGAGGCCGGGCGGGTGCGCGGCCATGGCGACGACGCCGGTGCGCCAGGCGGTGTCGTTGGCGTAGTCGGCCAGGATCGCCCAGACTTTCGAGGCAGGGCAATCGACGGTGGTCTCGGTGGACAAGTCGAAGGTGGTCACCGGTTCACCGTCGCCGAATGGTGTTTCAAATCCGCTACAACGGCTTGCCGGCGGCGTCGTGGACGAGATCGATCATGTCCGTCCAGCTCATCCGCTTCCCCGCCTGTTCGGCGGCCGCCGCGTCCGCATCGGGCAGCAGCCGATTCATCCGCTCGATCAACGCCGGATGCGCGAACTGCGCGTAGCGGCGCGGGTCGGCTCCGACACGCTCGGAGTGGTGTAGCGCGGCCGCCCGCAGCTGAAGTGCCGTCCGGGGTTCGGAGGCGAGCATGAGCGCGTGCGCCGCCGCGTAGATCGCGCCGAGGGCGTCGGAGATGTTCGACTGTTCGGCGAACACGCCCAAGGCCCGGTCGAGCGCGGTCAGTGCCTCGGCGGCGGCGTTCCTGTCGTCACCCGGGGAGAGCACCGACCAGGCGACCACCACATCGGCCATGCCCTGGCACCAGAGGTGACCGCAGTCGGCGCTGAGCTCCCGCGCACTGCGCAGCCATCGGAGGGCCTCGATCCCGTCGCCCTCCAGCAGCAAGGTGATGCCGTGACCGAACTGCGCGCAGCCGCGGATCCAATCCCGGCCGTACCGCGAGCGCGCGCCGCACCACGGCGGCGGGGTCGCCGCTGTGGTGGATGAGCCCGAGCGCGGACGCGACCGCCATCGCGACCGCGTCGCCGCGGCGGACATCACCCAGCCGCACAACCCAGCGGTCGACCGTATCCTCCTGCGTCGCACAGTATTCGACCGCCAGCCTGGTCTTGCCGACCCCGGCGGGCCCTACGAGACCGACCATTCGCTGCTCCGTCAGCAGCTCGGTCAGCAGCCGTAGTTCCCGGTCGCGACCGACAAAGGAGGTGAGCAGCCTCGAAACGGGCTGCGGCACAGCGCGAACCGCGCCGTCGGCCGGTGGCCGAGGACGGGCCGTGGTCAGCAGCCCGGGATCGTGTTCGAGCATCCGCTGCTCGAGCAGGCGCAGCGCGGGTCCGGGCTCGACGCCGAGCTCCTCGACCAGCAGCTCCCGCACCCGCCGCAGCTCGGCCAGCGCCTGCGCCTGCCGCCCGCCGCGATACAGCCCCAGTGCCAGCAGCTCCCAGCGCCGCTCCCGGAACGGGGCCTGCGCCACCGCCTCGCTCAATGCCGCGACCGCCGCTGCGGTCTGCCCGCAGGCCAGTCGCGCCGCCTGCAACTCTTCGACCGCGACATCGCGCAGCTCGGCCAGCCGCGTCCGTTCGGCGGGCAACGCGGGCGCGTGATCCAGCTCCGGCCACGGTTCCCCGCGCCACAGCGCCAGCCCATCCGCCAGGAGCCGCTCCGCGCGCGCCGCCTCCCCGGCCGCCAGCGCCCGAATTCCTTCGGTGACCGATGCCGCGAAGCGCCCACTGTCGGACCACTCCGGCGGCACCTCCAGCCGATATCCGGATACGCCGCGCTGCAAGAGGTCCCGGGCTGCGGGGCCGAACGCCGACCGCAGCCGCGAAGCCACCACCCGCAGCGTGCCGCCTACCTGCTGCGGCCGATCGGCGCCCCAGATCAGCTCACCGAGCGCCTCGTCGGAAACCGCGGAGCCGAGCGTGGTCGACAGGGCCGCGAGGAACCGCCGGGGAACGGGCCCGCCGATGTCGACGAGCCGACCGTCCACCTCGACCTCGATCGGGCCGAGCACCCGGAGGAACAGCACCCGGAAAGCCTAGTCGCGCCCCGGGGGCGTGGTCACGGGGTCGGGAACGGCCGGCATGCGATCAAGGTCGTGTAGTCGATGCCGGACTCCCGGTGCTGGTGGATCTGCTCGTATTCGGGTGCCGTCACCATGTTCAGAAATGCTTGGCGACTGGGGTATTCGACGAGGGCGACGTAGTCCCAGTCCTCGTCGCCGATCAGCGTCTGCTGGGGTTCGCCGTGCCAGAGCAGGCGGCCCCGCTGCTTCTCGACCATGGCCAGCACGGCTGCCCCGTAGCTCGCGTATTCGGCGCGATCCCGGAATTTGATGAGATTGAGCATCGCGATCGGCCCCTCGCCGGCGGTTTCGGCGAAGCGGGTGAACTGATCGGCGTCGGGCACGATGGCCATGGGGATGTTCCTTTTCGGCGGCTCAGGTGAGCATGCGGGTCAGGACCGCGGTCACGGCCGCGCGGGCGGCGTCGACCGGTAGGGCTTGATGGCGGCGCAGGACGTCCCAGGTCTCCCAGGAACACATCGCGAAGACGGCTTCGCGGGAGGCCGGTTCCAGCGCGTCGAGTTCGGGCAGATTGGTGCGCAGGTGGGCACGTAGCGCCACGCGGCTCTCGTTCAAACGTTCGGAGAGGACCACGGATTCGTGTTCGCGCAGCAGCGCGGCTCGGCGGGTGCTGGTGACGTTCTCGAACAGGTCGGAGCGCAGGGCCACGAGGGTGTCCATGCGTTGGTTCAGGTCGCCGGTCACCGGTTCCAGGAGTGCGATCCAATGCCGGGCGATCTGGGTCTGCGCCGCGTCGAGATACAGCGTCTCCAGGTCCTGGAAGTGGTGGTACACCGACCGCGTGGCGACGCCCGCCCGCTCGGCGACCGCCTGCGCGGTCGGTTGCAGATTGCCCTCGTCGATGAGCGCCAGGGCGGCCTCCAGGACCGCCTGGCGGTTCTTCGCCGCTCGTGCGGTACGTCCGTCCATCACGGTCAACCCTACACAGGAAAATTGATTGTTGCACTCCACGTGCAAATAGTTTTAGGGTCGGCAGCATGCACGCACTGCGGACACCGGACGACCGGTTCGCCGATCTGCCGGACTTCGACTTCGAACCCCACTACATCGACGTCGCCGCCGGAGACGGGAGCGCGACCCGGCTGCGACTGCACTACCTCGACGAGGGCCCCCGAGACGGGGACGTCGTCCTGCTGCTACACGGCGAACCGTCCTGGAGCTTCCTGTACCGGACCATGATCCCCGTGCTGGTGAAGGCCGGATTGCGCTGCATCGCACCGGATCTCATCGGCTTCGGCCGTAGCGACAAACCCGCCGATCGCGCCGACTACACCTACGCGCGCCACGTCGAGTGGATGCGCGAGGCCCTGTTCGACCACCTGAACCTGACCGGCATCACGCTGGTCTGTCAGGACTGGGGCGGCCTGATCGGGCTGCGGCTGGTCGCCGAACACCCCGGCCGGTTCGCCCGCGTGGTGGTCGCCAACACCGGATTGCCCACGGGCGACGCGAAACTCACCGACGCCTTCGCCGCCTGGCAGCGGTTCTCCCAGGAGACGCCGGCCTTTCCGGTCGGCGGCATCATCGCGGGCGGCTGCCGCACCACCTTGTCCCCCGAGGTGGTGGCCGCCTACGACGCGCCCTTCCCGGACGAGACCTTCAAGGCGGGTGCGCGAGCGTTCCCGCTCCTGGTCCCCACCCGCCCCGACGATCCGGCCGCACCGGCCAACCGGGCGGCGTGGGAACAGTTGGCGCGGTTCGAGAAACCGGTACTGACCGCCTTCTCCGACGGCGACCCGATCACCGCGGGCGGTCACCGGCCCTTTCAGGAGAAGGTGCCCGGCGCCGCCGGTCAGACCCACACCACCATCACCGACGCCGGTCACTTCCTCCAGGAAGACCGCGGACCCGAACTCGCCGCCGTGGTCAGTGCGTTCATCGCCGCCACCGGCACGACCACAGGAGCGATCGAATGATCAGCAGGAGAGGGTTTTTCGGCACCGGCGCGATGGCCGGCGCCACCGCGGCCGCGGTCGCGGCAGCGGGCCCGGCCGCCGCGGAACCCGACCGCCGGGACAACGATCCGGGCAAACCGAACATCCTGGTCGTCATCGTCGACGAGATGCGGGCCCCGATCTGGTTCCCCGAGCAATCCGTCCTCGACACGATCCTGCCGAATATCGCCGCGCTGCGGAACAAGTCGGTCTCCTTCGAACAGCACTACACCGCCGCCAACGACTGCACCCCCTCCCGGGGCGCCCTGGTGACGGGCCTGTACGCCCACCAGACCGGCTGCCTGTCGACCTCCCAGTCGGAACTGGCGGCGGGCTTCCCCACCTGGGGGTCGATGCTGCGCGAACAGGGCTACCGCACCGCCTGGTGGGGCAAATGGCATCTGGGCCACTACGCCGACACCACCCCGGGCGGCCTGGACCGCTACGGCTTCGACGGCGGCACCTACCCCTCCCCCAACGGCGCGCCCGAACAGGGCCTGCAGATGGACGGCCGCATCGTCGACGAATTCGTCCAGTGGCTCGACAGCGATGCGGCGCAAGGCCCGTGGTGCACGACGGTGTCGCTGGTCAACCCGCACGACATCCAATGGTGGCCGCGCTGGACGCGACGCACCCTGGCCAACAACAACATTCCACGCTGGATCAACGACCTGCCCGGCAATTTCGAAACCCTCGACCAGCTCTCCCGGAAGCCGCGGCTACAGATGGCGCTGGTGGAAGTGTCGGCGGCGACCTTCGGCCTGGCCCCCTACGGCACGCCGGGCGCCGACCAGGAGTGGATCGACCTGCGCAACCTCTACCTGTGGTTCCAGCAGCAGGTGGACATCCAGATCGGCCGCGTCATCGCCGCGGTCGAGTCCCGGCCCGAGGTCGCCGCGAACACGGTCGTGGTCTTCACCTCCGACCACGGTGACTACGCGGGCTCGCACGGCCTGCACGGCAAGGGCGGCGGCGCGTATGACGAGGCCCTGCGGGTACCGCTCTACATCCACGACCCGCGCGGGCTGCTCACCCCGTCCCCCGGCGTGCGCGACCAGCTCACCTCCAGCGTCGACCTGGCGGCCCTGCTGCTGACCATCGGCACCGGCGGCGCCGGCTGGCGCTCCGACGACCGCTACGCGCACCTGGCCGGGCGGCACGACATCGCCGCGGTGGCCCGCGATCCGCGTGCCCCCGGACGACCGTGGATCCTGCACACCACCGACGAGCACTCCATCGAGGAGGCCGCGGTCCGATTCAACGGTGACGCACCGGGACACGTGATCGCGCTGCGCACCGCCGACGCCAAATTCGTCCGCTACTCGCACTGGGCCGCGGGCACGTCACGCATCGACCCGGCGCAGCAGGAGGAGTACGAGCTCTACGACTACTCCACCCCCGACGGCCGGCTCGAACTCGACAACACCGCCGCCATCGGCGGCGCCTTGCGCGACACCATGAGCCGACTTCACGACGAGGCCGTGCGGACCGAACTGCAGCAGCCGCTACCCTCCTACCTGCAGCAGGCCCAGCAGGACGGATGGAACGATTACTTCACCCAGACCGCGAAACCCTTCGGGGAGCAGCTCGCCGACTTCCTCCGGGACGGCATCGGTGCGAAATAGCTCCCGCGGCGGCGTCATCGGCGCCGCCGCCACCGTGTTCGCCGCGGTCGCCGGAACCGCGGCGGCGCTGCCCATCCCGGCCGTGCCCGGCGCACCACCGGTCTTCCTCGGCAATCCGGCCGTCGCGCAACCGATCACCGGTCTGCCGCCGGTTCCGCAGCACCCCTACCTCGCGCCCAACGGCAGCTCCGGCATCCACGACGACGGCTGGATGAGCAACACCACCACCCGCCCCGGACCGCTCGGCCACGATATTCGCGTGGTGTCGGCGGTCATCGGCGGCGAGTGCGGATCGCTCACCTTCGACCGCGCCGGCCGGATCATCACGACCTGCATCGGGCCGTCGCCCGCGCTGTACCTGCTCGACCCGGTCACCCTGAATGTGCTGGGCCGCAGCGCACTTCCCGGCGATCCGGGCGCCTTCCTGCGGCCGGGCGCGTTCGGCAACTTCACCGGCGGCGCGTACTTCTACCTCGACGACCAGGATCGCGCCGTGGTCGCCTCCCGCGACGGCCACATCCGCGTCTTCGCGGTGAACAGCGCCGGTGACGGGTTCACGGTCGTGCACGACCACGATCTGACCGGACTGCTGCGGCCCGGCGAGACCTTCAACTCGGCGCTGCCCGACAGCAATGGGCTGCTGTGGTTCGTCGCCCGCACCGACGGCGTGGTCGGCACCCTGGACCTGAACTCCGGTGCGGCACAGGTCATCCGGCTCGGCGACGGCGCGAACGGTGAGATCGAGAACTCGTTCGCGGTGGGCAACGACGGAGACGTCTACATCGCGACCAACCGCGAACTGCTCCGCTTCGACGCGGGACCCGACGGTGCGCCCGCCATCACCTGGCGCACCACCTACGCCAATAGTGGACAGCGCAAGCCGGGCCAGGTCGACGACGGCACCGGCACCACACCGACCATCCTGTCGGGCGGTTACGTCGCCATCACCGACAACGCCGATCCGATGAACGTCGTCGTCTACCGCACCGCACCCGGCGCGGCACAGCGACAGGTGTGCGCCGTCCCCGTGTTCGGCGCAGGCGCCGGTGACACCGAGAATTCGTTGATCAGCGCGGGCAATTCGCTGGTCGTCGAGAACAACTACGGGTACACCGGTCCCGAGGCCACCCTGCTCGGAAAGACCACCACCCCGGGATTCGCCCGCATCGATATCGACCCCGACGGCGCGGGCTGCCACCAGGTCTGGGCCAACACCACCGAGGCCGCCCCCACGGTCGTCCCCAAGCTCTCGCTGGCGACCGGCCTGATCTACAGCTACACCAAGGGCTCCGAACCCAGCGATCCCTGGTATCTCACCGCGCTGGACTTCCGCACCGGGGCCACGGTCTGGAAGCACCTCGCCGGCACCGGTCCCGGCTTCAACAACAACTACGCCGGAATCAGCATCGGCCCTGATGGCACCGCCTATCTGGGGGTCATCCCGGGGTTGATCGCCCTGCGCGACAACTGAATCGCCACTACGGTGGTTCGGGCACACGCCAGCCCGAACCACCGTGGGAGTCCGCATGCCCGTTCCGACGAGGGGCGCCGCGGCCTCCGTGAATCCCGCCGCACCACCCGGGCGGTCGATACCGGCGCCCATGGTGTGGCTGATCGGAGCGCTGGGCGTCCTGGCCGCCTGCTGGTACCTGCGCCAAGCGCTACTGCCGCCGCGCGCGATGTTCCCGCTGGACGATCTCGATGTCTACCGGGTCGCGGCCGACCGTGTGGTGCACGGGGTTTCGGTCTACGACAGTCCTTTGCGCGGGCACACGCGCGGCGAATGGGAATTCGTCTACACGCCGTTCGCGGCTCTGCTGTTCGTGCCGCTGGTGGTGCTGCACGGTGCGTCGTTCACCGTGGCCGGTGCGCTGGGCAATATGGCACTGCTCGCCGGGTCGGTGTGGGCCGCCTTGTCGCTGCTGGGTTTCCGGCGCGACCGGCGACTCCTGATCGTCATCCCCGCCGCCACCGCGGTGCTGCTGTGGTGTGAGCCGACGCGCCAAACCATCGGCCTCGGCCAGGTCAATCTGCTACTCCTACTGCTGGTCCTGGCCGATATGACCCTGCCCGACTCGTCCCGCTGGAAGGGCGCGCTGACCGGTATCGCCGCCGGAATCAAACTGACGCCCGCCTTCTTCATCCTCTACCTGCTGGTGACCGGCCGCTGCGGCGGCGAGCGCCTGCGCCGCCACCCTGGTGATCGGTCTGGCCGTCATGCCGAAGGACTCCCTCACCTTCTGGAGCGGCGCCTTCGCCGATCCGGCCCGTGTCGGCGTCCCCGGCAACCCCGACAACGAATCACTGCGCGGGCTGCTCGCCCGCTCCCTCGGCTCCGGCGGCCTCGCCCAATTGCTCTGGCCCGCGGCCGCTCTCGCCACCGCCCTGGCCTGTCTCGTCGTGGCCCGCCGCCTGTCGGCGACCGGCCAGGAACTCGCCGCTCTGACCCTGTGCGGCATGACCGCCGCCGCCATCTCCCCCTACACCTGGATTCACCACTGGGTCTGGCTCGCGCCCCTGCTGATCTGCGCGGCCGACCTCACGCTCCTGCGCCACCGTTCGGTTCTGACGGCCTCGGCCCTGATCGCGGTATTCCTCCTCTGCTCGGGCGGCATCTTCCCTTTCCTCGGCCTGCCGTCCGATAGCGTTCTGCGCCTTGCCGATCCGGGCCCGTTCGCCATCGTCGCCCACAACGCCTACATCTGGCTCACCTGGACGATCCTGGTCGCCGCCGCGATCGCGAGCCGCCGACGCGCATCACCGCGTCCGGCCACGAGCTCACCGTTGATCGGAGCTCACTCCCGGTAGCGGGCGACGAAGCGGCGCAGGATCTGCTGGGGCACGGTGATGTGCTCGCGGTGGCCGAGTTCGGTGAGGTAGTCGGCCTCGGCGGGATCGAAATAGCCGTCGTGGCGATAGATTTCGATGCGCAGGGCCAGGCCTCGGCCGTCGAGCTCGGGGTGGAACTGGGTGGCGTAGACGTGTTCGCCGACGCGGACCGCTTGGACCGGGCAGCCGGAGGAGCGGGCCAGCAGCGTCGCGCCGGGTGGGACGTCCTGACAGGACTCCTTGTGGCCGACGAAGGCGCGGAAGGCGTCCGGGAGGCCGTGGAGCAGCGGGTCGGCGGCGGCGTCGCCGGTCAGTTCTATGGTGGTCGCTCCCGGCGGTTCGGAGAAGCGCTCGGTACCCACGGTCCCGCCCAGGGCCTCGGCCAGCACGCCCAGGCCGTAGCAGGCGCCCAGGTAGGGGAAGTCCCGGCGGACCACCTCGATGAGCAGCTTCCTCAGTTCGGGTTCGAAGACGCGCTGGTAGTCGTACTTGCGGTCCTCGGGGTAGCTGATATTGCTGGGCCCGCCGCCGACGATGACGGCCCAATAGTCGTCGAGGTCGAGATCGGGCATGCCGCGATTCATCTCGACCCGTGTCACCTCCTCCGGCGCGAGACCACCCGCGTCGAGGATCGCTTCATACTCCTGGTCGGAGGCCGCTTGCTCGGGCCGCAGCTGCAACAGCAGACAAGGCTTCGCCATCACCACATTGTCGATGAGCTCTGGTACAGTCGGCGTACCTCATCAGATATTTCCCAAAAAACAAAGTACGTGTAACCGCCGGTTACACGTACTTTGTTTTTTTGCCCTGCCTGCACGGTCGTCTCCCCGCGATCAGCGATCGCGATGAGCGACCAGCTGAGCCAATGCGCTCAGATCATCCGACACCAGATCATCGGGCAACGCAGCGAAGGCCGCTTCCAACGCCGTCGACGCCCGCCGCAGCGTGCGCTGCTTGCCGCCCGCCCGCTCGACCAGTTCCGCGGCGCGCGCCGCGCGTGCCGCGGTCAACGGGTGCCGGGTGCGGTAGAGCCGAGCCAGCTCGTGACCCGCGGCCGTGCCCGATTCCAGTGCGCACACCACCGGGAACGACTGCTTGCGATGGATGAGATCGCTGTGCGCGGGCTTCCCGGTGACCTCCGGGTCACCCCAGATGTCGATGTAGTCGTCGACCAGCTGGAACACCAGGCCCAGTTCCGCGCCGAAGGTGTGCATCGCCGACACCACGCGCTCGTCGGCCCCGGCGCACAGTGCGCCCAGCGCGCAGGCGCAGCCGAGCAACGCGCCGGTCTTGCCCGCGGCCATGCCCAGGTACTCGTCGACGGTGACGGCGGCCCGGGTCTCGAACTCGCAGTCCGCGTACTGCCCGTGGCACAGGTCGACCGTGGCCCGGGTCAACCGGATGACCGCCTCGGCGGTGACCGTCTCCGGCACGCCGTCGCACAACGCGCCGAGCGCCACCGCCTGCAGCGCGTCGCCGAGCAGGGTCGCGGTGGTCTCACCCCACACCCGCCACACCGTGGGACGGCCGTGGCGGAAGGCGTCGCAGTCCATCACGTCGTCGTGTACCAGCGAGAAGTTGTGCAGCAGTTCGACCGCCGCCGCCGCGTGCACCGACATGCCCGGATCCCCGCCGCACGCGGTCGCGGCCGCGAAGGTGAGCGCCGGGCGCAGCGCCTTGCCCTGCACGCCGGTAACGGCCGCTCCCTCGGGATCGCACCAGCCGAAGTGGTACCCGGCCATCAGGTCCAGCGGCTCGGTCAGGCCACTGACCGCGGTCCGCAACACCGGGTCTATGGCCGCTCTGGCCTCGCTCAATTGTCTACGGGCTCTTCGCTCCGCGGTCGAGTCGAGGGGGCGCGTTATGGATTCGGCTGCCCGCGCACGGGATTCGTCGTGCCCGGTGTGAGCGGCCACGGCGGGGCGGGACAGGCCCCACCGCCGCTTGCCCTCCCCCTGCGCTCCCACGGTGAAACGGATCGGTTTCGACGCTCGCATAATCGGCCCCGCTCTCTCGGACACGGATACCGCAGCCACCCGGTGGCAGCTGGGTAGCAATGCTCAGAAGAACCCCATAGTCCCATCGGAAACTGAAACCCGGGGGTTGCCTGCGAATTTCAGTTCGGCAACGGTGCGTTGTCGGGCGTGGTCAGGTCAGTGGCAGCCCGTGTTCGAGCGCCTCGGCGGGCGCGCTCGTGTAGCGGGCGGCCTGATAGTGGTAGTCGTGGTTGGCGCGCACGTAGACGGTGTAATTCGCGGCGGTGGCGAGGGCGTCGGCGCGTTCGCGGCCGGTGATGCCGGCGTCGTCGAGTTCGGTGGGCAGACGCTCGACCGCGTCGGTCATGCGCGCCACGCACTCGGATAGCATGCCGTTCACCAGTTGCCGGGCTCGAGCTCGATCGTGGCCGTGGTGATACTGCGCCAGCAACACCGAGTTGTACAGGTAGCCGGACGCCTCGTCGGAAGCGACCGACAGCACGTCGTTGAACAGGCCCATGTGCTCGACGGCCGCGGCGCGCAGACTGCGCATGGCGGGCAGGTGCCGGGTCGCCGGGCTCAGGTCGACGCCGTCGGCGCGCTCGCTGATGTCGAGGAACACGAACAGCGCCACGCCGTCTCGCCGATGCGCGCGGTAGTCCTCGAGGTCGGGCAGATTGCCGGAGAGCCGTCCCACGCTCTCGGCGTAATAGGTCCACAGCCAGTCCCGGATCTCGCCGCGCACACTCTCGCGCCATGCCGGGGAGCGACCCTGGCACAAGCGTTTCCACAGGTCGGCGAACGCGATCGCGAGCACGCCGGACGGCTTGGCGATACCGTCCAGTACGGCTTCGATGGCGAGGATCGCCGCCAAACACCGCTGCGGCTCGGGGATTTCGATATCGAACTGGTCGTCCACGATGAAGGCCCACGCGGTGTACTGGCTCAGCAGGGTGAGCTCCTCGGCGTTCGCGCGCGGGCACCACAGCGCGTACATACGGGCCGGTCGGGTCCGTTCCATGCGCCGCCGAGTGGGCTCGGTCGGCACCAGCGAGTAGGCTTCCAGCCAGGCCCACATTCCCGCTTCCGCCTGCGGCTCCGCGGGATTGAGCCCCGCCGGTTCGAACGGCATGAAGACTTCGAGAGCTTCCATACGAAACTGCCTACCCCCCAACTATTTACTGAGTAGATCGTAACGATAACGGCATTTCGGACGTTTGCACTCGCATCTGGAATCCCAGTCAGTAGGAATCTGCGGGCCACCCGACCCGGCGTGGCCCTCGCGCGGTCCGTTTCCGCTAGTCGGGGGTGGCGTCGCGGACCCCGGTGATCCGCCGCAGCGCCTCCACGAGTTCGCTTCCGCTGGGCGCCCAAGTGCCATCGGTCCGCTCCGCCAACTGAGCCCGGGTCTCCGGATGCGAGAGCACGTCGAAGGTCGCGGCCCAGAGCCTGTATGGCGATCAGGGTGTAGCGTTCCGCCTGCTGTGGGGTCCAGGTGGTTCTGTCCGTGGAACCGCAAGTGATGCTGGTCCAGAGCGGGGGTGTGTCGAGGGCGGTGCCGTTCACGGTGAAGGTGACCAGTGTCGTGGTGCCTGACGCCCTCCGGCGAGTTGTAGTCGAGAATCAATCGTGACGGTCATCGAGGCGGATTGGGTGCCCTGCGATCGGCTGTCACCGATTCGCGAATGGAGTCCCAGTGGGAGGCGAAGCGCGGTCAGACCTCGCGCCGAGACGAGACAGGTCTCGGTCCCGCGTCCAGGGTGGTGACATCCGTCGCGGGCACGCCGGTCACCAGAACCTTCCCGATGACGCTGATCGTGACCGGCGTGGACAGGTCTAATACCGCGGCTCGGACACCGCACTGCTGTGCCGTCGCCTGACAGGCGAGCACGTCGGGACCGCCTCCCACTGTGAGGATGACGGATTCCGTTGCGGCTGTCGCCATTCCCGTGGCGGCCTGCAGTGCCGCCGAAGCCCCCTCCTCTTGGGGATCGCCCGCCATCAATCGGACTTGCCCCCAACATCTTTCGGAAATGGCAAGATCAACGCCGACCCTGGGCGTACGGTGGCCCACCGTCCCTGAAGAGTTATCGGCCATACCCGGAGGCAGCATGTTGTCCCTGCAGGAGATTTCGGATCGCATGGAAATAGAGGACCTCATGGTCCGCTATTCCCACGCCGTGGACACCCACCAGTGGGAAATGCTGGACGAGATCTTCACCCCGGACGCCCACATCGATTACACCGCCATGGGCGGTCCGGCCGGCGACGTGGAATCCACCAAGAAATTCCTCGCTACGGTCATGCCCAACTTCTCGGCGTTCCAACACATGATCAGCAATTCCTCCATCCGGGTCCAGGGTGACAACGCCACCGCGCGGACCATGTGTCACAACCCGATGATGGTCGGAGCCGCCGATGGCGAACGGCGGCTCATGCTGTGCGGCCTCTGGTACCACGACACCTTCGTGCGGGTCGACGGCGAGTGGCGGATCAAGCAGCGCGTCGAGGAGAAGAGCTACATGTTCGTCGCCTCGGACGCGGTGCCGCCCACCAGCTGATCGAACAGGTCGCGATAGCCGCGCAACGCCGTTCGCAGTACCTCGGTGTCGGCGGCTTCGCCGCGCGCCCACTCGCTTTCGAGCTGCTCACGGCGGCGCGAGCACTGATCGGTGAGCTGCTCGAGCGCATCGCCCACGAGCGCGTCCGCGCGGGTCACGGCGTCCTTGGGATCGTCGACGAACCCAGCCTGGATATCGCGCCACTGATCGCGCAGCCGCCCGGGGTCGCCGTCGCCGTGGGAACGGCCGTCGCCGTGGGGGTCTTCGCGCTCGGCGGACTCGGTGGCCGGGATGTCCTCGCGCGGGTGTGGATTCATGATCATCTCGATGCCTCACTGCTGGTGGTGGGAGGTGCTGTGGTGATCGCCATGATCGACGCCGACCAGTTCGGCGAACACCTCGCGGTAGTCGACGATGGCCACGCGCATGTCCTCGGTGGACGCCTCACCGTGTCCGGCGCGCGCGGCGATCTCGTGGGCGGCGCGGAACCGGCCCAGCGGGCGTGAGTGTTCCACCGACAGGTCCGCCACTTGTTGGTCATAGTTCTCGTTCGGGTAGCCGCGGTCGGTCATCGCCTTCGTCACGAGGCGGTCGGCGGCGTCGAGTGCCCCGCCGGGGTCGTCGATGAACTGTTCCTGGATGTGGGTCCAGGCCGCGTCATAGCGCTGCTTCTCCTCGGGCGACAGATCCCGCAGATCCAGTTCTTCGTGGCGTTTTTCGCGGTCTGTCAGCTCCTGTTCGGCGTCCTTGCGGTTCGACGCCGCTTCCACGGTCCGGTCGTATTCGGGTCCGAACCGACGCCGCAGCCTGCGGCTGCGTCTGCGCGGCCCGAGCACCGCCGCGATCACCAACACCACGATCACCGCCGCGGCGACTATCACTGCGATCCATACTCCGCTCGACATTTGATCCTCCTGGTCGAGTCCGTGTCCCTGTTGGCGTAATGCCTCGAAATCGGCACTTCAAACCCGGTGGGTCGCCACCGGCGAAGGCCGCGAAGCGACGCCGGACGATTTACTCCGCGGACTGCGGCGAATGCGGCCCGCACGGTGCGACCGCGCGCCATCATGGGATATCGCTCGGTCCGGAGGCACCGCGAGGAGTTTGCGCCATGACACAGCTGCCCGCCGCGTCGCGTCAGCGTGCGGAGTTGGAGAAGGCCTGGGAGCGGTGGACCACGTCCACCCCCGGCTGTCCGCCCGGCGCCCAGGTGGCGTTGCGCGGCGAGGTGGCCGCGTCGTGGGAGCGGTCGCTGCGCACGGTGGATCCGACCCGGGCCGTGGCCCCGGGAACCGACCGCGACGAATTGGGTTCGCGTTGGGCCGAATCGCCGCTGCGCACCCCGGTCACCGAGATGGCGGGCGAGCTGCGGGCGCTGACCGAGGACTCGGGCATGATCGCGGTGGTCACCGACGAGGCCGGGACCGTGCTCTTCAGTTGCGGCGACCGCTCGGTGCGGCGGCGGGCCGAATCGGTGAATCTCGCCCCCGGCGGCTGCTGGGACGAGCCCTACATGGGGACCAGCGGCATCGCGCTGTCCCTGCACAGCGGCCGCCCCTCCCAGGTGTGGGCCGCCGAGCATCTGGTCGAGGCGTTGCACGGCTGGGTCTGCTACTGTGCGCCGATCCGCGCCGCCGACGGCCGCCAATTGGGCGTGCTCGATCTATCGACGTACTGGGACCGCTCACATCCGCTGATCCTCACCACCGTCCGAGCCCTGGTGACCGCCATCGAATCCCGAGTGCACGCCGAACAGCAACACCCCGCTGCCACACCCCGCCTCGAAGCGCTGGGTGTCCCCCGGTTGTACCAGCAGGGCAGCCAGGTGCCGATGCGGCCGCGGCAGCTCGAGATCCTGACCCTGCTGGCGCTCGAGCCCGAGGGCTTCACCCCGGAACGCTTGCACGAGGCCGTCTATGGCGGCCGGTCGGTGTCGTCGAGCACGCTCAAATCCGATGTCTCCCGTCTGCGCGCCGCCACCGACGGCCGCATCGCCGACCGCCGGTACATGCTCACCGAACCCCTCGCCTGCGACGCCGTCGAACTGCTGGCCGCGCTCGAGGCGGGCGACCTGACCACGGCCGTGCGGCTGTATCGCGGTCCGCTGCTGCCGGATTCGGATGTCCCGGGCATCGTGCAGTGGCGCGAGCACCTCGACGTCTGCCTGCGCACGGCCGTACTGGCCGACCACAATCCCGAGCACGCCCTGCGTTTCGGCCAGCGCTGCCCCGACGATATAGAGATTCACGAGCACGCCCTGCGCCTGCTCCCCCACGGCGACAGCCGCCGCGCGCTGGCGGCCGCGCGTCTGCACACCGCGCTGCGCTAGCGGCACAGCATCGCGTGCAAGGTCGCGCAGCGTCCCAGCATCCGAATTGCCCGTTACCACAGCCGATTTCGCAGATCCTGACTCGGCAACCTTTCGCCGACCCCGCGCCAACCTCCCGCCAACCTTCGCGGTTCATAGTGGCCCCCGTCACCGCAGATAATGCGATCAGGAGCCGCGCCATGATCTACGCCAAGCCCGGCACAGAGGGCAGCATCATCAGCTTCAACCGCCGCTACGACAACTTCATCGGCGGCGAGTGGAAAGCGCCGATCGAGGGCCGATACTTCGAGAATCCCTCCCCGATCGACGGCGAGACCTTTTGTGAGGTGGCGCGTTCCAGCGCGGCGGACATCGACATGGCACTGGAGGTCGCGCATCGGGCGGCCGAAACCTGGGGTGCCACCTCGGTGACGGATCGTGCCAACATCCTCAACAAGATCGCCGACCGGATCGAGGCGAACCTGGAGCGCCTCGCCGTCGCCGAAACCTGGGAGAACGGCAAGCCGGTCCGCGAAACCCTCGCCGCCGACCTGCCTTTGACGGTCGACCACTTCCGCTACTTCGCCGGCGCGGTCCGTGCGCAGGAGGGCCACCTCTCCCAGATCGACGCCGACACCGTCGCCTATCACTTCCAGGAACCCCTCGGCGTGGTCGGGCAGATCATTCCGTGGAACTTCCCGATCCTGATGGCCGCCTGGAAGCTGGCGCCCGCGCTGGCCGCCGGCAACTGTGTCGTCATCAAGCCCGCCGAGCAGACGCCCGCCTCGCTGCTGCTGGTGATCGAGCTCATCGCGGACCTGCTGCCGCCGGGAGTCGTCAACGTGGTCAACGGTTTCGGCGTGGAGGCGGGCAAGCCACTGGCGTCGAGCCCGCGTGTGGCCAAGATCGCCTTCACCGGCGAGACCACCACCGGGCGGCTGATCATGCAGTACGCCAGCGAGAACATCATCCCGGTGACCCTCGAGTTGGGCGGCAAGAGCCCCAATATCTTCTTCCCCGACGTGCTTTCAGCCGATGACGACTTCCTGGACAAGGCCGTCGAGGGTTTCGTGATGTTCGCGCTGAACCAGGGCGAAGTGTGTACCTGCCCGTCCCGGGCGCTCATCCATTCGTCGATCTACGACGAGTTCATGGCGCGCTGCGTCGAGCGGACGAAGGCCATCAAGGGCGGCAACCCGCTCGACGACGCGACCATGATCGGCGCGCAGGCCAGTAACGACCAGTACGAAAAGATCCTCTCCTACATCGACATCGGCCGTCAGGAGGGCGCGAAAGTGCTCACCGGCGGCGAGATGCGGAAGGTGGAGGGTTTCCCCAAGGGGTACTACATCGAGCCGACGATCTTCGAGGGCCGCAATGACATGCGGATATTCCAGGAGGAGATCTTCGGACCGGTGGTAGCGGTGGCCCGCTTCGACAACGAGGTCGAAGCGGTAACCATCGCCAATGACACGCTCTACGGCCTCGGCGCCGGCGTGTGGAGCCGCGACGGCGGCATCGCCTACCGGGTGGGCCGGGCGCTGAAAGCCGGTCGGGTGTGGACGAACTGCTATCACGCCTATCCCGCGCACGCGGCGTTCGGCGGCTACAAGAAGTCCGGCATCGGCCGCGAGAATCATCGCATGATGCTCGACCATTACCAGCAGACGAAAAACCTGCTCGTGTCGTACTCGCCGAAGAAACTCGGATTCTTCTGAACCGGGGGGCGATATGACGGCGGGTCCGGTATCCCGGGTGACCATCACCGAGGCCGCGGCGGCGGTGCTGCAACGGCTCATCGACCACAACGGCCCGGTGATGTTCCACCAGTCGGGCGGCTGCTGCGATGGCAGTTCCCCGATGTGCTATCCCCTGGGCGAGTTCCGGGTGGGCGCAGCCGATGTACTGCTCGGCCGCGTCTTCCCGGACACATCGTTCTGGATGAGCGCCGACCAATTCGAATATTGGCGCCACACCCACCTCACCGTCGACGTGGTCCCCGGCCGCGGCGGCGGCTTCTCCCTCGAGGCGCCCGAGGGTGTCCGATTCGTCATCCGGTCACGCCTGTTCACCGATGCCGAGACAGCGGTGCTGGAAGCGGCTCCTGCCCCGCTCCGCGGCAACGAACTGGCCGGATGAAGGAGGGTGGCGCGGCCGGTTTCTCCGGGTCGGCCGCGCCACCGAACAAGTCTGTTGCGACTCCGCGCTGACCGGCTCAGCGGCCGGGCAGGAAGCGGAGGCTGCGGGCGATGGTCATCAGGAAGGGCTGCCACTTGTCCTGGGGGACGAAGGGCGGGGCGTCCAGGTTGAGGAAGCGGGTGACCACGATGGACTGGGGTTCGGTGAACTTGAGCAGTCCGTCGGGGCCGTGGCGGCGGCCGACGCCGGAGATGCCCATGCCGCCCATGGGAGCGCCCGTGGTGCCCCAGGCGGGGGCGTAGCCCTCGTCGACATTGACTGTGCCCGCGCGCAATTGCCCGGCGATGTGCTCGCCCTCGGTCTTGCTGCCCGCCCAGACGCTGGCATTGAGGCCGTACTCGGTGTCGTTCGCGCGGGTGATGGCCTCGTCGACCGAGTCCACCGGGTAGATGGAGACGAGGGGGCCGAAGGTCTCGTTGCGACCGCACTCCATCGCGTCGGTGACTTCGGACAGCACCGTCGGCTCGAAGAACAGCGGGCCCAGGTCGGGGCGGGGGTTGCCGCCCGCGAGCACCTTCGCGCCCTTGGAGACCGCGTCGGCGACGTGCTTGGTGACCGTCTCCAGCTGCGATTCGGAGATCAGGCTGCCGATGTCCTTCGAGAAGCCGTACGCCGCACCGAGTTTCGCGGCCTTCACGGCGGCGGTGAACTTACGGGTGAACTGCTCGGCGACCGCGCGCTCGACGTAGATGCGCTCGATGGAGATGCACAGCTGGCCCGCGTTGGAGAAGCAGGCGCGCACCGCGGCCTTGGCGGCCTTGTCCAGGTCGGCGCCCCGCGTGATGATCATCGGGTTCTTGCCGCCCAGTTCGGCGGAGAAGCCGATGAGGCGGCGTCCGCACTGCTCGGCCAGGGTGCGGCCGGTGGCGGAGGAGCCGGTGAACATCAGATAGTCGCAGTCGTCGACGATGGCCGTGCCGACCACCGTGCCGGGACCGGTGACCACGGCGAACAGATCCGCGGGCAGCCCGGCCCGGGCGAACAGCTCGGCATTGGCCAGCGCCGAGTACGGGGTCTGGCTGTCGGGCTTGACCACCACCGCGTTTCCGGCCAGCAGCGCCGGAATCGAGTCGCCGACCGCGAGCAGCATCGGGTAGTTCCACGGCGCGATCACCCCGACCACGCCCTTGGGTACCGGGCGCACGGAGGCCCGGTTCAGGACCGGGAACGCGCCGGGCACGCTCTGGGCCGCCAGTAGTTTCGGCGCGACCCGGGAGAAGTAGCGAGCCGCGAGGAACAGGCCCATCACCTCCTCCTGTGCCGCCCAGCGCGCCTTGCCGGTCTCGGCCTGGATGACGTCCATCAGGTATTCGCGGTTCTCGATCACCAGCGCGCGGTAGCGGTCCAGCACCTCGGCCCGCTGCTTGGGCGTGCGCGCGGCCCAGTCCGCCTGGGCGGCACGGGCTTTGGCGATGGCGGTGGCGACATCGGCGGCGGTGCCGACCGGCACCTCGCCCAGCGTGCCACCGGTGAACACCTCGGTGATCGCTCTGGTCGCGTGGTCCTGCGTGGTATCCACGGCCGCGAACGAACGCAGCCGTTCGAACACCGCGGCAGCCGGCACCGGCATCATCGCCTCCTACTTGCGAGTAACTTTGGGATACACACAATCTACCCCCTGACCTCGGCGCGGGGCCCGGACTGGGAAATCTGATGATTGCCACAAATTTGCCAATTCGCCCAGCGATCCGAGAGTAATGTTCTCGACGGGGTGCCCTTTTCGAAGGAGTGCCCACAATGACCAAGTTCGTTCAGACGATCGAGTTCACGACCACTCACATCGATGAGTTCAACGAGAAACTCGACGCGTGGCTCACCGCGACGGCGGGCAAGCGCACGGCCGTCCGCGGTCTCGAGGCCAAGGATCGCGATCACCCGAACACCTATATGCAGATGGTCGAGTTCCCCTCCTACGAAGAGGCGATGAAGAACTCCGACCTGCCCGAGACCGCCCGCTTCGCCGAGGAGATCGCCGCACTGTGCGACGGCCCGGCGGTCTTCCACAACCTGGATCTGCTGCGCGAGGACAATATGGCCGACGGCCAGGGTCGCGGTGTGGTCGTGCGCAGCCTCGACACTCCGGACGAAACCCGCCCCTTCGAGGCGGGAACGGGTCGGATGGACCTGATCGAGACGCCGTTCGGCGCGCTCGGCCGCGCGGTCTTCGAACCGGGCTGGCGCTGGTCCACCCACGTCAAGCCGATCGCCGGCACCGACACCTGCCAGGCCATGCACGTCGGCTACTGCATCTCGGGCCGGCTGCGGATCCGGATGGACGACGGGGCGGAATCCGAGATCGGCCCAGGCGACTACCTGTTCTGTCCGGCCGGTCACGACGCCTGGGTCCTCGGCGACGAGCCGTGCGTGATGCTCGATTGGGCCGGTGCGGCCCAGTACGCGAAACGCACCTGACGACAAGCGCATCGGCGACCGCCCGGCCACGGGCGATGCGGCACTCCGTCTCGGACGGGGTGCCGCATTCATTTTGTCCATATTGCCGGAATTCCAGCATTTTGCTGCGAATTGTGTAACCGATCGAGATCGGCGAGCGAAGAAACAGCCAGTACTACCCCGGGCAGGAAATCTCCCGCCTGTGAAGGCAGCGTCGACGGGTCGGGCCCTGATCCCGCGCACGTACGAGGGGTGCGTGCGCGGGATCGCCGAAAGGCTTGCGGCTCAACCTTATTCGTTCACCAGCACCGGAATCGACAGCACCGCCGCCGAGACCGGAGCATCGGCCGGAGCCGACACGATGGTGAACGGAATGCCGTTCACGCTGGGTACGTGCGGCCCGCCGCCGGTGGGTTCCTCGTCGGCGTGCTGGAACATCCCTGTACCGACCAGTCGGCCATTCGCGTCGTAGAACGCCGCACTCACCTCCAGCGCCAGCACATCGCTGACATCGGAGGTGATCGCCAGAGTGCCGCGCACGGAAGACCCGTCGAGACGGGTGCCGCTGAGCCGCACCCGATCAGTGAACGGCCCGGCCGCCAGCCGCACCTCCCCCGCCGGGATCGCGAGCGTCGCGGCCGGGGGCTCGGTCGTGCGCGGGGCGGCCACCGGAGCGGCCGCGGGCGCCGGGTTCGCGGGCTGTGGCGCGGAGGAACATCCCGCGCCCAGGCCCGCCACCGCCAGCAGACCCGCGATCACCGCTCCGGCTCGCCGCGTCACGGCAGCAGCGCCTTGTGCATCTTGGTGTACAGCGAGGTGTTGTCCTGGCTGGTCGCGAACACCTGCGCACCCGGGCCGTAGGCGTAGATCTGCACGTCGGCGCCGGTGTGGTTGCCCGAGAGGTAGGTCAGCCACAGGCTCGCCTCGGGCGTGCCGTCCTTCACCTCGGCCGGGTCGTCGGGCGTGCGGAAGGTGGCGGGGGCGAAGTTGCGCGGATCCTGTTGTCCCGCACCGTTGACCAGGCCCGGCGAGCGGACCGGGTCCTTCACGTTGTCCTTGCCGTCACGGCCGGGCTTGCTGTTGTTGGCCGGGTTGGTGGCGTCCACGTTCGTCGGCGGCGCGACGGCCTCGGCGTTGGTGAAGGTGTTCTTCTCGATGATGTTGAAGCCCGCGCACTCGTGGTCGGCGGTCACGATCACCATGGTGTGGCCGTCCTTCTTGGCGAAGTCCATGGCCGCGGCGACCGCGTCGTCGAACGCCTTGACCTCGTCGAGGGTCTGGGCGGCGTCGTTGGCGTGCGAGCGCTTGTCGATGAGCGCGCCCTCGATCTGGAGCAGGAAGCCCTTGCCCTTGCGCGCCGACAGCAGGTCGATCGCCTTGGTGGTCATGTCCTTCAGCGTCGGCTCCTGCTTCTGCGGAGCCGAATCCGGCAGCGCGTTGCGGGCATTGGTGACGGTCATGTTCCCGCGATTGAACAGGCCGATCACCTTCTGCGCGGTCACCGACTTCAGGTCGGCGGCGGTGGCCACCTTCTGACTCTCGGCGGTCTGCGCCTTCAGCGCGGGATCACCCATGGAGCCGAGCACCTCATAGCCGTTGTCCAGCATGGCCTTCTGGTCATCGGGCTCGAAGCGGGCCAGGCCGCCACCGAAGATGACGTCGGCGGTGTTGTTGCGCGCGATCTGCTCGGCGATCGGGGTGACCAGTGTCTTGTCCGCCGGCTGCGCCTCGTAGCTGCCGTCGGCCTTCTTGGGCAGGCAGGTCGAGTCGCTGAAGGTGGGGCCCTGGCAGCCGCGCAGCAGCGCGTGGCTGAACATGCCCGCCGGGGTGGCGTCGGTGATCTCGGCGGTGCTGACATTGCCGGTCGCGAAGCCCGCGGCCTTGGCCTGCTCCATGAGCGTCGGCACCGACTTGCCGTAGGCGTCCACGCCGATGGCGGCGTTGTAGGTCTTCACACCCGACGACCACGCGGTGGCCGCGGACGCGGAGTCGGTCACCAGCGACGGCTTGGCGCTGTTCGGCTCCACCGCGTAGGTCGCGACCGCGCCCACGTACGGCAGCTTCTCGAGCTGCAACTGCCCGCCCGCGCCCTCGAACCGCTGGCGTGCGGCGGTGACATGGGTCCGCCCCATACCGTCACCGAGCAGGTAGATGATGTTGTGGACCTCGTTGTCGCCCTTGCTGTCCGACCCGCATCCGGCCACCAGCGTCGCGGCCGACATCGCGGCGGTCGCTGTCGCGATCGCGACCGACCACACGCGTTTCCTGTGCTGCACTTCGTCTCCTCCGTCGTCGCGTCCCCGAGGTCCGGCGGCGCGGCTCATGTCCCGGGCGCGGCTGAACGTAGTGCTGCAGGTTAGCCCGTTTCCGACTCGCAGTAATCTCCCAGTTGGCGCGCAGGTTAACGGATGCCCCACGACCAGGGCCTACGGGACGCGCCGGAGCGCTGTCAAACACCATCCCGCACAAAAGGACTCGCGCCGACCGCGCATCTGACGCCCGGCTACGTTGCGGCGATGCGTTTTCCGAAGCTCGGCGTCCGGACCCGGGTCCTGGCCATCGCGCTGGTCCCGAGCCTGGCGCTGGCGGTCAGTGGTAACAGTGCGGCCGGTGTCCTGGTGGACCGCGCATCCCGTGCTCGAACCTGGGCGGGTGAGATGCAGGCCGGGATCGCGCCCACCCGTGAGTTGATCGAGGCGGTGCAGGCCGAGCGTCAGCTGACCTTGTGGCGGCTGGCCGGGGTGGATGTCGAGGTGCGGCAGTTGACGACCGCGCGGCAGCGGCTGGATACGGCGGTGCGGCTGCTCGCGCCCGCGCAGTCGGAGTTGTCGCGGATCGGGCCCGATTCCATGGGGCAGGCCACCACGGCGATGGGGGAAACGAGTAAGCAGCTGGCGGGGATTCGGTCCGGGATCGACGCGGGCACCGTTCCCGCGGCGGAGGCCTACGCCTTCTACAACCGCATTCCGCAGTCGGTGATGGCGGGCGTGGAGGTCGCCCAGCGCTCCGCGCCGGACTCGGCCACCGCTGTGGAGCTGGCCCAGGCGGCGGACGTGTTGCACTGCCTGGAGGCGATGAGCCGCGCCAACGCGCTGGCGGTGTCGCTGCTCGACGGCAACCACCTCTCCCCCGAGCTCGGGGCCGAGTATCTCAGCCTGGTCGGCTATTACCGCACCGCGGTCGCCGCCATCGTGGCCGCGCCCGACGAACAGCAGGCCGCCGCCGCGCGCGCCCTGGTGTGGAGCGCCGCCTGGCTGCACCTGGGTCAGGTGGAACCGGTGCTGGCCCGGCGCACGCTGGCCGTGCCGGAGGGGTCGGCCAAACGGTCCGCGCCGCAACCGCTTCCGGTCCCTGTCGACCAGTGGCAGCGCAGCGCCGCGGAGGTGGCTCACGGGCTGGCCGAGCTCTGGCAGGCCGAGAACGAGGAGGCCCAGCGGCTGGCGGTAGCCGCGGCCTCCGACACCACCCGCAAATCCGTGTGGGCCGGGGCGGGCATGGTCGGGCTGGGCGCGATCTCGATCCTGGTCGCGTTGGCGCTGGCCAACCAGATCATCCGCCGGCTGCGGCGACTGCGGGACCGCACCCTCGCCCTCGCCGACGACGAACTGCCCGAGACCATGCGACGCCTCGCCGCGGGCGAGCACCTCGAGATCGACGCCGCCGCACCGGTCCTCGACCGCGGGCACGACGAGATCGGGCAGGTGGCACGGGCGTTCGGGCACGCGCACGCCGCGGCCGTCGGCGCCGCGTTCACCGAGGCCCGCACCCGCGAGGGCGTGAAGTCGGTGTTCCTCAATATCGCGCACCGCAGCCAGGTCGTGGTGCACCGTCAGCTGGAGATTCTCGACGCCGCGCAGGCGCGACAGGAGGATCCGGCGCTGCTGGACATCTACTTCCGCCTCGACCACCTGGCCACCCGGGAACGCCGCAATGCCGAGAACCTGATCATCCTGGCCGGTGGCCGCCCCGGCAGACAGTGGCGCAACCCGGTCCCCCTGCTCGAACTGGTGCGTTCCTCCGCCGGCGAGACCGCCGACTATCAGCGGGTCCGGATCGGCCGTCTGCCAGCCGGTTTCCTGGTCGGCGCAGCGGTCGCCGATGTGGTGCACCTGCTGGCCGAACTGGTCGACAACGCCGCCTCCTTCTCCCCGCCGCAGTCCTGGGTGGAGATCACCGGCACGGTGGTGGCTCGTGGCGTGGTCGTGGAGATCAGCGATCAGGGCATGGGGATGCCCGCCGAGGATCTGGACCGCCGCAACGAGCTGCTGAGCGCCGCACCGGACTTCGCGGTCACCCGGCTGTCCGAGGACTCGCGACTGGGTCTGTTCGTGGTGTCGCGGCTGGCCGCCCGGCACGGCATTTCGGTGCGTTTGTCCGATTCCGATCATGGCGGCGTGCGCGCGATCGTGTTGTTGCCCACGGTCCTGATCGAGCGCGAACCGCCGGACGTCATGCCCGATTCGTCCCATGCCGTCGATTCGCGGCGACACGCCTGAGCGGTGCGAATCGTGCTGTGCCGCCACCTATTAGGGTAGCTATCAGATTGCTGTTTGACGGCTTCGAATGCGATGCACCATCATGTATGACCCAGTCTGTCAAACGCACTCCCGCCCAACGGGATCGATGCGGCATTTGTGACCTACGCCCCGTTACCTTTGCCCGATGTTCAGAGCAAGGCTCGGGGTCCGCACCCGCGTGCTTGCCATCGCACTCGTCCCGAGCTTGGCGCTGCTCGCGATCGGCGTGGGTGGCGCGGGGTACCTGGTGGTCGAGAGCAAGCAGGCGCGGGAATGGGCGGACGCGTTGTCCGCCGCCGGAGCGCCCACCGGAGAATTGATCGCCGCGGTCGAGCAGGAGCGCCAGCTCTCGCTGGCGCAGATGGCCGGTGGCGACGACGCCAACCCGAAGGCCCTCGCGCAGGCGCGAACCCGGCTCGACAACGCGTTGCTGGGGATGGCGCCGGTATCGGCCTCCATGCGCGAATCCGGTCCGGAATCGGTCACCGGCGACGTCGGCGGGTTCCTGACCCTCACCCGCCAGCTCGCCGGACTGCGCACCGGAATCGACACCAACGGCGTATC
Source organism: Nocardia sp. NPDC004151 (assembly GCF_042874235.1). Taxonomy (NCBI): domain Bacteria; kingdom Bacillati; phylum Actinomycetota; class Actinomycetes; order Mycobacteriales; family Nocardiaceae; genus Nocardia; species Nocardia sp. NPDC004151. The sequence goes on along the minus strand of NZ_JBIAMR010000004.1, from coordinate 99,004 downwards.
GGTGTCGGACACCTATTACTTCTACGGCAAGGTGCTCGAGTTCATCTGGATCGGCACCCGCATCGTCGCCGACCGCGCGCCCAATGCCGCGGTCGCCATGGAGATGATCAACGGCCTGCAGATCGTGCAGTCGGCCGAAATGCTCTCCCGTGAAGCCGCGGTGGCCGAGGTGCTGTTGTCAGGCGGTGCGCTCCCGCCCGAGCTGGCCATCGAATTCTCCCGTGTGGCAGGCACCTACCGCGTCAACCTCGGCGTGCTCGCCGGTGGTGACGGCGGCGCCGGCAATGCCGACATGCAGGCCCTGATGAACGACCCGGACTGGACGAAGGTCGTCATGATGGAGAACGTCCTGCTCTCGCGGGCGCTCGACCCCATGACGCTGCCTCCGGTCAAGCCCGGTACTCCCCCGGTGGTCGCGCCGCTGACCTTCACCCCGCAGGAATGGCGGGACACGGTGTCGCGCCTCAACGCTCAGGTCCTCAAGCTGTGGGACAAGAACAGCAAGCACAACGAGCGCGCCGCGGCCGACGTGGCCGACACCGACGCCCGTAACTCCGCCCTCGTCGGTGGCGCGATGGTGGCGGTGTCGGCGCTGGCCTTCCTGGTCTCGCTCATCCTCGCCAACCGGATCATCCGCCGCCTCAAGGGCTTGCGCGACGAGACGCTGGTGCTCGCCGACGAGCGGCTGCCCGAGATCATGGCCAAGCTGCGCGACGGCCGCCCGCTGGACCCGGCCGACGAGAAGGCGATCCTGGACTTCGGCCACGACGAGATCGGCCAGGTGGCCAAGGCGTTCACCCACGCCCACGCCTCCGCCGTGTCGGCCGCCATCACCGAGGCCCGCACCCGTGAGGGCGTCAAGGCGATGTTCCTCAATATCGCCCACCGCAGCCAGGTCATCGTGCACCGCCAGCTGGAGATCCTCGACGCCGCGGAGTCGCAGCAGGAGGATCCGGCGCTGCTGGACATCTACTTCCGCCTCGACCACCTCGCCACCCGCGAACGCCGCAACGCCGAGAACCTGATCATTCTCGCGGGCGGTCAGCCCGGCCGGCAGTGGCGAAACCCGGTGCAGCTGCTCGAGATCGTGCGCTCCAGCGTCGGCGAGACCGCCGACTACACCCGCGTCAAGATCGCCCGCCTGCCGGAGGTGTCGATCGTCGGCAGCGCCGTGGCCGACCTCGTGCACCTGCTCGCCGAGCTCGTCGACAACGCCGCCCACTTCTCGCCGCCGCAGTCGCAGGTCGAGGTGCGCGGCAACGTGGTCGGCAAGGGTGTCGCCATCGAGATCATCGACCAGGGCATGGGTATGCCCGAGGAAGAGCTCGCGCGGATCAACGAGGTGCTGCGCGAGGCCCCGGATTTCGGTGTCGCCATGCTGCCCGACGACTTCCGCCTCGGCCGCTTCGTGGTCGCCCAGCTGGCCTCGCGCCACGGAATCACGGTGCGGCTCACCGAATCCGACTACGGCGGCGTGCGCGCTATCGTGCTCGTGCCCACCGTTCTGACCGTGCAGGCCTCCGGCCGCACCGGTGAGATCCCGGTGGCGCCGCGTCAGCTCGAGACGGGCGGGCTGTCCGCCGCCTCGGCCGCGGTGGCCGCGCTGCCGCAGCTGCCTGCCGCCCCGGCGGTCCCGCCGTCGATGACCTCGAGCTATGACCTGCCGCTGCTGAACTACGATGCGCCGCTGACGACTCCGCCCGAGCCGCCGGTCACCCCGGCCGAGCCCGAGCCGGAGCCCTTCGGTCCGTCGACGGGTTCGTTCGCCCCGCAGACCGGCTCCTTCGCCCCGCCCACGACGTCCTTCGCGCCGCCCACCAGCACCTTGGGCCCGACGACCGACTCGGCCGTGCCGCCGGTCATGTCCTTCGGGGCGGCGACGCCGTTCGACCCGCCCACCTCGCCGCCGCGGCCCGAACCGCCGCAGCAGCCGCGACTGGACCTGCAGAACGGCGCGGTCCCGCCGTCCGAAAACGGCTTCCGTGCTCGCGAACACGATCGGTCCCATTACACTGGCTCCGACACCCGGCCCGCGCTTCCGCGACGGCACCGGCAGGCAAGTCTCGCACCGGAATTGGCGAAGGAGCAGTCGACCCCCGAGTCGGCGGTCCAGGCCACCCGCACGGCCGAGCAGGCCCGAGACCTTTTCTCCGCCATCGAAAACGGAACCAGGCAGGGCCGCCAGGCCGATCCCGGTTCGTTCGGGCCTGAGTCCCAGGCCTTTTTCGAAGGCACCCAGCAGGAACGACAGGAAGGCGACGGTGACCACCTCAAACGCTGGTGATCTCAACTGGCTACTCGATGATCTGGTCGACCGGCTAGCGGGCGTCCGTCACGCGGTGGTGCACTCCACCGACGGACTGCTGCTGGGCCGCTCATCCGCCATGAGCCGTGAGGACGCGGAGCACTTCGGTGCCATGTCCTCCACCCTCTACGGGCTGGCGCGCAGCGCGGGTGGCCGCTTCGACGGCGGCGGCGTCCGCCAGGCGGTCATCGAACTCGAGCGCGCGGTGCTGTTCGTGACCGCCGCCGGCAGCCACGCCTGCCTCGCACTGCAGGCCACCGAACAGGCCAACCTCGGCATGGTCGCCTACGAGATGAACCTGACCGTGCAGCGGGTCGGCAACTACCTGTCCACCACGCCGCGCCACAACCTGGCCGGACAAGGCAACCCGCGGCTGTCATGAGCGCGGGGCCGGGGGAACAGTGGTTCGATGACGCGGCTGGTCCGCTCGTGCGCCCCTACGCACGGACCGGTGGCCGAACCATGGGTGCGGGGCACGATCTGGACATGCTGACAGTGGTGGTGGTGCCGAACGCCGCCCCACCGCTGCGGCGTGCCGAGCCGGAATACACGGAAATCGTGCGGTTGTGCCGGCTTCCGCTGACGGTGGCCGAGGTCTCGGCCGCCCTGCGGTTGCCCTTGGCGGTAACGAAGATCCTGGTGGGGGACCTGATTTCCGACAACATCCTCAAGTTCCGGGCCCCGGCCTCCCCCGAAGCCGCGCCCGGTGACCTCAACATTCTGCGAGCGGTACTCGATGGCATCCGAAAACTTTGATTCCGCCGCGCCCATGGCCGCCTCGGTGAAGATTCTCATCGCGGGCGGTTTCGGCGTGGGCAAGACAACCATGGTCGGGGCGATCAGTGAGATCACTCCGCTGCGTACCGAAGAACTCATCACCGAGTTGTCCGCCGGCGTAGACGATCTGCGTGGGGTGGAAGGCAAGACCACCACCACGGTCGCGCTGGACTTCGGCCGCATCACCATCGACCAGAACCTGGTCCTCTACCTGTTCGGCACCCCCGGACAGGATCGCTTCTGGTTCCTGTGGGACGAGCTGGCCCGCGGCGCCCTGGGCGCGGTCGTGCTGGCCGATACCCGCCGGCTCGAGGGGTCGTTCGCGGCGATCGACTTCTTCGAGCGTCGCGGCGTCGCCTTCACGGTGGCCGTGAACTGCTTCGAGGGCGCACCGCTCTACACCCCGGCCGAGGTGCGCGACGCACTCGACCTGGACGAGCGAATCCCGGTGCTGCTCTGCGACGCTCGTGATCGCGGCTCGGCCAAGAACGTGCTGATGACGCTCGTCGAGTACCTCATCGAGCGGGCCGCCACCGCCGGGGTGCGCTGAGCGGTTCTTCGGCGAAGACGATTCGAGCCCGTCCGGCGTGTGCCGGGCGGGCTCGATCTCTATGGTCGTTTCGACCAGCGCCGTTGCGGCGCCGGTCAGTTGGGGACGACGTCCGCGAAATCGCTGATCCAGCGGTGCGGGCCGCGCGGGCTGTTCGGCTCGCCCGGGCGGGTCACGCCGATGGCCTGCCAGCCCGCGGCCGCCGCGGCGTCCACCTCGTCCGGGTGGTCGGACAAGAACAGGATCTGTTCGGCCGGAACGCCGATGGTGCTCGCGATCTTCTCGTAGGACGCGGCCTCGCGTTTGGGGCCCGCGGTCGACAGGTCGAAATGCCCGCTGATGAGCGGGGACAGATCACCGCCGCGCGCGAATTCGAACCAATCCTTCTGATTGCGCACCGAACCCGACGAATAGATGTAGAGCTCCAGCCCCGCGTCACGCCAGGCCCGCAGGACGGGGGCGACATCGGGGAAGAACTCGCCGTGCAGCGCGCCGTTGCGGAACCCCTCGGCGCAGATGATGCCCTGGGCGGCCTTGAGCGGCTCGGACTTCACATCGGTGTTGAGCCACTCGATGAGAATCCGGGCCACCTCGGCAGCGTCGGCGTCCGGGCGAACCGCCTGGGCGCGGGTGGCCTCGATGACGGGATCGGCGTCGCCACCGACGTTCTCGGCCAGCCAGCCCGGGAGCCGTTCCCGGGTGTAGCCGTAGAGCTCCTCCCGCACCGAACTGGTCGGGCTGGTGGTCCCCTCGATATCGAGCACGACCACCTTGATCATGCCGGGGCCAGCAATTCGTCCAGGGTCGGGAAGCCCGCGGAGATCTTGTCGCCGCTGAAATCGCCGATCCAGCCGTCCTCTTCCTCGAAGAAGCGCACGGCCACGAATTCCGGGCGGGTGCCCATGTCGAACCAGTGCAGCGTGCCCGCGGGCACCGACACCAGATCGCCCGCGGTGCACACGGTCGCCAGCACCTCATTGCCCAGGTGCAGGTAGAAGCAGCCCGCGCCGGCGGCGAAGAAACGGACCTCGTCCTCGGCGTGCCGGTGCTCGTCGAGGAACTTGGTGCGCGCGGCGACCGCCTTGGCCGGCCACTCCGGGTCGGCGTCGTCGGGGTGGATGCGGGCCACGTCGATGAACTTGTAGCGGCCGTCGGCGTTCAATTCGTCGATGCGGCCCTGGTATTCGGCCAGCAGCTGCTCGGTCGTGGTGGCGGCGCTGAAGCCCTCCAGCAGCGGCCAGCGCTCGAAGGTGATGCCGCGCTTGCCCAGCTCGGCGGCGATCACCGCGTCGTCATCGGTGCGCAGGACGACCTCACCGGCGTCGGTGTCGGACATGATCTGCAACAGGGTCATCGGAGGTTCCCTTCTCGGAACGCGGTATTCGTTTCACACATGGTCGCGCACCGGGAGCTCCTGGTGCCCGGTCAGAGTGGTCAGTTCACACATCGCCTCGAGGCATTCGGCGCGGTCGCGGGCCTGCGCCAGCGACGCGCCCCAGGTGGTGACGCCGTGCCCGGCGATGAACAGCACCGGCGGGGCCTCCGGGTGCTCGGTCAGATACTTCTCGATGTCCGCGCCGATCAGTGGGACATCGGCGTGGTTCGGGAACACCGGGATGTCGATGAGGTCCGGGCGGGTCGAGCCCAGGCCCTTGATCAGCTCGTATCCGGCGAAACGTGCGGTGGTGACACCGTTTCCGCCGGTCCGGATCGACACGGCCGTGGCGTGCGGCGGGTGCACGTGCACCACGGCGTCCGCGCCGCGGGTGCGGTAGACGGCGGTGTGGATGGTGGTCTCCGCCGACGGCTTCCGGCCGGAGTCGTCCACGGGCCGGGAGTCGACCACGGCGACCGTGACCATGTCCGAGGCGGTGAGCTCGCCCTTGGACAGCCCGCTCGCGGTGATGACGGCCGTATCGCCCTGGCGCACAGAGATATTGCCCGCCGTGCCCGGCATCCAGCCGTTCGCGTACAGGCCGCGCGCGATGTCGGCGATCTCGGCGCCGACGGCCGCGGCCGATCCGGGCGCGGTCACCGCACCGGCGGCGGTGCGGGCGGCGGACGGGTCCTCGAGCACGCCGAACTCGGTGACCACGGCGGTGACCAGCTCGGCCGGGGTGACGTCGAAGGCCGGATTGAAGGTGGCGGTGCCTTCGGGAGCCGTTGCGACGCCGCCGAATCCGGTCACCTCGACGGCCGCGCGCTGCTCCACCACGATGTCGGAGCCGCGCGCGGTGGAGATGTCGCGCGTCGATTCCGGCGCGACCACGATGAACGGAATGCCGTGGTGCGCGGCCGCGATGGCCAGCATGTAGGTGCCGATCTTGTTGGCCACGGCCCCGTCGGCGGTGATCCGGTCCGCGCCCACGACCACCGCGTCCACACCCTCGGTGGCCATGGCCCACGCCGCCGCCGAATCGATGGTGAGCCGGTGCGGGATCCCGGCCTCGGCCATCTCCCACGCGGTCAGGCGCGCGCCCTGCAACAGCGGGCGGGTCTCGTCGACGATCACCTCGGCCAGCGCGCCACGTTGATGCAGCACCCGCAGCGCGCCGATGGCGGTCCCCCACGCGGTGGTGGCCAGGCGGCCGGTATTGCAGTGGGTGAGCAGCCGCAGCGGGCGGTCCCCGCACAGCCGCTGGATCAGATCGGCGGCCTCGGTGGCGGCGGCCAGGTTCACCCGGCCGTCCTCGGCCAGCAGCTCCAGCGCTTCGGCCTCGAGCGCCTCGACGCCCTCGGCCAGCTTGGTCAGCGTCCGCTGCACACCCCACGCCAGGTTCACCGCGGTCGGGCGGGCGTCCGCGATGCGGGCGGCCTCGGCCTCGACCCGGGCGGTGTCGAGGCCGCCGTCGGTGGTGGCGGCCCGGGCCGCGATCACCACACCGAACGCACCGCACACGCCGATGGCGGGCGCGCCGCGCACGGCCAGCGTCTTGATGGCGTCGATGACCTCGTCGACCGTCGTGATCCGCAGCTCCCGCACCTGGTGCGGCAGGGCTCGCTGGTCGATGGTGACTATGGCACCGTCGGCCCACACGATCGAACTCTGATCCATCGAGTTATGTCCTCTTGACTGGAGATTTGCGGCGATGCCCACGGCGGTGGGCACACTCCACCGTATCGAACCCGCCCCCGTGCCTGACCGGCAGGTTTCCGATCACGCCGATCCGAATAGCCCGATTTCGTGCGGGATTGCGCCCCTGCGGTTCCGGCGCTCGGCGCGGGTGTCAGCTTTTGTCCACCGCACATACCGCTTTACTATCGCGGTATGGCGAGACCGCGTCGCACCCGCAAGATAACCGTGACGATGCCCGAGGACATCGCCGCCACTCTCGACGACTGGCGCAGCTCCGGACGCATCGCCTCGATCTCCGCGTTCGTCGCCGAGTCCGTGAAGGCGCGCGTCGACCGCGCCGACTCGCTGGCCCGCCTGGAGAACGCGCTCGGCGGCCGACCGCCGCTGGATCTGATCAATCGCGCCCGGGCGGTGCAGGGCCTGCCACCTATATCCGATGACGAGGAGGCTCCCGGCGATCACGCCGGCGCGGCATGAGCCCCGCTGCCCCGACCCTGGGCGGCGTCGTCTTCGACACCGCCGCGCTGACCGCCTGGGCCCATCGCGTGGCCTACGTGCAATCGGTGGTGTGGGCGACCGCGGACGCCGGGCACACCATCATCGTCCCGGCCACCGCGCTGGCCGCGGCCCGCGCCCTGATCCCGCCTGGGCGCTGGGACATCCTCACGGTACTGCTGGACCTGCCCAACACCGTCATCCAGCCGCTGGACCGCCCCGCCAGTGATCAGCTGGGCGACACCCTGGCCGACCGGCCCGACGCCGACGCCCTCATTCCCGCCGGGCACGCCACACTCGAAGCGGTGAGCCGGGATTGGCCCTGCCTGACCGACCGGCCCGACACCCTGCGCAAACTGGATCCGCGTGTCCAGACCGACAAACTGCCCTGACCTGCCTGAATCGCGTTGTGCCGAGCCAATTTCCGCTCAGGCGGGCGCGAGCGCCAGCGTGACGTTGTGGCCGCCGAAGCCGAACGAATTGCTCAGGGCGTACCGCAGCCGCTGCTCGCGCGGCTTGTCGGCGACCACATCGAGCTCGATCCCCGGGTCCGGATTCTCGAAATTCAGTGTGGGCGGCACGATCTGCTCCGCCAGGGTGCGCAGCGTGAGGATCGCCTCCAGCGCGCCTACCGCGCCGATCGAATGTCCCAGCGCCGATTTGGGCGCGTACACCGACGCGTGCGGCGTCACCGCCATGAGGGCCTTCGCCTCCGACGCGTCACCGACCGGCGTGCCGGTGGCGTGCGCGTTGACATGGTCGACATCCGCGCCTGTCAGCCCCGCCGCCGCGAGCGCCTTGCGCATGGCACGGGCCGCGCCGTCGCCATCGGGCGAGGTGCCGGTGATGTGATAGCCGTCCGAGGTGATGCCCGCGCCCAGCACCCGGCCGAGCACCCGCGCACCCCGCGCCCGCGCGTGCTCGGCCGACTCCAGCACCAGCAGCGCCCCCGCCTCGCCGAAGACGAAGCCGTCCCGGTCCAGGTCGAAAGGCCGTGAGGCGCGCTCTGGTTCGTCATTGCGGGTGCTCATGGCCCGCATCATGGCGAAACTGGCGATCGGGACCGCGTCGATATGACCCTCCACGCCGCCCGCGATTGCCACGTCCGCCTCACCGGTGGCGATCAGCCGCCACGCGTGGGCGATGGCCTCCGCGCCCGACGCACAGGCCGAAACAGGGGCGTACACACCGCCTTTCGCGCCGATCTCCAGGCCGACCGTGGCGGCCGGGCCGTTCGGCATGACCATCGGCACCGTCATGGGCGGCACCTTCCGGTAGCCCCCGGCCTTCATCAGGTCCACGGCATTGATGAGTGCGTCCCCGCCGCCGAGCCCGGTGCCCACCGCGACCGCCAGCCGTTCCGCCTCGACCCGCGGCGCCCCCGCGTCCTGCCACACCTGCCGTCCCAGCACCAGCGCGAGCTGCTGCACGAACGACATCCGCCGCTGCTCGATCCGGGTCAGTCGCTCCCCCGGTTGTGTCACCAGCCGTCCGCCGATCCGCACCGGCAGCTGATTCGCGGTGACGAAATCGTCGGTGAGCGTGCCGATCCCACTGTCCCCCACGAGCAGCCGTGACCAGGTGGTGTCGAGGCCGGCCCCCAGGCAGGTGGTCGCCGCCATCGCCGTCACCACCACGTCCCGTCTAGTTTCTGTACCAATCGCTACACTCATGGAGACATGAATACCTGTAGCACCCGCTACAGTCAACCGGTGCCCCGCCCACTCGACCACGCCCGCCGCGCGCAGCTCCTCGAAGGCGTCATCGCCTACATCGCCGACCACGGCCTCACCGAACTCTCACTGCGCCCCCTGGCCGAATACCTGGGCACCAGCTCCCGCATGCTGATCCATTACTTCGGCACCAAGGAGGCGATGCTGGTCGCCGCCTTGGAATCCCACCGCCCCGACATCGGCGCGATGTTCTCCGGCATCGACGACACCGCCACCCTCGCCACCCGCCTGACCCGCTCCTTCGACCGCAATACCGCCGGAGACAGCGCGGTGAGCCTGCGCGCCCTGCTCCAAGTCCTCGGCGCCGCAACCGTTCCCGGCAGTCCCTTCCGGCCCTACGCGACCGACGCGATCACCGCGGTGGTCACCCCGATGGCCGAGTCCCTGCACCGCATCGACCCGAGCCTGCCCGACCCCGAAGCCTCGGCGACGCTGCTCGTCTCCGGCATCCGCGGCCTCATCATGGACTGGTGGATCACCGGCGACACCGACCGCGTCGAACGCGCTGTCGCCCTCCTCGTAGCGGGGGTAGTCACGCAGCCGACCTGAAGCCGGATGCTGAGAAGTTGTCTGTCAGTCGTTGCGGGAGCGGTCGGTTCGACCCAGTCGGTCGCGCCGGGCGAGCAGGAAAGTGCGCTCCGACTGGTTCCTGGTGAGCTGCGCCGCGGCGTCGAAGGCCTGACCGGCTTCTGCTGGTCGCCCGAGGCGGGCGAGGAGGTCACCGCGGATCGCGTGAAATAGGTAGTAGTTCTCGAGATTCAGATCCTCCACCACCGGCAGTGCGGCTGCCGGGCCCTCAACCTCGGCGAGCGCGACAGCGCGGTGGAGCGCGACCACCGGGCCGGTGTCGAAGTGCGCGAGTTGGTCGTAGAGCGCGAGGATCTGCGTCCAGTCGGTGACGGGGTCGGTGTGCACGGCATTGATCGCGGCCAGAATCTGGTACCCGCCCGGCCGATTACGGCGCAGGCAGGCGCGGGTAATCGCGCGACCCTCGGTCACCAGGTCGGCGTTCCAGCGGGAGCGGTCCTGGTCGGCGAGTCGGACCAGGCAGCCGTCGAGGTCGGTGCGGGCGTCGCACCGGGCCTCGATCAACAGCATCAGCGCGAGCAACCCCGCGGCCTCCGGCTCGTCGGGCATGAGCTCGACCAGTAGCCGGGCCAGGCGGATCGCCTCGGCACAGAGTTCGGCGCGAGCGAGTTCGGTGCCGGAGGTGGCGACGTAGCCCTCGTTGAAGATCAGGTAGAGCACCGCGAGTACCGCGCCGAGCCGGTCGGGCAGATCGGCGTCGCGGGGCACCCGGTAGGGGATCTTGGCGTCACGGATCTTGGCCTTGGCTCGGACGAGGCGCTGCGCCATCGTTGGTTCGGGCACGAGGAACGCGTGGGCGATCTCGGCCGTGGTGAGCCCGCCGAGGAGCCGCAGTGTGAGCGCCACCTGCGCGGGGAGAGCCAGGGCCGGGTGGCAGCAGGTGAAGATCAGCCGCAGACGGTCGTCGCGCACCGGGCCCTCCTCGTCGGGTTCCTCCGGGCCGTGGAGGCGCTGAGCCTCGGCGTGTTTGTGCGCGCGGACCGATTCGCGGCGCAATTCGTCGACGGCCCGGTTGCGGGCGGTGGTGATGATCCAGCCGGCCGGGCTGGGGGGCATGCCATCGACCGGCCAGCGTTGCAGGGCCGTGGTGAACGCGTGGGCGACGGCGTCCTCGGCCGTGCTGATATCGCCGAGTCCGCGCACGAGCACGGCGACGGCTCTGCCGTACTCGGCGCGGAACACGGCCGCGATCTCCTCCGGTGCCGGACTCAATACGGTTCGACGTCCTGGAACGGGCGGACTTCGATCGGAAGCGTGGTCGCGGCGGCCGCCTTGCGGCCCCACTCCAGTGCGACGTCCAGATCGGGTGCGGTGATCACCCAGATCCCGCCGACGTGTTCTTTGCCCTCGATATACGGACCGTCGGTGAGCATGCCGTCGGCGCGCACGACGGTTGCCGTGCCGGGCGCGTGCAGGCCGCCGGTGAACACCCACGAGCCGCTCTCCCGCAGTTCCTCGTTGAACCGGTGCAGATCGGCCACGATCCGGACCATTGCCGCGGGATCCGCCTCGCCCTCGGGCTGGTAGATCGACAGCAGGTACTTCTGCATGGATTCCTACCTCACAGACGGGTGTAGTGGGCGATGATTACGCCCTTGGTGGTGGTGACGCTGCCGGTGAGCTCGAATTCGGTGAGCGGGGCGCTGCCCTCGAACAGTCGCATGCCGGTGCCGAGCGTGAGCGGATGGATCAGCAGCGTGTAGCTGTCGACCAGGCCGGCGGCGTGCAGGTCGCGAACCAGCGAGGCGCTACCGATGATCGTCAGGTCCCTGCCGACTTCCGTGTCGAGTTCGGCCACCGTCTCGGCGGCATCACCCGACAACAGGATCGAGTTCTGCCAGGCGTCCGCGTTATCCAGAGTCCTCGAACAGACGTACTTGGTGGCCGCGTTCATGTGCGTGGTGAACGGGTTGTCGTCGATGCGGGTGGCCCAGGCGGTGATGAAGTCCGCCCAGGTCCGGCGTCCGAACAGCATGTCCGTGGGGTTCGACATGCTCTTGCCCATCTCCGCGGCCATGACGTCGTCGTTGTACTCGCCGCCCCAGCCCCCGTGGGTGAAGCCACCGCGGGTGTCCTCGTCCGGACGGCCGAGGCCCTGGACGACTCCGTCGAGAGTGATGGACAAAGTGGCGTTGACCTTGCGCATGGGATGCTCCTTCGCTCAGGCGGACCGCTCTTCCGCGACCGTTCACCTCCTACACGAAAAGCCACAGGCGAAATCGACACCGGCGCCGAACTTTATCCCAGTAAGGGTATTCGGCTGTGGTGCCGTTCAGGCGTTCGGACGGGTGAGTTCCACTGCCAGCTTCAGGAGTTCGGGGAGGTGGTGGCCGTCCGAGGGTGCTCGGCGCAGGGCTTCCGGGAGAGTGAACAATCCGACTTCCTGGATCTGTTCGGCGTCCTCGGGATTGGTCGGTGCGCCCGTCAGCCGCACCTCGGCGGTGCACCACAGCCAGGCCTTGTGCGGATGGGGCTGCCAGGGGCGATACGGCGCGGGCCGGTCCGTCGTCGCGTAGTGCGCACCGAATTGCCGGATGGGTCCGGCCAGTTCGGCGCCCGCCTCCTCCGCGAGTTCCCGGATGACGCAGGACTCGATGGACTCTCCGGCCTCGCGGGTGCCGCCGGGCAGGATCCAGACATCGCGGTCATCGCGGCACAGGACGATGCGGTCGCCGACGAAACAGACGACGTGGATATTGGTGACGAGGTCGTCGGGTGGCAGCTCGGTCGAGAACTGGACGTCGAGCCCGCCCCACTCCCAGCGGGCGGGGGCGTGCAGGAGTGGGTAGCGCTCGGCGAGAGTCATGAGTCGACGGTACGGGGGCTGGGGCGTAAGTGGCCGGGGCCGTAGGTGATTGCGCGGAGCAGGTATTCGATCGGGCCGTAGCGGTGCCGCCGGGTCCAGCGGGATGCGAGGGCCAGCTGCGCCGTGTACAGGACGACCGCTATCGCCAGGACCGTCCAGTCCGTCATGCGGCCCGCCAGGGCCAACCCGTAGCCGGTGAAGATCAGTGACGTGATCAACGATTGGCCTATATAGACGGTGGCGGCGATCCGGCCCGCGGGTGCGAAGAATTCGGCCACCCGGGGATGGTTGTGGCTGATCCGCAGCAGCGTGGCCCCGTACGCCGCGGCCACCAGCGGACCGGCGATCATGGCGGGACCCGCGAGGGGCGGCCACTGCGTTATTGCATTCGATGCCGAAATCGGCAGTCCGGCACCGAAACCTACCCATTGCACGCGAGGCAGCCACGGCAGATAACGCTCGGGTGATTCGAGCAGTCGCGCTGTGCCCGCGGCGAGACCGACCAGAAACAGCGGCAGGACGTTGAACAGTCCGAACAGCAAGAAGGTCGGCAGCCGCCCCGCGAACAGCTCCCACCGCCACGCGGCGGCCGTCCTCCAGCCGGCCCGTGCGATATCGAGCAGCCGGTCGCGCTCCGCGAGCGAGACCACGTCCTCTCGGCCTGCGGCCGTCATCACCGCGATGACCAGCGTGCCGATCCCGTACAGCGCGGCCGCGACCCAGAGCGCTGCCCGTGGTCGCAGCCGCCGGCCGATCACCAGCAACACCAGCCCGATCGCCCCATAGCCGAACAGCACGTCCCCGGTGAAGAAGAACACCGCGTGCACCACCCCGATGGCCATCAGCGCCAGGCATCTTCGCACCGTGCGCCCGCGCCCGCTCACCCCGGCTCGTTCGGCGGATCGGAGCTGCATGGTCAGCGAGTAACCGAAGAGGAACGAGAACAACACATAGAACTTGTTGTGGAACAGCGCCTCTGACAGGGTTCTCGCGGCGCCGGGCGCGAATCCGCTCGGGTCCGACATGATCTCGATATTGACCAGAAGGACTCCGCCGAGGGCGAATCCGCGCAGCGCGTCGAGTTCCCGCAGTCTGGGCACCACCGGAGGGGCCTGCTCAACCGTCATGCCCGGACGGTAGGAGTGCCTCCCGGTCACCGGGATCCCCCGCCGGAGCGAGATGCGGGTGCCTCCACGGAGTGAGACCCACCCCGCCATCTAGAACTGGTGTCAGTATTGTTCCCCCATGGCCTTCGTCATCGACAAAAGCGTGGAGATCGACGCACCCGCCGAGCTGGTCTGGCAGGTGCTCACCGATGTGGACGCGTACGGGGAATGGAATCCCTTCGTCCTGGAGTGCAAGACCACCCTGGAACCCGGCTCCCCCATCGACATGCGCGTGCAGCTGGTCGGCCCGCCCAAGCAGCAGCGCGAGTTCATCCGCTCCTGCACCCCGGGGCGCGAGTTCAGCTACAACATGAAGCCCGCGCCGCTCGGCGTGCTCAGCAGCGAACGCTCGCACCTGATTACCGATCTCGGCGACGGCCGCACCCGCTACGACTCGCACTTCCAGCTCAACGGCCCGCTGTCCGTGGTGGTCGGCGGTCTGCTCGGCGGCGCGCTGCGCAAGGGCTTCACCGGCATGACCGAAGCCGTCAAGACCCGCGCCGAGGCCCTGAAAGCCGCGCGCGACTAGCGTTCACGCCTCGAACGGCACCACATTGCCGGCGGCGTCGCGGCCACCGCTCTCGCTCGCGATAGCGGTGGCCAGGTCCTGCACGCTGGTCCAGCTGCGCGGCTCCTCGTCCTCCAGATTTCCGATGGTGTACCAGGTGGCGGTACCGCGATAGCGCACGAGCCCGTGGCCCGAGTAGTCCAGCGTCACATCGAGATCCCCGGAGACCGTTCCCTCTTCCCGGGTCATGACGGCTGCCTCGCTCTGGATTTCGACGATGGCGACTATGTGAACTCTCCCTTGCTGATGCAGTCCTTCACCGCCGTCTGCAATGCGGACTGTTCCTTGGTGTCGACGTTCAATCCGTACTTTAGTTTCACCTGGATGTAGTGCCCGATATAGGCGCACCGGAAGTTTCCGGGCGGCAGGTAACTGGACGGATCCTGGTCGCCCTTGGAACGGTTGGCGGTGGGATCGGAAATCACCAGGTTCACCGCGTCATTGGCGATATGACGGCGGGTATCGTCATCGAGTTTCGCCGCGCCCGATCGCCACGCCTCGGCCAGCGCCACGATGTGGTCGATGTCCAGGCCCGACGAATCGGTGGTCCACTTGTAAGGCTTGAGGGCATTGGTCTTCTTGTCCATGACCCCGTACTGATCGCGCCAGCCCGCATCGGCGCCGAGAGTCAGTTTGCAGCTGCTCGGATCCAGTTTCACCGGTCCGGTCCCGTCGCGTAGCAGCACCACCTCGCGGGTGGTGCAGCGGCTGTATTGCGCGAAGCTGTCACCGAATCCGTGCTCGGGCTTCTCGGTGTCCCAGTGCGGGAAACGCTCGCGCGAGTAACCGGTCATCGGCAGTTCGTCGGCCACCTTGAGTTTGCCCAGCAGCGCGTTGATCTCCTTGGCCGATCCGGCCGGTTGCGCGCCGCGATCGGGAATCGGCGGGCCACTCGATTCCGGTTTGTCTGTGCCGCCGCGTTTTTCGAGGACGGTGATCGCGACGGCCAGTGCGACCACGATCAATAGCGATACGACCGCTTGCACCAGGCGGCGTTGGGCCGGGGACAGGCGGTCCGACAGGCGGAATGGATTTGTGCGCAACATATCCCGCAAATCTTCGCAATCAGCGACCCGAATCGGCAAGTCGCACGAGGTTCGGAGACCTGTTTGACATCCTCCCCGCCCTGACGGGCGGGGATTCCCTGCCTCGCGGCAGAGTGTTCCTGTTTCATCGACGGTTGCCTTCCCGCATCAGCTGCGAAGCGGTCTCACACCATCTCCGCAGGCGAGCGCCGCAAGCCCTGCGGCACGTATGTTCTTGGCGGCGTTCACATCCCGGTCGTGGACCGCGCCACACAGGCACGTCCACTCTCGGATGTGAAGGGGCAACGAGTCCGCGATACGCCCGCATGTCGAGCACGTCTTGGACGACGGATAGAACCGGTCCACCGCAACCACGGTGCGGCCGTACCAGTCGGCCTTGTACTCCACCATGGACCGGAACTGCGACCAGCTCGCGTCCGAGATCGCTCGCACCAGCGAACGATTCCAGACCATGTTGCGCACACTCAAATCCTCGATGGCGATCACTTGGTTTTCGCGCACCAGCCGAGTGGAGAGTTTGTGCAGATGGTCCCTGCGGCGGTCGGAGATCCGAGCGTGGATACGCGCGACCCGCAGACGTGCTTTGGCCCGGTTGTTCGAGCCCTTCTGTTTCCGGGACAGGGCACGCTGAGCCTTCGCCAGCGTGCCCGGTCCTGTTTCTCATGTCTGGGGTTGGAAACCTTCTCCCCGGTCGAGAGCGTGTACAGCGAGGTGATGCCCGCATCCACACCCAGCGTTCATTCCATGGTGGGTCGCGCGAAGTTCGAAACAATGGCGGCGCAGCCCTTCCCGTGCTGCTACCTGCGGATATGCGACGGCGCGCCGGGTAGTGGCTACCCGGCGCGCCGAATTGTCCTGAGAATCAGGCCATGTGGTTGTCCTGAGGATCAGGCGGTGTGGATCAGGCGTTGTTGAGCTTGTTCAGCCGCTCGCATGCCTCGAGGTACTCGTTGATGAGGCGCTGCATCACGTCCGCGGAGCGCTCCATCTTGTTCATCATGCCGACGACCTGGCCGACCGGGTTGAAGTTCACGTCCTTGGCCTGCTCGGGGTAGCGGTGGCCACGCTTGACGCCGTCGAGGGCGACCATCATCTGCAGCGGCATGCCGAGCGGGTTCGGGGTGTCCTCGGCCTCCCAGGCCTCGGTCCAGTCGTTCTTGAGCATGCGGCACGGCTTGCCGGTCCACGAGCGCGAACGCACGGTGTCGGAGCTGGTGGCGTCGATGTAGGTCTGCATCTGCGCGGGCGGCACATTGGCCTCCTCGACGGTCAGCCACAGCGAGCCGGTCCACGCGCCCGCAGCGCCCATGGCCAGCGCCGCCGCGACCTGACGGCCGTCGCCGATACCGCCGGCCGCGAGCGCCGGCATGTCGCCGATCGCGTCGATGACCTGAGGCCACAACACCATCGACGAGATCTCGCCGCAGTGGCCGCCGCCCTCGGTGCCCTGCATGACCACGAAGTCCAGTCCGGCGTTCTTGTGGTTCATGGCGTGCTTGACCGAACCGCACAGCGCGCCGATCAGGCGGCCGGAGTCCTGGATCTGCTTGATCACGTCGTCGGGCGGGGTGCCCAGCGCGTTGGCGACCAGCTTGGCCTTGGGGTGGTTGAGGATGACCTCGATCTGCGGGGCGACCGTGGTGGCGGTCCAACCCAGCAGCTGGTTGTGCTTCTCCTCCGGCGGCAGGTGCGGCACGCCGTGGTCGTTGAGGATCTTCTCCGCGAAGTCGCGGTGACCCTGCGGAACCAGCTTGGCCAGCTGGGCTTCCAGCTCCTCGGGGCTCAGGCCCTCGACGCCCTTGCCCTCGTACTTGGACGGGATGACCAGGTCGACGCCGTAGACGCCCTGCACGTGCTCGTCCAGCCACTGCAGCTCGACCTCGAGCTGCTCGGCGGTGAACCCGACCGCGCCGAGCACACCGAGACCACCCGCGTTGCTGACCGCGGCGGCCACGTCCCGGCAGTGGGTGAAGGCGAAGATGGGCACGTCGATGCCGAGGCGATCGCAGATCTCGGTACGCATGGTGTGGTGGGCTCCTCTGAACTTTCCGACACTGGAAATGTTGTGCCCACCACACTAGAACATGTTCTACATTCGGACCAGTCTCTCGATGCCCACCTATAGGTCACTGTCAACAACATGTTCTAGTTGCCGGGAATGGTCAGCCGTGCGCGAGCAGCCCGTCGGCACGCAGGTCATCGAAAAGGAGCTGGTCCACGGGCGGCACGTGCGGCCGGTCCGCGTAGCTGAACCAGGCGATCTCCTCGATCTCGCTGCTGACCGCGATATCGCCGGAGTATTCGGCCGTATAGCAGGCCATGCGCACGACCGCGTCGGGAATCAATGCCTCGTAGGTGCCCACGTGAGCGACCGTCTCCGGGGCGATCTCCACGGTCAGCTCCTCACGGATCTCGCGCACGAGAGTCTGCAGATCGGTCTCGTCCCCCTCGCGTTTACCGCCCGGGATGTAGAAGACGTCCTTGCCGCTCGGCCGCGCGCACAGAATCCTCCCGCCCTCGATCCGCACCCACGCCACCGTGTCGATCAGCCGCTGCTCCCGCTCCGTCCGCATTCGCGCAGCCTAGCGGGCGTCAGTCCGTGGGCCGTGGGATGCGTTGCGCCCATGTCGGCAGCCAGATCTCGTGGTCGGGCCGGACAGTGCGCCGCGCGTCGAGGTGGCTGCGGAGTTCGGTGAGGGCGGGGTGCGGATTGTCGGTGCGCCAAATGATCGACAGCGGGTAGACGAGCGCCGGGTCGCGAATCGGTACTCGCCGCAGGTCGTAGCTGTCCGGCCACAGGTAGCGGGTGCCAGCGCCGACCAGGGTCGCCAGGTTCGGGGAGTCGGCGATCTCCTCCAGCAGCGCCTCTTTCGAGAAGACCGGGCCGAGCCCGTCGATCGTGAACCCGAAGGTGTCGGTGAGTTCGGCGAAGTAGTCGGCCACCTCGCCGTGCGTGGGCAGGCCGGGCATCCAGATGCGCAGCCCGGCCAGTTGCGCGGGCGTCACCGCCGGCGCGTCGGCGAAGGGGTGGCCAGGGCCGACCAAGAGCTCGTGCGGTTCGTCGATCACCCGGGCCGCGCCGATCCCGTGGGGCAGTTGCTGTCGTGTGCGGACAGCGTGGAAGGTGGCGTCGATGGTGCCCGCTTCGACGGCGGCGATCGCGGTCTCCGCGTCGCCTTCGAGGGTGACGATGTCCAGCGCGATGGTCGGATGCGCGCGATGGAAGTTCTGCAGCAGTGTCGCCATGACGACCCGGCGGGCCACGACGTCGACGCGGAGCGCGCGCCGGCCGGGTCGCACCGAGGCGTCGGCGCGCTCGGCGACCCGCAGCAGTTCCCGCGCGTGCGGCAGGAAGGCCCGGCCGTCGATGGTGAGTTCGGCGCCGCGGGCTGTCCGGGCGAACAGGCGCACGTCCAGGTATTTCTCCAGTGCGGCAATGCGTTTGGAGACCGCCTGCTGGGTGATCGACAACTCGGCGGCGGCGTCCTGGAACCGGCCCGTGTCGGCGGCCGTGACGAAGGTGCGCACGCCATTGAGATCCACGGCGACACCGTACCCGCACAACGATTGGTTGTGGCTCGCCGAGGGATCGGTTGTTTGATCTCGATGTTTCTGGCTTGGTTGGATCGCTGCTGTCAACGGCGGGTTGTTCGGAGGTGCGGGAGCGTGATGGGCAGGCGGGCGCTGGGCCGGGAGTTCGGGTGGCTCTGGGCGTCGTACGCGGTCAGCGCTTACGGGTCGGGGCTGGGGTTCGGGGCGTTGCCGTTGATCGCCGTCGTGGTCTTGCGGGCCAGTCCGGTTCAGGTGTCCACGCTGGCGGCGGTCGGTCCGGCGGTCGGCGCGTTGATCGCCTTGCCGCTCGGGCCGTGGGTGGAGTTCCAGCGCAAGCGGCCGGTGATGATCGGCATGGATCTGCTGCGGTTCGCGGTCATGCTGAGCATTCCCGTCGCGTATGCGCTCGGCGGATTGAGTTTCGGTCAACTGATGGTGGTGTCGGCGGTGGTGGCCGCGGCCAAGATCGCGTTCGGGGCGGCCAGTGGCGCGTATCTGAAGTCGTTGGTGCGGGCGGACGATCTGCTCGTGGCCAATGCGCGATTCGAGTCGACGAACTGGAGTTCCATCGCTGTCGGGCCACCGCTGGGTGGTGTGGCGATCGGATTGCTCGGACCGGTGGTCACGGTGGTGGCCGATGCGGTGAGCTATCTGCTGTCGGCTTCGGCGTTGGGGGCCATTCGCGATCGGGAAGAGCGCCCGGTGCGCGGTGGGGCGCCAACCCCGCGTATGGATGAACTCCTCGACGGGTGGCGACATCTGCTGCGCCATCCCGGATTGCGCGGTTTGTATCTCAATCAGCTGCTGGTGAGCGGTCTGATCATGGCCACCGAGCCGTTGCTGGCCGTGCTGCTGCTCCGTGAACTCGGCTTCTCCCCTTGGCAATACGGCCTGGCCTTCGCCGCGCCCTGCCTCGGCGGGCTCCTGGGTTCACGCCTGGCCGGTCGAGTCGTCGCACGGCACGGCCAGTTTCGGATCCTGCGTGTGGTCGGCACGCTGCGCGCGATCTGGCTGATCGGGCTCGTATTCGTCCAGCCCGGGGTGATCGGTCTCGTGACGGTGATCGTGGTCGAGCTCGCGATCATCGTCAATATGAGCCTGTACACGCCGGTACTGGCCACCTATCGACTCGAACACACGCCGAAAGACCTTGTCGCCCGAACCCTTTCGGCGTGGTCCATCGGCAGTGGCCTCGCGATCGCCGGGCTCAGCGCGCTGGGCGGGCTCCTCGCGAGCGTGACGAGCCCGCGCGCGGCCATCGCGGTGGCGGGCATGGTGATCCTGCTCAGCCCGCTCCTGCTCCCCCGCGAGGAGCGCCCGTGCGGTGCCACCGGCCCGGGCGTCTCGGAAACCGCGCGGACTCGGGTCTAGCCGGGCGCGCCGGCGGCCTTCGGCATTCGGACCGCCAGGCCCAGTGCTCCCGCGGCGACGGACACGGCCGCGACGACGTACCACCCGTGCTGGAACGCGGTGAGCGTCGCCGGTCCGCCGTGCGGCGAACCCAGCACCGCCACCAGAATCGCCACGCCGACCGCCATGCCCAGCTGGCGGGCCATGGTCAACACCGCGGAGCCCGTCGCGAACTGCTGCGGCGGCAGGCCCGAGGTACCCGCGGCGGTCCCGGTGGGCAGGGTCAACCCGACGCCGAGACCGGTCAGCAGCATGCCGCCGAGGAATCCGCTCGCGTAGTTGGCGTGCAGCGCCACACCTTGCGCCCACCACACGATGCCGGCCGCGAACGCCACACCGCCGAGCGCGAGCACCCGGCCCACGCCGACCCGGGCGATGAAACGCCCCGCCGAGATCGCCACGATCGGCACGACCAGCGGGCCGGGCGCGATGCCCAGTCCGGTCTTCAACGCCGACCAGCCCCAGACGTTCTGCATCCAGAGCACCGCCGACAGCAGCATCGCCGCGAACGCCGTATTGAACAGCAGCGAATTGGCGAGTACGACACCGAAATTCGGAGCCTTCAGCAGGCCTGGGTCCACGACCGGGCTGTGATGCCGGCGCGACGAGGCGACGAAGACCGCCGCGAACACGACCGCCGCCGCGACAGCACCGAGCACGCCGGTGGAGGCCCAGCCCCAGTCCTCGCCCTTCACCACCGCGAGGATCAGCGAGGCCACCGAGGCGATCAGCGCGAGCGCGCCCACCCCGTCCGGCAGCGGTCCGCCGGTGCCCGTGGGCCGGGGCAGCAGCCGGGCGCCGACGATCAGGGCGATGATCCCCAGTGGCACGTTCACCAGAAACACCCAGCGCCAGTGCAGTTCGACGAGCAGTCCGCCCGCCACCGGACCCAGTGCCGCACCCAGGCCGCCGAACGCGACCCACAGCCGCACCGCCGTCGCCCGCTTCTCCGCCGGTGTCGCGGCCAGTAGCAGGCCGAGCGAGGACGGGGTCAGCAGCGCGGCACCCGCCGCCTGCACCACCCGGAACGCGACCAGCGCCGCGCTGTTCGGGGCGACCGCGCACAGCGCGGACCCGAGTACGAAGACGCCGAGCCCGGTCAGGAAGGCGGTCTTGTGCCCGTTCCGGTCGCCGAGCCGCCCGGCGGGCACCAGCAGCGCCGCGTAGACGATGGCGTAGGCGTTGAGCACCCAGGACAGCCCCGAGATCCGCGCGCCGGAGAAATCCTCCGCGATCCGCGGCAACGCCACATTGACGATGAACAGATCCAGGCTCGACAGCAGCACTGCCACCGCGACGACGCCGAGCACCATCCGTGGATTGGTCGTCCGCCGATCCTCCTGCACAACAGCGGTATTCATCGGGTCTCCCCCTGTGCCTCGCGGACGGTCCTAGTGAGTTGCTTCATAAGACGGACCATAGGGCAGTGGGTTCTTTGAAGCAACCGACTATGCTGGAGTCATGCGGCGAACCAGCTTCGAGGACATGAACTGCTCCATCGCCCAATGCCTGGAGGTGGTCGGCGAGTGGTGGACGTTGCTGATCGTGCGGGACGCCCTGTTCGGGGTGACCCGCTTCGACGACTTCCGCTCCCGCCTCGGCATCGCCCGCAATGTGCTCACCCAGCGCTTGGAACACCTGGTCGAGCAGGGAGTCCTTGAAAAGACGCCCTACCAGGACAATCCGGTCCGCTACGACTATCTGCTGACCGACAAGGGCCGCTCGCTGTGGACGATCCTGGCTGCCATGCGGCAGTGGGGCGACGAATGGGCCGCCCCCGACGGCCCGCCGATCGAGGCCGTCCACAAGCAGTGCGGGCATGTCACGACCGTGCACCCGGTGTGCTCGGAGTGCGGCGGGCATCTCGCCTCCCGGGACCTGCGTCTCCAGCTCGGCCCGGGCGCGCACGATCCGGCGTTGCTCCCGGGTCGCTGACGGTCGCCCGATGGAAGTCGCGGACGGAAAACCTCCAGGCCGCGAAACGGTGCGTGCCCTGGACTCCGAGAGGTCGGCGATCGAAGTGGGTCGCGCACAGCGGATTCGGAGGGATCCCGATATGTTCGACGTGCGCCGGACACGGTGGACCCGGAAGTTCCTGGTCACTGACCATCTCGGCGGGCTCGGTGCTCGCCAGTGGGGCCGGCTTGATCAGGAATCTCGGCCACCCGGACAATTCGACCAGGTAACCTCGCGCAGGCGGTCCTCGCCTGCACCGCGGTTTCCTCAGCTGGTTGCCGCGGCAGCGGAAGAAAGGTGGTGGCGGTGAGTCCCGCTGAACCGAGTGAGTCCACCCGGCCTAGCCCGGAGACCGTCCTGTCGGTCGGCGGCTGGCATCCGCGACATTCGCGCGTGCTGGCGCTGGCGAGCAACGGCGAGTTCGCGTTCGCGCTCGTCGACACCAATGGCGACGGTTCCGAGATCGACCTCGACGAGCTGATCCTCGACGACGGCGAATGGCGGCCCGGGATGAGCGTCGGCGCGGGCGAATTCATCGCCGTGGGCAGTCGCGGCTCGGTCTACGTGCTCGGCTACGGCTCGAACGTGAGCGGCGTGCGATGGGCCTATGGGCGCGCCGACCGCCCCGGCGCCGCCGAGGTCGAGGTGGACGGACGCGCGATCACCGTCACCGTCGCCGACACCGGGTGGTGGGTGTGGGTCGATCCGGTCGTCGAATCGAACTGAACCACACCACTATCGGAGTCGGGCGGCCCGGACGCCGGTGATCTGCCGGCCGGTGGCCTCGGCGATCGTCGGCAGCTGAGCGGTGATCTCGGCGGTCGGCGCCGGCGCGCCGTCGAACATGGACACGACCAGCGCGCCGTCCTCGGCCTCCCACGTACCGGCGATCCGGCCGCCGACCAGCACCAGCGGCGAGATCCAGCCCGCGGTGCGGCTGACCTTGGCGCGATGGTCGCCCGGCAGCAGCACGGTGTCGCCGGTGCCGGGGCCCAGCACGTACTGGTCGAACTGACCGAGTAGATGAACCGCGGAGGTCGGCTTCGTCTGCGCCAGCTCGTCGAGGTGCTCGGTCAGGAAGTACCCGCGGCGGCCCTCGACGTCGATCTCAGTCAGCTCGTTCCCGAGTGCCGAGAACCAGCGGCGCACAGTCGTCTTGCCGAGGAATCCGCGGGTCAGCCAGGTGTTGAAGATCTCCGGCGACGCCGGGCCGTACGCGCCGAGATAGGCGCGGACGATCGTGGGCGCGGCGTCATCGGGTTCCGGAATCCCGGCCCACCCGGGGACGACGTGCGCCGGATTGGTGAAGGTGACCGAGGTGCCGCGCGCCGGGCCGTAGCAGAGCGCCCCCTGCCAGGCCAGCGGCTTGAGCATCGACCCCCACCCCGAGCGCAGGTGCTGCTCCAGCGGCTGGAAGCGCGGTTCGGCGATCAGGGCCGACACCAGCTCGTCCCGCGTGAGCACCTGCCCGTCGAGAATCCCGCCGACCGCTTCCACCAGTGCGGCCACATCCTCGGGCGTCGCCCCGGAGGCCTTGGTCCACGCCGGTTTCTCCCAGGTCCGCGCCGAGGCCATGAGCGAGAGCGCGGCCGCGCCCTGCTCCGGCGTCATGGCGTGCAGCGTCCCGCGCATGGCCCAGGTCTTGAGCAGCGTCCCCTCCCCCAGCGCGTCGACGACCGCGCCGGGCTGCCCCGCTGAACGCCGCAGCGCCACAGCCGTTTCCGCGGCCGAGGTGACCTGCGCCTGCACCCCGCACAGCCGTTCGGCCACGGCCACCGCGTCCGCTGTGGTCCGCCGATCCACGAACTGCCGTCGCACTCGCCAGGCGAACACCTGATCCCACGAAACCCGCACCACGCCTCCAGAACCCGCTCGACCGCAACGGGCCAGAGCATACGACCGAGGACCGACGCGGTCCGTGATCCAGTGGGTGCGCCGACCCCGCCCGCCGACGTGGCCGAGGTGTCCAGTCCCCACACAAGGAAGACACGCTTTCGGATCGCAGACACGACAGTGGCTGCCGTCAGGGCGTTTCCGAAGAAGCCCTGCTCGCTTCGGCTGCCGGCTCCTGCCTGGGCGGGATCCAGACCCTCGTGGTCCGACACGTCGTGGAGGTCGGGTCAGGACCTGTCCGCCCGGGACTCCCGCGCAGGGGTCACGATCAGGGCGGCAGTGCCGTCCATCGCGCCCGGCGCGGGTTCCCGTGTCAGGCACGCATTTTCAGAGGCGTTCGATGATGGTGGCGTTGGCCAGACCACCGGCCTCGCACATGGTCATCAGGCCGTAGCGACCGCCGGTCTGCTCGAGGTGGTTGAGCGTGGTGGCCAGGATGCGGCCGCCGGACGCGCCGAGCGGGTGGCCCAGGGCGATCGCGCCGCCGCGCGGGTTGAGCTTGGCCGGGTCGGCGCCGAGCTCCCGCGCCCACACCAGCGGCACCGGCGCGAAGGCCTCGTTCACCTCGTAGACGTCGATATCGTCGATGGACAGCCCGGCGCGAGCCAGTACCTTGCGGGTGGCGGGGATGACGGCGGTGAGCATGAGCAGCGGGTCGTCGCCGGTGACGGCGAAGGAGTGGAAGCGGGCGCGCGGCGTCAGGCCGAGCTGGGCGGCCTTCTCCTCGCTCATGATGAGCGCGGCGGAGGCGCCGTCGCTCAGCGGCGAGGAGTTGCCCGGGGTGATCGACCATTCGATCTCCGGGAAACGGGCCTTGAACTCGGCGTCGGTGAAGGCGGGCCGCAGTCCGGCCAGGCCCTCGACGGTGGTGCCGGCCCGAACGGTCTCGTCGGCGCTGATGGTGCCCGCGGGCACCAGTTCGTTGTCGAAGCCCCCGGCCGCGGCGGTGGCGGCGGCCGATCGGTGCGAGCGGGCGGCGAACTCGTCCAGGGCGGTCCGGTCCAGCTTCCAGCGCGCGGCCAGCACCTCGGCCGCGATGCCCTGCTGCACCAGGCCGTCCGGGTAGCGGTGCGCGATCGGACCGCGGTTGGCGTCCCGGCCCTGCGCGTTGGAGAACATGGGCACCCGCGACATGGATTCCACACCGCACGCGATGGCGATGTCGTAGGCCCCGGCCATGACGCCCTGGGCGGCGAAATGGGCGGCCTGCTGTGAGGATCCGCACTGCCGGTCCACCGTCGTGGCGGGCACCGCTTCCGGGAAGCCGGCCGCGAGCACCGCGGTGCGGGAGATATTGAACGCCTGCTCACCACTCTGGGTGACGCAACCGCCGATCACATCGTCGACTAGCGCGGGGTCGATTCCGGTGCGCTCGATCAGGCTGCCCAGCACTCCCGCGAGCAGCGTGGCCGGATGGACTTCCGACAGGCCGCCACCGGCTTTTCCCTTTCCGGACGGGGTGCGAATGGCGTCGACGATGACGGCGGAAGTCATGACTTCTCCCTGTTCCCAGCGGATGATCCGGATGCGAATTCCGGTTAACATATGCACTGTACCCCACGACCGGTGGCGCCGTCAGTACCCGGATTTCCACCCTCCCTGGCACTGCGATTCCGATTGCTAACCTGTTGCTGTGACCGCCACCAGCAATCGAACCCGCGCCCCCTTCTGGGACCTCGAGATGCGGCTGTCCGCTGTGTTGTCGGTGCTCGCCGGATTCATCGGCGCGGCCGCCTACGCCCACTCCGAGGGCTATTTCGTCACCTTCATGACCGGCAATACCGAACGCGCCATCCTCGGAAACTTCGCCGGCGACTACACCCTGGCCGTGGGTGCGGCCTCGATCATCGTCTGCTTCCTGGCCGGTGTCTTCGTCGCGTCGATCTGCCGGCGGTACTGGTGGACCAATCACCCGCACGGCGCGACCATGCTCACCTCCGTCGCGTTGGCGTGCGCGGCCATCGTCGACAACATCCTCGACGACCGCGGCATCGGCCTGGTCCCCATTCTTTTCGTCGCCTTCGGCATGGGCGCGCTGAACACCTCGTTCGTGAAGAACGGCGAGGTGTCGATCCCGGTCAGTTACGTCACCGGCACGATGGTGAAACTCGCACAGGGCATCGAGCGGCACGCCTTCGGCGGCGGCAGCGTCCGTGACTGGCTGGGCTATGCGACGCAATACTTTTCGTTCGGCACGGGCGCGCTCATCGGCGGCCTGGTGGCGGTGGTGGTGGACGGCGCCTACATGCTCAACGCTGCGGTCGCAGGGTCGCTGCTGGTGGCCTCCTACACCTGGCGAGCCGACATCCGCTGGGTGCGCCGCACGGCCCGCCGGGCAATGGACGAGAGCTGAACCACGCGACACGGGCAGGTCACAGCCAGGCAACACATGGCTAATTGACCGCAAATGCGGCGAACTGGTCATATTCTGCAAAACATGACAACCAGCAAAGAGGGAGTTTTCGAGGGGCCGGTTCAAACACTGGCCCGCAGCGCGTGGCAGTCGATCCTGGTCACCGGCATTCTCTCGGTGGTGCTGGGCATCCTGATCCTGGTGTGGCCCGGACCGACCCTGGTGGTCGCGGGCGTCCTGTTCGGTATCTACCTGCTCGTCTCCGGCGTCTTCCAGCTGATCGCGGCGTTCGGTCTGCATGTCAGCGCCTGGATGCGGGTGCTGTCGTTCATCACCGCCATCCTGTCGTTCATCCTGGGCTTCTTCTGCTTCCGCAACGAGTTCCAGGCGATCGGCCTGCTGGCGTTGTGGATCGGTATCACCTGGATCTTCCGCGGCACCGCGGTGCTGGTGGCCGCGATGTCGGACTCCGCGGTTCCGGGCCGGGGCTGGCAGATCCTGTTCGGCATCCTGCTGATCGTCGGCGGCGGCCTGCTGATCGTGGAGCCGTTCCGCTCCATCACCACCCTGGTCGTCGTGGTCGGCTGCTGGCTGATCGTGATCGGCATCTTCGAGGTCGTCACGGCGTTCCAGGTCAAGCGCACGGCCAAGCACGTCGCCGCGAACCTATAACCCTTCGACAGCGAGAATGGCGGTCGCCCCGGAGCCGGGGCGGCCGCCATTCTCGTTGCCGGGTAGATCGTTTCAGCGCAGCAGCCGCTTGGGCCGCTTGTCCATGAGCCGCAGGATCAGCGGCGTGAAGATGAGCTGCATCGCCAGATCCATCTTCCCGCCCGGCACCACGATGCTGTTGGGCCGCGACATGAACGAGTCGTGCAGCATGGACAGCAGATACGGGAAGTCGATCACCTTCGGGTCGGCGAAGCGGATCACCACGAAACTCTCGTCCGCGGTCGGAATCGTCCGGGCGGTGAAGGGATTCGAGGTGTCGACCGTCGGCACCCGCTGGAAGTTCACGTAGGTCCGCGAGAACTGCGGGCAGATGTGCTTCACGTAGTCGGGCATGCGCCGCAGAATGGTGTCGATGATGGCCTCGCTGGAGTAGCCGCGTTCGGTCTTGTCGCGGTGCACCTTCTGAATCCACTCCAGATTGATGATCGGCACCACGCCCACCAGCAGGTCGGTGTACCGCCCGACATCGACGTCCTCGCCGACCGCGGCCCCGTGCAGGCCCTCGTAGAACAACAGGTCGCTGCCCGGCGCCAGCTCCACCCACGGCGTGAAGGTGCCCGCGGGCTGCCCGTAGGGTTTGGCCTCCTCGTCGTCGTGCAGGTAGCGGCGTACCGCCCCGACGCCGGTTTCCCCGTAATCGCGGAACAGCGTCTCGAGCTCGGGAAGCAGATTCGCCTCCGGCCCGAAATGCGAGAACGTGAGATTGCGCTGCTGTTCGGCCTCGGCCATGGCCAGTTTCATCTCGTTGCGGTCGTAGCGATGGAACGAATCCCCTTCCACGATGGCCGCGTTGATTCCCTCGCGGCGGAATATCTCCTGGAAGGTCCGCGTGACGCTGGTCGTCCCCGCACCGGACGACCCGGTGATCGCGACCACGGGATGTTTGACCGACATGGCACCTCCTCGATTGCCGGACAGCAGGTTTCGCGCGCCCGGCCGTTCAATGACGGGCCGCGCGGAACAGTGAGCGGGAACCGAAGAGCGAGGCGTCGAAGCTGGGCCCCTCCTCCGGTTCGCGGTGATAGCGCTCGATCCGCTCGACCTCGTTGCGGGAACCGAAGATGAACGGGACCCGCTGATGCAGTTCCTCGGGCCGTACGTCCAGCACGCGTTCGTGCCCGGTGGAGGCCGCTCCCCCGGCCTGCTCGACGACGAAGGCGATCGGATTGGCCCCGTACAGCAGCGAGACCCGGCCCGGCCGTTCGGGATTGCGGGTGTCGCGCGGATACATGTAGAGCCCGCCGCGGGTGAGGATGTGGAAGGTGTCGGCCACCAGGGAGGCGACCCAGCGCATATTGAAGTCGCGCCCGCGCGGCCCGTCCACGCCTTCGAGGCATTCGTGGACGTAGCGGCGCACCGGGCGCTCCCAGAACCGCTCGTTGGCGGCGTTGATCGCGAATCCGGAGGTGTCGTCGGGGATGCGCATGCGCGGGTGGGTGAGCACGAACGCGCCGACCTCGCGGTCGAGGGTGAACCCGTCCACGCCGTTGCCGGTGGTCAGCACCAGCATGGTCGCGGGCCCGTACAGCGTGAAACCCGCGCAGACCTGCTGCACGCCCGGCTGCAGGAAGTCGTGCCCGGCCGGGACGCGCCCGTCCTCGGGTGCGCGCAGCACGCTGAAGATCGTGCCGACCGGCAGGTTCACGTCGATATTGCTCGACCCGTCGAGCGGATCGAAGGCGAGCAGGTACTTGCCGCGCCGGATCTCGGTGGGCACCTGATGGCATTCGCGCATCTGCTCCGACACCAGGGCGGCCAGCGGTCCGGTCCACTGGCTTTCCGACACCATGATGTCGTTGGCGATGGCATCCATCTTGCGGTGCACCGTGACCGGCAGGTGGCCGGCATCGGAGGCGCCCAGGGAGCCGACGATCGCGCCCCGGGTCACCTGATTCGCGATGATCTTGGTGGCGGTGGCGAGCACGTTCAGCAGCGCCGAGAACTCCCCGGAGGAGCCGGGATGCTTGTGCTCCTGTTCGATGGTGTACCGGGTCAGGGTCTTCAATCCTTCGGGCACAGTCCCTCTCATTCCCTCATGGAGATGCCCCCTCGTCGGCGAGGGCGTCCGTGAACACACTGCTGCCGAGGACGTCGCTGTCCGTCAGGGTGATCAGATCGGTGCGGCCGACCGGCCGATGCAGTTCGACCAGGCGTTTGGCCTGCCGCAGCCGGCAGCGGTCGAGGGCATTGCGCACGCTGCGGGCATTGGCGAAGCGGGGGCGGGCCATGCGCAGCTCCAGATAGCGCGAGAAGGATTGCGCGGCTTCGGGGTCGAAGCGGAAGTTCTCCTGGCGCACCATGAGCTCGCCGATGGCCATCAGCTCGTCGTGGGTGTAGTCGGGGAACTCGATGTGGTGGGCCACCCGCGAGGACAGGCCGGGGTTGGCGGAGAAGAAGGTGTCCATCCGGTCCGGATAGCCGGCGAAGATGACCACCAGGCTGGTGCGCTCGTTCTCCATCTCCTGCAGCAGGATCTCGATGACCTCCTGCCCGTAGTCGCGCTCGTTCTCGGGGCGGAACAGGTAGTAGGCCTCGTCGATGAACAGCACTCCCCCGGCGGCCTTGGCCAGCGCCTCCTTGGTCTTGGGCGCGGTGTGGCCGATGAACTGGCCGACCAGGTCGTCGCGGGTGACGGTGTGCACCTTGGGTTTCCGGATGTATCCGAGGGCGTGCAGCATCTCGGCCATGCGCAGCGCCACGGTGGTCTTGCCGGTGCCGGGGCCGCCGGTGAAGCTCATGTGCATGGTCGGGCGGGTGGCCTGCAGGCCGAAGCGCTGGCGGGCGCGATCGATGAGCAGCAGGGCCGCGATCTCGCGCACCCGGCGTTTGACATTGGCCAGGCCCACCAGTTCGGCGTCCAGGCGGGTGAGGGTGTCCTCGACGTCCTTGCCCGCGACGTCGGTCGACAGATCCAGGACGGCGTCGTCGGCCAGCGGTTCCAGTAGGTGGCCGGCCGCCACGGTGTCCTCTGGTCGGGGAGACGCGTCGGCGGCCGTGCCGCGCAGCGGGCCGGGGCTCGTGGCCCCGGGCCGATGCATCTGGAACCCGCCCGCCGGGCGGCCGGCTGCAGGCTGCCGGCCGTCCGATGCCGCGGGGTGTTCCGAGCTCACGATAACCTCCAGATCCGAAAGATGTTCAGCCGCCGTATCTTTGGCCGGATCGCTGATCCGACGAGTAGGCGTGGAAGCCGTAGCGCTGGCTGCGGTCCGCGCCCTCGGTGCGGTCGAGGCGGAAACCGGGTTCGTCGGCCGGGCGCTGCACGATGAAGCTCAGCGCCGTGGTCTGGCGGCCGTAGGAGGCGTCGTAGGCGTTGACGCGAATGTAGTGGCGCGGGAACGTGGCCCGGCAGGCGTTGATCTCGGCGAGCACGCCGTCGGGCTCGTCCAGATCGAACAGGGGCAGGCCCCACATCTCCCAGTAGTTGTTGCGCGGGTGCGGATCGTCGGTGTACTCGATCGACACCGGCCAGTTGTTGAGCAGGGCGTAGCGGACCTGGGCGGCGATCTCGGCGTCGTCGAAGTCCGGCAGGTGCGAGAAGGTGCCTTGGCGCAGATGCATGGGTGGCTCGACTTTCAGCGGGAGGCCGTGGGGACGGCGTCGGGGGCGTCGGTGGAGGTGTAGTCGAAGGTGACGTCGCCCCAGGTCTGCAGGGCGACCTCGAGCGGGCGGCAGCGCTCGGCGGAGCGGCGCAGCACGTCCGGGCCCTCCTTGAGCAGATCGCGACCCTCGTTGCGTGCCTTGACCACCGCTTCGAGCGCGACCCGGTTGGCCTCCGCGCCCGCGGCGATGCCCATCGGGTGGCCGATGGTGCCGCCGCCGAACTGCAGGATGGCGTCGTCGCCGAACAGGTCCAGCAGCTGGTGCATCTGGCCGGCGTGGATGCCGCCGGAGGCGACCGGCATGACGCCGGGCAGGCTGGCCCAGTCCTGGTCGAAGAAGATGCCGTTGACCGGGTTCGTGGGGATGTGGTTGTCGCGCAGGGTGTCGTAGAAGCCGCGCACGGTGTGCGGGTCGCCTTCGAGCTTGCCGATGACCGTGCCCGCGTGCAGGTGGTCGACGCCGATCAGCCGGCACCATTTGGCCAGGACCCGGAAGCTGACGCCGTGCGTCTTCTGGCGGGTGAAGGTGGAGTGCCCGGCCCGGTGCAGATGCAACAGCATGCCGTTGGTGCGCGCCCACTTCGAGATGGACTGCATGGCGGTGTAGCCGACCGTCAGGTCGATCATGATGATGCAGCTGCCGAGCGATTTCGCGAACTCCGCGCGCTCGTACATGTCCTCCATGGTGGCGGCGGTGACATTGAGGTAATGGCCCTTCAATTCACCGGTTTCGGCGATGGCGCGGTTGACGCCCTCCATGGCGAACAGGTAGCGGTCACGCCAGCGCATGAACGGCTGCGAGTTGATGTTCTCGTCGTCCTTGGTGAAATCGAGTCCGCCCTTGCAGGCCTCGTACACCACACGGCCGTAGTTGCGCGCGGAGAGCCCGAGTTTCGGTTTCACCGTCGCGCCCAGCAGGGGACGGCCGTATTTATTGAGATACTCGCGCTCCATGACGATTCCGTGCGGCGGACCCTGGAAGGTCTTGACATACGCCACGGGAATACGCATATCCTCCAGCCGCAATGCCTTCAGCGGTTTGAAACCGAATACATTGCCGATCACCGAGGACGTGAGGTTCGTGATGGAACCCTCCTCGAAGAGGTCCAGATCGTAGGCGACGTAGGCGAAATACTCGCCCGGCCGGCCCGGCACCTCCTCGACGCGGTAGCACTTGGCCTGGTACCGGTTGTGCGCGGTGAGACGGTCGGTCCAGACGACTGTCCAAGTGGCGGTGGAGGATTCACCGGCGACGGCCGCCGACGCCTCGATCGGGTCGACGCCGTCCTGGGGCGTCACCCGGAAGACCGCGAGGACGTCGGTGTCCTTCGGCTCGTAGTCCGGGTTGTAGTATCCCATCGACGCATACGACTGCACGCCCGGATCCCACCGGCTGCGCTGATCATCGTCAGATCCGGCCATCTTTCCTCCTGCGAACCGGGTTGGGTCACTTGCGATTCCCAGGATGACGGGCCCGTTAACGACAAACAATTCGATTGTTTCTGTTCTCGCTCAACCTTTTCGTCGGGTTTGCTACCGTTGAGTATGGGTACGGTGAGCGCGGTGCGCATGGAAACCTTTCTCGCCGTTGCCAAGCACTCCAGCATTCGCCGGGCCGCCGCCCAGTTGCACATCACCGAGGCCGCCGCCTCCGCCGCCGTAGCACACATCGAGAAACAACTCGGCGCGAAACTCGTGACCAAATCCGGGCGCGGCATCGCGCTCACCGAAGCCGGGCGGGTGTACGCGGACTACTGCCGCAGCATCCTCGGTCTGATGAAGGAGGCGCACGCCGCCGTCCGGGAAGCCGAGACCGGCCGGCTGCGTATCGGCGTCGTCGCCACCGCGGGCGAATACGTCCTGCTCCACCTGCTGGCGTCGTTCCGGACCCGGTATCCCGACATCGAATTGGGTCTGTCGATCCATCCCCGCGACGTCCTCTTCCTCGAACTCACCCACCACGAAACCGACCTCGTGGTCGCCGGTCGCCCGCCGCGCGACACCGGCCTCATCACCCGTGCCCGCCGCCCCTGCCAACTCGTCGTCGTCGGCGCGCCCTCGCGCTGGCCCGACCCCTGTGACGCCACCTGGCTCCTGCGCGGCAAAGGTTCGGGCACCCGAGACACCACCCTCGCCCTCTTCGACCGCCTCCAAATCCACCCGCCCACACTGACTCTCGGCACCCACGGCGCCGCCCTGGCCGCCGCGCGCGAGGGTCTCGGCATCACCCTCATCCACTCCGACGCCGTCGCCGCCGATCTCGCCACCGGCCGCCTGGAGATCCTCCCCGTCGAGGGAACCCCCCTCACCCGCCCGTGGCATGCGGTCACCACCCGCACCCCCACCCCCGCCGCGCGCCTGTTCCTCTCCCATATCACGGATCCGGATCGTGTCGGCGACAAAGCATTTCGTGGTGTCTGAGGTCGTCGGCGATCCCCCGACAGGACACCGTGGACGCTGCACTCTCCTCGCAAACGGCCGGGGAAGGTGTCAGTGGTGGAACATGCGGAGGTCGGTGCGTGCGAGGGTGATCCGGTGTTCGTGGCAGGCGGCGATGATGGCGTCGGCGCGCAGGGCTCCGGCGGGTTCGATGATCGCGGTGACGCCGTGAGCGGCAGCGACGTCGACATTGTCGCGGAAGGGCAGATAGCCGTCGGACACGAGCGTGAGACCCGAGAGCTGAGGCGTCCAGGCGGTGAGGTCCGGGTCGGAGGTCGGCTCGGTCAGCAGGTCCGCCAATTCGCGGTGCTGCGTGGCGGTGAGTGTGCCTGCGGCGAGGGCGATCCGCCAGTTCAGGCGCTCCTGCCGGGGTAGGGACGCGGGCAGCGGCAAGGTGCGGACACCGGGGTGGCGGCGGTGCCACCAGGTGCGGGCCTTGGCTCCGGCCAACAGGGTGCAGTCCACCCGGGACTGCTGGCCCGCCCCGACGCCGACGGTCATGCCGTCGCGCACCAGGACCACCGTGTTCGACTGCGTATAGCGGGCGGTGATCATGCCGAGCAACGCGTCCGAGACCGCCGCTTCGGTGAGCGCGGGCCCGCCGGCCACGCGGATCAGCTCCGGGGTGATCGGCCGGCGGTTGCGGTCCTGCTCGAGGGTGACACCGAAGACGGTGCGGCGCTCGGTCTCCGGCGGCCGGTACGCGGGATCGACCTCGACGACCAGGAAGCGGCCGCCCTTCTTGCGGGCCAGCTTCGCCACGGTCCCGGGCGCGTAGCCCGGCGCGATGATGCCGTCGGACACCACACCGCCCAGCAGGTCGGCCAGCTCGTCGTCCACGGGCGCGGACACCGCGATCATATCGCCGTACGAGGAGCGCGGATCGGCGTCTCGAGCCCGAATGTAGGCGGCGGCAACCGCTCCCAGGCCGGTGTCACCCAAACCCCAGGACTCGTTCAGGGTTTCGTCGAGCTCCCCGTCGAGCGCCGCCCCGGCGGGTGAGACGTGCTTGAACGAGGCGGCCGCCACCCGGCCGGTCGCGGCCTGCGCCTCGGCGACCAGCTGCCAGGCATTGAGCAGGTCGAGGTAGTTGATCAGCGACGCGGAACCGTGCAGCACGCGAATGTGTTCGGCGCTGTCGACCACACGGGCTCGCTGGTGGGGATTCATGCCGTATCGAAGATCCATGATGGCGCCTACTTCCCGAACTCGAGTTCGGGAGCACCCAGGCGGACGACGCTCCGATACGCGCTTCCTCGTGGTCCGATCCACGTCACGCCAGTCGCGACACCACTGTAGCCCGCGTCTCCGCGGTGTCAGGATCGGGCCGGTAACGGGTCGCGCCGTCTCGGTACGCGTGCGTAGAATCCTGTTGTGTCAGAACAATTTCGAGTGCAGCGGGCCGTTGCCGCATCGGCGGCCGACATCTTCGCCACCCTGAGCGATCCCCAGGGTCACGTCTCCATCGACAGCTCCGGCATGCTGATGGCGGCCAGCGGAGACCCCGTCACCGCCGCCGGCGACACGTTCGTCGTCCACATGGACCGCGAGGCCCTCAACGACTACCCGCTCGGTCTGTACGACGTGACCGTCGAAATCGTCGCATTCGAGCGGGACAAGCAGATCGCCTGGACCGTTCGCGGCCGGGTCGAACCGGGCCACGTCTACGGCTACCTCCTCGAACCCATCGAAGCGGGCACCCTCGTGACGTCCTATTACGACTGGTCCGCGGTCCCCCAGGAATTCAAGGACGCCGATATCTTCCCGGTCATCCCCGAAAGCGCCCTCCGCGCCACCCTCGGCATCCTCGCCCGCACCGTCGCCCCGGGAAAGCCCCGGCCGGAACTGCCTTCGCCGTAGGGCGGCCCGGGCGACCGGCCGGGTTCAGAAGGTGAACTGGTCGCCGTAGGCGGTGGTCTGCACCACACCCCTCGGGGTGGCCACCGTGGTGGTGACGAAGGGGACCGCCGACACCGGCGAAGCGCATTGGGCGACGTTCAACGCGGCGTTGTTGAACGCGATCTGGTAAGGCCACTCAGTGGCGCTGTCCAGGGCCGCGGTCGCCGTGGTCGCGGTGGTGACCTGGCCGGGCCCCATAGTGGCCGTCAAGACTTCCGTCACGCCCAGCGCCCCGCCCACGCTGGGTCCGAGACTGATGTCGGGCGGGGTGACCGAGGCGCTGGGCGTGACCGTCCCACTCGGCGGGCTGACGGAGGTGCTCCCGGGGGTCACCTCCGTCCCACTCGGCGGGCTGACGGAGGTGCTCCCGGGGGTCACCGACGGGGCGATGGCGGCGGCCAAACCTTGGTTGGGCTCGATACCGACGGTGACGCCGCCGGCCACGCTGATCCCGCAGCCGAGGATGAACCCCGCGACAGCCTGACCGGACGTGATCGGGCCACCGTCCACGGTGACCGAGTAGCTGCCCGACATCTGTGCGGCATGTGAGAACGTCATCAGGAAGTTCGGCGTCCGGTTGCCGGGCGGATTCACCTGGACGGAGTCGACCGACGCCATGACATGCACGTCCGCGGCGGACATGTCCCCGCCGGGTGCCTGAGCCCGGACCGTATCGGCACCCCAGGCCCATAGGCTCGCCAGGGTCACACCGGCCACGGCTGTTCCTGCCGCGGCGGCCATGAGCGCATGTCGCATAACCGGATCCTGTTCTCGTTCTCGAAAAGGTGTACGAGCTCGATACCGTTGGCGCAGGTCCTGAATAGCAGCGTAACTGCAAATCGCGCCGAACAGGTGCGCTGCGGCACGCGTGTCGACCGGCCCGAATCGGTGGTGTCGGATCTGGGGCAGGGCTGGGAATTCTTGCCGCACAGGAGGAGTCGGCCGGATCTGTAATCCGTTTGCCCCCTGCAGCGTCCGAGGCTCGACGGATCGGGTACAAGGTTGCTTCCGCGCGGCGACAAGGCCGATCAGTTGCCCGGTGGACAGGTGCCGTCGGAGTAGGCCGGGTCGACGGCCCTTTTCGATCAGATGGCCGACGATGGAAGGTCACCCTGGTCGAAAGTGTTTGCGAGGCACAGTAATTCCCCTCCGCGAAACCGGCGCTCGTCGCGGCGGCCGTTCACGAAAACCGTACAACGCCCTGTTTTCGGCCGCTAGGCATTCCGCTGAGTGAGTCATACCCGATTTCATTAGTTAGCAACATGCAACTATATTGGGGACGTTCGTTCGTAGACTCGCGGGAGGCTCTGATGGCTGCGGCCCCTACCACCGGATTGGATGCCGGTGACGTCCAGACCATTCGGAGACGACTCCGGATCGAGCACGATCACCCCAGGTACAAGTGGGTGGCCCTGTCGAATACGACGCTGGGCATGCTCATGGTCACCATCAACTCCTCGATCGTGACGATCTCGCTGCCCGACATCTTCCGCGGCATCGGGCTCAACCCCCTGGAACCGGCCAATGTCAGCTACCTGCTGTGGCTGATGATGGGCTTCCTGCTGTCCTCGGCCGTGCTGGTGGTCATGTTCGGGCGGCTCGGCGACATGGTCGGGCGGGTGAAGATCTACAACTACGGGTTCGTGGTGTTCAGCCTCGCGGCCGTGGCGTTGTCATTCGATCCGTTCACACACGGCGGCGGCGCGGTGTGGCTGATCGCCTGGCGTGTGATCCAGGGCGTCGGCGGCGCGATGCTGATGGCCAATGCGAGCGCGATCCTCACCGACGCCTTCCCGGCCGACGAGCGCGGGTTCGCGCTCGGGATCAATCAGGTCGCGGCGGTGGCCGGTTCCTTCCTCGGTCTGCTCATGGGTGGCGGACTGGCGCAGTGGGATTGGAAGGCCATCTTCTGGGTGAGCGTGCCGTTCGGCATCATCGGCACCATCTGGTCGTACCGCTCGCTGCACGACAATGGCCAGCGCAATCCGGGATCACTGGACCTGCCGGGCACCGTCACGTTCGCGCTGGGCTTGACCGCGTTGCTGACCGGCATCACCTACGGCATTCAGCCGCACGGGGATTCGAAGACCGGCTGGACCAACCCGTGGGTGCTGGGCGCGGTGATCGGCGGCATCGTTCTACTGGCCGTGTTCTGCGTCATCGAATCCAAGGTCGCGCAGCCGATGTTCAATATGTCGCTGTTCAAGAACCGGGCGTTCGCACTGGGCAATATCGCCGGGCTGATGTCCTCGCTGGGCCGCGGCGGTCTGCAGTTCATGCTGATCATCTGGCTGCAGGGCATCTGGCTGCCGCTGCACGGGTTCTCCTTCGAGCAGACGCCGCTGTGGGCGGGCATCTACCTGCTGCCGCTGACCGTCGGATTCCTCATCGCCGGCCCGGTTTCGGGCAAGCTGTCGGACCGGTACGGCGCGCGGTTGTTCGCCACCGTCGGCATGCTGATCACCGCTCTGACCTTCGTGCTGCTCGTCGTGCTGCCCGTCGACTTCGACTACTGGGTGTTCGCGCTCGTCATCGCCCTCAACGGCCTCGGGTCGGGCATGTTCGCGTCGCCGAACACCGCCGAGGTGATGTCATCGGTGCCCGCGGCACAGCGCGGTGTGGCCTCCGGCATGCGCGGCACACTGTTCAACGGCGGTATGGCGTTGTCGATCGGCCTGTTCTTCTCGCTGATGATCATCGGCCTGTCGAATACGCTGCCCGACGCCATGAATTCGGGCCTGCAGGAGCAGGGTGTGCCCGCGCCGGCCGCCGAGGCGATCTCGGACATGCCGCCGGTGGGCAGCCTGTTCGCGGCCTTCCTCGGCTACAACCCGATCAAGGAATTGCTCGGCCCCACCGGCACTCTCGACCACCCGGGCGTGCACGGCGATGTGCTCACCGGTCAGGAGTTCTTCCCGCACTTGATCTCCGGCCCGTTCCACTCGGGTCTGGTCGTGGTCTTCCTGGGAGCCGCGATTATGATGCTGATCGGCGCGGCGGCCTCCTGGTTCGCCGGTAGCCCGACTGTCACGGACGAGGCGGCCGAATTGCGTGAAGCCGCCCGCGAGGGAATCTGACGGAGGAGATCACGCTGTCCGAGCCTATGGGTGTCGCCGACCCCGACCAGCTCACCGAGGCCGCCGAGCTGTACCACTCGATCGGCCGCCTGCTGCGCTTGTTGCGTACCTCCGGCGACCTCGGGGCGCTGAGCCCCGGCGCGGCGTCCGCCCTCGCGACGGTCGCCCGCTCGGGCCCGCTCCGCCTGGGCGACCTGGCCTCGATCGAGCGGGTCAGCGCCCCCACGATGTCCCGCATCGTGACGGGCCTGGAAAAGGGCGGCTACCTCACCCGCGACGCCGACCCCGAGGACGGCCGGGCCCAGCTGCTGACCGCCACCGAGGCGGCCCACAACCTGGTCACCGGTCTCACCTCGGCCCGCATCCAGCGTTTCGCTCTCGCCCTGGAATCCCTCACTCCTGCCCAGCGCGAATCCGTCAGCTCCGGCCTCGACACCCTCATCCAGGCCCTCGACCAGTAGGCGGGGCTCCCCCGCCCTCGAGGGGCGGGGTCAGGCGGTCAGGACCGAGCGGATGCGGTTGTCGGGGTCCACCAGGCTGCGCAGTGTGGCCAGACGGGGGTAGTTTGCGCCGTAGTAGCGAGACAGTGGATCGCCCGGCTCGAGGTAGTTGATGTACGCGCCGACCGAGTCGGGGGCCAGGGTGGCGTGCGCGTCGGCGATCCAGGCCAGCGCCGATTCGTGCGGGATGGGTTCGTACGCACCCCATTCCACCAGGGCGGCGTGGCTGCGCCAAGGGAACGCGGTGGCGTCGGGGGCCAAGTCCCGGATCGCGCCGTCGAGGGCATTGATCTGGACCCAGCCGGTACCGCCGACGCTGGAGTAGCGCGCCACCGCCTCGAGGATGCGACCGATCGTGTCGGGGGTGAGGTCCGCGACGATGTCGGAGCCGTTGGTGAAGGCGGCGCGCGGCTGATCGGCGGTGCCGCCCGCCAGATAGAGGACCGCGTCCATGTGGGACAGGCTGCGCGGTTCGACGATGCCGGGAGCGACGCCGATGGCGTCGACGAGTTCGGCGGTGGCGGTTTCGCCGGCGCCCGCGGGACAGACCAGCTGCATCCAGCAGTGCATGCCGCCCTCGCCGTCGGCATCGATGCTGACGTCGGCCCAGTGCTCGCGCGGGGCCGAGCCCAGCCACTGCCGCCAGCCCGCGATCACGGTCGCGGCTTCCTCGCCCTGGAAGGTCAGGCGCACTACGTCTTTCGGTGTCGCCGGGATGGTCTCGAAGGTGAACGAGGTGACGACGCCGAAGTGCGGTCCGCCGCCGCGCACGGCCCAGAACAGATCCGGGCGGGTGGTGGCGGAGACCTCGGTGATGGTGCCGTCGGGCAGGACCATGGTGGCGGCGGTGAGCCGGTCGCCGGTGAGGCCGTGGGCGCGGGACTCGTTGCCCAGTCCGCCGCCCAGCGTGAGACCCGCGATGCCGACGCCGGGGCACATGCCGGAGGGCAGGCTCAGCCCGCCGCGATCCAGTTCGCGATAGATGTCGTAGAGGGTGTGGCCGGGCGCGATGACCGCTGTGCCGCCCTCGGCGCGAATGCCCTGCATGCGCCGCACGTCGATGACGAGTGTGCCGGTCGCCGTAGACATTCCCGCATACGAGTGGCCGCCGGCGCGGGCCGCCACCTGGAGGTTGTTCGCGGCCGCGAACTCGAAGGTGGCGGCGGCGTCCTGGGCGTCCGCGATCTGCACGATCGCCGCGGGCATCTCGTTGTCGAAGCGAGTGTTGAAAACCTCCTTCACGCCCGGATACCCGTAGTCCCCCGGCAGTACGACCCGGCCGCGCAGCTTCCCTTTGAGCTCACGCCATTTCGGGTCGGCGCTCCCGCTGCTCGATCCGGACGCACTGCCCAGGTCCCCGGCGTTCGCGCCGGAGGACCCGGTGCCCGGTGTCGCATCCGACGTCGGCAGCCGGGTGGCTCCCGCGAAACCCACACCGGCGACCGCGATTCCGAGCGCTCCGCGCAGAAACACGCTGCGCGAGAATTGGGGTCTCACACCAGCCCCTTCGGGCTACCGGAGATCCGCTGTGCCGTCAAGTTATTCGCTTTCGACATCAAAGTTCGCGACCCACCAATTCCCATCGAACGACACGGCACCAATTGATCATGGTTCACCCACCGTTCATTCGTCGAAACGGGTGCTGG
Source organism: Nocardia sp. NPDC004151 (assembly GCF_042874235.1). Lineage (NCBI taxonomy): Bacteria > Bacillati > Actinomycetota > Actinomycetes > Mycobacteriales > Nocardiaceae > Nocardia > Nocardia sp. NPDC004151. The sequence goes on along the minus strand of NZ_JBIAMR010000004.1, from coordinate 58,838 downwards.
TGTCCATCGGGCGCCGCCTACCGGGACCCGATGTCGGCCGCGGCATCCGGCGGAACGATCCACCGCGCGAACGTCTCCTCCGGACTGACGGTGATCACATCCGCCCGCCGCACCAGCTCCCCCGGCACCTGCCCATCCTCGAAATGCTCCAGACTCGGAACGATCACCGCATCCACCCCCAAATTCCCGACCAGCACCCCCAACCGATGCACCGGCCGATCAGTATGCGGCCCGAACACCGCCGTCTGCCGAAGGTCATACCCCAACCGTTCCGCCAACGCCCGAATCCGCCGCTCATCCCACTGTCGTCGTGAGCCGGACACGTCTTCGCGGAGATATCCCAGAGCCCCGGGGTTCATTGCTCGCCCTCTCGATCGTCGAGTCTGCTTCCAGCGGATTCCGAATCAGGATCGGGCCGCGAAGATTCTGCGGCAATGGCACTTTCCGGGGTCCGCCAGCGGAAGTGCCACGAGGCGATCAGTATTCGAGGTGAATGAGGTCGGCGAGGGAGCGCATCTCCGGGGTGAGGGTTCGGCGTCTGCCGATCAGCCTGGCCAGGAGATCCTTGGCCAACCGCTGCTCGATCAACCAGGGGCGGGCCTCGCCGGAGAGCCGAACCAGGATGTCCAGGGCCGGATCTGGCCGGGCGAGGTCGAGATGGGCTCGAGCGACGTCGAGCAGGTGCCGATTGCGGTTATCGGAGGTGGGCCGCAGGCCGGGCGGCACGTCATGGGCCAACCGCAGTGCCAGGTCGGGCCGGTCATCGATGACCGCGTTCTCGACGCGCTTCATGGCCACGGTGGCGGGTCCGAAAACCGTCCAATAGTCCTGGTAGCCGCGCGGTTCGCGTTTGACGGCCACCGCGGCGGCCTGCGCGAGCTGCATCATGTCATCGGCGTCGTCGGGCCGGTTGTCGCGGATCGCCGCCGCAGACCCACGCAACAGCAGCCAGCCCCACGTGGAGAGCTCGCGATCGGTAGCGGTCGAGATCCGTGGCTCGATTCGGTCGGCCCAGTCGATCGCGAGGTCATCGACCTGCTGAAATCGCCGCTCCACCAAGAGCAGCCAGCACAGCGTGACGACAACGGACGCGGCATCGAGTAGATCATCGCTCGCCTGCGCCGCCGCCAGCGCGTGATCGAGAACTCTGCGCGCCGTTCCCAATTGCCGCGTCTGCACCATGACCGAGCCGGTCAGCTGGAGAATTTGCGCTCGCAGCACGGGCGAGACACTCTCACTCGCGTCCACCAGATCGGGCAGAACTCGCGCCAGCGGCTCATACCGGTTGTCGTGGTAGAGCCGCACGGCCGCCGCAAGGGATTCGGCCACAGCCTCTTCCGCGTGCGGCTCCACCGCCACGTCCGGCCGAGGTGCATCGATCGCTCGCCTGGTGGCGGCCCACAACTCGCCGTCCCCGCTCTCCGGAGCGCGGGGCGCGGCACCGATGAACGCAGTCAGCGGGCACCCCAGGGCCACGGCCAACCGCCGCAGCGTCTCGATCCGGGTGTCGTCCCGCTCCCCCTGCTCGATCTTCCGGATCAGCGACACGGAGACAGCCGAATTCGCGGCCAGCTCCCGCTGCGTGAGCCCCCGCCGCTTCCGAACCGCTTGCAGCCGCTGACCAAGGTCGCCGCTCATCGCTCCAGATTAGGTCGGCCACCCAGGCATGCGCAGCTGGTAGCGGAACGTCCTGAGCGCCAAGCGGTCCGACCGCCGCCGGATTTGTCGGACCCCCGTGCTGAAGTATCGTGTGGCGGCCCGGCCAGTCGGTCTTACCTGAGACTCTCGACCGGGCTCTTTCGTGAAAAGGAACAACATTTGAAGAAGCTCGCAACGACCTCCCTGGTTGCCCTCGGCCTGATCACCGCGATGGGCACCGCCCACGCCGGCAAGGACACCGAGTGGCAGGTGGACGGCAACTACCCCACCGAGGCCGCCTGCGACGCCGACGGCGAAACCGGCACCTTCACCCGCCCCGACGGCACCCAGCTCGTCCCCGGCGACGACATCTACGAATGCACCCTCGGCGACGACGGCCTCTGGTACCTCTCCATCTGGACCGACTGACCCCACCGGCGACAGCCCGAGCCATCGGCCCGGGCTCGACCCGCCCGCCGAACGCGGCGAAAAATCCGTGGCCGACCGCGCTGGTTCGTGATCTGGTGTGGTGATGACGGATTCGGTCGCGGACAGACTGGCGATCCACGAAGTGGTCGCCCTGCACGGACATCTGAGCGATTCGGGCGAGTTCGATCGATGGACCGAGGTGTTCACCGAGGACGTCGCCTACGACCTGACCGCTTTCGGCGCGGGCACCGTGCCGGGAGTGGAAGCCCTCCGCGACATGGCACGCGAACTGGGCGACGCCAACCCCCTCGCCCACCACGTCACCAATGTGGTGGTCACAGCCCTGGACGGCGATACGGCCCATGCGATCTCCAAGGGCCTGGCAGTCAACACCGACGCCACGACCACCAGCGTCACCTACGAGGACGCCCTCCACCGCACTCCCCACGGCTGGCGCATCACCCACCGCCGCGTGATCCCCCGCCGAAAGCCCTTGACCCCGTAGGTGGCCCGCCCGGATGGCCACCACTCGGGTAGGGTCTTATCCGCAGGTCAGCGGAGTGTGGAACGCACCTGCGCCAGCAACTCGCATTGCCCCCGCCAGTCGCCTCCGGCAATACCGATGACGAAATGGTGGGCGCCGGCGGCCTGGTAGGCGGCTATGCGTTCGGCGGCTTGCTCGATGGAACCGGTGATCGGAATCGGCAAGGTCTCCTCGATCGACTTCCCGTAGTTATGGCTGATTCCAGCAGCGATCTCGGCGCGGGTAGGCAGGTCCGCGCCGGTGCCGAGAACTCCGGTCGCGCCGATGGTGACCGTCGGCGCTGGTCGCTGATGCTGCGCGGCGAGTTCGGTGATCTCGGAGAGCCCGGCCGCCACCCGGGCCGGTGGGATCAGCGACGGAAACCAGCCGTCACCCAGCTCCGCGACCCGTCGGCGGGCGGGAGCCGAGTCGTTTCCGACCAACACCGGCGGAACCGGGACGGGTGGAGCCAGCTCGATATCGATCGGCTCGGCCGTATCGGGGAGCGCGGCTCGCTTGCCCGCCAGCAGCTCGGGCAACACACGCAGCGCGGTGTCGGTGCGAGTTCCACTCTGCCCGTACGGAATCCCTGCCGCCGCCCACTGGGCTGGACCGCCCCCGGATCCGACACCGAGTTGCAGCCGGCCACCACTGACGTGCTGCAAGCTCGCTATCTGCTTGGCCGCCCAGGCCAGTGGGCGCAGCGCCGGAACGTAGACACTGGTGCCGATCTGGATCCGCTCGGTCGCGGCGGCCGCGACCGCCAGGGCAATTGCGCAATCCAGCACAGGCACACCGATCGACAGGTGATCCCCGTGCCAAACTCCGTCCAGCCCGATCTCCTCGGCGTGACGAGCAGCGGTGGCTATATCGAGTTTCTGAGCCCGTTGTGTCGCCACCGAAGGCAGGATGACACCGATCTCCACAGGGAATGTCTGCACAGTCCCTACCCTGCAACCTCAACTCGAGTCGAGGTCAAGGTCCTGACGTCACGACAGTGCCGGGTGCCGGTCAGCTGTGGAGGTAGCGGACCAGGGCTTCGCGTTCGGTTTCGAGTTCGGAGATTTGGCTTTTGACTACGTCGCCGATGCTGACTATGCCGATCATCTGGCCGTCCTCGAGGACGGGGAGGTGGCGGATTCGGTGTTCGGTCATGATCGCGTTGAGGGTTTCGACGTTGTCGTCCGGGGAGCAGGTGTGGAGGGCCGCGGTCATGATGGTGGAGACCGGGGAGTCCAGGAGGGGTGCGCCGTCGCGGTAGAGGCGGCGGACGATGTCTCGTTCGGAGACGATGCCGGCCATGGCGGTGCCGTCCGGGGAGACGATGACCGCGCCGACGTTGTGTGCCGCCAGGATTCTGAGCAGTTCACGCACGGTTGCATCGGGTGCAATCGTGACGACTTCGCCGCCCTTCCGGCGCAGGATTTCCGAGATTCGCATGTGCCCACCGCCCAACCAGCTAGGACTATCGATGGTTACCAGGATGCCGCTGTTACGCGGGTGTGAACAGCAACGATTGCGATTCGATGCCTAAACGGACGCGAGGGCATCGAGCGCGGATTCGATGGCGCGGTGGAAGGTCGGGTAGGCGAGGATCATCTCCCGCAAGGTCGCGGTCGGGACCTGGGCGTGGACGGCCACCGACAGGGCGCTGAGGACTTCGCCGCCCTGCGGCCCGGCCGAGCACGCGCCGACGAGCACCCCGCGGTCGGCGTCCTCGACCAGTTTGATGAACCCGGCGTTGCCCGCTTTGTGGATCCAACCCCGCGTGGACGCAGGTACTTCGGTGATTCCGACCCGGACGGTCAGCCCTGCGGCCCGGGCCTGTTCCTCGGTCATACCGACCGCCCCGACCTCGGGATCGGTGAACGTCACCCGCGGTACGGCGTGATACCGCGCTACCTCGTCCCCGCTACCGAGAATGTCCTGTGCCACGATCCGCGCCTGATACATGGACACGTGAGTGAAAGCCCCCCGCCCGGTGACGTCACCGAGCGCCCACACCCCTTCGGCCGCCCGCAGCCGGTTGTCCACCGGTATTGACCTCGCCGACTCGTCCAAGCCGACCGCCCCGATTCCCAAGCCCGCCAGTTCGGTTCGCCGCCCCGCCGCGACGAGCAAGCGCTCGGCACGCAGCACCTCGCCATTATCGAGAGTCAGTGCGAACTCGCGCCCGTCGTACCGCACCGCAGTCCCCCGAACCCCGCCCCGGACCTCGATCCCCTCCTCCGTGAACACCTTCGCCAGCAGCTGCCCCGCCTCCGGCTCGTCCTGCGGCACCAGCCGCCGCGGCACGACCACGGTCACCCGCGCCCCGAACCGCGCGAAGATCTGCGCGAACTCCGCCCCCACCGGGCCTCCGCCCAGCACGATGAGCGACTCCGGCACCTCGGTAGCCGGCACCGCCTCCCGGTTCGTCCAGAACGGCGTTCCCGCCAGCCCGTCGAGCGGCGGAACAGCCGGTTCGGTCCCCGGATTCAGCACGATCCCCCGCCGCGCTCGAAACACCCGCTCTCCGCTCTCGGTCGCCACGGTCACCTCCCCCGGCGCACTGATCCGCCCCCACCCGCGCACGAACCGCCCACCCGCCTTCTCGAACCGGTCCACCGCCGCCCGGTCGTCCCAATCGTCGGTGGCCTCCTCCCGGATCCGCGCAGCGACCGGCCGCCAATCCGCCTGTGCCGTGGCCGACCCCGCGAGCCCCTCCACCCGCCGAGCCTCGGCCAGCACCCCCGCCGCACGAACCATCATCTTGGTCGGCACACACGCGTAATACGGGCACTCCCCGCCCACCAACCGCCCCTCGACCCCGACCACGGCGAGCCCGCCCCGCGCCACCCGCGTGGCCACGTCTTCCCCTCCGGGCCCCATCCCGATCACCACGACATCAACGGATTCGGCAGTCACGCGTGCTCCTTCGCTCGGCAGCTTTCTGTGACGCTATCCCCACATCCGACTGGATCGATCCAACCTCCGCTGTCAGCGTCCATGCGGCGAGTCGAAGGTGAACACCCGGCCACCGAGCAGCAGTTGGCTGCCGGGCGCCAGGACGGTGGGGTGGCCGGGTGCGGCCCGGATCCAGTCGGGGCGGCCGGGCGGGCGGATGTGCGTGCCATTGGCGGACCCGCGATCCATGACCAGGACGTCCCAATCCACGAGGCGGATCTCGGCGTGGACACGGGACATGCCGCCGGTGGCGTCGGGGATGCGGATCGCTTGGGCGCCCCGCCGCACCTGCGGTGAGCGGGCGGGCGCACGGCCGATCACGAGATCGCTGTCGAGGACATAGGAGGTGCCGTCGTCGAGCAGCAGAACGCCCAGCGGCGGGCGGATGCCGGGGGCGAGGACGCAGGTCAGCTGCTCCATGCGAATGCCGCACACGACGCAGAAGGACACACGGGGGTCGTTGAGATGTCCTCGAGCGCAGGTGAACCCGTGCACGACGACACCGGTGGGAGCGGTCTCGATTCCCGCGGGAATGGCAGTGGGTGCGATGGTGCGCCCGCTGCCGGAATCGCGCGGGACCGGGTCCCGACCTCCGGCTGCGATCTCGGGCTCGGGTGTATTCGCCTTCTCCCCCAACCACATCACCGCTCCCGAACCCGGCACCCGACCGTCGCGCAGCGACCACACGCTTTCCCGGGGAAGGCTCTTCCGCGGTGCGCCGTCGTCGACGAAGACCGCCGCCGCTCGCCCCGGCGCCGGACTCACCACCCGATCGACGCTGAATCCGGCATCGCGGCCGTGCAGCACCTCCCGGTCATCGGTCCCCTCGAGCATCGCGGTGACCCGCCCGTGCAGAAAGACCGCCAGCCCCCGCTTTCCCGGTGTGAGCACCCCGAATTCGACCCGCTCCTCGTCCGTGCGACCCATGAGCCACGTGCTCGCCAGCCGTGCGAAGGTGCGTCCGGTGCGCCGAGTCTCCCGCGACGACGCCTCCGCCACCATCTCCAACACCTTGTCCAGCACGGCAATAGCCTCGGACGCCGCGGTGATCACACTCGAATCCCGGTGCGCGACAACCACGACCACCCCGTCGACACAGGCCACCAGGTGGCGGCCCGGCACCACCTCGACCCGCGCGGTCATAGCACCCGGCCCCCGGTATATCGCCAGCGTGGCAGCACCACCCGGATCGGACCGTTGACGAATCCCCAGTACGCAAGCCAGGTCAGCGTGAACTCGATGCCGAACGCCGGCGCGGACGGCCGCAGGTCCCGGGGCACGACCGCTGACGTGTACCGCGTCAGCAGCCACAGCAGCAGTCCCTCGTTCGCGATGGTCACCAGCCCGAAGACTGTCGGCCAGTCCTTGTCCCACCGGAATTGCTGCAGGCCGTGATACGCCAGCTCCCACCCGACTCCGAGCAGGATGACCGCCACCAATATGGTCAGCGTGACCCGGTAACCCTGTTCCCGTGACAGCCTCCCCATCGGCAGCAGCGGCGTGATCAGTAGCGTGATCACCGCCCCGATCACCCCGAGTACGATCACGCGAGTCTGAATCCGCCCCCACAGCGTCGGCGTCATGCCGGAATCTTCCGGTCGGTGACCCACAACCACCACTGCCGTAGCGACCGCAGCGCATCGAGTCGTCGGCAGAACCCGTTCGCCGCCAGGTCATCGGCGATCTCCAGGGCCGCGTACTGCAATCCGGCGAACGAGTCCACGGGAGCGAAATACCCGCCCAGCGTCGCGCTACCCGAGGCGTACACCCGCCCGGGCCCGCTGCGGGTCCCGAACAGCTCGAAGGTCCGATCCACATCGAGCCGCCCGAGCGGATTGGCCCGCGCCCCGGTGTGATCGAGCAGATCGGCGAGCAGCCGATGCTCCCGGATATCGGCTTCGAGCCCGGTGCAGTCGATGACGTAATCGGCATGCACGTCAACCGGCCGGTCGGTCGACGCGAAGCCGCTCGGCCCGTCCGCCTCCGGCGCGACCGTCGTCACCACCCCGGGCCGGGTGCGATCGGGCCGCAGATTCCGCGCCGACCCCACCAGGATCTGATACCAGCCCTGCGCCCGCCCCCGCGTCAGCTGTTCCTCCCACCGCTTGCGCCGCGGCGTCGTGGTCCCGCCCAGCGTCTTCAGCGCCTCCGCCCGCTCCCGCCCTTCGAGCTTCAGCAGCCGCTGCTTGATCTGCCCACCGAAGCTCGCCTTGGGAAAGTTGAAGGCTTGATATGCCCACCCGTTCGCTCCCGCCCGCCGCCCGAACACGCTCTCCCCCTGTGGTCCCGCCACATAAGTCCGGAACAGATGCAGGATCTGGGTGTTGAGCCGCAGCCGATCCCGGTCGTCGATCAGCCGTTGCAGCACACGACTGGCTACTATCCCGCTGCCGCGCACCATGACCGTCCCGGGCCGCCGCTGCAATGCCTCGTACACGTGCTCGTGCGGCTCGTAGGCGTTCACCACCCGCGTCGGATCGCGATACCGCTCGCGGTACTCCTGCAGATCCGGCAGCAGCCGCAGCCCGGGGTACCCGACCGCGATGTGAACATGACTGCTGCGAAACGCGATTCGCTTGGTCGCCGCTGCCCCTTCCGGCGGCGTGAGGATCGTGAAGTACCCGCCGCCGGCCCGTTTGCGCACCATGCGGACCTGCCCTTTGCGCAAGGATCGCGCGTATTCGACCCGCTCGAATTCGCACTCCAGCGCTACCAAGACCTGCCCTGCCCGAGGCGTGTGGTGCTCGGCGAGAACAGGCTCCACCAAGACATTCCACACAGCTGATAGCGACTTTTCAGCTATTGCCTCACGCAGGGCATAGGACGGAAATCCCCAGATATTGTCCGGCGTCCCGCCCGAATCGCTGCGCAGCCGTTCCCTGCGCGGAATCTGCGACACCCGAGTCAGGTATTCGTAGGACCCCCATGGCACGTCCTGTGGCCCGAGCACCGCCATCGCCGCCCCGGGCACTCCGTAGATCCGCAAGGTGTCGAACAGAGTGAACGATCCCAGCCCGCTGCCGACGCTCACCAGCGGCACATCGAAGACCGGAATCCCGGCTCGCCCCACCAACTCGTCGGTCCACACGTCGGTTTCGATGAGGCGTTGCGTGACATCTCCCCTCATTCGCGGGATCGTACCGGTCTCGGATTACGAACAACCGGCCATCGACACATTGCGCGACAGGCGATTCCGCGACGCGTACGCGGACTTCTCGCGAAGCTGCCCCGCGCCGCCCCATCTGCGACGTAGCATGCGGAACGTGGCCGATGCCAAACGTCCCGCCGCCGTGCGGGTCCTCGTTTACAGCAGTGATGCCGATACCCGGAGCCAGATCATGCTGGCGCTGGGCAGACGGCCGCACCCCGATCTGCCGCCCATCGACTACGTCGAGGTGGCCACGGGCCCGGTGGTCCTCGAGCGCATGGACGCCGGTGGATTGGATCTGCTGATCCTCGACGGCGAGTCGGCCCCGGAGGGCGGTCTCGGCCTGGCCAAGCAGCTCAAGGACGAAATCGCCGACTGCCCACCGATTGTCGTGCTGACCGGTCGGCCCGATGATGCCTGGCTGGCGAATTGGTCGCGCGCGGAAGCGGCGGTGCCGCACCCCATCGACCCCATTCGGTTGACCGACGCTGTCCTGGGTGTGCTCGGTAATAGCTTCGCGGTCTGATCTTCCTCTGCCCTCACGATCAGGGCAAACCCATGTCACGTGACAAACGGGATTGCGTCCAATCGGTCATAAAAGACCGTTCCGAATTCGATCAAACGCGATCGCGAATCGTCATGTATCTTCTCGTCCGAGTTGTAATCTGTGCCGTAGCTCACAGGAGCGCGGGGAGATGCATGACTGCCATGCACCACTGACATCATCCCGCCGCGCCCGCTGCCGTCCGTAGTGCGTCGTCCAGCTCGCAGGAGGGGTAGTGCTGAAGTGAATATCGAGGTACCGACCCTGGTTCTCGGCGCGGTCGCCGCCGCGTTCGGGGTGTTCTCCATCTTCCTGGCGGCCCTGATCGGCCCCAGGCGCTACAACCGGGCCAAGCTCGAGGCCTACGAATGCGGTATCGAGCCGACCCCGCACGCGGTCGCGGGCGGTCCGGGAAACGCTGCGGGCCAACGCTTTCCGGTGAAGTACTACCTCACCGCCATGCTGTTCATCATCTTCGACATCGAGATCGTCTTCCTCTACCCGTGGGCCGTGCACTTCGACGCACTCGGAGTGTTCGGGCTGGCCGCCATGGCGTTGTTCATCTTCAACGTCTCGGTCGCCTACGCCTACGAGTGGCGGCGCGGCGGTCTCAGCTGGGATTGATCGGCGCACAGGGGATTTCCATTCACACATCCCGTGCGAGGCGGGATGTCCCGATCCGGGAGAAGTAGTCCGACATGGGTCTCGAGGAGAAACTGCCCAGCGGGTTCCTGCTGAGCACGGTGGAAGATTTGGCCGGCTATCTGCGCAAGAGTTCGCTGTGGCCGGCGACGTTCGGCTTGGCGTGCTGCGCGATCGAGATGATGGCCACCGGCGGCGGGCGATTCGATATCGCCCGCTTCGGCATGGAGGCGTTCCGCGCCTCGCCGCGCCAGGCCGATCTGATGATCGTGGCGGGCCGGGTGAGCCAGAAGATGGCCCCGGTGCTGCGCCAGGTCTACGACCAGATGACCGAACCGAAATGGGTGCTGGCCATGGGTGTCTGCGCATCCTCGGGCGGCATGTTCAACAACTACGCCATCGTGCAGGGCGTCGACCACATCGTGCCGGTCGACATCTACCTGCCCGGCTGCCCGCCGCGGCCGGAGATGTTGTTGAACGCGATCCTGAAGCTGCACGAGAAGATTCAGGAGATGCCGCTCGGCGTCAATCGCGAAGAGGCCGTGCGCGCGGCCGAAGCCGCCGCGCTCGCCAGCACCCCGACCATTCAGCTGAAGGGGCTGCTGCGATGAGCTTCGATGCACCTGTCGGCACGGAGAGCCCCCCGGAGGCGGCCGTGGAACCCACTGAGAAGACCCCGGACACAACCGAATCCGCCGCCGCCGAGTCTCCGGCCGCCGAGCCCGCGCCGCCGGCCGACGATGTGATCGGCGTGCGCCAGGGCATGTTCGGCGTCTCCGGCACCGGCGACACCTCCGGCTACGGCCGCCTGGTCCAGACCGTCTCCATGCCCGGTGGTACCCCCGCCCCCTACGGCCCGGTCTTCGACGAGATCATCGCGCATCTGCGCCTGGCGCTGGCCAAGACCTTCGACGAGGCGGTGGAGAAGATCGTCGTGTTCCGCGGCGAGCTCACCCTGCACATCCGCCGCGATCACCTGGTGCTGGTCGCGAAGACGTTGCGCGACAACGAAGCCCTGCGCTTCGAGTTGTGCCTGGGCGCCAGCGGCGCGCACTACCCGGAGGACACCGGGCGCGAGCTGCACGCGCTCTACCACCTGAACTCGATCACCCACAACCGCCGCCTGCGGCTGGAAGTCTCTGTGCCGGACAGTGATCCGCACCTGCCCTCCCTGTACTCGGTCTACCCGACGGTGGACTGGCACGAGCGGGAGACCTACGACTTCTTCGGGATCCTCTTCGACGGTCACCCGTCGCTGACCCGCATCGCCATGCCCGACGACTGGCGTGGACACCCGCAGCGCAAGGACTATCCGCTCGGCGGAATCCCGGTCGAATACAAGGGCGCGCGCATCCCGCCGCCCGACGAGCGGAGGACGTACTCCTGATGAACAACACCGGCACCAAGTCCCGTCGTGACACCCAGGACCGGCCCGAACGCTCGGTCACCGTGGTGGGAAACGACTGGGACGAGATCTCCGCGAGCCTGGACGGCATCGCCGAGGAACGCATCGTCGTGAACATGGGCCCGCAGCACCCCTCCACGCACGGGGTGCTGCGGCTCATTCTCGAAATCGAGGGTGAGACCGTCACCGAGGCGCGCTGCGGCATCGGCTACCTGCACACCGGCATCGAGAAGAATCTCGAATACCGCAGCTGGGTGCAGGGCACCACCTTCGTCACCCGCATGGACTACCTGTCGCCGTTCTTCAACGAGACGGCGTACTGCCTGGCGGTGGAGAAGCTGCTCGACATCACCGATCAGATCCCCGAGCGCGTCAATGTCATCCGCGTGATGCTCATGGAGCTGAACCGCATCTCCTCGCACCTGGTGGCGCTGGCCACCGGCGGCATGGAACTGGGCGCGCTGACCCCGATGCTGTTCGGTTTCCGCGAACGCGAACTGATCCTCGACGTGTTCGAGACCATCACCGGTCTGCGCATGAACCACGCCTACATCCGCCCGGGCGGCCTGGCCCAGGACCTCCCGGACGACGGCGTGCAGAAGGTCCGCGAACTGCTGGACCTGCTGCCGACCCGCCTGCGGGACATGGAGATGCTGCTCAACGAGAACCCCATCTGGAAGGCCCGCACCCGCAATGTCGGCTACCTGGATCTGACGGGCTGCATGGCGCTCGGCATCACCGGACCGGTGCTGCGTTCCACAGGTTTGCCGCACGATCTGCGCAAGTCCCAGCCGTACTGTGGCTACGAGAACTACGAGTTCGAGGTGCAGACCGACACCGGCTGCGACTGCTACGGCCGCTACCTGATTCGCGTCAACGAGATGAAGGAATCGGTCAAGATCGTCGAGCAGTGCCTCGACAAGCTGCGGCCGGGCCCGGTCATGGTGGAGGACAAGAAGATCGCCTGGCCTGCCGACTTGCAGCTCGGGCCGGACGGCCTCGGCAACTCGCCGAAGTACATCGGCCAGATCATGGGCACCTCCATGGAATCGCTGATCCACCACTTCAAACTGGTGACCGAAGGTCTGCGGGTCCCGCCCGGCCAGGTGTACGTGGCGGTCGAGTCCCCGCGCGGCGAACTGGGCGTGCACATGGTGAGCGACGGCGGCACCCGCCCGTACCGGGTCCACTACCGCGACCCCTCGTTCACGAATCTGCAAGCGGTGGCGGCGATGTGCGAGGGCGGCCTGGTCGCCGACGTGATCGCCTCCGTCGCCTCCATCGACCCGGTAATGGGAGGCGTGGACCGATGACCGAGATCCTGCTGAACCTGACCACGCGGCCGATCCCGTTCCCGCCGGAGGCGCACGACCGGCTACAGGTGGAGGCCCGGGAGATCATCGCCCGGTACCCGCATCCGCGTTCGGCACTGCTTCCCCTGTTGCACTTGATGCAATCGGTCGAGGGCTACGTGTCCGGTACCGGCATCGAATTCTGTGCCGAGCAGCTGGGATTGACCGATGCCGAGGTCACCGCGGTGGCCACCTTCTACTCCATGTACCGGCGCACCCCGACCGGCGACTACCACGTCGGCGTCTGCACGAACACGCTGTGCGCGGTCATGGGCGGCGACGAGATCCTCGCGGACCTGAAGCGGCACTTGGGACTCGGGAACGGCGAGACGACCCCGGACGGCATGGTCACCCTCGAGCACATCGAGTGCAATGCCGCCTGCGACTACGCGCCCGTCATCATGGTCAACTGGGAGTTCTTCGACAACCAGACCCCGGAATCGGCCAAGGAACTGGTCGATTCGCTGCGCCGCGACCAGCCGCCGACCGCCTCGCGCAGCGGCATCCCGCCCTGCACGTTCCGCGAGACCGCTCGTATCCTCGCGGGCTACCCGGACCAGCGACCCGGCGCCACCGACGGTGTGGCCGGGCCCGCGTCGCTGGCCGGTCTGCGTGCCGCGGAAGAGAACCCGACCGACGGAGGCGCTCGGTGACGACTGCTCTGACTCCCGTCTTCACCAAGCACTGGGCGGACCCGGACAGCTGGACCCTGGCGTCCTACCGCAGTCAGGGCGGCTATCGGGCGCTGCCCAAGGCGCTGCGGATGCAGCCGGACGAGGTCATCGCCACCATCAAGGATTCCGGTCTGCGCGGCCGCGGCGGCGCGGGCTTCCCGACCGGCATGAAGTGGGGCTTCATCCCGCAGGGTCCCGGCCCCGACGGCGTCACCAAGCCGCACTACCTGGTGGTCAACGCCGACGAGTCGGAACCTGGCACCTGCAAGGACATTCCGCTCATGCTGGCCACGCCGCACACCCTCATCGAGGGCGTGATCATCGCGGCCTACGCCATTCGCGCCTCGCACGCGTTCATCTACGTGCGCGGCGAGGTGGTGGCGGTGCTGCGCCGATTGCAGGCCGCCGTGCAGCAGGCGTACGAGGCGGGCTATCTCGGCCGCAATATCCAGGGCTCGGGTTTCGACCTGGAGATCGTGGTGCACGCCGGGGCGGGCGCCTACATCTGCGGTGAGGAGACCGCGCTGCTGGATTCGCTCGAGGGCCGCCGCGGTCAGCCGCGCCTGCGTCCCCCGTTCCCGGCTGTAGCCGGCCTCTACGCCTGCCCGACCGTGGTCAACAATGTGGAATCCATTGCGTCCGTGCCACTCATCCTCGCGAATGGCGTGGAGTGGTTCCGGTCGTTCGGCACGGAGAAGTCGCCGGGGTTCACCCTCTACTCGCTCTCCGGTCACGTGACGCGACCGGGCCAGTACGAAGCGGCTCTCGGAATCACGTTGCGCGAGTTGCTGACCTACGCCGGAGGCATTCGCGAGGGGCACACCCTGAAGTTCTGGACTCCGGGCGGTTCGTCGACCCCGCTGTTCACCGCCGAGCACATCGACGTCCCCCTCGACTACGAGGGTGTTTCGGCCGCGGGCTCCATGCTCGGCACCAAGGCGCTGCAGATCTTCGACGACACCACTTGCGTGGTGCGGGCGGTGCTGCGCTGGACCGAGTTCTACGCCCACGAATCCTGCGGCAAGTGCACCCCCTGCCGCGAGGGCACCTACTGGCTGGTCCAGCTGCTGCAACGCTTGGAGAGCGGACGGGGCCACGAGACCGACCTGGACAAGCTGGCCGACATCGCCGACAACATCAACGGCAAATCCTTCTGCGCCCTCGGTGACGGCGCGGCCAGCCCGATCTTCTCCTCCCTGAAGTACTTCCGCGACGAGTACGCCGAGCACATCCGCCTCGGCGCCTGCCCGTTCGACCCGGCCCGCACCACGGCCTGGGCCACTCAAGGAGCACGATGACCTCGACAGTGAGCTCCACAACCGGTGGCGGGGTGACCCCCACCGACATGGTGACCGTGACCATCGACGGCACTCCGGTTTCGGTGCCCGCCGGAACCCTGGTGATCCGGGCCGCCGAACTCATCGGCGTCCAGATCCCACGCTTCTGCGACCATCCGCTGCTCGACCCGGTCGGCGCGTGCCGGCAGTGCCTGGTGGAGGTCGAGGGGCAGCGCAAGCCCGTCGCCTCCTGCACCCAGACCGTGGCCGAGGGGATGGTGATCAGCACCCAGGTCTCCTCGCCCGTGGCCGCCAAGGCTCAGGAGGGCGTGATGGAGCTGCTGCTCATCAATCACCCCCTCGACTGCCCGGTGTGCGACAAGGGCGGCGAATGCCCGCTGCAGAACCAGGCCATGTCGGCGGGGCGCGCCGAATCCCGTTTCGACGGTGAGAAGCGTACCTATCCCAAGCCGATTCCGCTGTCCTCGGCGATCCTGCTGGACCGGGAGCGCTGCGTGCTGTGCGCGCGCTGCACCCGGTTCTCGCAGCAGGTGGCCGGTGACCCGTTCATCGAACTGATGGAACGCGGTGCGCTGCAACAGGTCGGCACGGCCGCCGGGGAGCCGCTGGACTCCTATTTCTCCGGCAACACCGTGCAGATCTGCCCGGTCGGCGCACTCACCGGCAGCACCTACCGGTTCCGCGCCCGGCCCTTCGACCTGGTGTCGAGCCCGGCGGTGTGCGAGCACTGCGCGAGCGGCTGCGCTCAGCGCACCGATCACCGGCGCGGCAAGGTGATGCGCCGCCTGGCCGGTGACGATCCGCAGGTCAACGAGGAATGGAACTGCGACAAAGGCCGATTCGCGTTCACCTATCTGACCGAGAAGGACCGGCTCACCACACCGCTGGTGCGCGGCTGGGATGGCAGCCTCCAACCCGCGTCGTGGTCGGAGGCCATCGGTGCGGCGGCGCGCGGACTGGCCGCGGCGCGCGGCAAGGCGGGCGTCCTGGTCGGCGGCCGGGTGACCCTGGAGGACGCCTACGCGTACTCCAAGTTCGCGCGAGTCGCGTTGAACACCAACGACATCGACTTCCGGGCCCGCGAGCACTCCGTCGAGGAGGCCGACTTCCTGGCCGCCCGGGTGGCCGGGCAGGGCATCACCGTCGACTACGCCGCCCTCGAACGCGCGCCGTTCGTGCTGCTGGTGGGGTTCGAGGCGGAAGAGGAATCGCCGATCGTCCACCTGCGGCTGCGCAAGGCCACACGCCGCAACGGCACACCGATCTACTCGCTCGCGCCGTATGCGACCCGCGGCCTGCAGAAGCTGTCCGGCACCCTGCTGCCGGCGGCGCCGGGTGCCGAACCGCATGTGCTGGAAGCGATTCGGACCGGTGAAACCGACGATCTGACCGCCGGATACAGCGGTCTGCGCGAGGTCGCGGACCTGCTGCGCGAGCCCGGCGCCCTCATCCTCGCCGGTGAACGCCTCGGAGGCATTCCCGGTGGCCTGTCCGCGGTGGCGCGGCTGGCCGACGACACCGGCGCGACGCTGGCCTGGATCCCCCGCCGCGCCGGTGAGCGCGGCGCGCTCGAAGCCGGGGCGCTGCCGGTGCTGCTGCCCGGCGGACGGCCGGTCGCCGATCCCGCCGCGCGCAAACAGGTTCGCGAAGCCTGGAACGTGAACGAACTGCCGGGCACTCCCGGCCGCGACACCGCCGCCATCCTGGCCGCCGCGCCCAGCTTGGGCGCGCTGCTCATCGGCGGCGTCGAGGTCGGCGACATGCCCAACTCGCATGCCGCCTTGCAGGCCATCGACGCGGCGGGCTTCGTGGTGTCGATGGAGTTGCGCCGCAGCGACATCAGCGCCCGCGCCGATGTCGTGTTCCCGGTCGCCTCCGCCATGGAGAAGGCGGGCACGTTCCTCACCTGGGAGGGCCGCCACCGCCAATTCGAAGCCGCCCTGCGTGATTCCGCCGTCCGCCGCGAGGCCGCGCCGCTGCCCGAATACCGGGTCCTCGACGCCATAGCCAATGAGATGGGGGTGCGGCTGGGCCTGCGCGACGCCGCCGGAGCCCGCGCGGAACTGGCCGACCTCGGAGTCTGGGACGGCGCGCCCGCCCCTACGCCGGTGCACCGCCCGCATCCGCCGGCCCAACCCCATTCGGGTACAGCGGTTCTCGCGTCCTGGCGAATGCTCATCGACCGCGGCCGGCTCCAGGACGGCGAACCCAACCTGGCGGGTACCGCCCGCACCCCCGTGGTGCGGCTGTCGGCCCGGACCGCCGCCGGGATCGGCGCCACCACCGGCGATCCGGTGACCGCCGCGACCGACCACGGCCACATCACCCTGCCCCTGGTCATTACCGAGATGCCCGACGGCGTGGTGTGGCTGCCCATGAATTCCCCCGGCTCCGACGTGCTGGTGCAGCTCGGCACCACACCCGGCCACCTCGTGCGTATCCGACGGGAGGACCACCGTGAGTGAGCTCGATCTGATCAGGGTGCTCGCGGGGCCCTCCGTGGTTACGCAGGCTTCCTCCTCCGGGCCTGACGCGAACACCCTCGGCATGTTCGGCCACGATCCGTGGTGGCTGGTGCTGGTGAAATCCATCGGGATCTTCGTGTTCCTGCTGCTCATCCCGATGCTGGCGGTGTACGCGGAACGAAAGATCGTGGCGTTCATGCAGATGCGCGTCGGACCCAACCGGGTCGGGCCGCGCGGCTCGCTGCAGTCCATCGCCGACGGCGTGAAGATGCTCCTCAAGGAGGACATCATCCCGGCCATCGTGGACAAGCCGATCTTCATTCTCGCGCCGGTGATCTCGCTGATCCCCGCCGTGATGGCGTTCGCGGTGATCCCGTTCGGGCCGCAGGTCAGCATGTTCGGGCACCAGACCATGCTGCAGCTGACCGATATGCCGGTGGGCGTGCTCTACATCCTGGCCATGGCCTCGGTCGGCGTGTACGGCATCGTGCTGGCGGGCTGGGCGTCCGGGTCCACCTATCCGCTGCTGGGCGGGCTGCGCTCCACCGCGCAGGTCATCTCCTACGAGATCGCCATGGCGCTGTGCTTCGCCGCGGTGTTCCTGCTCTCGGGCACCATGGCCACCTCGGGAATCGTCAAGGCGCAGGAGGGAACCTGGTACGTCTTCCTGCTGCTGCCGTCGTTCCTGATCTACGCGGTGTCCATGGTCGGCGAGACCAACCGCGCGCCCTTCGACCTCCCCGAGGCGGAGGGCGAGCTGGTCGGCGGCTTCCACACCGAGTACTCCTCGCTCAAGTTCGCCATGTTCATGATGGCCGAGTACATCAATATGGCGACCGTGTCCGCGCTGGCCACCACGCTGTTCTTCGGCGGCTGGCACGCGCCGTTCCCGATCAGTCTGTGGGCGGGCGCGAACAGCGGCTGGTGGCCCATGCTGTGGTTCACCGCCAAGGTGTGGACGTTCCTGTTCGTGTTCATCTGGCTGCGTGGCACGCTCCCCCGGCTGCGCTACGACCAGTTCATGAACCTGGGCTGGAAGCTCCTGATCCCGGTGTCGCTGGCCTGGGTCATGTTCGTCGCGACCCTGAAGGTGTTGCAGAACAACGGCACCCACATCCAGACCGCGGGCATGGTGATCGGCGGGCTGGTGGTCGCGGCCGTGCTGCTGGCGCTGGTGATCCGGGCCGGGCACGCGGGCTACGACCGCGCCAACGCCTCCCCGGACCCGGATTCGACGCGGGCGTACTCGGACTTCCCCGTGCCGCCGATGCCCGCGACACCGATGGCGTCCACGCCGAAGCCGGATCTGCTGGCCCCACTGGGCGGATTCGTGGTCACCGCATCCACGATGTTCAAGAAGCCCAACACCGAGCTCTACCCCGAGGTCAAGACCCCGACCGCGCCGCGCTATCACGGCCGGCACCAGCTCAACCGGCATCCGGACGGGTTGGAGAAGTGCATCGGCTGCGAGCTGTGCGCCTGGGCCTGTCCCGCCGACGCCATCTACGTGGAGGGCGCCGACAACACCGAGGACGAACGCTTCTCTCCCGGTGAGCGTTACGGCCGCGTCTACCAGATCAACTACCTGCGCTGCATCGGGTGCGGTCTGTGCATCGAGGCCTGCCCGACCCGGGCGCTCACCATGACCAACGAGTACGAGCTGGCCGACGACAACCGCGCCGGGCTGATCTACGAGAAGCAGGATCTGCTCGCCCCGATGCAGCCGGGCATGGTCGCCCCGCCGCACGCCATGTACCCCGGCGCGGACGAGGGCTCCTACTACCGCGGCGAAGTCCCCGGCGCGGCAGATGAACTCGCCGGAGCGGAAGGGACCAAGCAATCATGATCACCGACCGGATCGCCCAGCCCGCCCAGCAGATCGTCACGCACACCTCCACCGGCGAGGCCGTCCAGTTCTGGATCCTCGCCGTGGTGGCCGTGCTCGGCGCGCTCGGCATGGTCTGCGCGCGCAAGGCCGTGCACTCGGCACTGTGCCTGGCCGCCACCATGATCACGCTGTCGGCGTTCTACATCGCGCAGAGCGCGCTGTTCCTGGGCATCGTGCAGATCGTCGTCTACACCGGCGCGGTCATGATGCTGTTCCTGTTCGTGCTCATGCTCGTCGGCGTGGATTCCGCGGAGTCGCTGCGGGAGACGCTGCGCGGGCAGCGGCTCGCGGTCGTGGTGGTGGGCACCGGCTTCGGCATGCTGCTCATCAGCGGCATCGCCCGCGGCATGGCCGACCGGAGCGTCGCCGAGACCGGTCCCGGCCTGGGCGGCAACTACAGCGTCGGGGCGCTGGCCGAACTCATCTTCGTGCGCTACGTGTGGGCGTTCGAGCTCACCGGTGCCCTGCTCATCACCGCGACCATCGGCGCCATGGTGCTCGCGCACCGCGAACGGTTCGGGCCGCCTACCGATCAGCGCACCCTGTCCAAGGAACGCTTCCGCGCGGGGACCCGGGTGACGCCGCTGCCCACGCCCGGCGTGTACGCCCGCCACAATGCCGTCGACGCGCCCGCGCGGCTGCCGGACGGCTCCTTCGAGGAGCTGTCGGTCAGCACCATCCTGCGGCACCGCCGCAATCGCGCCCACACCGAAGCGGTCGTGCTGACCGTCGGCGACGGTAGCGACGTTCCCGGCGACGACACTCACGAGGAAGGCCAGCGGTGAATCCGGACAACTATCTGTACCTCTCGGCCCTGCTGTTCACCATCGGCGCCGCCGGAGTCCTGGTGCGGCGCAACGCCATCGTGGTGTTCATGTGCATCGAGCTCATGCTCAACGCCGTGAACCTGGCCTTCGTCACCTTCGCGCGCACACACGGCAATCTCGACGGTCAGGTCTTCGCCTTCTTCACCATGGTGGTGGCCGCCGCCGAGGTCGTGGTCGGCCTGGCCATCATCATGAGCATCTTCCGTGCCCGCCGCTCGACCTCGGTCGACGACGCGAACCTGCTGCGGTACTGACATGGATACCGCACAGATGCTGTGGCTGATGCCCGCGCTCCCGCTCGCGGGGGCCGTATTCCTGCTGCTGATCGGCCGGATCGGCGACACGTGGGGCCATATTCCGGGCACCGCGCTGGCGCTCGCCTCGTTCGGGGTCGCGGCGTGGGCGTTCTCCGACATGCTGGACCGGCCGAATTCCGAACGGGCCGTGCACTACACGCTGTTCGAGTGGGTGCCGGTCGCCGGGTTGAAGGTCGACTTCGCGCTGCAACTCGACCAGCTGTCGATGTGCTTCGCGCTGCTGATCACCGGCGTCGGATCGCTGATCCACATCTACTCGATCGGGTACATGAACGGCGACGAGGGGCGGCGGCGATTCTTCGCCTACCTCAACCTGTTCCTGGCCGCCATGCTGGTGCTGGTCCTCGCGGGCAACTACCTGGTGCTGTACCTGGGCTGGGAAGGCGTCGGCCTGGCGTCCTACCTGCTGATCGGATTCTGGTACCACAAGCCCTCCGCCGCGACGGCGGCGAAGAAGGCGTTCGTGGTCAACCGGGTCGGCGACATGGGGCTGGCCATCGCGCTCATGGTCATGTTCGCGACCTTCGGGAGCATCGACTTCCAGACCGTGTTCGGGTCGGCGAGCCACGCGGGCACCGGAACCCTCACCGCCATCGGGCTTCTGCTGCTGCTCGGGGCCTGCGGCAAGTCCGCGCAGGTGCCGCTGCAGTCCTGGCTCGGGGACGCCATGGAGGGCCCGACACCGGTGTCGGCGCTCATCCACGCCGCCACCATGGTGACCGCGGGTGTCTATCTGATCGCCCGCTCGAACCCGATCTTCGATCTCGCGCCGGGCGCGCAGGCGGCCGTCATGGCCGTCGGCGCGGTCACTCTGGTGTTCGGCGCGATCATCGGTTGCGCCAAGGACGACATCAAGAAGGCGCTCGCCGCCTCGACCATGAGCCAGATCGGCTACATGGTGCTGGCGGCCGGGCTCGGCCCGGTCGGGTACGCGGCCGCGATCATGCACCTGCTGACCCACGGCTTCTTCAAGGCCGGACTGTTCCTCGGCGCGGGCTCGGTCATGCACGCCATGAACGACGAGACCGATATGCGGCGCTACGGCGGACTGCGCAAGCTGCTGCCGGTCACCTACGTCACCTTCGGGCTCGGATACCTTGCGATCCTGGGTGTTCCGCCGTTCGCGGGATTCTGGTCCAAGGACCGGATCATCGAGGCGGCGTTCGCGTACGGCGGGGTCGGCGGCGTCGTCACCGGTCTGGCCGCGCTGTGCGGTGCGGGCATCACGGCGTTCTACATGACCCGCGTCATGATCTTCACCTTCTTCGGCGAGCGCCGCTGGAAGGAAGGCACGCATCCGCACGAGGCGCCCGCCTCGATGACCGGGCCGATGATCCTGCTGGCCTTCGGATCCGTCTTCTCCGGCATGCTGTTCGCCTACGGGTCCTCGCTCACCAACTGGCTGGCCCCGGTGGTCGGCGAACATCACGGCGAACCGGTGATTCCCGCCTGGGCCATCACCTTCTTCGCGCTCGCGGTGGTCGCGGCCGGCGTCTGGGTGGCCTACGACCAGTACGCGAAGTCCCCGATCGCCGAGACCGCGCCCGCCGGCAACCCGCTCGTCGAGGCCGCGCGCCGCGACCTGTACGGCGACGCCGCCAACGAGGCCGCGTTCATGCGTCCCGGCCGGCACCTGACCCGGTCGCTGGTGTTCGTCGACAACCGCGGCATCGACGGTCTGGTCAACTCCACGGCCGCGGTGATCGGCGGGCTGTCGGCCCGGATCCGGCGCGTGCAAACCGGTTTCGTGCGCTCCTACGCCCTGTCCATGTTCACCGGCGCGGCCCTCGTGGTCGCCGCCCTGCTGGCGGTGAGGTTCCTGTGAATGAGCTTGCGAACGCACCGATGAACTCCGTGAGCGACTTTCCCTGGCTCACCCTGCTGTGGGCGGTGCCGCTCGGCGGGGCGGCGCTCGCGCTGCTGTTCCCTGCGGGACAGCGGACCGCGGTGCGGGCCTTCGCGCTGATCGTCTCGCTGGGCACGCTCGGGATCGGAATCTGGCTGGCCACCCGGTTCGAAACCGGTGGGGCGCAATACCAGTTCGTGGAGGACCGGCAGTGGATCCCGGCCTTCGGGGCGGGCTACACGGTCGGCCTCGACGGGATCGCTCTGGTTCTGGTCCTGCTCACCGCCGGACTGGTGCCGCTGCTGCTGATCGCGGGCTGGCAGGACGAGCGGGAGGTCGGCACCGGGCCGCGGGTCGCGCACTACTACGTGGCGCTCACCCTGGTCGTGGAATCCATGGTGCTGGTCTCGTTCACCGCCTTGGACATTCTGCTGTTCTACGTGTTCTTCGAGGTCATGCTGATCCCGATGTACTTCCTCATCGGCGGCTTCGGCCCCCGCGCCGGAGATATGGCGCTGCGTCAGCAGCGGGCGCGGGCCGCGGTGAAGTTCCTGCTGTACAACCTGTTCGGCGGACTCATCATGCTGGCCGCGGTGATCGGGCTCTACGTGATCACCGCGCGCGAGAAGCTGGGCAGCCACGGCGGCGGCACCTTCGACTTCCGGACCGTCATGGAGGCCGCCAACTCCGGGCAGCTCGGGGCGACGCCCGCGGTGCTCAACGCGCTGTTCCTCGGATTCATGTTCGCGTTCGCGGTGAAAGCGCCGCTATGGCCGCTGCACACCTGGCTGCCGGACGCCGCGGTGGCGGCCACCCCGGCCAGCGCGGTGCTCATGATGGCGGTGGTCGACAAGGTCGGGACCTTCGGCATGCTGCGCTACTGCCTGCTGCTGTTCCCCTCGGCCACATCGACATACGCGCCGCTGATCAGCGTGCTCGCGGTGATCGGAATCCTGTACGGGGCGCTGCTGGCCATCGGGCAGACCGATGTGATGCGGCTGATCGCCTACACCTCGATCTCGCACTTCGGGTTCATCATCCTGGGCATCTTCGCGCTCACCACCCAGGGCGGCACCGGGGCGACGCTGTACATGATCAACCACGGCATCTCCACCGCCGCGTTGTTCCTCATCGCCGGATTCCTGGTGTCGCGGCGCGGATCTCGGTTCATCGCCGACTTCGGCGGCGTCCAGAAGGTCGCGCCGATCCTGGCGGGCACCTTCTTGATCTCCGGCCTGGCCACGCTGTCGCTGCCCGGGCTCGCCCCGTTCATCAGCGAATTCCTGGTGCTGATCGGCACATTCACGCGCTACCCGGTGGCGGCCGTGATCGCGGCCTCCGCGCTGGTGCTGGCCGCGGTGTACGTGCTGTGGATGTACCAGCGGATGATGACCGGCCCGGTGAAGGAGGGCAATGAGCGGCTCTACGACCTGCTGCCCCGCGAAATGGTGGTCGTGGTCCCGCTGATCATCGCCCTGCTGTTCCTGGGCGCGTACCCCAAGCCGGTGCTCGACCGGATCGATCCGGCCGTCGCCCGCACCCTCACCACCATCGGACAGCACAATCCGGCCCCGGCGGTGCAGCCGGAAGCCGCCCAGACGAACACCGGAGGTGCCCACAAATGAGTGGAGGTCTGCTGCTCGCCGCCGCGACGGTCCCGGCACCGAGCATCGAATACCGGTACCTGTCACCGATGCTGATCGTGTTCGGTGTCGCGGTCGCCGGGGTGCTGGTGGAGGCGTTCGCGCCGCGCGCGTCGCGCTATGTGATCCACCTGGTGCTCGGGCTCGGCGGTATGGCGGTCGCGCTGGGCGCGGTCATCGGACTGCGCGATGTCCGGGCGACCGCCGTGGTGGGAGCCGTTGCCATCGACGGGGTTTCCCTGTTCCTGCAGGGCACCATCCTGGTGGTCGGCATTCTCGGACTGCTCTTCATCGCCGAGCGGCGGGCCGACCGGATGCCCGTGCGCCGCGAAGGACCCGGCACCTGGAGTCTCACGGCTTCCCGCGGCGGGGTCGACGCCTTCACCCCGCAGGCCGCCTCCACGCCCGGCAGCCTCGACGAGATCGCCGCCACCAAAGCGGGAATCGCGACCACCGAGGTCTTCCCGCTCACGATGTTCGCGCTCGGCGGGCTGATGCTCTTCCCCGCCTCGAACGATCTGCTCACCATGTTCGTGGCATTGGAAGTGCTGTCGCTGCCGCTGTACCTGCTGTGCGGCCTGGCCCGCCGTCGCCGTCTCCTCTCCCAGGAGGCCGCGTTGAAATACTTCCTGCTGGGCGCGTTCTCGTCGGCCTTCTTCCTCTACGGAATGGCACTGCTCTACGGCTACGCGGGAACGATCCGGCTGGCGGGCATCGCCGAGGCGGTGGCCCGCGACGACAGCAAGTCGCACACCCTGGCCGTCATCGGCGTCGCCATGCTGGCCGTCGGCCTGCTCTTCAAGATCGGCGCGGTGCCGTTCCAGTCCTGGGTCCCCGACGTCTACCAGGGCGCGCCGACCCCGGTCACCGCGTTCATGGCCGCCGCCACCAAGATCGCCGCGGTCGGTGCACTGCTGCGGGTGCTGTACGTCGCGGTCCCCAACCTGCGCAACGACTGGCGTCCGGTCTTCGCCGCGGTCGCCATCGCCACCATGGTCGTCGGCGCGATCCTCGCCGTCACCCAAACCGACATGAAGCGCATGCTCGCGTATTCCTCTGTCGCCCACGCCGGTTTCATCCTGACGGCCCTGGTCTCCGCCACCACCGCCGGCGTCTCCTCCATCCTCTTCTACCTCGCCGTCTACGGCCTCGGCACCGTCGGCGCCTTCGCCGTGGTCAGCCTGGTCCGCGACGAGAACGGCGACGAGGCAACCGCACTCCCCGCCTGGGCAGGCATGGGCCGCCGCTCCCCCTGGCTCGCCACCACCTACTCCCTGTTCCTCCTCTCCTTCGCCGGCATTCCCCTGACCTCCGGATTCATCGCCAAGTTCGGCGTCTTCGCCGCCGCCACCGGCGGCGAGGCCGCGACCCTCGTCATCGTCGGTGTCATCTCCAGCGCCATCGCCGCCTTCTTCTACATCCGAGTCATCGTCCTCATGTTCTTCACCGACGCCCCGGCAACCCCGCCCACCGTCGTCCACCCCACCCTCACCAGCACCATCATCGCCCTCACCGCCGCAGCCACCCTGGTCCTCGGCATCTTCCCCCAACCCCTCCTCGACCTCGCCAAGAACGCCGCCACCCTCACCCACTGAACCCACCGGATCGAATGAATCGGGCTCGCCGCGAATTTCGCGGCGAGCCCGATTGGTATTGACTTGGAGTGTGCTCCAGATTCTAGGTTCGGGGCATGAGCAGAATTCTGATTACGGGTGCCAATAAGGGAATCGGGTTCGAGGCTGCGCGGCGGCTCGTGGCGGAGGGGCACACGGTGTATCTCGGGAGTCGGGATGCCGGGCGGGGGCTGGCGGCCGCGGAAGCGGTGGGGGCGAGGGCTGTTCGGATCGATATCACCGATGACGAGTCCGTGCGCGCGGCGGTCGCGGCGATCGAGGCCGAGGGTGGGCTGGACGTGTTGATCAACAATGCGGGGATTCAGGCGGAGATGAGTGCGGACGGGAGCGTGTTGGGGGCCGGGGAGATGACTGCCGAGATCATGCGGGAGACGTTCGAGACCAACGTTTTCGGGACTGTGCGGGTGCTGGAGGCCTTTCTGCCGTTGCTGCGGAAGGCGGACGCACCGGTTGTGGTGAACGTGAGTAGTGGGCTGGCGTCGTTGAACAGGCTCGCAACGGATGGGGACACCGCCGGTCGGTATCCGGGGGTGGCGTATCCGGCGTCGAAGACCGCGGTGAATGTGCTGACGATTCAGTACGCCAAGGCTTTTCCGGGTATTCGGATCAATTCGGTGGAACCGGGTTACACCGGTACCGATCTCAACCACAACCTCGGGCATCAGACGGTGCGGGAGGCGGCGGAGATCATCGTGCGGATGGCGCAGATCGGGGCGGACGGGCCGACGGGTGGTTTCTTCGACGCGAAGGGCCCGCTGCCCTGGTGATCGGGTGGGTCAGATGGTGATTCCGACGAGGTGGCCGATGGCGTAGGTGGTGATCATCGCCAACGCGCCGCCGGCGAGGACGCGGATGGTCGCGCGGGCGACGGGAGCTTGCCCGAGGCGCGCGCCGACCGCGCCGGTCAGGGCCAAGGCGGCCAGCACCGCGCCCATGGTGAGGGGAACCCGGATCGCCTGGGGCGTCAGGATTGCCAGGAGCGGGAGCAGTGCGCCGAGGGTGAAGGACAGGGCCGAGGAGAGGGCCGCGTGGAGGGGGTCGGTGAGGTCGTCTGGGTCGATACCGAGTTCGGCCTCGGCATGGGCGGCGAATGCGTCCGCGGCGGTGAGTTCTTCGGCCACAGCCTGAGCGGTGGCCGCGGACAGGCCCTTGGCGCGGTAGATGGCGGCCAGTTCGGCGAGCTCGGCTTCGGGTTGTTCTGCCAATTCACGGCGTTCGGTTTCCAGCAGGGCGCGTTCGCTGTCGCGTTGAGTGCTGACGGAGACGTACTCGCCGAGGGCCATCGACACCGCGCCCGCGGCGAGTCCGGCCACGCCCGCGGTCAGGATCGCGGTGCTGTTGCTCGTCGCGGCCGCGACACCGACGACAATCCCCGCGACGGAGACGATCCCGTCGTTCGCGCCCAGAACGCCCGCACGCAGCCAATTCAGGCGAGTCGCCATTCCTGTCGCATGGGGTTCGGCGGGATGCGCGAGCGCCACCGAACCGGTCATTTCGTCCCTCACCGGGGGAACGGTAGTAGTTCACAACATTTGCCGCCAGCAAAGAAAGGCTCACCGAAATTAGGTAATGCATTGCATATCAAGGGGTTTCGGCGCGGTACACACCCCGGGTGATCCGCGACACGGCGATCGCGACACGTTTGCGACAAGCAGATTCTCGGTGGATTCGGGCCCTGCGCGGCACGGGTTGGCCGTAGCGTTGTCTTCGGCGCCAAGCGGATCGGGTAAGAGAGCGGCAGGATGCGGCCACAACCGTCAGCGATCGGATACCTCCGGCACGATGTGTCGGGGGCACAGCAGCAGTGGGACGAGGCTCAGATCCAGCATCTGGCTCGCCGGCTCGGCTATGACCTGTGCAAGACGGTGGTCTTCGGTCCCGAGACCGATCGGCCGTTGGTCCGGGTCCGCACCCTGGTCTCCCGTATGGAGGCCGACGCGGTGATCATCCCCAGCCTCGCGCACTTCGGCGGGCATATCCCCGATGACATCGTGCAGGTCGCCGACATCATCACGGTGAGCCCCGAAAACACCTACGCGCGCTGGGCGATTCCGCCGCTGGAATGACCCCGGCCACGCCGGACATCGCGTGACCGCACCGGTCAGATGCCCGCCGCACGCACCAGGCTGTCCGCCAGCCGCGGCGACACCGTCGACAGCAACCGCAAGGCCGCCGCATACGTGGGATACAGCTCGACCGGACGGTCGCGCACCGCGGTGAGCACCCAGCCCGCGGCCTGCTCCGGCGTCAGCGCGGCCTGGGTGTCGTAGTCACTGGTCGGGCTGATCATCGGCGTACGCACGAGCGGGAATCCGATTGTGGTGACCGCGATTCCGGTGTCATGGCACTCCGCGCCGAGACTGCGCCCGAATGCGGCCAGCGCGGCCTTCGAGGCGTGATACGCGCTGAACTTGGGCATGACACCGGCGGTGGTGCCCCAGGTGCCGATATTGATGATGTGGCCGCTGTTGGCCGCCCGCAGCGCGGGCAGCAGGGCCAGGGTCAGGCGAACAGGCCCGAAGTAGTTCACGGCCATGGTGCGCTCGTAGTCGTGGGCCCGGTCGGTGGCGTCGAAGGCGTTGCGGCGGATGGACCGCCCCGCATTGTTGACCACGATGTCGGGAGTGCCGAAATGTTCGAGCACGGTGGCCGCCAGCTCGCCGACCTGTTCGGGATCGGTGAGATCGCAGGGCATCGGGTGGGCGACGCCGCCGTCGGCGGTGATGGCCCCGCAGGTCCGCTCGAGCCGTTCCCGGTCCCGGGCCACCGCGAGGATCCGCGCTCCGCGGTCGGCGAGCAGATGCGCGGTCGCTTCGCCGATGCCCGAGGACGCGCCGGTCAGAATCACGGTGCGGCCGTGCAGATCGGGTGTGCTGGTCGCGCCGACGATCGATCGGATCGAGGGCGTCGGCTGCAGCAGCGCGGTGGCCAGATAGTTCTTCATATCGGTACCCGTCGTCGGTGGCGAGGTCGGCGGATGCGGGTAGCTGGATCTTGACCCACACGAATTGACTAATCGGTAAATTACGACGGGGGCAGTTCGCTGTCAATCGTCGACGGCCATGCGCCGGCGCCCCGGCTCGACACATGGCCGTCGACGAACCGGCTAGTCGGCCTCGATGACTTCGCGGACCCGCTCGGCGAACGCGTCGGGCTGTTCCATGAACCCGGCGTGGCCACCCGGGAAGAGGGTCGGTTCGATGCCCAGCTCACCGCCCAAGGCACGCGAGGTGCGGTCGCAGAACAGGCCCGCGGACTCGTCGCCGATGCCGATGACAATCGTCGTCGGGGTGGCGCGCAGCGCGTCCAGGGAGGGCTGCCAGCCGGAGGTGGTGTGCAGTTCGTGGCGGTAGAAGAAGTCGTCGGAGGCGATCGCCTGGGGGTCCCGCTCGTCGCCGAACATCTGCTGCAGCATCTCTTCCGGCATGTACAGACCGGACATCTCACCGAATTTGCGCATCGCGCCGATGACGTCACCGGTGTTGTACACGTCCACGATCTCGTCGGTCCGAGCCCGCAGTTCTTCGCGGTTGTCGAGCAGTTCACGCAGCGGCGGCTCGTGCGCGATGAGCGTGGACACCAGCTCGGGCCGGTCGATGGCGAGCGCCAGGCCGGTGATCGCGCCGCCACTGGAGCCGAGCACCACGGCCGGACCCTGACCGATGTGGGTGATCACGCGGGCCAGGTCGTCGGCGCGCAGTTCCGGCGTCGAGTCCTTGTCGGCGTCGGTCACGGTGCTGCGCCCGTGGCCGCGCGGGTCGGGGCACAGGACGGTGTGGTCGGAGGCGAGCAGTTCGGCCAGCACGCCGAAGGGGCCGGAATCCATCGGGGCGCCGACCAGTGCGATCAGCGGGCCGCTGCCGCGGACTTCGTAGTAGATGGTGCCGTCGGGCACCGCGACGGTTCCGGACGTGACGGGTGCGGTCGAGGTCATGGGTGGCTCCAAGTGGCTCGGAAGAGGGACACCTGGATTGACGGTCCGACCGCGCCGAATTCATCGCCGCGGGAACGGAACAGCCTCAGCCGACCTGACGGCGGGATTCGGGCAGCGCGCAGGCGACTCCCTCGGCCGAGCCGAGCGGACGCACGCCGAGCGCTTGGTTCAGCCGCGCCCGCTGGTTCTCCCACGCGATGGCGGCGGTCAGTTCGGTCAACTGGGACTTGTTCATCCGGCTCAGCAGCTGGGTGCGCAGGTCATCGAGGTCCAGTGCGGTCGGCGTGACCGTCATGGCCTCGGCGAAGGCGATCACCAGCTTCTCGGTGTCGCTGTAGGCATCGCTGTCCTGATACGTCGGCAGGTCGGTGACCTGCGCTGCCGTGACCCCGCCGAAGTGGGCCAGCGTGGAGCCGATGTCGAGACAGAACTGGCAGTTGACCAGTGCCGCGGTCTTGAGCTCGGCCAGTTCCTTGAGGGTCGGGTCGAGTTTGTTGGAGAACAGCAGCATCGTCTCGTGGAGCAGGGTGCCGATCAGCAGCTGCGGCCGCCGGATGAGCCAGCCGAACAGATCGGTCTGATTCTTGCGAGCCCGACCGAAGGCCTTGACGTAATGAATGATTCGGGCAATTGCGCGCATGATGCCTCCCCATGGCGTTTCACGGGATCTTCCCTGCGTATCAGCCTAGGCCGAACCTGCGACGGCTTGTAGTAGCAATGCGTGTCCGATTTCAGTGATCTGCGTCTACCGCCCGCGACACCGGACCCGAGGCATTCCACGACCCCAGAATCCGCAACTTCTCATAGCTGTCCGACCCTCCGGCGCGGTATAGGTGACCAGCGCCTGATCCTTGGCCGTGAGCACCTGCAGCACGTGCCAATCCAGTTCCACGTCCCCCACCGCGGGCAACCCCACCTGGTCCGGAGATACCGCCGCCCGCTTGGCCTTCAGAAATTCCCCGTGCTCGCTCACGCACCCCAGTCTGGCACCGGCACCGCCCGGTTCCTGGGGGTGACGCCCCCGGGGAACGGTGGATTGCCGTTCCCGGCAGGCAATTTCGTCGGACTGTCCTGTTAGCTTGCGCGCCATGACTGAAGAAGCGCAGCACGGGGCCGGCTTGACGCGGCGGGTGGTCGAGTCGGTGCGGAGTGAGCCCGGCCGGGCGATGTTCGAGCCTGTTGCGTGGGTCGGTTACACACCGTGGGTGGCGGGTGAACCACGGCCCATGGACGAGGAAGCGTTGGCCGGGGCGGTGTTTCCATCGGGGCGGCCGCTCTCGCCGAGCCTTCGAGAGTGGCTCGCGTTCGATACCGGTTTGTTCGAGCGTTGCGGATGGTTCGCGGAGGACGGCGGATTCGCGCCGCGGCCATTGGACGAGCTGGTCGGCGATGAGCTGGGACAGCCCTGGGGTGAGACCTTCGAGGGGCTGGCCGAGCGGTTCCCGGAGTGTTTCCTGCTGCCGGGCGGGTCGGACTCGCGGCGGGTGCTGGCGGTGGGGGCGGCCGATTCGCTGGGCGAGTACCCCGTGCTCGCTCTGGATGTCGACGACATGCCGTACGCGGGGCTGATGTACCCGGGCTTCGATGTATATGTGGCGGAGGTGGCAGGATTCGTCCGGTGCGAGTTCGAGACCTATACGGATCTGGGCTCGGATGCGGTGTACGGGTGGCGGATGCGGGAGCATGCCGTTCGTAGTTTCTCAGGGCGACTGTGTGCGGAGTATCCCTTCTGATGTTTTCCGCCACGGCTGCCGAATCGTGTGAGAAGGTGTCGTTTCACTCATGATGTCGGTGGGCCACCACCGGTTACCGTGTGGAAGGAATCCGGATGGAGGAGGGCTTGGTGGAGGCGACGTTCGACGTAGCGGGGCTGGTAGGGCATCACTACCGCCTGGACGACTACTACGAGGTGGGCAGGGAGAAGATCCGGGAGTACGCGCGAGCGGTCCAGGACTTCCACCCCGCGCACTGGAGTGAGGACGCCGCCCAGGGGCTCGGATACGCCGGGCTGATCGCGCCGACCACGTTCATCTCCACCGCGGCGATGCTGGCCAATCGCAAGCTGCTGCAGACCGTGCTCGAAGGCTACGACGTGATCGTGCAGACCGATCAGGTCTTCGAGATGTACAAGCCGGTGGTGACCGGCGAGCGGTTGGTCAGTGATGTCGAGTTGTCCTCGGTGCGCCGGATCGGCGGCAAGGATCTGCTCACCATCACGAACACGTTCAGCGACATGGCCGGTGACATCATGCAGGTCATGCACACCACCGTCGTGGGGCTGACCGGCGAGGACGTCAACGCCGATATCAGCGCCACGATCGACCGGGTCATGATGACCGGGCTCGAATCGACGCCCGCCGCTGGCGCCGACGCGGCCCGGGTGCCCGAGCCGGGCGACGCCGCACGGCATTCTCCGGTGTCGCGGTTGCGGACCCCGCTCACGTCGGTGCGATTCGAGGACCTGGCCGTCGGTGACGAGCTTCCCCCTCGGACCGTGACCTTGACCCGCGGCGACCTGGTCAACTACGCCGGGGTCTCCGGCGACGTCAACCCGATCCACTGGCATGCCGAGATCGCCACGCTCGCTGGCCTTCCGGACGTGATCGCGCACGGCATGCTCACGATGGGCTTGGGCGCGGGATTCGTGACCGGCTGGCTCGGCGACCCGGGCGCCATGCTCCGCTACGGAGTCCGGCTGTCGAATTACACGGTGATCGAAGCCGCCTCGGCGGGCGTCGTCGAATTCACCGGCCGCATCAAGTCGCTCGATCCCGAGACCCGGACGGCCGTGGTCGTCATCGTCGCGAAGGCAGCGGGGCGCAAGATCTTCGGTCTCGCCACCGCGGACGTCCGACTCGCCTAGCCACGACGTTCCAGGTGGTGTCATCCCCGGCCACGACACCACCTGGATGCCGTCGGCGATCACGGCGAATCTGATTGCCATGACAACACTTTCGCTCGACACCGCCGCCCGCCTCGCCGCCCTCTGACCGATCAGTTGCCGTGGGGGACGAATCCGGCGTCGAGCAGGGTCTTGTAGTCCGGCAGCGGCGTCGAACGGTCGACCTTCCCTTGGTCTTTGGCCCAGGTTCCGAGCTCGGCGAGGGTATCGGCGAGCTCCGGCCGCAACTGCAGGGTGTAGTCGAACTCGGGCAGGATCTTCGCGAGCAACGCCGGGCTCAGCTGGGTGGCGGTGGCGACTGCGGACACCGCCTCGCCGGAGCGCGCGGTGAGCTGGGTCCCGGCCTCCCCCAGCGCGGCGAAGAACGCCGTCAGCGCCGCCGATTTCGACGCGATGGCGGTATCGGTCGCCAGGTACAGGCTGTGCTGGTTGTAGGCGCCGCCGGTGAGCTCGACGGCGTCGTCACCCAGCGATTCGGCCACCTGGGCCTGGTAGGGCTGGAAGATCGAGACGGCGTCGACATTGTGCTGGGCCGCCGCGGTCAACGTCGCGGACGGCGCGACCTGCACGAGATTCGCCGAAATACCGTGGTGCGAGAGCACATTCGACGCGAAGTAGGCGGCGCTGGTGCCCAGCGGCGTGCCGATCGAATGCCCGGCCAGGTTCGCGACCGAGGTGATTCCGGCGCTGCGCCGGGCGATGATTCGTGAACCCTGCCACCGCGATCCGTCCCCGACCACCCGCAGCGCGGGCGACCGGGGCAGGGTGGCCGAGGTCGGCACGTCGGCGGCGGTGGCGATATCGACCTGGTGGGCGGCGAGCGCCTGCAACGCCTCCACGCCGGTCGAGAAATTGACGACCTTCACTTTCACGTCGTGCTCGGTGAACAATCCGGCCTGCTGGGCGACGGGAATCTGCGCCCACGACGGGTCGACCACGAATCCGACGGTGAGGGTCTTGGGGTCGGAATCATCGGAGGACCCGCACGCTGTCAGCGGAAGTGCCAGGGCGAGTACGGCCAGGGCGGCGGTCAGGGGGCGGAGGAGTTTCTTCACGACTGTTCTCTTCTTCTCTTCATATCGCGTGCTGGATACCGAGTTCGTGGTGGAGCAGCCGGCGCAGTTCGCTGTAGCCGGGCTGGTCGGCCAGGGCGTCCGCGGGCCGGGGCCGGGACAGCGGATTGGGGATCTGATTGGTGATCCGCCCGCCCGCGAGCACGCTGATGGTGTCGGACAACCGGATCGCCTCGTCGACGTCATGGGTGACGAAGACGATCGTGCGTTGCAGCCGGGTCCACAGATCGATGAGCAGGTCCTGCATATTGAGCCGGGTCAGCGCGTCCAGCGCCGCGAACGGCTCGTCCATCAGCATGATCTCGGGTTCGCCGGCGAGCATGCGTGCGATCCCGACGCGTTGACGCATGCCGCCCGACAACTGGGCGGGCCGCTTGCGCCGCACCTCGGCGGGCAGCCCGACCAGGTCGAGCAGCTCGTCGATCCGATTGCCGC
This sequence comes from Nocardia sp. NPDC004151, assembly GCF_042874235.1. Taxonomy (NCBI): domain Bacteria; kingdom Bacillati; phylum Actinomycetota; class Actinomycetes; order Mycobacteriales; family Nocardiaceae; genus Nocardia; species Nocardia sp. NPDC004151. The sequence goes on along the minus strand of NZ_JBIAMR010000004.1, from coordinate 25,275 downwards.
GCAAGCGAACCGGCACCCGATGGGCACGCAGCGCGAAGTCGATATTGCCCGCCACGCTCAGCCACGGGAACAACACGTCCCGCTGGAACGCGACGCCGCGCCGCGGATGGGGGGCGAGCACCGGCACGCCATTGTCGGTGACGGCGCCGGAGGTGGGTGTGATGAGCCCGGCCAGGCAGTGCAGCAGTGTCGATTTGCCGCTGCCCGACGCGCCCACCAGCACCGTGAACGAGCCATCCGGAACGGTCAGATCGATGCCGTGCAGGGTGGGCTGCGGGGTGTTCGGGAAACGGACCGTCAGGTCGCGGGTGGCGATCGCCATGACTAGCTCACCTCCCGCGCCCAGCGCTGAACCGGGGCGCTGATCGCCGCGATCACGGCGTCACCGATCGCACCCAGGACCCCGAGCACCAGCAGGCAGAAGATCAGCCGGTCGGCCTGGGAGAACAGCTGCGCCTGATAGATCCGATACCCGAGACCCGCCGTGGTGCCGGTCATCTCGGCGACCACGATGAGCACGAACGCCATGGCCGCGCCGACCCGCACACCGGCCACCACATCGGGCAGCCCTTCGGCGATGACGACGCGGGTCAGCGTCTGCCAGCGCCCCGCGCCGAGGCAGCGTGCGGCTTGCAGGTAGTCGGCCGGGGTTCCGGAGAATCCGGAATGGCTGTTGATCCAGACCGGAATGAACACACCCAGGGCGATCACCAGAATCTTGCTGTTCTCGCCGATCCCGAACCAGAGAATCGCCAAGGGCACCAAACCGATCGTCGGCACCGGCGACAACAGGCGCAGCACCGGCTGCAACAAGGCCCGCCCGGCCCCGGTGCTCGCGGTGAGGACGGCCGCGAACACGCCGGCGGCCACACCGAGCAGCAGACCGAACACCGCCCGGCGCAGGCTCGCCGTCAGGTCGGGGATCAGCAGACCCTCGGTCCACAGCGTGTGCCCGGCGGTCAGGATCTGGGGGACGGTCGGAAACAGCTGGCGGGGAAAGGGTTCGGCGGCGGCGACCAGGGACCAGGCCAGCACGGCCAATCCGATCCCGGCCGCCGTGCCGCCGATCGTTCGCCATCGCGGTGACCAGCGCGGGTACGGCCGCCGCGTCCGGCGCGGTTCGTCCGCCACCGCGGCGGGCGGTCGCGACGCTGTGCGGCCCGACGTGGTTTGCACGCTCGATGTCATGGGATTCACCTGAATTCGGCGGAGCTAGGTGGTGGGACGGACCGTCGTCCGCAGATCGACGGCGGCCAGATCGGGATGCGGCTCGAGCGGCACCCATTCGGCGGGGACGGCCTGCGCGCGGTACACCAGCGGGGTGTCGCTGAGCCGGTCCACGCCCGGCACGCGCGGCTCGTGCACCTCGGGTTCACCGGCGACCCCTCGACCCTCATAGGGCGACACGTACTCCCACACCACATCGCCCTGCGGGGTGACCTGGAACAGGCGGCCGGTCATGCCCTCGGTGATGAGGGTGTTGCCGTTCGTCAGTCGCTGGGCATTGCTGACGAACGAGCTGAAGAATGTCCACGACGGCAGCCCGGAATCCTCCGCGGTGTACTGCCACACGATCTGCCGGGTCGTCGGATCGATCTCGAGCACCCGGGATCCGGCGTAGATGCCCAGGGCCGCGGGCGGATACCCCGCGCCGCCCTGATTGTCGAAGACGAGGATATTGCCCGAGCCCGGCAGGCCGTCGGCGATGAGATGCGGATTGTGTTGTCCGGAGATCTGATCGAGCGGCCGCGGCACCTTGTGCGCATTGATCCGCTGATGCTGCGCCCCGGCCTCGGCGTCGAAGTACGGGCCCAGCTTCCAGACGATCGAACCCGAAGCCTTGTCGATCAGCGCCACCACATTGGCCTTGCGGCTGCTGATCAGGATGTTGTCGGGCTGGAACACGCTGTCGGGGTCGGCGCGATGCCAGCGGTTGGGTCCCAGCGTCTTCGCACTGTTGATCTCCAGATAGCCCCAGGCATCGTCGGGGTCGCGAGCGACGGTCTCGCGCAGGGCATCCCACCCGGCCTCGGAGAATCCGAGTTCGTCGAGATGGTCACCGGCCCGCCACTCCCACACGATCGACCCGTCCGGAGCGACCTCGTACAGCCCCTGGTCGCCCACCACGGTCGAGCCCAGCTGCGGAACCACGCGGGGAATGGTGACCAGCAGCAGGCGGTTGCCATTGGCCAGCAGTTCCCAGTCGTGGTTCTGCCGGGCCGCGCCGCCCGGAGCCTGCGTGCCCCACTCCCACACCCGCTCGCCGTCCCAGGTCAGTTGTCCCACAGTGCCATTGGCGTAGATCCCGCCACGCGGATCGCCACTGAGCGAGAGCTGCACCCCGATGTCACCCAGCCGCCCGGTCAGTGCCGGATCCAGGATGCGCGGCGGCACACCGGCACAGGACCATTCGTGGTGCACCGCGCCGTGCATGTCGATGAGCCGGGTGACGGAGTCCGCGCCGGTGAACACGATGTAGCTGTCATGGGCTGATTCCGGTTCGTAATAGGTGACACCGGTGAGTCGTACGAAGGCCATGCATTCACTCCATCAGTCGGCTGTTAAGCGGTCGGGTCGCGGATGTAACGAATCTAATCGATTTGCGCGGGACGGAACCGGTGCGGAGACTGTAAGAATCAGAACGATTTCAAGCCTGGGCAACCGGCCCGCGAGCGACGAGAGTTGGGACCAACGTGACTGCCAAACGCGCCACCCTCGCCGATGTGGCCCGGCGAGCCGGTACCTCCACCGCCGTCGTCAGTTATGTTCTCAATGACGGTCCCCGTCCGGTCTCGGACGCCTTGCGCGCCAGAGTGACCGCCGCCCTCGACGAACTCAACTACCGCCCCGATCGCGCCGCGCGCGCCCTGCGGCGCCCGCGACGCTGGCGGCACCTCGGCCTGCTCGTCCCCGACGTCCGCCTCCCCCTCTTCGGCACCCTGGTCGGCCACATCGAGATCGAGGCCCGCCACCGCGACCACCTCACTCTGATCGGCAATACCGCCTACGACCCCGAACGCGAGATCGAATTCGCCGCCGCCTTCGTCGACTCCGGCATCGAGGGGCTGATCGTGGTCGGCGGGGCCAACGGTCCCGCGACGGCCGAATTGTGCAGGCAGGCCCGCATTCCCATCGTCTGGGTGCACAATAACCGCGACCACGTCGACGCCGGCATGGTCGGCGCGGACCATGCGCAGGCGGGACGGCTGGCCGCGAACCATCTGGCCCGGGATCATCGGCGCCGATCCATCGTCTTCGTCGGCGGATTCACCCCCGACGAGGTCGCGCACGGCGACCGCGAAACCGTCGCCCAGCGCTACGAGGGCTATGTCTCCGTCGTCGGACCCGCGGCCGCACAACGGATTCCCACCGACCTCACGCCGGCGGGCGCGTACGACGCCGTACGGCGCTACCTCGCCGACCATCCCACTCCGGACGGGCTCGTGGTCGGCACCTACGCCCAGGCCGCCGCGACTCTGCGGGCCGTGGCCGATGCCGGACTGCGCATCCCCGAGGACGTCGCCGTCGTCGGCTACGACGCCGACGCCGCGAACACATACGCCCCGTTGATCCTCACCACCGTCCAGCAGCCGATCGACGACATCGCCCGCACGGCCCTGTCCCGCGTCCTCGACGCAGCCGGAAACACGAACTCCCCCAGCGCTCCCCCGTCGCCCTTCGGCGTCCACCTCAGCCTCGGCGAAACCTGTGGCTGCACGCCGGAGCGGCTTGCGTCTTCGCCCGTCGGATGACCGGGTCGGCCGGATTCAGCTCGCGTTGCCGAACATTCCGTTGACCGGTGTGTTGCTGGGAGCGGACAGCGCTTCGAGGCGCTCGGTGATATCCACGGGCAGTTCGATCGCGGTGAGGTTGTCCTCGAGCTGTTCGAGGGTGCGCGGCCCGATCAGGATCGACGAGATGTCCGGTCGGCTACGGGCCCATGCGAGCGCGACGGCGACGGATGTCGTGCCCAGATCCGATGCGATCCGCGCTACTTCACCGGCGATACCGAGGTTCCGGTCGGTGAGCAGATCTCCCGCCCAACGCTGTGCCGTCGGCGCCGCTGAGGCGAGCAACCGGCCCAGTCGGCTGTCGGCCGCGGGACTCGTATCCCGGTACCGACCGGTCAGCACCCCTGAGCCCAGCGGGCTCCAGGCCGTGACGCCCAGCCCGTGGCGCTCACACGTGGGCAGGATCTCCGCCTCGATCGCACGAGCGACGAGCGAGTACTGCGCTTGCAGCGCCGTGAACGGCGTCCCGCCCACCCGCTGTGCGGCCCACTGCGATTCCACGATCTGCGCCGCGGTGAAGTTGGAGCAGCCGAGGTAGCGAACCTTGCCGGACCGGACGAACCCGTCGAGCGTGGCCATCGTCTCCTCGATCGGCGTCCCGGCGTCCCACTGATGGCAGTAGTAGAGGTCGAGGTAATCGGTCTCCAGTCGCCGCAGACTCGCCTCGAGCGCCCTCGTCAGATGCGCCCGTGACAGCCCGCGCTGATTGGGCCCGTCCCCCTGCGGCAGAAACGCTTTCGTCGATACCGCGACCTGGTCGCGACGCCCACGCAGCGCCCGCCCGATCACCTGCTCCGACTCCCCGCCGGTATAGGCATCCGCCGTATCGATGGTGTTGTGCCCAGCATCGAGGAACCGATCGATGATCCGCCGAGCCTGCGCCGCATCACAACTGGCGAACCACGCCGAGTCCCCGAAGTTCATGGCGCCCAAGCTGATCGGCGAAACCTTCAATCCGGAACGCCCCAAGGTCCTGTACATGATCATGTCCTCCCCGAGATGGATAGAATCGGAATCATGATTCCGCTTGGAAAATACGGAATACTGATTCCGCTTGTCAATGGAACGCCGTCATGACCGGCGAACGCGTCCTGCGCGCCGACGCCCAGCGCAACCGCGTCCGGGTGCTCGATGCCGCCGAATCCGTCTTCGCCGCATACGGAGTCGACGTCCCCATCGAGGAGGTGGCTCGCACCGCGGGCGTCGGTGTCGGCACCATCTACCGCCACTTCCCGAACAAGCGGGATCTGGTCGACGCGATCGTCACTGAACGCATGCGACGACTGGCCGGCCAGGCGCGAACCCGTGCCGCCCAGCCCGATTCGCTCGCCTTGTTCGAGGTCGCCGACTGGATAGTCGCCGAGGCCACGGTCAAGAAGCACCTCGGCGCCACAACCTCCACCCCCGCCTCGGACAAGCCCCCCGCCCTCCAGGCCATCGCCGCCGACCTCCGCGCGACCCTCACCGACCTGCTCACCGCCGAACAACGCTCCGGCACAATCCGATCCGACCTGGAACCGCCCGACCTCCTGATGACCCTGTACGGGCTGAGCGCAGCGGCCGAGCACTACGGCTGGGACGAGACCGCCCGACATCGCGCGATATCCCTGGCATTCGAGGGACTGCGCGGGCGGTAGCGGAACGAGTGAGCCCGGCCCGTGAGGACGTTCGCGACTTCGCGCGGCGTTCGCCGGGTTTTGGACCGCCACCAAACCTAGGTATATTAGGCGTAAACCTAATGAACTTAGGAGGGAGTGGGTTGATGTCGCCGCGGGTGGGTCTGAACGCCGAACGCATCACGCAGGCGGCCGCCGAGATGGCCGATGCCGTCGGGTTCGACAACGTGACGTTGGCCGCGGTCGCCAAGCATTTCGGGGTGAAGGATCCGAGCCTCTACTCCCACGTCCGGAATCTGCAGGATCTGCGTACTCGCATCGCCTTGCAGGCGGCGGTCGAGATGACCGACCGGATCGGCGTGGCGGTCCAGGGGCGCGCCGGCCGCGACGCGCTGATCGCCTTCGCGAACGCCTACCGCGACTACGCCCGCGAACACCCCGGCCGCTACGACGCGACCCAGCGCAAGCTCGACATCGAGGCCATCGCCGACGCTCCCGGGGCCGTCCGCAGCGTGCAACTCACCGAGGCTTTGCTGCGCGGCTACGACCTCGACGGCGCCGAGCTCATCGACGCGGGCCGGCTGCTGCGCAGCACCTTCCACGGTTTCGCGACGCTCGAGACCGTCGGCGGCTTCAACCACTCCCGTGAGACCGACGGGTCCTGGGCGCGCATCCTCGACGCCCTGCATCTGCTGCTGACCCAGTGGCCGACATCGAAACAGGAGACCCCGCAATGAGATCCGAGACGCTACCGGTACCGGGCGCGACCATCTACTACGAGGTACGCGGCAGCGGCCCGCTCGTGCTGTTCCTGCCCGGCGGCGGTGGCGACGCGGCCTCGGTGGACCCGATCGCCGAGCTGCTCGAGGACCGGTTCACGGTGGCTTCGCTGGACCAGCGCGGCTATTCGCGCAGTGTCCTCGACGGTCCGCCGCAGACGCAGCGGGTCGGCGTGCAGAGCGACGACGTCCACCGGCTGCTGACCCACCTCACCGCTGAGCCCGCGCTCGTCGTCGGCGCCAGCAATGGCGCGATCGTCGGACTCGATCTGCTGGCCCGGCATCCGGAGCAGGTGTCGCTGCTGATCGCGCACGAACCACCATGCTTCGCCGTACTTCCCGACGCCGCCGAACAGCGCGCCATGATCGAGGAGGTCTACACGCTGTTCCGCACCGAAGGCCCCGGCCCGGCGTCGGTGCGCTTCCTGGCGGGCATCGGCAATGCGATGAAGCCGTCCCCGCTGCCCGACGAACTGGCGCCGCGCGCCGCCGAGATGTGGGCGCGACTGGCCGCCAACGGCCCGCTGATGCTCGAACACGAGCTGCGGGAATTCACCTCGTACCTGCCCGATTTCGCGGCGCTCACCCCCGTGGCCGATCGACTGGTCATAGCCGCCGGGCGTGAGACGAAGGGCTGCCTGCCGTACCGTCCCGCCGTCGAGATCGCTCGCCGACTGGGGGCCGAGGTCACCGAGTTCCCCGGCGCCCACAATGGGATGCGCACCGAGGCCGTCGAATTCGCCGCGCAACTGGGCGACATCCTGACGGCGCACCTGCGCGCTGGAGCGGCCGGGCGCTGTTAGCGTCGGCACATGATCACCGGTGCGCACACCATCCTCTACGCCGAGGACGCCGACGCGGCACGGGCCTTCTTCCGTGACGTCCTCGGCCTGGCCCATGTCGACGCGAACAACGGGTGGCTCATCTTCAAGTCGCCGCCCGCCGAACTCGCCGTGCATCCCGCGCAGGTCCCCGACAGCGGCAAGGCGGAGCTGTACCTCATGTGCGACGACCTGAACGCCACCGTGGCCGACCTGCGGTCGAAGGGCGTCGAATTCACCCCGGACGTCACCGATGCCGGGTGGGGCCTGCTCACCATGCTGAAGGTGCCGGGCGCGGGCCAGATCGGCCTGTACCAGCCGCGACACGCCACGGCCTACGACCTGCCCTGAACAGCGCGCCTACGCTGTCGGTTTCCGCCAGACGGGGATCGACAGGTAGGTCGCCGTGCGCAGCAGCCACTCCACCGGGCCGTACGGATGAGCCCGCAACCACCAGGCGCTCAGCCGGATCTGCGCCAGATACGTGGCAACCGCGATCACGACGACCACGACCGGAGGCACGCGATCGGCCAGTGCCAGGCCGTATCCGGTGTAGATGAGCATCAGGACCACCGACTGCCCGATGTAGTTGGTCGCCGCCATCCGCCCGGCGGGTGCGAGCCAGCCCACCGCGCCGGCCCACCGGTAGCGGGCCAGCCACACGATGCCCGCCGCGTATCCGAGTGTCAGCAACGGATCCGCGAGTTCCTGCACCCCGTACCAGAACGACGGGAGTTCCCCGTGGAGCGTCATCAACGTCACTGTGACGGCGGAAACGGGCAGTCCCACACCGCATCCCACCGCCAGCGCCCGGGGCAGCCACCGGGTCGTCCAGTCCGCGTCCTCGAACACGCGGCGCTTGCCGGCCGCCAAGCCGACGAGGAAAATCCCCAGCGCCGGCAGGCCCTGACCGATCCAGGTGAAGATCATGAACTTCGGGCCGAACTCCAGCTGAGCGCGCAGCGTGTCACCGACATTGCCGGTGTAGCCATCATGCATCCGCTGCAAGTCGAACACCTCGCCCAGCCCGGCCAGTCCCCCGTTGCCCGGGAGGAACGCCAGCGACGCGAACGCGAAATACAGCACCAGGCCGGTGATCAGGGCCGGGCGCGGCCGAATCCAGCGCAGCGCCACCAGGATCAGGCACAGGGCGGCGTACAGGGTGAGGATGTCGCCGATCCACAACAGCAGCAGATGCGCCAGACCGATCAGGAACAGCGCGAGGCAGCGTCGCAACAGCCGGGGCGTGGCCGCGACGCCCGCACGCCCGGCGGCCGCGATCTGCAAGGTGAACGAGTACCCGAACAGGAACGCGAACAGCAGATAGAACTTGCCGAGGAAGAACCCGTCGATCAGCCCGTAGACGAACCGGTCCAGCGTGCCGTCGAACATCGGCTGCGGATCGGCGCCCGCGCCCGGCGACGACCAGAGCATGGTCGCCACCACGGTATTGGTGACCAGAATCCCGAACAGCGCGAACCCGCGCAGGCTGTCGACCACCCCGATGCGCTGCCTTTGCGTCACACCGGCTACCTGGGTTTCGAGCTGTTCGGACATGCCCTCACGCTATTTCCGGCAGCGCCTCCGACACATCCACCGCGGCCCCGGATTCCCTGTCCGACCTCCGAGGTATTGACAGGCCCGGAAGTCATCCCATGGCAGGACCTCTGAGCAGGTCGATGAGTTTGGTTTCGGACAGATCGCCATGTCGGGGTTCCGGTAGCAACCGCCGAAAAAACAACGGATATGGAAAAGCCGCAGCTCAGCGCTGGCGGTCGGCTCCCGGACCGAGCAATGCGGTCAGGTCACGCATCGCCTGCGGTGATGGTGTGAAGTAGCGGCGCAGGTTCTCGGCTTTACGGTGCCGGGATTTCGCCATCAGTTCGAGCAGGCTGGCACCGGATTCCCCGAGGTGTGTCAGGCCGGAGTGGCGGAGTTCGTGCAGGTCCCACCCGGTTCCGGGCCCGTCGGTGGCGGTGGCGGCGTCGAGTAGGTCGCGGGCCTGGTCGTAGGACAGCCGGGCCAGCCCGGTGTCAGGGCACACATCCCGGTCGGCGAGGTACTTGCCGGGCCCGGGCCGCCGGTGAGTGACGAACAGCGGGCCCGCGGTCCGGTCCTTGATGAGCCGGGGCAGCAGCCGGGCGGTGCCGGCACCCCAGTACACGGTCTCCAGGACGTGTTCGTGGTGAGCGGCGCCGCGGCGACGGGTGCGCGGCTTGGCGCCCTTGGACTTCACCGGGCAGGATCGGCCGGCCAGGTCCAGGTCTTCGATGTTGGCCTGCAGCAGTTCCTCTGCGCGGGCGCAGGTTTCGTACAGCATCCGCCACAGCGTCTTCTCCCGCACATGGACCTCGCGGCGGCCGATGAGCCGGTCGATCGCGGTGCGCGAACGCACCGGGGTCTGGGAATCCGGCGGGGTCGACCGCGCGGCCGAGGCGGGCAGTCTCGGTGCGTCCCAGCCTTGTTCGGCGCACCAGGACAGCCATTTGCCGACCGCGGCCCGGCGCGCGTTCCAGGTGTTCACCGCAGCCTCGCCCCATAGCGCCTCCAGAGCGGCGCCGATCTCGGCATCGGTCACCTCGGCCAGGGGGCGGCTGGGGGCAAGTAGCCCGTCCGGGCCGAAGCTGTCGAGCCGGTCGGCGGTCTTGACGACCGCGATGGTGTAGGCGCGGCGGGTGTTCGGTGAGCCGATCGTGTCCAGGAACGCCTGCGCGGCGGCCCGCACCGTGCGGGGAGGAACCGCGCGGATCCGGGTCGCCGTGCCGGCCATCGCCACCGCCATCCGTTTGCCCCGGATAACGGGGCCTCTTCGCGCATCGCCGTGGCGGGATCGCCGCAGGCCGGTTTCGATGTTACCCCGGATAACAGCCCATTATCCGGGGTAACAGGTTCCGGACGGGTGGATGACGACTACAGGCTGCGGGCGATGATCTCCTTCATGATTTCGTTGGTGCCGCCGTAGATCTTCTGGACGCGGGCGTCGGCCCACATGCGTGAGATCGGGTATTCGGTCATGTAGCCGTAGCCGCCGTGCAGTTGAAGGCAGTCGTCGAGGACGAGCATGGCGCGGTCGGTGGTCCAGAGTTTGGCCATGGCGACGGTGGGGATGTCGAGGTCACCCCGCAGGTGGCGGGCGATGCAGTCGTCGAGGAAGACCCGGGCGACACGGGCATCGGTCGCTGCTTGGGCGAGGGTGAACTTGGTGTTCTGGAATGCGAAGACGGGCTTGCCGAAAGCGTTGCGCGCCTTGGTGTATCGCAGGGTGTGTTCGAGGGCGGTCTCCATCGACTGCACCGCGCCGATCGCCAGCAGCAGCCGTTCCTGCGGTAGTTGCTGCATGAGCTGGACGAAGCCCTGGCCTTCGGCGGTGCCGAGCAGGTTCGCGGCGGGGATGGCGACCTCGTCGAAGAATAGTTCGGAGGTGTCCTGCCCACGCTGGCCGAGCTTGTCCAGCGCCCGCCCGCGCCGGAAGCCGTCCCTGTCGCCCTCGACGAGCACCAGCGAGATACCGGCCGCGCCCTGGGCGGGATCGGTTTTCGCGACGACGATGATCAGGTCGGCCTGCTGACCGTTGGTGATGAAGGTCTTCGAGCCGTTCACGACGTAGTGCTCGCCGTCGCGGATCGCGGTGGTTTTGATGTTCTGCAGATCCGAGCCGGTGCCCGGTTCCGTCATCGCGATCGCGCCGACCACCTCACCGCTGGCCATCTTCGGCAGCCAGTGGCGTTTCTGGTCCTCGGTGCCGTAGGCGAGCAGGTAGTGCGCGACGATCCCGTTGTGCAGACCCGCCCCCCACGAGGTGTCGCCGATGCGGGCCTGCTCCTCACACAGCACCGCCTCGTGCGCGAAACTGCCGCCCCCGCCGCCGTATTGCTCCGGGATCGACATGCACAGCAGCCCGAGTTCACCGGCGGCGTGCCACAGATCGCGGTCGACGTGATGCTGGTCGATGTATTTCTCACGGTTGGGGAGAATGTGCTTCTCGCAGAAGTCACGAGCCAGCTCACGCAGGGCATCCAGGTCGTCGTCGAGCCACGCCGAACGGTAAGGGGTCATCGAAAATCTCTGTGCTGAAACGGAATTAGGAAGTATCGAGGCGGCACGCGGACGGTGCCGGCCGGTTGTGTGGTCAGGCCGGGCGGGCCGTCGCGGATTCCTCGGTGGCGCCGCGTGATCGCCCGACCTGTTCGCGGCGGTGGGTCAGGTCGGCGCGGACGTTGCGCGCGGCCGCCCGCAGCGCCGACTCGACGCTTCTCTTGTGCACCGCGGCCGAGATCCGGTTGCCGCCGGGGACGAGGATGCGGGCGAGTTCGACTCCTACCGTCAGAGCGAACAGCGGGACGGCCAGTGCGATGGCCGGGTGCAGGGGCGGCAGCCCCAGACCGTCGGCGTACTTGCGGCCCAGCATCAGCCGCGTTCGGGAAGCGGCGTACTGCATCACCACAGGCCGGGCGAAGGGTGCGAGCCGCTTCCCGAAGAAGCCGCCGACGATGTCGCCGTAGGCGTCGAGCGCGGCGGCGGCGAGTTGGGGCCCTTCCTCGTCGAGGCGGATCTCGTTGAGCGCGGCCAGCCACGTGGCGCGGGTCAGGTCGGGGAAGTCGGCGCACAGCAGTGCGTCCTCGATGCCCATGAGATGACCGAGGTACCGGTAGAAGTGATAGATCGCTTCCCGTTCGGTGCGGTTCTGCCAGACTCCCTCAGTCATCGGCAGGACCGAGTTCATCATCACGAACGGCAGCATGGTCAGCGACCCCGCGTCGTCCGGAGACGACGCGGGCGGTGTGCTTTTCGGTCAGCTGATGAAGATCGAGACCATGAGACCGGCGGGGAGGGCTTGGCCGGTCCCGTTCTGGTGCATCACGATGTCGAGAACATCTCCCGGACGCAGAATCGGCTGTGCGCCGACGGGGATCGGCACCGACTTCTCGGCCCCCAGGTTCGTACCGGCACCGAGCGTCAGCGTGCCGAGCGTCGCGACGGGCGACCCGTTCTGCAGTTGCCGAACGCTGATGGTGGCGTTGTTGGTCGCCGCGCCGGTAATCGACGGGTATCGGGCCCTGGGCGGAACTTCGCGCGGGTTAGGTGGAGGGCTGGGTGAGGGCGGCGTAGCTGCGAGTGAATTCGCGGACGAAGTTCGTCGTGGCGCGCAATGCGATCCCGAGGTCGTTGGGTGTGTCGCGGTGTACGGCCAGGTGTTCCGCGGCGGTCTTGATGCTGCCGCCCAGGTGGGTGATGCTCTGCAGGAGCTCGATGGTGTCAGGGCTGTAGGAGTCGGTGGGCACGACGGAGGTGCCTGTGGCGCGTTCGGCGGCTGCGGCGTACAGCTCGCGAGTCACGAGCGGGTGTCCGAGGGGCCGCGCGAGTGCGTTGCCCGCAGCGATGATCGCTGATAGTGCTGCGCCGGTATGGATTCCGGCGTCGTTGACGGTCAGAGTGACGTCTCGGGCCAGGATGAGCGACTGGTAGACGCGGTGGGTGTTGCGGTCCAGGATTCGACGGCGGAAAAGAAGGGGTGGGGCGGGCTCCAGGCAGGATCGCGTCGCCCGGATGGCAGCCGTGACCTTCCGAATTTCATACTCGTACATTCGATTCCCTCGAGGGCTTCACATCAGTTCGGGTTGTCGCTGGCGGTGTAGTGGGAGGCAAGCACCAGCTCCAGGATCGATTCTCCAGAGGCGAGGTCAGGCGTGCCGCACTCCGTCGATGCGGCCGGCCTCAAAGCGCAGACTCGAAAGGCTCACCCGGCGACGAAGAAACGTCGATCCGTCGCTTGATCTCCCGCTCTCCCTCGATGTCTCGCCGACTCGACTCGCTCTGGATGCCCTCCGTGGTCATCTGGCTTATCGTGCCGTATTCCAGCGCGCGCAGCCTACGCGACGTGACCGTCGAAGACGCCGGCCACTGTCCGAGTATCGATGGGCGCATCGGTTTGCGCTGATTTGCAGTACTTCTCACAGTCCCTGGGTGGGGGATGGCTCGGAAGACTGGGGTGAGCGTGCATCGATCTCGGTGCGTATAGGCGCGGCGGAGGTAGGGGAAGGGGCGCGCCGTGATTGTTCTGCCACCGTCGCGGCGATCAACCCTTGGTCGACTCGACTCGGATCTGGCAGGCCCGCCGCCACCAGAATCCTCTGCGCCACCTTGTATGCGCCAAGTAGCCGCAGTCCGTCGCTGTGGTAGCCGTCAGTCAGGGTGCGGGCCATGGCCGCTGGATTGGAGCGCAGGTGTGAGTGCGCTCTGATCTGGGCAACCGTCGGGATGACCACGTCAGCGGAGGTGCTGCCCAAGTAGTCCATGAGGCCTTCGCCAAGGCGAAGCTCTGGGAGCAGCGCCGTGCACTGATCGACTGATAACGTGTGGCCGCAGGAGGACCCGGTCCGGCGCCGGGCGCGAGCATGATCTGCGAAGAGATACGACTTCGAAGGCGGTCGATGGCTGGAACCTCGATACCCGTTCGAGTCCGCGAAGCTCTAGAGCATTTTGTTCCACCTGTGCCGCTGACTGTTCGCTGCTGAGGATGGGCAGACTCGAGGCTCTGCGATGCTCGACCGCTTGGTTTGATCGAGCCTCCAGACCAAGACCCATAGTAATCCCGGTGTTCGCAGAACTCAGGTGAACCGCAATCGAGAGGGAGTACCACCCGGAAATGCGCGCCGATATTGACGCTGCGGTGAAAATCGTAAGGGCTGCCGCGGGTTTCGACTGGAGTTGGGCGGTCGCCGATCTGGAACGCTTTAGTGAGACGCTCGACTGGGAGGTATCCGAACGTCGCCCGCGGGGAGCTACCCTTGACACCGGACTCCATGTGAACTGGCCCAAGGCGAACGCTATCATCGATGCGGCCGGTGTCCGAGAGATCACTGTGTGGGTCTCAGATATTGCCGAGACGCTCGATGACATAGTCAGTTGCGCAATCGCCGATGGTTTCGAGGAGATCCACGCACAACTTGTCGAATATTTCGGCCCTCCCTCGCGGGAAGTGATCGGAGAAGTGCCACGTTCTGGTTGGCAGTTTCCGAATGTCGTAGTCTTCCTGACTGCTGGATTGAAAGCTCTGGAAGTATCGATCGTTAACCCTGATCATCAACGTCGACTAGATATTCCTGAGCAGACGACCCGTATCTGGAAGTTCTAGTTCGATTCTTTATATGATCATCGACCGACGACGAATCGATGATTAGTTCTCGACTATGCCCGGCAGCATTTGGAGCTGCCGGGCATACTTAATGCGCAGGGAAGTTCTCTCGGCTGTTCATGCGCAGAGCCCACACCAGTACAACATGGGCGACTTCCGCAATACCCTCCGTGACTTCACCGGTCTCGGCGACCTCGACGAAGGCATCGACCACGGTGATTGGGGCCAAGCCGCGTGGGGAGGAGCCAATACGCTCCTGACCTTCGTCCCCAGTGCCGTCTTCAAACCGATACTCGGTGGCCTGGGTAAGGCCGGCGTGTGGGCCCTCGACAGAATCGACGCGTGGGCTATGGACGGCGCGGCCCACGAGATCGCACCGGCAATCTCCGGCCTCGACCATGCCGGCGAAACCGCGAATGGCGGTGCGGGCCTTTACCACCCGCGGGACGGAGGCCCCCACCCCACCCTCTATGACCCCAATACAGGCAAACCATTCCTCGAACTGCCTCGGAACGCCGACAACCCGAAGCTGACCTGGCCGGAGGGCGGATTCCCGACAGACGACGCCAATATTCCCCGGCCACGGGGCACGATGACCGGGCCCGACGCAACCGACGTTATCCCTGCAGGGCCAAAAACTCGCTGGGGTCAAGGATCATTCGACCCGGCAGGGATCGGCAAGGTGTGGGAAGGGATCGGCAGGGCTTGGGAAGGTATCGGCGAGGCGATCACCGGAGTGGGCGATAAGGCTGACTCCAGCCTGTGGCCTTTCGGCAGGAAGCCATCGGGGTGGGGGCCGGGAACACCTCACCAGACGCAACTCAATCCCTACGACAAGAACAAACTGCAGCAGTGGCTCGAAGACCACGGCATCACGAAAAGCGATACAGAACCGCGGTGGTACGGGCCAAAGGACGCAAAACCTTGGTACGGCGCCCCAGAAGACACCCCCAAAGATCATTGGCCCGTCGGGATCGCACCACGCAGCGACGGCCAATGGTACCGCCCCCGCTGGAACGGGATCCCAGGCAATGGCACGATCACCATGCCAGACTGGGCCAAAGCTCCCACCGATATCCAAATGCGGGGAAAACTCCTCGACGGCACTTCCCTGCCTATCGGCGACCCCGAAAACCCAGAAGTCGACCAGATGTTGTGGAAACTCAACATGGTCGACGATGCCCAACTTGCAGCGAAACCCGCACGTGATGCGGCAGAAACGAAACTCAAAGACTTTCTCAACGACAAAGACTTCAGGATCGACATCGGCGGCGGAAAGACCCGCGCAGTCGGGGTCGACGACCTCTCGAGATCGTCACTTGAGAGTACACTCGAATATCTCGGAAATCCGAATAGGGGATATGATCAAGCCGATCTTAAAAGACTGGAGAACCTTGCAGATACCCTGAGCGTGGAGAAAGGAACAGTCAGTCAGCTTTCGGAAATTAGAGGTGAAATCGGCGGCGACTATTACGCAGATCAACAGAATATCAAGATCATCTATCGAGGATCCGGGCCCAACGATGTCGACCGACTGGGCATCATCACCGGCGAGAATGGTAACGAAGAAGTCGTCGATCTCGAACTAAAAGGAGGTGACAAACCGGACAGTCTCAGTTCCCGCGCTGTCTCTTGGAATGGTGAAAAGATCAAGGTTGAGCAAGGCACTCTACCGTACGCTCAGGATGAATTCCGTGATGGTTCCAAAGCACTGCAAGCGCTCAAAGAGTACAACCCGGAACTTGCCGAAAAGCTGCTCAACGGTGAGACTCCACTACATTATCGACTGGTTCACACCGCGCCAGGAACTCATAAGATCACTGCGTACGAGTTCGACCCGGGCGAAGCGGGGGAATTCAGGCTCAAACCACCCACCGCCGGACCGGGCACAACACCGCCACCAACTGCCGGTGCCACACCGATCGCAGCCATGGTCTCCGATACCGCTACCGTATCAGGGATCAGCGACCTGGTCGGGTCGAGCGTTACTGCAGCGTTGGCCAGCCTGTCTGCCCTGACACTCCCGCTTCTCGGGTCGCCCTCTTTCCCGCTGGGCAGAAACAACCCCGACAAGTCGATCAACCAGTCACTCGCTGTCAACATCACTACGCGCCCCCCATCATCCACGACGATCAATCGAGAGAACGCCCGCGTGATGGCCTATGGTGCCCACGTCAGGTGACGCAAGCAACACCTGCTCCCGCGAGGGCTGAGGTCATCGCCCTCGTGAGGCCACGTCAACCTACCGCTGAACAGAAGGAAGTATCTGCCCATGCACGTCGACATCGACGGAGCCACCAGAATTGCCCGCACAGCGGCAGAATTCGACTGGACCTGGTACGTCGAAGATATCGAACGCTTCTGCTCCACACTGGGATGGGAAGTGGCCAGCCGAGGCGAATACGGAGCGGAAATCCATACCAACCTCCCGATCAGCCACCCGGCGGCCGATGTCTATTGGCAGAAGCGCACGGTAAACTACATCTCTACGCGCATATCCGATATGCCCGTAGAATCCAATGAGCAGCGCAGAGCCCTACTCGCCGGATTCGCTGAGCTCCCCGAAGCCCTCATTGAGGTTCTTGGCGCACCCACAGGGATGCTCACCGATGAACAGGCGGTGATTAGATGGGACCTTCCCAAAGTCGTTCTTTTTATAAGACTCAGCGATCACGCAGTCAGTCTGAAACTTGTAAGCCCAGAGTATCAAGCATGGAAGGATGAACCAAAGTTCGACGAGGAGTGAGAGACGGGACCATTCCCCTCTTTCTCGTCCCAGCCGAGATCGCCATCAGCAGTCCCCATCGGGCGACCCGTCCCCGGACGAGTCGTGACAGTTGCCGCCTCGGGGAAGTGCCGCCACTCTGGCGCGACCAAGGTCCATAATTCAGCGGGCCACGGAAGCCACCACCAGCCCGGCGCAGGTCGGCGCGGTGGTCGCGATCTCGGCGACCGACCTCTTCACGGTCGAGGTGCAGGACACTTCGACCTCCGCCTCGGCTTGGACTTCGACCCTCAGTGGCGGCCCTTCCAGCGCGCTGACCATCACCTGATTCCCGAGTGAGGACTTCATGATCTATACGGTGACCTTGCCGGCACAGGCTGCGGCAGGTGCCGACGCGACCGTCGTCGCAGGCGTGTACTCGCAGGCCTTCTGGGCCTGGTTGACCGGATCACCCCAGGACTCGGAGTCCCATTCGGGATGTTTCTTCATCCCGGCACGCATGTAGGCGTGGGTGAGTCGCACCCGCGCGGTCGAGGTGAATCCGACGCTGTAGCGGTCCAGGCCGCCGGGCTTGGTCACCTCCATCCACCACACGGCCGTTTCCACGATGCGCCGGGGCGCGCGCTTGTGGAGATCGGCGGTGCGGATCAGGACCTGGTTGGCCGGGGAACTCAGGTAGGACATCGCGAACCCCAGGTACAAGAAACTGATGACGTTCCAGATCGGCAGCCGCGACGTCGCACGCTGGGCGATGTCGATCCGGTCGCGGTCCAGCCAGACCGGCATTGCTTCCATCGCCTCGAAGAATTCGACCAGCTCCGCCGGCGGGTTGTCGATCGATTCGATGCCGTGCTCGACGGCCTGCTCGAACAGCCGTCGCCCTTGCCCGCCGCTCTGGGTCTGAATCCAGGTGACCAGGTTGTCCGCGGGTGGATCACCGACGCGGGTCAGCGTCAGGTAGTGCGCGTATTGGGCTCGGGTGGGCCGCGGGTCGTTCGGCAGGGCGCGGCGGGCAAGGCTCAGCGGGAACTGCCGGAACAGATCAGGGTGGGGCACGCGCTCGGTGCGGGAGGGCGTGCTCGTCGGCGTTGACGTCATGCCACGAGTAAATCAGAAACGTTGGAGTCTAGAAACCCATGTATCTGAATTGTGTGCCAGACTTGCCGGGTGCCGAGACAAGCCAGTGGGACCTACGCCGGGGCCAGCGCCGAGCAACGGCGCGCCGACCGGGAACGGCGCATGCGCGACGCCGCGCTCGAGCTGCTCGGCACGATCGGCTGGGAAAACACCACCGTCCGGCGTATCTGCGCCGCCGCGCGGACCAGCCCGATGTTCTTCTATGAATCCTTCGACGACCTGCCCGACCTCGTCCGATCGGTCTACGGCGAGATCTCCGCAACGCTCGCCATCCGGGCCGTCGAAGCGATCACCGACGCGCCGTACAACCTCACCGACCAATCCCGCGCCGCCGCACGGGTCTACATCGAAGCTGCCACCGAGGACCCCCGCATAGGCCGGCTGATGTTCAGCGACGCGCCGCCGCTGCGCGAATTGCGGACCAGCCTGCTCGGCGGGCTCTCCACCCTGATCGCCCAGCAGGCCCGCGTCGTCGGCGTGTCCGGTAACCACGACGATGTTCTTCAGGCCACGACGTTGCTCGTCGCCGCCGGTGCGGGCGAACTGGTCCTGGCCTGGCTCGACGACCGGTTGCCACTGACCCGGGAATCACTGATCGAACTCGTCGCACAGGTCCTGTCCAGCCTGGCCACCTCGATGCCGGAAATTCCGCCCGACCTGGATTCGGTTTCGCGATAAGCCGGGGTCGAGGCCGAGCAGGAGCGACCGATGCGCCGTTGCAACCACCCGGCGATCAGAACAAGGTGTCGGTGACGCGCAACGGTCGGTATCCGGTCGGCCCGAGCTGGGCGAGTTCGGCGTCGATATCTACTTCGATGGCGCCGAAGAAGTTGATGTTGGCGCTGTGCGCCGGGGAGATGTGGGCCAGGACCTCGTCGTCGATGCGCTGCCCGGCCCGGCGCATCTGCTCCACGGCCAGCCCGTAATACTCTGTGGTCCAAGCGATCACGGCGTTCGTGGCCAATGTCAGGCACCAGGCTTGTTCGGCCTGCTGCTCGAGGTGTCGCGCCCGGATCATGCCCTCGTGGGCGTACAGCAGGTCGCGGCGCAGCGCGTGCAGCGATTCGCCCTTGTTGAGCTGTCGAGAGATCTTGCGCCGATAGTCCGGATCGGAGAGGTATTTCGCGGCATAGATCGTGCGGCGCAACGCCCCGTACTCCTTGAGCGCCGCAGCCAGGGTGTTCTGCCGGCCCGACGCCGAGAGCTTGCCGACCAGCAGAGAAGCGGTGGCGTGCCCGAACTTCAACGACCCAGCCAACCGGAGCAGATCGTCCCAGTGCCCGGCGATCAACTCCAGGTTCAGTTTGCGGGTCAGCAACGGCCCAACCAGCTCGAACCTCGCTTCGGCGGCGGCGCGGGGCTCGCACCGGTACAAGGTGATCCGGCCCAGGTCCCGAATCCGCGGCGAGAGCTGCATCCCCAGCAGGTCGAACAGCCCGAAGTTGACCAGGGTGACCCCGTGGGTGTCGGTGGCGTGCTCGGTGATCGGCAGATCCGTGGCGTTGCCCAAGATCTCGTCGAGCACGTAGTGGGCTTCGCGTTTGGTGGCGACGATGACTTTGGTGCCGTAGGTGGCGTGGGTGTCGGTGACGTGGGTGTAGGTCGATAGGCCCTGCTCGGCGAAATATCGGCTCATCGGCCGCGCCGTGGTCGACTTGCCGCGTGTCGGGAAGCGCTGCCCGTCACTGGAAGACAGGGTTCCTGCCCCGAATACCGAGGTCAGGGGTAGGCGCTGGTGGTAGTCGATCAGCACCATATTCGCTGCGCGCAGGGTCTCCTCGCGCACATACCAGTCGTTGGTCCAGGACAGGATGTCGTAGGTGATGCCGCAGGCCTCGGCCATCCGCGTCAATCCCAGGTTCGTCGAGTGCGCGAGCAGCACCGCGATCAGGTTGCGTTTGAGTTCGGGGCTACGGGTGGATTGGCCGCCGCGGTGGGTGAAGCGGTCCAGGTAGCCGGTGCGCTTGTCCAGCTCGATCAGCAACGACACGATCGGCGCGAACGGCAGCATCTCGGTCAGCTCGGCCTTGAGCGAGACCGCCTCGGCCGGCACATCTTCCGCGGTCAGCGGCGAGATGATCAGATCCCCGGACTCGCCGTCCAGGCGCACCGGCCCCTCACCGCCGGCCAGCACGGTCTCCAGCTCGCCGAGCGCGGCGTGCAACTCGGCGACCACGGCCGCCAGAGCGACGCCGGGATCTGCCGCCCGGCCGACCAGGCGGCAGAACTCCTCCCGTTGCGGTTCCCACTGATCGGCGGTGAGCAGGTAGGTGGTGGGGTCGGCGTAGCGGCGCGAGCCGGGCACGAACACATCCCCGCTTCGAAGCCCGTCCCGCAACCCGAATAGGACGCACAACTCCCAGTAGTGCCGATAGGCTGTGGCGCTACCGGCCTTTCGGGCTTGATCGAGGTAGCCGCGCCATTTCGTCGGCACGAACCCGGTCGGGGCGTCGTCGAAGACCTTGCGCCGCCCGGTGGCGTTGAGTTCGCGCAGCATCGCGACCGCGATCAGCAACTCGCTCGCCGCGGTCCCGCCGGCGAACCCCACGGTCTCTAGCACCGCCGGGGTGAACTGGCGCAGATAGTTGTAGCTGGAGTCCAGGGCGGCCAGATGCCCGTGATCGCGTGGAAGGCGCGGCTTGGCCTGGGCGAGCGCGGCGCGCAGGCGTTCCCAGCCGATCTTCTCCCCTCGGATCAGCGCGCCGATCTCCTCATCGGCCACCGCCGGGTCGGTGACGATTTCTAGGAGGTCATCGAGCAGGGCTTGGCGGTCCTCGCCGGATTTGCCGCGCTCGGCCAGCTCCTGTTGCATCTTGCGTTCGGCGGCACCGAATTTCGCCGAGATCGCCTGATCGAACAACGCGACTACCTCGTCGAGCACGTCGGTGCCGGACTGGGCAACCACGGTGAGCAGGATCGGATACCGGCGCTGCGGATCACGCCGCTCAAGCGCTTGCGGGGTCAGCCGGCGGCCCATGCCCGCCAGGAACCGGCGCCGCTCGGCTGGCAGCACCGACATGTCCAGCCGGTCAGCGCCCAGGCCGCGCAGGAACGTCAGCTTGTCGACCTCGGCGCGCACCGCGGCCGCCGAGGCCTCCACCGGGCCGGTCGCCAGCCACCGCAACCGCGAGATTCCCAGCGAGGCATCGGTGACCAGCAGCGCGTCCAGCTGCGCGCAGCGGGCCGAGGTGAACTCGTGGGCCAGGCGGTCGTAGGTCTCTCGCTGGGCCTGTTCACGCGCGTGGGCGATGCGTTCGACCATGCTCACCGGACCGGGCCGGATCACCCGCGCCGAGATCAGATACTCACACCCCAGCCGGAACAGCAGCGTCGGGGAATCGTGTTCCATCGCCCGCGCCAACAGGAATTCGTCGAGTTCCTTGAACTCCACGGTTCCCGCCGAACGCCAACCGAGGTATCGCGCGACCAGTCGCAGGTGCTCGGTGCGGGTCTGCGCGCGGCGGCCGTAGGAACCGATCTCGGTGGGATCGACCTTCAATTGCTCGGCCAGCCGCGCCACCGCGACTGGCGGGGCGGTCACCACGCGGTCGGGTACGAACCCCAGCCATGGCAGCGTGCACAACGCGAGGGCGATCCCGAGCCGATCGGCCGGGCCGCGGCCGCGCCCGGGATCGATGAACGCGGCATCGGCCGAGGACAGGGTGAAGTAGCGGAACAACTCCTCGCGGCTGATCTCCGGGAACTCCCGCAGCCGCGCCAAATCCCCATCCGCGAACACCCGCGTTGCCACGAACCCAACCTCCGGCACCAACCAATAGCGTTGGGAGCCAAGCCAACCAGCAACCGGCACTCACCGCAGGCCGAACCCCTGAGTCAGCCTCGGTCCACCGCGGCTACGGCATATCCGTTGTATTTTCGGCGGTTGCTACCGGAACCCCATGTCCCGCCGCGACCAGACGCTCGAAGATCCGCTCGGCGGTCTGCCCCAGGGCCGCGGGAGTGCCGACCGCATCGGCCAGTTCGACCCCGATCCGGGTGTCCTTCAGCCGCAGCGCCGCGGTGAAGGCGATGTCGCGGTCGTGCACGCCGCCGACCATCTCTGCGCACATGCGGATCACCGTCGGACTGGCCGCACCGCCACGCGAGAGGGTGTCGGCGACGACCGCCAGGTCCAAACCCGCGAGCTCCGCGGTGCGCAGCGCCTCGGCAGTGGCGGCGATCTGAATCGAACCGAGCAGGTTCTGGATCAGTTTGTAGCTCGTGCCCGAACCGACATCACCGAAGTGCACGATGTCGGTACACAGTGGTCGCAGCAGTGGGCGCGCCGCGTCGAGGTGGGCGGCGGCCGCGCCGACGAACAGGGTCAGTCGTCCGGCGGCCGCGGCATCGGGGAGCCCCGTAACCGGGGAGTCGAGATACCGAAGACCGTGGGCGGCGGCATGTTTCGCCAGCTCCAGCGCCCAGGGCCGGGAGATGGTCGAGAACTCCACCGCGAACGCGCCCGGCGCATACTCCCCCGCCAGCGCACCGTCGGCCCCCAACCACGTTGCCCGCGACGCCTTGTCATCGGCCACCATGGCGAAGATCGCCTCGGCGTTCCGGGAGGCCTCGCGGGGCGTGGCCGCGAACGCAGCGCCCTGGGCGACGAGTTCGTCGGCCTTGGCGGCGGTCCTGTTGTAGACCACCACCTCATGCCCGGCGGCGATCATGCGCCCCGCCATCCCCGCACCCATCCGACCCAACCCCAGAAACGCGATCCTCGCCACGAGCCGAACCCCACTCAGCCCCGGTGACCGGCTGCATCGCTCGGCCGTCGAGCGACAGGATTTCACTCAGTGCATCGATCAGGGCGGTCCGCGGGTCGAGGGGCCGCTCGATCATGCGCCAGGCGATCACGTGGTCGGGGCGCACCAGAACCACGCCGTCCGGGCGCGAGCCGATGCCATCGGTCCAATCGCCGTCCGTCACAGGAATTCGATGCACGGCCAAGGGAATCGACAGTGCATCCGCCGCGGTGTGCGCGGCATCAGCCCAATCCTCGTCGGCGGTCAGGACGGTGAGATCCCTGCCGACCAGATCGAGTGTCGACGCCCTGCCTCCGTCGTGCGGCACCCATCGATGCGGCAGGCGCGAGCCGGGCGTGCCGTCCAGGACCAGCGAAATGTCCTCGGTGGAAGGCAATCTGGGGTTCGATCCGATGACAGCGGTGGATTCGTAGCGGTAGCCCACGTGTACGACCGGCGCATTGAGCACCCCGGCTCGCCGGCGCGCCGTGATGATCTCCGGCGTGTTCTCCCAGTGCAGCCGGGGATCAGGCAGCCGCAGCACGGCTTGTTCGAGCGTGGTCGCGGCGACCGGCCGCCGTTCGGCCTCGTAGCTGTCCAGAAGTCCGGGGTCGGCCCACCCGTGGTGGACGGCGGCGATCTTCCACGCGAGGTTGTGGGCATCCGCCACACCGGTATTCAGTCCGAAAGCGCCCAGCGGAGGCACCGTGTGGGCGGCATCGCCCACGAGGAAGACCCGACCGGACCGGAACCGCTCGGCCAGCTGTCCACGCGGCCGCCAGGGCAGCACGCTGATCACCTCGACATCGAGGGCAGGGTCACCGATCGCCGCACGGATCAGCCCCACACACCGGGCATCGGGGAATCCCCCGTCCGAATCATCGGCGGGCACATGGAGAATCCACTCGCCGGTACCGTCCACGGTGACCAGCAGGCCTGAGACGTCCGGGTTTTCGATGGTGCAGGTCGCGAACGAACGGCCGCCGATATACGGCGTGAGGTCAGCGCGAAACAGCATGCTGATCATGGGCGTTCCCAAGGGCCCGGGCCCCTCGACCCCGATATCGAGCAGGCCACGGACATCGCTACGCGCCCCGTCCGCGCCGATCAGATAGTCGGCCCGCACGACGGAGCCGTTGGACAACGCCGCGTGCACACCGTCGTCGTCCTGCGTGAACGATTCCAGCCGCGTCGAATACCGCACCACCGCACCGCGTTCCCGCGCCGCGGGCAGCAGCACCGAGTCCAGCCGATGCTGCGGGCACAGACCCCGCACCAGCGCGGGGCTCGAATCGTCCGTGCGCGAGGTGGCAACCGCCGCGCCCGCGGGGTCGGTCGCGGTGAATTCGGCCTCGGCCAGCGTGCGCGCGTAGATCTTGCCGAGGCCGGCGCGCATATCGATGCTCACCGCATCGACCGCGTCTTCGAGCCCTTCGGCGCGCAGCATCTCCATGGTTCGCCGCGACAGCCCGGTGGCGCGCGGATGCGGTGACGGGCCGGGCTGTGCCTCGACCACCAGCGTCGGAACATGGTGCCCGGACAGGAAGACGGCGGCGGCCAGGCCGACCGTGCCTCCTCCGACGATCAGGACCTGAACTCGGTCTTCGGTCATGCGCGGGACTCCTTATGGATACATCGTAGCCGTAATGGATACACCGTAGCCACAGTGTTAGGCTGGGCGCAATGCCGCAGTGAGGCGCGAGAACCCGGACAGGAGCGCGATGACGAACGAGAATCCGATGCTGGTCTGGAGCAAGCAGCGCCCGGAGCCCGCTCGGCGCGCACCGAGCGTCGACCGCATCGTCGCCACCGCCCTGACCCTGGCCGACGCCGAGGGACTCGACGCGGTATCCATGCGCCGCATCGCCACCGAACTCGGCTCCGGCACCGCCTCGCTCTACCGCTACATCACCGACCGCGGCGAACTACTGGACCTCATGATCGATGCCACCCAGGCCGAAATCCCCCCACCCGCGCTCACCGGCGACGCCCGCGCCGACCTCGCGGCGGTCGCCCACCACTTCCGGGATCTCCTGCTCCGCCATCACTGGCTGGGCCGCGTCCTGTCCGGCCGTCCCGCCCTGGGTCCGAATGCCCTGCGCCGCTTCGATATCGCCATGGCCGCGGCCCTGGAGCTCACCGACGACATCACTCTCGCCGCCAATATCGTCGATACGGTGCTGTCCTACGTCGCCGGCGCCGCCATCCAGGAACTGTCCGAGATTCGCGCGCAACGGCGCACCGGACTCACCGAGAACCAGTGGCGGGAGGCGGTCGGCCCCTACCTCCGGACCGCCATCGCCACCGGCGACTATCCCCACTTCGCCCGCCGCATCCGCGACGCCGAAGACCCCACTCCCGACCGGACATTCGCCTTCGGCCTGTCCTGCGTCCTCGAAGGCGTGCTGGCAATCGCGCGAGCCGCCTCGGACTAGGCCGTGTTTTGAAAGTAGTTCGTGTGGAGGGGTGCCGCGAAGCGGCACCCCTCCACACGTGAGCTGGAAAGCGCTGTCCACGTTGGCAAAT